>JBFWMQ010000007.1:0-106933 GCA_050251495.1 Desulfovibrio sp. | reverse complement strand
ATGACTTGGTCGCGAGGCTTACCAAATACGGTGATGCGCAAAGAGAACTCCACCACCGCCTTACTGGTCCCCAGGAGTTCAAGCGAAGTCCTAAACGAAGTGATGGCGGGACCTCTGGGGCTCACTGGCGCGATCGTGCTTGCTCGCACCTTTACAAGAGCAAGCGTGCGTTGACCCTCGCCAGTATGCTGCGTTCGCGAGGTGTGCTGCGCAGGTTTATTAGTGACACCCCGACCGCTGAAGAGGTGAGAGCGCTTGTAGGCCACAGTGAGGGGCGTCGAACCTTAAAGGCCGTGCTCCGAAAAGCGAAGAGCGAAAGGGTCGGGATTGCTATGGCAGACATTACTGTCTGTGGCGCCATCGCACCGTATGGACCGATTCTTGGCGGAAAGCTTGTCTCGATGTTATCCGCAAGCCCTGAGGTTGTAATGGCGTATCGACGGAAGTACGCCGAGCAGGAGAGCGAAATTGCCTCATCGATGGCTGGACGTCCCATCGTGCGGTCTTCTGAACTTGTCTTTCTCGGAACAACATCACTCTATGGAGTTGGATCGAGCCAATACAATCGCATAAAGATACCGGCTGAAGAACTAGGTGGTCATCCCGGCGAGTTCTTGCAATTCCTCGAACTTGGGAAGTCAGAGTCGTATGGGACATCACACTTTAGCGCCGACACTGTAGCTGCGCTTGTTTCATTAGTGCAGCAGTCAAGCAATGGAAAGCGTGTGAATAGTATATTTGGCGAAGGCGTCAGCCCTAAACTACGGAAAATACGTAATGGGCTTGATTTCATAAACTTCCCATCTGATGCTCTTCTTCAACATGGAAGAAGTAGAATTGTCTACGGTGTCCCAGTTATTCGTAATCTCAGAGAATTTCTTCTTGGAATGGATAGTAATCCTGAGTACATATTCGATCTAGATAAGCCTCATCTAAGGACATTGGCAATTTGTAAATGGTGGATCAGTCGGTGGCTTTCCAAACGTGTCATGCAAGACGAGGTGCTTTCCAAGGTCGAAGAGCATACACTAGTGAGGCCTATTCGGCACGGTGCACGTGTAGTGCTACCAGCAGTCGATGAGGAACAAGGTTCTGTTTTTGACGATGCAGTCAGTTGAAGGGCAGCACCACGAACCGAGTTGTTTCCAATCGCCTTTGGGGAGTTGCAAAGCACGGCACAGGCTGCAGGCGGTGAGCGCCTTTGGGAAATGCTCTTGAATTCTAGAGCATTGTTGTCGTGTTGAGAGCTCTTTCGCTAGGATCGAGTCGTTCTCTATGGAATGATATTGTTTTCAGCTGCTGCTGCTCGCTCGGCTTCTCCTAGTGCAATTTCAACAGCAGACCGGACTTTTCCCGGCTGGCAAACCAAAATCAGCCGATGGCGTGCCCGAGTCCATGCGACGTAAAGATCCGTCTGCGTAAAGAGGTCTCCAAAGCCACCCAGCCCATACGTGATCACGACATCAGCTTCGAGTCCCTTGAATGACCTAGCGGTGGTTACAAGAATCCCATTTCCGCGTCTCCATTCGCTTGCGTCATCAATGAGAGCCACTTCCTCGATTGCATGGTGACGAGCGAGTGAGCCGTGTGCCTTTGCAGCTGGCCCAATCAGCGCGATCTGTTGTGGCTTGATGCCTTGCTTGAGAAGTTGTCGTACTTCAGCAAGCACGATTCCAGCCTCGGCAGCTAACGACGCGGCCCGTCGGACTGCAGGAGCTTCTCCGGCCGGAGAGCCCGGAAGAAGCCGAACCTCGACACCTGCAAGTGTTGAGGCGCTTCGAGCTATAGCTTTCGTGTTTCGGCAGTTCGTTGCCAGTCTAAAACGCGCAGGTAGTGACACAGCAGGGAGACAAGCGGCACCACGCAGGCTCTGGTTGAGGTCAAGGAAGGCGTAGAGTCGCCCAGTTGGGCCAGAGCGCGAGAGGCTTTCGATAGTAACCCACCAGTCTGGTGCAAAGTCCTGCGCCTCATCCACGATCACCGTATCGAAGATTTCAGGTTTTCCCTTTGAACGGAGGACTTCGAGTGCCTGCTCCATAATGAGTGGGACTTCGCTATCCCAGAACACTTGCGCACCGGTGGTCGGCACGTCGAAGTCAACGTGGGCTCTCCGTGCAAGGGTTCTTGCACATGAGTGGAAGGTGCAAATCTCAAGGCCTGCGCCAGGATGTCGAGCACGAGCGTCGTGCATCGCTTGCTCTTGAAGCCACGCCGAGAGATTTCGATTATAGCAGAGCAGTAAAACGCGTTCGCCTCGATTTGCTAAGGTCAGCGCAAACTCGAGTGCGAGCATGGTCTTTCCTGATCCGGCCGTTCCCTCGATAAGGACGCGATCGTTTTCGAGCAGTCCTAGCAGCGTTGCCCTCTGATCGAGGGTGATCTGAACGATACGTTGATGCTCAGCGCTTACCTCGGCGCCAGCGCAGCGCATGAGGCGCAGCTTCGGCATGAGGGAATCCAATAACTCCGAAAATTGACTTGGCGAGAGATTAGTCGCGCTGCCACGGGACCAGGCCGCGAAGGCAACATCGACATGAGCGGGTAGCGTCTCAATCCCGGGTGCATCGACTAGGATTCGCGGATCACTGTTGACCGGCAGAGCACCAACGAAGCGGGCATGTGGGAAGACTACCATGTCACCATGAGTGAATAGCCCACGATGCACTCGACGCCTCGTACGTTCCTCGACGGACTCAAGCAGGGCATATCTGCTCCTGCGAGCCTGATCGAACGGGTCTCGCATTTCCTTGCCTGACCGCTTCCATATGCGGCCGCTAAGCTGCGGGTTTCCTCCCTTTACTTCTAAGATCAACAGGCCGCGCTCTGGGTGGAGGATTACAAAATCCGCTTCGCCCTCTCGCAGCGGTTCTCCTACAAAATCTCGAGTTGGACGCAGCCAGGGATATGAGTGAAGTACGACGTAGCCTTCCGGAAGCGAACGCAAAGCTTCATATACAACTCGTTCTGAGTCATATGCGATGTCTTCCACTTCGACATCTGGAATGAATCGAGCCATCAGGACGCCTCTTCAGCGTGGCACACGACCGTCGCGGCTAGGGTCACATGCCCACTCTCGACTCGCTCAGGGCGGAACTCCCGACCAGTTGCACTTCCATAAGAAAGTTGGAGCCGAGGCTGTACTTCCTCACCAGCAAGTTCCTTGATGTGAGCGATCGTCCAATCAGATGCTGTTGGGACAAATTTGCCGCGTGCACGAAGGACGATTACCCACGCATCATTGCCAAGATCTTTGGTCGTGAATGGACGAACAATCAGCCACCTTCCGGCATTGAATCCTGCACTGCGAAGGCCGTCTCCAGGTACTCGGACGGCGAAGTTGCTAGAGTCGAGTTCACTGACTGTATGCAAGCGGACCTTGCTGATACTGGCTGCGGCTCCCGCTTTCCGTAGGTTCTTCACCCCGAGTTCAACAACGTGGCCATTCGGAGGTACCGGTGACGTTGTGCTGGCGGCGGAGCGTCGGCGAGGCATAGCTTTCAATCCGATCGCGAGTTGGTACGCTGAGGGAAGGTCGTGTTCCACGAGATAGTCAGGGAGAAATACTCGAAATTCACCTTTAATGATCGCTGCTGGATGAATTTCTTCCGCGACTGCAGGGTCAAGGAAAGCCGGGTGAACGCAAATGGTCACTTTCCGCCCGCTAACATGGGTGCACTGAAGCGCACCGCTCTGGTTCGTCTCCGCCGTCCACCCCTCAAGTTCAAGGAAGCGAGCCAGTGGACTGAGTGTGCGCGACTGCTCTATGGTTGACGCGATCGGTGGGGTGACGCCAGTTCTGAAGAACTTCAGCAACTCTCGTGCGAGCCGACGATCAAGGCGCGAGTGCAAGAAGCGGTTGCCATAGTGGCGCAGGCACTTCGTGCATGACCTTTCACAATTGCCTGGGCAGTCGAGGAGCAGGCGCTCTGTAACGTCGAGAACTTGTTCCAGGTTCACGCCTGCTTCAGCTGCATAGCCGGCGCCACCGGAGGCGGTGTCAAACAGGTATAACTCTGCAACGCCATCGTCGCCCTTACTTAGCCCTGGGAGTAGGCGGAAGCCTGCAGACAGTTCACCAGGATCGATGTCTAGGTGTCGGCTCGCCCCAAGAGCAAGCGCTTCTGCCAGAGTGGCGAGCGCGTCATATAGCCATGGCTGATCTGGACTGAAGTCCATGGGGTGTCGGAAGGAACCTCTTAGCAAGAGCAAATCAGTTCGAAAGTCATGGACGAGAAATATTCCCCTGCGGACTTCTCCGGAACATTTATGCGTTGCGCCGTCACGCTCAAGCACGTGCTTGGGTACGAGGAATGGGCGAAGATGGGATCCTTCGGGTTCCTCCCCGTCGATCCATGCGCCGCCACAACTCTCGCAGAGGCTAAACCCTGCGGCATCTTTCCCCTTATTTGCGACGACGAGCAACACGTCCTCACCATAGGCATGACGGAGATTGAGACCTGGGCCGTCGTTCCAGTCGAAGTCGTCTCGCCCTGCAATTTCTGGCAATTGCGCAGTTGAGGCGAAGGTGATGTCCTGTTCGCGATCTCCCTCGCGAAGCGCGCGACCTTCCTCAGGCGTGAAGGCCGGTGGGTCGAGGTACTCATGTACAAAAAGTGGCGTTCGACAGACTGGACAGGGCGACCCCTCCGTTGTCTGAACTGGGGCTGTTCCCGCTTCGATTGAGATATACGAGCACCGTTTGCAGCCGACATAACGATTGAGGGGCTTCGAGAATAGTAACGCAGCGGGGCTCGCAGAGGGGGCACCGTCTACAAAGATGCCCCCCACTCGGTAGGTTTGTTTGTTAACGACGAGTAATCGCCCAGGTGCATATTCGCTAAGCGCCTGAGCCTTCGCCAACTGCGGTCGCTCCGCTACATTGACTCGCCAGGTGGAGTTATTTTTGTCCCACTTTTGGATGACGAAACTGCACAGGTCAGTTGGGAACGCATAGGAAGGTAGAAGCCCTTGCTCGAAGCAGAGATCCAGAAGTCCGCCGGATGCACCATCACGTTCTTCGGCTCCGTCTGAATCATTCGGCGAGGTTTTGGCTCGTTCGTCCCGAATTCGGGTGAGTGATAGGAGAAGCGAGTCTGCGATTTCCAGAACGAGTTTGCGCTTCTCCTCAATGGTTCCCCCCGGTACGATCACAGAGGGGAGCCAGGTTGCTGCTTCCTCGACCACCTTACTCTTATTTTCAAGCACGGAATTAGTCATCCAATATTTGAACTCGTCGAAGGAGAACTCGCTATTGCCAGAAAAGAACGCTTCTGCATCACCGAAAGCACTCACGATGTCTGGACGTTGTTCAGTGATATTTTTCTGTTCTTCGCTGCTCAACGCGTCGAGGCGAGAGTGAAAGAATGTCTGTAGCAGGTGTGAGTTAACGTGGCGACGTGCTAATCGTTGGTTGTCGGACTTAAGTCGTGGTTCCCTGGGAGGGCCACTGATAATGGCTTCTGGGTTTGCGAAGTAGTGAGCGTCATGTGCTCCGCCCTGCGCGAACATGAGCACCGATGAGACAGACGTGCCGCGTCGACCTGCCCTGCCTGCGCGCTGCTGGTAGTTTTCGCGTTGAGGAGGTACAGTTCTTAGCCCAACTGCAGTGAGGGACCCAATGTCGATACCAACTTCCATCGTCGTCGTACAGCTTAGGATGTCTACAGAAGGCTTGTCAGGTCCGAGAGGTACGTCTTGGAAGCGGAGTTCAAACTCCTCAGTAGTTGCATACACGACACCCGCGTCTTTCTGTGAAAGTTGTGCAGTGTGTTCCTCTGCTGTGATATGCACGGGACGTTCACCACGAAGAACAGCTCGTAATGGTTCACGGAAGAACCCCTTGCGTGCAACCATGTAAGGGTGCTCTGGAGGGCGTTCTTCCAGTCGTTTGTCCCCACAGTTTGCACAAGCACCAAGGAACGCCTTGGGTTGGGTATTCCCGCATACAGCGCACTGAAGCCAGACATCATCCAGCGCGAGTTGAAGTACGAGTGAGTCGTTTACGATTAGGCGCCCCGAGTCATCCCCAGAAGTCGCTTCGCGGGTGAAGACATCAAAAAGTTCCGAGCGCAGCCGTTCGATGTCGCTTACGGCAAGGCTCGATCGCGTCCGCACACGCTCAAAGAACTGCTTCATCGCATCTCCTGCCCGGATCGGCTGGAAAAAGCCGAACTCGTCCAGCCGCGTATCTTTACTGAGCGCGGGATCGAATGCGTAGCGACTGAGCATCTCTCGTAGCCATGCATTGGTGATGTCTTCTAGATCTGTAGGCGGGCAGAGGTCTCCAAGTCGTCTAGCTAAAAGCCTGAGCTTTTGGGGCGTTGCCTCAACTTTAGCAGCGCAAGCCGCGACTAAAGAATAGTATGGGTTCCCGATCTGCCTCAGAAGCGCAGTCCGGTAGCGGCTCGGCGGTAATGGGCGCCAGTTGTCCGCAAACGCTAAGTCTAGATCAGAATCATAGTCTTTACGGAACCTCGTGCACTCATCGAGTAGTGTTATTTGGCTGTGGCCGTCGAAGAAGTGGAGGTGATGGCGAGCGCAAACTGACACGAATGCAGCGTATAGCGTCTCATCTAAGAGCGGTGGCTTTGGAGACGGAAGTGTTGAAAGATCCTGGCAAGCAAGGGCCAGGGCTTCTCTGAAAGAATCCTGCTCGACCTCTCGGGGAAGATCTCGAGCCGAACGCGCGGCCTTCTGTCGACCGTCACTGAAGAGCAGCGCTTTTCGACCCTCGTTCGGGTGCTGCTCGCTTATCGCCTTGGTAGCGAATTGCGAGACGAACTGCTCCCTAATAAGGTTGGCAAATGGCTGCTCGCCCTTAGTGGCGAGGTCCATGATTTTTAACGCGCCTCCGGTCTGCGTACGCCGTGTACAGACCGGACAGATTGCGAACGTTGACGTGTTAGCGCATTTCTCCGCGGGCGTTGCTGCGCGGTAACAGAGTCGCGTGCCTTTGGTGTCACTACCCGAGGTTTTGAGTACTCGTCCGGTCTGGACGTCAACAACTATTGGCACGGCGGCAGCTCTTTGTTCGGGATGCGGTTCTTCTAGAAGGAGATGCAGTTCGTGTAGGGGGGCGCCAAACTCAGTAAGGGTCCCCCCGCGCTCGTGCCAGAGAAAGTCCGGATTTGAGGTTGTCGCAAATGCACGAAGGTAGGCGGCACCGCAGTCGCGGTGGGTCAAGAGTTCATATACCCTAGCACCGCAGCCACATTGGGTGCGCGGCTCAGTATAGAGGCGGCCGACCAGTGGCTCTGAGGCGGAGTGGCGTCTCTCGCTGCAGGATGAATTGATGCATACATACAGCGGGGGTAACCCCCGAAAGAGCATATGAATGCGAGTCGGAAGCAGTGGTTGTTCCTCTCTACCGGGCTCGGTTCGCCGAGCGAAGGTCCCAAGGGCGAGCAGGCCATCCGTCGCATGCTCGGCCTCAGCGGGGTCACTCTCCGGGAACAACATTTGTGAGAGCAAGGTGAATTCCGTTGCGTTGCCAGATGCTTTTTCAATCAGCAGTTCGAGGGGGCCGAACCCCGTTAAGCACCTGCACACATGTTGACGAACCGTGATGTCATCAGCGCCACTGGCCTCTGGTGGTGCCTTCCATCCAAGTCTGTGAGATACATCGCAAAGAGTTTTGTTAGCCTCTGTGGGGGCGAATGCTGCAGCGGCGAGAATAGTGGGGCTCACAGTCGCGAGCGCCTTAGCTTCGCCTCGCGTGCCGGGGCGGGCGCCAGACCTTTGCTCTGGCGTACCTCGTACGATAGTGATGCCCTTCTTTTTTGCCTCACCGGTGAGGCCCCGCGCAAAGTCACGCGCCGCGCTCTCGGCTGCGGGACCAGAACCTAAGCTCGCACTTGTGAGGATGCAGCGGAGGCGATCCCGCTCGATTCCGAGGCGGGAGAGAAGACGCCGGATCAGGAGCCCGACCTCCGCACCGCCTACACCACGGTACATGTGAGCCTCGTCGAGGATAAGTATAAACTGGTTTCTCGGGTTGGAGGCAAGCCACTCTCGAGTTTGTTGAAAAATCGGCCGTTCGATTGGCCGCAGCAGCATGTATTCGAGCATTGAGTAGTTCGTGATCAGTAGGTCGGGGGCTATTTCCTGCATCTCATGGCGAGTCAGAAGTTCGCGATCACCGGGTTGAGTAAGAAAGCGGCGGTCCCAGTGGTGCATCTTGCGCTCTTTGCCAGCATTTTTCCCGCTCTTGGTAAGCACACCTTCTTCGACGTCGCGTGCGAAAAAGTTGACCACGTCCTTGGCTGGCCAGCGCCCCCGTTTTTTCAGCTCAGCGACAAGGGAAATGTCCTCAGGCAGTGACGATGTCTCAAGTTGTTCGTAGTATCCCAACAGGGCCGCAAGGTGGTGCTTGTCCTTCTTGCTGCTGCGTAATCCAGGGTAAGGCGTCCGTCCCGTATACATGCCAAACTTTAAGCGGCGGCCCCAGCGTTTTTCTATTAGGCTAGCGAGACGCTCGTCCCCTAGGAGACGGCGGAGTCGCGCGGTCTGATCGCTGACGAGCGCATTCATCGGGTAGAGAAGGAGCGCTCGGACTCCTGTCCGCACGAAGGACTCACGGCGCTCAACCCCCTCGAGAACGAGCGTCCCGAGGATCGAGTACAGGAAGGTCTCCGTCTTGCCTGAGCCTGTGCCAGTGGCCACGACCAGGTCGTCGCTCACGTCCCCCTTGGCGAAGAACTGTTCAAGTGCGTCAGCCTGGTGGCGGTATGGTGGGTAGACGCCGATACCAGGTACCCACGTCGTCAGTTCCTGGAAAAACTCGGTAACCGGTGCGGGAGCCTTAAGGTCCGAGAACTGGCCTGCGAGAGCATACGAAGGAGTGACCTCGATGAAAGGGCTCTGCGAGATTCCGCCTGGCTCCTCCAGTAGGAGCCGACGCTCCTCGATTAGTGCCGTATTTCGAATGTGGTACTGCGCCTCTAAGTAGCGTCTAAGGCGTAGGTGAATCCGTTGGGCGATCTCTTTGACTCCAAGTTCTGCCTGGGTACTCATAATCTAACCTCATGGGGCATGGGCTTAAGTTGTATCCCAAGCGAGCGCAGCAAACCCAAGGCGCGTTTCTGCCCTCGGTTGAACGTCCACTTGCGCTCGTAGAAGCGCTCAACTGGAATATCCAACGTCCCAAGCGCAGCAAAAATTCGTTGTTCTGGACGTGGTATTTCGCTTGAGAGAAGGAATTCCACCACTTCACCCGTGGTACGGGTGCGTGCGTGTACGGAATTTCCGGCTTCGAGATCGAGGAAGTACATGAGTCGGCGAACGTCGCTTATGGGGAGTTCACATGCTCTGACAATGTGGCCAGAACTCACATCGACAAGTCGGAACTCCTTGGCACCATACAACCGAGTCCTACGCGCAAGCAAAAGACCTGTGGTTTTCCCAATATCTTCCGACCAGCGCTTAAACTGTGGCGTACCTGCGCAAGTGGTTGCTGGCTGGTAGAACTCAAAACTCTCTGTTGATGTCGGGGTGTATGGAGAGGTGGCAAGTGAACTTAGGAGTATTTGAGCCCATTCACTTAGAGGTATATCTGGAAGTCGAGCCCAGTCCGTGACGTCTTCCACAGGCAGCGTAGTTTGAAGTTTGCTATCTGGAATGACGTGCCGATATGGACCATGATGATGAACGGCAGTGGCCGTGACTGGCAAAACGTACGTCGGCGCTCCACCGACAATCATATGGTCTTTGTAGTCACTCAGTCGGACCAAGCGTGTGGTTGCAGGAACCCATTGACCACCGCCAACTTCGATGAGATCTCCAGCGTCCTGCAAGAGCGTCAGGCTATCTCGTAGTTCTGCCCTTAGTTCTTCAACGTTTGCCTCGTAGCGTTTTGAAAGCAGGCGCCATGACGGGATGGTAGCGTTGAGAATCTTCGTGACGTGTGCCAGAGTCCCACGAGTGGTCAGTCCCCATACTGTGGCTCGCAAGAGTTCGAAGCGAGTTTCCGAGACACTACAAGCATCACCAAGGAGTAGCGTGCGTCGAGCTGAACCTACTGCTTTCTGAGGGCTATGCATCTCAATTGCCATTAGCACAGCCTCCGCCGGAGCCGTTTTGCAGTGTCGGCCAGGAGTGTTTCTCCTTCGTTATCGAGTTCTCTCAGCATAACGTCTTGTTCCTCTTCACAAAGCGCCGTGACGATGTATGGCAGAACGACACCTTCCACGAGGGCATTGCGTATGCGTGCACTTTCGCTATAGACTCGAGATAGTGCAGACCCGTATCGCTCGAGCACAGGACGCAGTTCAGCGCACTCGGGACAAATTTCGATGAGACTATCTATCTCCTCTACTGGTACATCTCCAAGCGTCAAGAGGTCGCTAGACATGGTCATGTCACCTAACCTTGGCGATCCAGGGATTGGCGTTACCAGTTCTGTCGAAATCGCGACTGCGTGATACCATATCTGTGGGGTTACAGGCACAGTGGTTGGGCCGGCAACAATGGTTGCCGAAAGTCTTAGGCCGGCCGGAGGAACTTCATGAGCTACTCCAGCATCATTGAGTTGGAGAAGTGGAACAATTGAGGCTTCGAGCGGAGAACGATTAGCTCCCTCGAAGAGGAGTAACGACAAGCCGTCGACATTTTTCGCTGCAGCCCCCGCAGACAACAAACCGGTGGGGTGTGGATCAAATTGGCCTCTAACCGTATTTCCCGACAGATCACTAGGCTGGATGAACCCTGGGGACACGTGGAGGATCGCAAGCCGATTGCCGCACGCGGTGTACGCATAGGCTGCCAAGGTTGCGAGCCCGCCGGGACCAACTAACACCGGCATGAGACGAGCGGCTACTGCCGCATGCAACTGCATCATTGACGCCGGAGCAACACCTCGGGCACGGGCCGCGGCTATGAGTGCGCGCTGAAGTGCCTTGCGGTCATTGATTTCGTCCCCGCGCGGACCCGACCATTCAAGCGCCGTCCGGACACTGCCCACTACAACTGCGCTATCGTTCTGCTGTGCTTCGAGCCGGGGATAACCGAGGAGAGGGCGCAGTACACTCACTTCCGCTAGAAGCTCTAATGGGCGATCAAGTGCGGCGCGGACTCGCTGGCTTATTGCGGTTTCAATCTCCTGTGCTGAATCGTTGGCTCGGAGTTGGAGAGCATCCAATTCGCGCCTAACGTCATCGCGTTTGCGTTCCTCAGTCTCAATCTCTGCTATTATGTGCTTATGTTCTTCGACTGCCTTCTGGAGCGCTTGCTGAGTTGTTGAGAGTTTCTCGGCGAGTTCAGATCGAGCGGTTAACTCCATTTCTCTGCGGACAGTTGTCTCAAGGTTAGTGACCATCTCTGCGATGTCTGGATGCACACGAAGGGAATCGAACAACTTAGGTGCGAGTTTGGCGATTAGGACACTGTTTGCGCAGAGTGCGCAGGCACGCTCAAGCCGATAGAGGTCTAGTTGCGCATCAGCACCAGCACCCTGCGCTGCAAGAGCTCTAGCAGCATTCTCGATCTGTCGCTTAGTCATACCTGTATCTTGGCCAACCTGCTTGGCAAATCGCACTGAGGCTTCAATCGCCCGTTTCATTACGACGACATCATCATCCCAATCGACATAGCCGGTGGCGGGGGTCTCGTCGATCCGCAGCAGTCGCTCCTGTCGGCCATCGTGTATTCGCTTTGGCTTACAATTTGCGAATGTGGGTATCCGGGCAAGGTTCGGGCTGTTAAGCTTCAAGGTTTCAGTTGGAGTTCGAACTAGGTCGACCGGTCCCACAAGAATGTCAGGCTGGCACCAAAGGAGCGCACGCTCGAATGCTGGACCGTTCCAACGAAGTCCATCTACAAGGGCAGATCGAACCTTTGTTGGGTCTCCAACGCTCCGCAGGTCCAAAACCTCGATCGCAATTTTGGGATCAACGACTCTGAATTCGTCTTTCTGCCCGACGTTGGGTTCAGCCCGAAAGTAGACGAGAATGCCCTCGCTTGCAGCGTGTGCAGCCGGCCAGAAGGCTTGTCCCTGAGTCGGGAACTCCTCGAGTGCATCAATTTTACGCCACTCTTGTTTCTGGATCTCGTACAAAGGCTGAACTCCTGCGATCGGGTTGCCAACCTTGTCGTGTTTGGCCCATCCGACTATCCCGAGCACTTTCATTGCATCTGCCTCCTAAGCTTTTGACGTCGTCTCGCCGCGAGTCGCTCACGGACTAGAGCCGCGGCTCCAACAGACTGCACACGAAGTGCGCGCGCGTTATCCAGGTGCGCAATGAACGCTGGTACGACCCATTCGGATTCTCTACTCGCCAGGCATTGAAGGCGTTCCCACTCAGCGAGGCGTTCCTGAGAACGCTTAGTTTTTATATCTCCGATCACCGAGATGACCTTCAGTTCAATGCGGCCGAGATTTTCTGCATCGATCTCGATCCGCGACGCAACCGACAAGGACGAAATAATAATTGATTGAGCGTCTTGCTCCGACAGTTCACGGTACAGCAAACGCTTGCCATGCACACAAACCCTGATGTGAATCCGTACTCCTTCCGCTCCTACTTCTAATTTCACGGCAGGAAGTGCATGCGGTGAGACGTAAATAGCTCGTTTTGTATCTCGCCAAGCCTCGACACAATTCTCGTCGAGATAGATGCGAAGGCGGGGCGTGTTCGCCAATGCCTCAAGGGCGGAATCGAAGCTCGGTTGTGTCTCGAATTTGACCTCGAGACTGGAGTCCCTATCCCCAGTGACTGAGAGTTTCGCAATTCCGGGGCGGAAAGATGTCAGAGAGAGGTACTTCCGCCGGCTACTGCCGACAGGTATCCCAATCGAGTATTCACTGGTTTCAGTGTTGAGAAAAGCCATCGAATTGGTGTTGTGGCTTGGCGCTTCAAGCTCAAGCACTACATCATCGCCAAGCCAGAAAACAGGGTAGCCGCTTTCTGTATACCGCCTCGCTGGCATGGCGAGAGATATACTCCATGCGCTCGGGACCACAGAATGCCCGAGATTGGACAACCAGTTCTTGACTTCGGTTGCCCCCTCCTCGGGAAGTTGCACATGCCAGATTTTCCACTGTTTACCAGCGTGGGAGAAATGGTCGGCAACCTCAGTAATGGTTGTTCTCGGTGGTGGGGTGTTGGCGGCAGCCAGCACGAGCATTCTGTCGCCCCAGTGAACTCCCGATTTTGCTCGCAATCTCACCCATTCGCCGTTGCGAATCCGAAAAAGCGTCCCCCCCGCTGAAACTCCTGGAATTTCATTGCGCCAGCGATCAACAGTTATTGAAGACGGCCAGTCTCCAGTTGTATTGCATCGATATGGCTGGGAACTCGGCGATACAAAAACCCGTGCGCATCCGACTCCAGGGCGAAGTTCAAGCGCACTCACTCGTTTAGCGGGTTCATGCCACACAGAAACATCGACGAAGGCACTGCGTAAATCGTTTAGCGACGCATGCCCAAACTCGACATCAGGTATCTCAGGCAATCTAAGGAACAGCCCCCAGTTGGAGTCTAATTGCTCCAGGAGTAGCCCCAACTTCTCGGGGTTGTCTTCAATCGTTACCCCCCGAGTCCTTACTGGGTGTTGAGTGGGCCTCACAGGGTATAGCGGAGCCCTCAAGGGGTCATAGTGCTCTCCTTGCGAGGGATGGTAATCCTCGCAGGCGGCACTGCCCTCATTTGGGAAGTGTCGAAAGTGTGGCCGTTGGACTCGAACAGCAGGCAGGTAGACGCGGCTACCGCATTCTGGCCGCGGGCATTTATACTGCCTTCCTGGTATGGCGTTTGCTGCCTTCACCAACTGCTTGGTGTGCTTGTCTAATGCGTAATCCACACTACCTCAACTGACCGCTAGGGCATTATTAGTGTCTCGGTCCCAAATCGAATGGCCATTGAGTCATCAAATTCGCGTCTCGGTTAGCGGCACTGACTCTCGCCCATGCCCTGCCCACCAGACGGGCGCGAGGCAAGCCATGAGAGGAAGGACCCAATGGCCTTGGATAAATCCCTGGACCAATCAGGGAGGCACGCCATACTCGCCGAGGTGTCATTCACTATTTGTAATTTGTTGCGTATACGATTTTTGGAAATAATGGAACTCTGTTGAGCGGTTACTTACCGAAAATATGCGAAATATTTTGAAGTTGGTTGGTTCGATTGGTTCTTGCCCGGAGGCCGAGAGCTCAATGCCTGGGTGTCTGACTATTCGCTAGACCAGGTCTTGGTCCAAAGATTGTCTTCCAGGTAAATTGGATTTCTGTTGTCAGTTTGACTAAACTGAAGAACCTTTGCTCAAAGCAAACCTCGCTTGAGTGCAATCGATTGCATTGAAGGCAAAAAGGGCTCTCAAAGAGTTATTGAGCCAGGTAGGAGAACAACTTATGTGGCCTGATAGAGACTCTGAATCGGCAGCGAAGCAGTGAGCGAGGTGTTGGTGTGACGGAATTGAATCATGGACATTCAACTCAGCCAAGCTGAGACACGGAGAACTTTCTGGATATGTCATAGATTGACAATCTGTGTTATACTTTAATGCCAGGCGGTTGGGCTTGAGATGTGATGGTCGGGACAGTATCCATATCGGGCAATCTCCCTCATTCCCGGTCAGAACCCTACCTTGAAGGCAATTCTATACCCTCGTTCATGATGTCCAGCACGCCACCATAGCTGAAGACCCTATCGCGCTTTTTGCCGGTAATCTCCCTCACGATCCCAATTTGTACAAGATTTGCGAGACTCTTGTTGACCGTGGCTGGACTGATGCCGGTCTTGTCGCCCAGGAGCTTGGCGGTTGCCACAGGGTGCGCAAGGAGTGCTGAATGAATCTGGATGGCTGATTCTGCAGCGCGTCCCAGAGTGGACAACCTCTCTCTGTCTGCGGTGGTGAGTTCGTGCAGTCTTCGTGAGGTCGCAACAGCTTGAGTTGCTGTTATGCAAACAGCCTCGGCAAAGAATTCAAGCCAGGCCTCCCAGTCGCCATCGATCCTGACTTGGTCTAGCAACTCGTAGTACCGTTGCCTGTGCGTTTTGAAATATAGGCTCAGGTAGAGCAAAGGCTCACGCAAAATTTTCTGCTCGCAGAGCAGCAAGGTGATCAGCAGTCTCCCCAAGCGACCGTTGCCGTCCAGAAACGGGTGGATCGTCTCGAACTGCACATGGGCTAGGGCCGCTTTGAGCATCGCCGATGTTTGCTCTGGCTGATCATGCAGGAACAACTCCAGGCGCCCCAGGCACTCCGGTACCAGCTCCGCTGGGGGAGGAACGAAGACTGCATTGCCAGGCCTAGTGCCACCGATCCAATTTTGACTACGGCGAAACTCCCCAGGTGTTTGGTTGCTGCCTCGCCCCTTGTCGAGCAGAAGTTCGTGCATCTCCCGGAGCAACCGGAGAGAAAGTGGGAAACCATCTTTAAGGCGTCTCAAGCCGTGCTCTAGGGCGGACACGTAGTTGCATACCTCCCGGACATCATCCAGCGGAACTCCGGGGGCTTGGTCCAGTTCATAAAGCAGCAGGTCAGACAACGAGGATTGTGTGCCTTCGATCATGGAGGACAGAACTGCCTCTTTGCGGATGTACATATACAAAAAAACTGAGGTGTTGGGCAGCATGGGGGCCACGCTGTCCAAGCGGCCCAGTTCCACCAATGCCTGGTCGAACTTCGCCCGCAGGTTAGGTGTCCAGTCCACGGGCGGTCGAGGCGGTAAAGGAGCCGGGACGAAGGCCTTCGCTGTCTCCCCGACAGTGGTGATGACTACATAATGCCCTTGGATGCCACGTTTCATAAGTTCCCTCTGACCCTAAAATAGCAGCTGTGTTTATTTTATTATTTCATTTTAGCCTAAAATAGCGTGTTCGGAATAGTGAGTCAAGGCGACCGGAGGTTACACAGGCCTCGGTTTCGGCATGGATTTCGGCAATAGCTGGGCATTTGGAAGCGTTTCTTGTGAGCAAAGACATGAAATCGTGTGCTTTCTTTTGTTCTGGGAAGGAGATGATTTCGGCAAATAGCAGCAGGCTTGATTGGTGTATTTGCATTTTCGGTGGCTCGCTACATTACTTCGTTCTCGCGATGTTTGATTGCTTCCCCTTCTGCTACTTTGCCATCGCCATGCACCAGGCGAACCATTCGTTGCGGCTTGACCTCGTTTCCCCTTCTGCTACTTTTGAGCAGACTGAGCAGACTGAGCAGACTGAGCAGGCTGAGCAGATATTGTTGCGGCTTGACCTCGTTTCCCCTTGTAAAGTCCCCTGTTCTAGGGCCAGCAAGGAGTAGAGACTCTGGGTTAGAGGTTTGGGGGTAGCCGGAGGGCAGAGCTTGTGGATTTGAAGGAGGGCATAGAGTGCAATTGATTGCAACTCGGTGCTTAGGCAGCATCGCCCGTAGGGCACAAGAGGCGCAGACGGACACACCAATCGGTCAGACTTGCCTAGTAGCTTTGAGCTAGATTGAACACCTGACGCAATTCAGTAAAGTCTCGGCGAGGCACTCCAATCTCTTTGAAGGTGCTTTCCCAGTCATTCACGGTGTCACGTATCTTTTTCACAGTCTCAGCGGCCTGGGAATGCTCAAGCCCGAAATGTTGGCAGCCTGCTAGAGCGTTTTCATACGTCGCGAGGGGGCCTTGAGGCCCAACTCCAAGCGAAAGCCTGCCAGGCTGGTTGAGTTCAAATATCGGTTGGGGCACGATGTCGTAGGCTGGCGCCAGCCGCCATGCTTTCCCATCCCAGAGAAACCCATGGTTTCGCAGGTGGTCGTCGGTGTTGTGGCAGGCGATATTGAACACCATTCTGCAAAACAGCTCGTGCAGATCACTCCCCAGGTGATTGGCAGAGCAGTGGATGCGCATGGCCTCTGCAATGTCACGGTATGTGGCCCCTGTGGTAGCGTCATCGGCCATGCCGAGCAGAGTTGCCGCCGAGATAAAGTGCTTGCGGTGCAGTGTGCCGTCAGGCGCGATCCAACGGTCGAAACGCTCAACAAGCAGCACGTCGCGTTTGCCTGGAATTGTCACGGTCGTGACCCAGGGCGTTTGTGTCCCACACGTTTTTGCGAGCAGCATTGTCGCCATCTCAATCTTTGGGGTGTTCCAGGCCTCTTTTTCGCGACCGAATTTGGCTATGCAATGTTTGCCTTCCCAAAGCGTCGGGGCCTTTGGAGTGGCCCCGCCAAGGGATGAACCGCGAACCAGAAAGCGCCGGTGATGTGCGTCGAGTTCCTCGTGCCGTTCAACCTGGTCAGCAGCCTGGAGCATTTCGGCCAAGTCTAGTTCTTCGCCATCGATTCTTTCCTCTTGCATCCAATCAGGAAACATCCGCTGGGGGCCAGAGAGGTCAGGGCCGAAGGCTAACGCTCCTATACGATTTTGGTTGGCCATCATGAGGTAATCAATGGCTCGGAGGCGAGCGCCATGTGTTTGAGCGAGCGTGTCCAGCAGGTGCCGTCCCCAGGAATCGGGTGCCGCATCACGAATGGCGCCGAACAGCGGAGAACCTAAAGGGGAGAGGTGTGGCGCCGTAATCAGTGGGCGCGATGGGTCCAGAGGAGCCGGAGCTTCACCTTGCAGATAGGCGCGACCGTAGACGAACTCTGCGAATCCCTCCCCTTCTTCGTGGATGGTGAGAAGCCCCGCTGGGATGAATCCACTGCCCAGGTCGATATACACATAGCAGCGTTCAGGCATTTGTCGCTCCTCTAGAAGCCGGGGTCAGAGGTCTGTTTCCTCGAGACTCGAACCCTGCCGCGAGCCAGTTCCAGTTGCATGCCGATGCTGTCCTTCTCGGGCGAGGCCAAGGCCGCAAGTTCTGGCACTAACTGCAAAACGAAAAGGACCTGGGCGAGGATGCTCAAGCTGACGTTTTCTGGGGTGCGTTCTAGTCGGGTGATCGTGCCGACGGACACCATCACCCTCTGGGCCAGTTGTGCCTGGGTCATCCTTCGCCTTTGTCGAGCCACCTTGAGGTTCTGGGCCAGCCGCAGGAGGGCTTCTCGTACCTGAAGCGGCAGAGTGCTGTGCGCTAGCGAGTTCTTCGACATTGTCGCCCCCAATAATCTATAAAACGACTCTTCCTGTCATTTTAGAAGTCATATATGCATTTTTCACGCTTCGGTCAAGGTGGGAGCCAGGAACTGCCAGCATGGGAATGAAGTTGGGCGTTTGATGTTTCTGGCAGTGCGACAGGGTGCCTGTTTTACCTGAAACTATGTAGGCATAGTTGTGCCTTGTAGGCCAACTGCCACGGGGGGGAATTCGACCAGAATGGATATTTTGCGGGATAATTTGCAAGTTCCGGCGCGGGGGCGTTTATGCTCTTCTCCCCCGAACTTGAGTCCACGTTGAGAGATTGGCTCCTGATATCCGTTGCGCAGAGATTTGTGCTCTTGCCTTTATGATAAATATTTTATTCATATCTTGACGTGTAACTTGCTTTGAATTAAATATTGTTCATGAGCGAGATTGGACGCACAATCGCCCAGTTGCGGCGGGCAAAGGGCTGGAACCAAACGGAACTTGCCGAGAAGGCCGGGGTTTCCCGTCCGCTCGTGAGTGCTCTTGAGCGTGGTGCCGCTGCAGGGGCCGGGATGCTCAAGGTGGAGAGGATCCTCGCAGTGCTCGGATATGAGCTCGCTGCCGTGCCCAAGGCTGGCCCACCGACTTTGGATGATCTCCAAAAGCTTAATGAGGTCGGAGATGATTGAGGTTCGGGCAGGGCAAGTCTTGTCGGGCCGACTGACTCGAACCGCGATGCAGAGATTCGCCTTCACGTATCTGCCGGATGCGCCTGCGGAGGCATCTGTCTCACTGACTATGCCAGTGCGCTCCGAAAGCTGGACATACGCTTGGGGGCTGCACCCGATCTTCCAGATGAATATTCCTGAAGGTGCTCTACGGCTTCACTTGGAGAACATGCTGGCCAAGGCTGTGCCCGACTTTGATGATCTGGAGTTGTTGCGCGTTACTGGGCGTTCCCACATCGGCCGCCTGAGCTATGGTGTGCCAGGTGCTGTGACCGATGCCCTCCCTGCCGCGGTGAGCGTGGAGGAGATTCTTACATATGATGGGGCAGAGGATCTGTTCCGCGATCTTCTTGAGAGATTCGCCCGTTTTTCGGGAGTGTCTGGCGTTCAGCCCAAAGTCCTCGTCCGCGCCACTGAAGGCTTGAAACTGTCACCTGATCACAAAGTTACGCTGCAGGCCGCAACCCACATCGTTAAGACCTGGGATGAGCGCTATCCAGAATTGGCCCTCAACGAGCACTTCTGTCTATTGGCCGCCCAGAAATGTGGACTTGCTGTTCCGAACTGGTCCGTTTCCGAGAATGGTCGCTTTCTGGTCTTGGATCGCTTCGATCTTGACGAGCAGGGACAATATCTGGGGCTTGAAGACTTCTGCGTCCTGCAGGGCCTCGGCACCAAGGACAAGTACTCCGGAAGCTACGAACAACTCGCGAAGATCATCAAAGCTTTTGTGTCGTCAGAGGGCCAGAACCAGGCGCTTCGAGCATTCTTCAAGATGGTTGCCTTGTCTGTCGGCCTCCGAAACGGCGATGCGCACAGGAAGAACTTCTGCGTGCTCTACGATTCGCCCGTTTTGCGGCAGGGCCAACTGGCACCGACATTCGACTTGATCACTACGACGGCCTACCTGCCACATGACTCCATGGCCTTGTTGCTCCGTGGGTCGAAGCGCTGGCCAAGCAGATCGGAACTGCAAGATTTCGCGACAAAGGCCTGTGCTCTCACTGCGCGAGAGGCTGAGGTCGCCCTTGGCGAAGTCGAGAGTGGCATTGTGTTGGCTAGAGCAGACCTTCAGGATCGGGTTCAGGCTGGTGGGGCTTTCGCTGATATTGGGGCGAAGATGC
Source organism: Desulfovibrio sp. (assembly GCA_050251495.1). Taxonomy (GTDB): domain Bacteria; phylum Desulfobacterota; class Desulfovibrionia; order Desulfovibrionales; family Desulfovibrionaceae; genus Humidesulfovibrio. The sequence goes on along the minus strand of JBFWMQ010000007.1, from coordinate 87,113 downwards.
TTGCCGCTTGGGCAGAGGGATTGCTCGCCATTACTCGGTAATGCGCGTGCGTGATGAGTTGGACTGTGTAGATGGGGATGGCGGCCGCGTCGCGCATGTGTCTGCCCCCATCTTGTGACACCATCTTGTCAGCATGGCTGGCGGTGTGCATTGTTGAGAGACCCTTAGTCATTGGCTGATTGAAAGAGTGCAATCGATTGCAGCGCGCGGGTCAGCAAGCCGATCTGCATCTACCCCTGCTTCGAGCCCAAGCATGCCCCCTTTTATAGTCGTTCGCTACAGGTTCTTCCCTGAGGCGCGCAGGATCTCCAAGAGACAAGCCTCATGCTCCCCATAGCGAAGACAATGGGGCAGCCCAAATGCCATCACCAAGCGGCATCGTCTCGGTACCATCGTACAACAACACCCCCATTTTGAACTGGGCACCTGCGATGCTAGCCAGCTTCTTTAGGCCTCGACGATCGTTCTCCTTAACAGTGGCTGCTGCTTTCACTTCGACACAAACAAGATCTCCCGCCGCATTTTCAATTACGACATCCACCTCAAATTTGTCGGCGTCCCTGTAGTACATCAGGTGATAGTCATCGTCTGCCGTGGTGGTGTGCTTGAGCAACTCGCTATACACGAATGTTTCGAGCACATTGCCAAACCGTGTGCGAACCTGCTGCGCTTCTCCATCTGTCAAATCAAGTAGCGTTGCCAGCAGCCCGGAATCAATGAACTGGAGCTTTGGCGTCTTGACCACGCGGTTGAGACGGTTGCGCGCCCAGACTTCAACGCGCCTGAGTAGATACATCTGTTCGAATACGCCGACATAGCGAGAAGCTGTTTTGCCATCCAACCCTACCTGGCCACCGAGTTGAGTGTAGTTGCACATCTGGCCAGCCGTCTGCGCCAAGGCACGCAGGAAGCGAGGTAGCTGGTCGAGTTTCACGAGCCCCGCCACGTCATGGACATCCCGCTGGATGATAGCATCGATGTACTGCCGTGCCCACGCCACTCGTCGCTTGGCAGAAGATCTTGAAATCGCTTCTGGATATCCGCCGCGTAAAACCCGCTCAATGAGATCACCCCCTAGCGCGGGATGGTCTGCCTTGAGGATTCGACCCGAGAAAGCGCTGTCGAGCCAGTTCGCCGAACGCGATTCAATTTCGCTCTGCGACAAAGGTAGCAGCGACAAAGTCTCCATCCGCCCTGCCAGCGAGTCGGCCACGGTTGGCAGGGCCATCAGGTTGGCCGAGCCTGTCAGCAGAAAGCGTCCGGGTCGCCGATCCTCATCCACGCTTTTCTTGATGGCAAGCAGCAGTTGGGGGGCACGTTGAATCTCGTCGATCACAGCCCTATCCAGACTGCGGATCATGCCGACCGGGTCTTCGCGTGCTGACAACAGTGTCAGTTCATCGTCCAGGGTCAGGTAGCGCAGGCCTTGCTGCTGTGCGATCTGGCGCACCAGGGTAGTCTTACCCGCTTGGCGAGGTCCGGCAAGCATGACCACTGGCGTGTCTAGCAAAGCTTCAGCGATGCGCGGCTCGATTCTTCTCGGGTACAGAGATGTCATGTTCATGAAGCCACAGCTATCGTAAATTTAGGAATAGCTCAACGTAAATTTCGGAAGTGCTCTTCGTATATCTCGGAATTATGGCGCGTGAATCACGGATCCTGTACGCAATTCTTACAACGAAAATCATCCTCCACGCTCCCCCGCCCAAGTAGTGAGATTGGCCAATATGCTGAGTTTAAATGATAATTATGTGACTTGACCTGCGTGCATTGAAGAGGTTTGCCACCGGGGGATAGGCCGAGTGGAAACCCAATAGCGCTCGAAATGGACTTCATTGTGATGTGGTGCAGAGTCGCGAGGCTGGAGGTGATGGCGGCTGTATCCTTTTAGCGTCATGGGGCGAGTACAACTGTCGCAAATGGCTTGTGAGGCGCGAGGGGCAAGGCGACGGCACGGCCTAGGAGATTGGCTACGCTCAACCTACAACCTTGGACCACGTGGTTTGAGGATTCTCTCAGTCGTACAGGCTAGCTTTCGTTGGGAGATCAAGCTGGCAACGCTGCATCTTCTCGTCAGTTACATCTGTTTGGGCTATGTTCGTAAACGGTATTCGCGGCATGTTCTCCGGTACTATTAGGTCGGGTAAGTCAGCTGATTTATTTAACGAACTCCGTTTTTTCCTAGCTTCTCTGGCTTCTCACCATGCCTCTCTCGGCGTGTTGTCGAAGGCGAGACGTTCAGCGCCTTATCTGGCCTTCGCCAACTTGATGCGCTTTTCGAACACCGCCCGAAATGAGGCGAGCGATTCGACGTCTGCGGGTCGCTGAAGATACTTGCCGTTGGCCATACACCCATCGCTCCACCTCAGCAGATAGGTCTGGGGCCGATTCAGGGTCTTCGCGGCTTGCTTGGTCAAGATCAGTCCCTCGGGAGTCTCATCGAAGGCAAGGAATACGGCAGAAGCCCGATCAAGAGTCGAGAGATCGAGAACGGTACCGCTCAATACGGCGACAACGTTTTTCAGCCGCAGGGACTCCAGCCGCATGGCCCCGAGCGCACTTTGCACCAGAAAGACAGGCTCATTGGGAGAGACGCATTCCAGTCCGAACAGCGCTGTAGCTACCGGGGAAGCTCCCTGAATCAAACGCCTCGTCGTCAGGATGCGGCGGGTTTTTCCGTGATCGGGGAGCCACGTCCACAACTCTTGAATTCCGCCTGTTGCCGGATTGATGACAGGCAGGGCCACTCTCGTGTCCCCGAGGTGGGGATCGATGTGAAGGCGCAAACCATGCCGACAGGCGACCACCGGGCTGATGCCATGCACGTCGTGCAGCCAGTCCATGATGATTTTCGCATCGTCCAACTCGCTGTCGGCAAGCAGGGGGAAGGCCTCCAGGTCCGCGTCCCCCAGACATTCCTGGGCTGCTCCCTCTGCCCGGACGAACTTCGGGGCCGGTCCGTCCACACGGATACGGCGGCGCGTCAATCCGGCCCCTCCCTTAAGCTTCATTGCTTCAGCAACCAGCAGGGATGCTTTCGGGTATTGCTTGCCCGAGAGGTTCTGCAGTTCATCGACAAGATCGGGCAACACGCCTTTGATTCCGCAGACGCTGCATGTGTAGGTGGGAAGTTCGTTCGCCCTAGAGATCTTCACCGTCAAGCTGGGCGTGCTCCCGCTCCCTCCATGCTTCCATTTGGCGAGGGGGCAGGATGACCTCACCGCCCTCTCCCCCCCATCCTGGGTGATGTCCTCCACCCCGAGCAATTTCAAAACCGTTATGATCTGTACCGCGTCCATGATTCTCCCCTGGTTGGCGTTCGTTGGGACAGAGGCACCACCGACTTGGTGTAAACCCCTAGTCTTGTTATGCCAGAAGGGAAAAATGCGGCAACCGGGTGGGCGTTTTCGCGTGGCGAGAGAAGGAGAGTGGGTGCTTGAGGGCATTGCAATCGATTGCACGAGTCAGGGATGAGGGCAAGAGCCCCGATAGAACAATTCGGGGATATGAAAGCGCATAAGATGAATAATGGAGACTCTTACCCAAGACGAAAGGAAGGCTAGGAAATGGGGATCCGTGCTTGCTTCTAGGCGCTGAGTTTGCTTTATCGGGTATACACAGGTCGACCCTAGCACTAAGCCTAGCGTTGGCGATACAGCCCAAAGACGAGATTGAACGGGTCTTTTGCGAACTTTTCTGGCTTTAAAAAGCCGTGCTCGAGCTTGTGATGATACCAGCAGAGCCAATGGACATCTAGCGGTCGTGAATAGTCCGAGTGGTGAGCCTCAACGTCCTCGTTTGTTTTGCATACAGCGCACCGCCCTTTCACTAGGGCTCCATTATTTATTGCTCTAGCGACGATGCTGTGTGCTCTGCACTTTTCGGGGTGACGAGCTCTGTAACGTTTTTGATAACCGCGTTGTTTCTCTTTTTGGGAAGCAGTCTTTTCTTTTTGCATTCTCATAGTTGTTCTCTCTTTCTGTGCACCCGGACCGCTCTCGTTCATTTAAGCCACGACCAGGGGCAGGCCGAGCACCGAGAGGCAATCAAGCTAATCCCCTGAACGCCAATACCTCAATTCAGAATCCATGTAAATTGGCCTCGTCGCCACAAGGACACGATTTAAACAATCTCGCCGATGTTGAGCTTCTTCCTGTTTGTCCAAGCGAGGTCTCACGATATAAGTATCCGAGAACCTATGTCTTTGTAGAGAATCAAAGGAATGCGAAAACGTATCCCCCGGCTTCTGATGGTTTAGACGTATCTGAACCCGCTATACTCGTCAGCGACTGGCGTGTCAGAACAATAGGTGTTCTACCATCCATTGCGACGAGCCTAAACATCCCATTTTGGCAGGCTTGCCTTGACCTCCCAAGGCATCCGCAAGGTGCGTTTCAGCAAATTCACCAGCTTCTGTGACATGAATCTCGCGCCCTCCCTGTTGCTTGATCAACTAGAAATTGTACTTGTTGAAATCGACTTTCTCCATTTCCTTCTTTGAATATGTCACACGGCGCGCATCGGCTGCAACCAACAGGCCGGCATACTGGTTCCTGCTCGCGTAGAAGGAATCAAAGTGCGGCCAGGGATCGACACGGAAATGGTAGGGCTTGCCGTCCTTGTTGGTCGAAGTAATCCTGGCATTCGAGTCGATGTGCCGCCAGCGCCTCACGATGTCGAAGATCTTCACCCGGATCTCGGCCTCGCTCAAGCCACGCTTAGCCAACTCTGCCAACCAACACTTCATCTGGCCGTAAATCTTCCCGAAATGTCTCGGTTCATAGCCTGCGTATTTGAAATCGGCAGCCACGCGATCCCAACAAGCTATGCCGTTGTGGCTCAAGGGCTTGCCCTTCTTGTCGAACAGAGGCTGGTCGCTCTTCTTGCGCAGCTTGGCGTCCTTTGCCTGACTGCCATTGGCCACTGCCTTAATCGCGTCCGCAAGATTCATCGCGACCTCCTTGGCCTGCTCCACCTTTTCAACCACAACCTCGGCCACCTCTTTCACGACAGCGACAGCCTTCTCTTCAACCACGGCAACCGCTTGAACAAGAATCTCGGACGCCTTTTTCCGCAAGTGGACGAGGCTCTCGACCGTACTCTGCACAAGTGCCATCGTCCTCGCGTATGCGTTCATCAGCATGGGGATTTCTGACTCAATCTCGGCCCACCTGTCCTGCATGTCACGCACTCTCGTGTTGGCGTTCTCGGCAGGGGTTGCGGCGATCATCTTGCGTATGTGCTCGATCAAGTTCGGGATATTGAGGGAGTACATGGTCGGGCAGCCATGGCACTCGATCTTTACGAGGATGCCATGCTTCACGAGGTTCGCGAGGGCGCGCGTCACAGTTGCCCGCGCTCCGGCTCCACAACTGCACTGTCCCATCGAAGCCTGGCCGAACAGGAGCGACCGGATCGTCGCTGCCTCAAAGGGCTTGCGCATGTAAAAGGTGCGCTCGTTCAGCATGCGCACGACGTTCGTGAGCATGGCCTTGCTGCCGGGCACCGAGCGACACAGGCCATCCAGCACCCACGGGGCAAAGTGGGCCAGCTTCCCAAGGCGGTGCATGGCCTTGATCTCGCGCTCATCGTACGAATTCGGAAAGGCGTTGACGGTATCGAACGACATGCTGACATTCAGTGTCAGGTTCATGCGGCACCGCCTGCAAGACGGGCGATTGAGGAGGCCCCGTTGATCTTGTCGGCGCACACCCGGAACGCGGCCGCCGCCTCCTGGTCTTCGGGGCCCTTCAGCTTGCCGGAGCACAGGCGGTCATTCAGGAAGAAGATGCTCAAGATGAGCGATTTCTGCAACGGGTCGTATGTCTTGTAGACGCCGTTCGCCCTAAGCGCCCTGCGCTCCATGGCGCGGAAGCTCTTGCGTTTCGATATCAACATGGTCAGCTCATTGGCGAGACGACAGCCGTGCATGGCGAGAACGTCCGCGAGGGAGTCAACGGCTTGTGTGGTGGGGTGGGTGCCCATCAGGCACCTCGCGAGGAGAGAACATACATTGTTTCACCGCTTTGTTTGCCCGTCTTATCGTCTGCACGTTCGATGTCACGTGATTGTGCAGACTGTATTACAAACGGGTCGTTTCTAAACATGTGCCCACGAAGCTTGTCAAACGTTCCACTATTGCACAGCGCTATTGTCTCTATGTTTGCTGCTCGTATATGTTTCATCATTTAAAGTGATGCATAATGGCCAACGAGGTGTCAAATTTGTTTCAGCATAGCCCTCAGTAATGCTCCATTTTCCCACTACAGACGGGTCTACGTCGTATTTTTCTTGAGCCGACGCGTTTTCTTCTCCCCCTCCCAAGCGAGATGAAGGGCTTGCCAAGTGCTGCTCGACGAGCTTTGCGGTCGAGCGGTATTTTTGTCTTTTTCTTTAGTCTTTTTCTTCAAGTCCTGATCTTGAGGGAGCTAATCTTTTGCGACTCAAAATGAGTCGGGTTGGTCAGCTCAAAATGAGTCGGGGTAGGCGGCTCAAAATGAGTCGGGGTGTGTCCGCGGGCAGCCCTCCCTTTCATCGCCCCAGGGGTTTGGATGCGCCTCTTCTCCTTGAGACCGTCCAACTGGTGATCCTCTCCGTGTTGTTTCTCTTCGGATTGATTGTGTCCATTTTCACTCAGGGTCATCTTGAGGCTGAAGACCTGGAGCCGATGACCGGCGGCTCCAGGCCATGTTGTCGATTTGAATGCCTAGAGGCTCATGCGGTTCTCAAGCCAGGTCAGGAAGGCCTCACGTTCGTAGGCGACCAGCTTGCCGACCCGAAAACGTTCAGGACCCTTGCCCTGGCTGTCCAGGTTGGCCAGCGTCTTGGTGTTGACCATGCCTCCGGTCAGGTCCCCAACCTGGGAGCGCTTAAAGACCAGCGGCAAAGTCGCACGCAACTGTGTTACCAACACATTCTCTTTCATATGCTCCTCGCTTCCCGAACGTTACTTTGGGTGCCTTGATCCTTATCCGTGTGCCATTAACTTCCTGCACAAAACTAATCGATCCCCAGAGAAAAACGTCAAGGGCGCAGGACAAGAGCCCGCAAGGGGAGCTTGTTTGATGGGGTCTGGGAGAGAAGATGGCTAGACGATGGAGACCGTGTCCGCCTTGTAGCAGAGGGCGGGGAAGTAGTCGTCGAGCACGTGGGCCGGGAATCCCATGGTGAGTGGGGCTTTCTGGTTGGCGGCGGCTATGAGTCCTTCTTGAAGTAGCGCCTTCACGATCTCACGAGCGGTTCTTTCGGACAGGCCCAGTAGAACTGGGACCTCAGATTTGCCGAGTTGCCCGGCCTGGTAGATTTCGACCAGCAGCCGCCCGGCGCAGGGGTGCAGGGGCTTGAGGCCAGGGAGCAACGGCTTGGAGCGACGCTCGGCATAGTCCAGGATGCGCCTGCGCAGATGCGTCAGGTCGAGCATCTGCCCCATGAAGTCCGCCTGATCGACGCAGGTCTTCAGGAAGTAGCGGCAGTACTCGAAAAGACCAGCCTGGCTCAGGGGACCGCGCCCATCGAAATCGCCACGCCGAGGGCTGTCCGCCCCGGCCAGGTGCAGCTTGTATTCATCGACAGACCGGGCAAGCCCCCGGCTCACGGTCCAGAGGCCGAAACCGGCCAGCCCGATGCGCATGAAGTAAGCGTGTGTGAAGAGCCGGGCCACGCGTCCGTTGCCGTCGAAGAAGGGGTGCACCCAGGTCAGCCGATGGTGACTGGCGGCGGCGGCGATGAGCTTCTGGTCCCCCTGGTGCTTCTCAGGCGCATAGGCTTGCTCGAAGCGCCGCAGGAGGGCCGGGACATCCGCATGCGAGGGAGGCACGTGCCTGCCGACCTCCACGTCGTCATCACGAAGCGAGCCAGGAGCGAACTCCACCTGTCGGGTGCCCTTGGTCGTAGCCTGAACACGCATGGAGAGCGGCAACCGGGTGTAAAGCTCTCGGTGGATGCTACAGAGGAAATCGGGGCTTGCCACGTTCACGCCTTGGCCGACCTGCTGTTCAACGAGGCCTTGCACGGCCACATGCGCCTGGTGGAGCAACTGCAGGTCACGTGTCGCGCCCGGTGCTTCGCCGATGATGCCATGGACTGCGTCCTCGATCAGCCGCAAGTGCGTCCGGTGCCCCTCGATCAGGTTGGAGTAGTAGCTGTTGATCGTGCGCAGCAAAGTGACCAAAGCACCCTTGGTCTCTGGCGCGAGGCCGCCTTCTAGCCGAGCCGACTTTTGCCCGAACTCAAGGGCGATGTCCCGTAACGGGCCATCTTGAGTTGGCAAAAGCGGTTCCATCGAGGCGAGGGGCATTGCCGAAATCCTTGCCGGAATTATTTTCGACCAACAGCATGAATTTAAAAAAGATTCACTTTGGATTGGCAGTTCCTGTGCCGAACTATTGCCGAAATCTTTGCCGAAATCAAGTGGGGACAGTAATCCACGAGGAATTTATCGTTGTTGAGGTTTACTAGAAAGCTGTAATCAGGAGTGTTTTGTTGCTTCCGAATGTCGCTGTCTGGCTTCGGTGCGCCCACAAGCGCGGTGCCCGGGCCCTCATGGCCTTCATCTCGCCCCATGCTGCGATGTGACCGTGAGAAGCGGCTGAACTTGAAGACGGGGTGACGAGTCGAAGTGATGGTAACTTCGCCTAGTCTAAAATCTATGACCGGCCGGGATTCACAGCCAAGCGATGGGCAATGCTCATCTGTCTCGAACTCGGTGAGCACAATCTGGTCATATACTACCGCTGAAGTGCCCTTCAGAGGTAGTATATGACCAGAAATTCGTTTTTGGGGCTGGATTGCCTGATCCCCATCAAGCTGCTTTGAAATTGCCCCTATCTGTTCGGGATAGTGAACGGGTTTAGCTTGTGTGGGTATGGCGTAAAACCATACGGAATCAACAGGGACAGACCTCGCCACCGGAGCAACCCAGGGCTTCATAAAGACGCAGAGCAACTTCGCCTGGAACGTGGGCGCTGGCTGCGCCTATGACTTGAGTGACGAGTGGAAGCTCAACGTGGGCGGTCGCTACGTGGACTTGGGAAAGGTCGTCTGGGGAGACTCAAACATCGCACTCAGCTCAAAGGATATTTCATCCATCGATGCCCTGATCGGACTGCGCTACCAGTTCTAGTTTTCCACCTAGTGAGCCCCGGTCTAGTGCCGGGACTCACTAAGTGGTGCAATCGATTGCAACGGGCTTGTAGCTCTTGGCTTTGCTTGCTTTGGTCATGGAGAGCTGGACTTGCCTTGTCCGAATCCTTCAGACAATTTTGAGCCAGTTGTCACCCTCAAGGAATGCTTACTGAACATGTTCGGCTCCTCTCTGCTCCAGCCGCTCGATCAGGGCATCAATGTCCGACTCAAGCCAGGCAGAAGTTCGCGGAGCAAGGCTCAGCGCGGAAGGGTAGCGCCCCTCCTTGATCCCCTCGTACCAAGCTGTCTTCGAGACAGGGATGCGCTCCAGTACCTGGTTGAGCCGCAGCAGGCGGCTTGGCTTGCATGTTGTCGTCGTCTCCATCTTTCCCCCTCAATTGATTTTGATCTGTTGCCTCGATGGCAGCCTCCGCAGACCTGATGGTCGGGTTTGCGGTTTGCTCTCCAGCACTTCCACGCGTGTCCATACAGACTCACCTCAAGGCTGATCGTTCAGACGGGAGATTGGTCAAGGACAGGTTTTGATATTTAGCAGATCCAAAACGAGTTTGCATGCGGCTGTCTGAACGAGGGAGGAGAGCATGGCTGACCTGACGAAGCCGACCGCTGTTCTCAATGAGGTAGGGAGGATTGAGGCAGTGCAATGATTGCACTGGTGCGTGGATGTGCTCTCGGTCAGAGCATCCACCTGGCGAGTGCGGTCTTTGTTGCCGTCAATGATTTTTAATTACAGCTACTTGCCGTGTGCGGCCTGAAGGATTGGCACGATCTTCCCGCCGTCCTTAAGCCCGTCGAGGTAGTCCGCCCAGGCCTGCATCATCCGCCGACGCTCCGGCAGGTGCTGGGCGAAGTTGTAGCTGGCCCTGATCTTGTTGCGGTCTCCGTGCGCGAGTTGACGCTCCACGACATCAGAAGCCCAGCCCTGCTCGTGCAGGATGGTGCTGGCCATGCTCCGGAAGCCGTGGCCTGTCATCTCGCCTTTCACGTAGCCAAGGCGACGCAGGGCACCAAGGACCGTGTTCTCGGACATGGGGCGGGCATAGGAGCGCTCCCCAGGGAAGACGTAGCGGCCCGTGCCTGTAAGCGGCTGGAGTTCGCGTAGGACCTCCACGGCCTGCCGGGACAGGGGGACGATATGCTTTTCGCGCATTTTCATGCGAGCGGCAGGAATGCGCCATTCCCCGGCCTCAAGGTCAATTTCGACCCATTCAGCGTGTCGGAGTTCTCCAGGGCGAACAAAGGTCAGGGGGGCAAGCTTAAGGGCGCTGCGTGTGACGAACGAGCCACTGTACCCGTCGAGGGCACGCAAGAGTTCGCCCACCTCTTTCGGTTCGTGGATGCTGGCGAAGTGGCGCTTCTTGGGTGGAGCAATAGCGCCTCGAAGATCCGCTGCGACATCTCGCTCCGCACGGCCTGTCGCTACGGCATAGCGAAAGACTTGACCACATTTCTGCATGTCGCGCCGCGCCGTTTCCACAGCTCCGCGGCTCTCGATGCGGCGGATCACCGCGAGTAGTTCTGGGGCCGTGATTTCGCGAATGGCTCGGGTGCCTATGTAGGGGAAGATGTCTTTGCGCAGGCGGCTGATGATGGTCTCAGCCGTGTTCTTGGCCCAGGTGTGCTCGAACTTGGTAAACCACTCCTCGGCAATAAGCTGGAAAGTTTCCTGGTCGGCTTGTGTCTCGGCGTGGAGTCCTTTCCGGACCTGCGACGGATCGACACCATTGGCGATGAGACGCCTTGCTTCGTCGCGTCTTTCGCGAGCGTCCTTGAGGCTGACTTCTGGGTAGACGCCCAGCGAGAGGCGGTTCTCCTTGCCTGCCATCCAGTAGCGCAAACGCCACCATTTGCCTCCCGCTGGGGAGACCTCCAGATAGAGGCCCCTGTCGTCCTTGAGTCTGAGTGTCTTGGAGTTGTCCGGTTTGACGTTCCGGACAACAATGTCGGTCAATGGCATAGGCCCCCCTGGGAAGCGAGTGGTGGCGGGGCTCTTAGAGTTGTCCGGTGCAAGTTGTCCGGTTCGGCCCTGTTGTCCGGTATGTTATCCGGTGAGTTGTCCGGTTGTCAACGAACATAGGCGGACGTCCTTGGACTAGAATTGCAGTATTTTGCTTGAATTTCGGGGCTTTGTGGGCTTCTTTGGACTTGCTTGAAAGGGGTAATGGCGGAGAGGGTGGGATTCGAACCCACGTACGGATTATTAGTCCGTAACCCGATTTCGAGTCGGGCGCGGTACGGCCACTTCGCTACCTCTCCGCGCTTGAGAAGGCGGGTGTGATGCCGTTTGGGAAGGCGGTGTATACACTGGGCGAGGCCCGCTGGCAAGTGGGCTCTGTCGGAGGAGCAGCGGAGGCTCGCTCAGCACGGGCGGAGGCTAGAACGAGGGAACCTTGACGTGCGGGTCCAGGTCGCGGGCGCGTCGAGCATCCGACTTGGCCTGGTTGATGTTGCCCAGCGCCTTGTAGGCAAACGCGCGATTGGCGAAGGCCGCGGCAAAGTTCGACTCCAGCCCGATGGCCCGGGTGCTGTCCTCAACGGCCCGCTGATACTGGCCCAGCGCCCTGTACGCGAAGCCCCGCAAGTAATAGTTGTCCGAATCGTCCGACTTGAGCGTGATGGCCTGGTTGATGTCCTCGATGGCCCGCGGGTGCTGGCCGAGGTGCATGTACGCAACGGCGCGCTGCTTGAGCGTCGTGGCCTTGGTGGCGCCGCTGAGCCGATTGGTGTCCAGGCAGCGGGTGAACAGGTCCACCTGGGCTTGCGGGCTGCGGGTCTCAAGGGCGTCCTTGCACTCCTGCGGCAGGTCCTGGGCCATGGCCCGGGGGGCGAAGCTGGCCAGAAGCAGCAGGCAGCAGAGCGTTGTGGCTACGGTTCGGGTGCGCATGGTGGTGCCTCTCTTTGCTGAAGACATAGCAGAGATTTCTGGAAAAGCGCAATGGCGGTGGCGAAGGCAGACGGAATCCTGTGGCGAAGCCTCAGGCGCGGGGCCGAACGGCCTTGACGCGGCGCGGAATCAAGGCCAGACAAAAGGGGCTGTGCGGCAAGGCGCCGCAACACAATCTTCCGGCAGGTGGGTATGAGCGCACAAACGGCCTTCGCCGTGTTTCTCCTGGTTGTCCTGTTGGCGGTGTTGCTTTCCTCCATGCGCCCCAAAAGGCAGGGACCTGATGTCGAAATCACCGCCACGGTGAATGAGCGGCTGACCCAGGAGTTCTCGACGAGCAATGTCCGCATCGACGTCAAGACCTTTGACGGCGTTGTGATCCTCGGTGGTTATGTGCGTGAGTTCGAACAGGCGAAAAGAGCTGTCGAAATCACTCGCGGGGTGAGTGGCGTGAAGTCTGTCGATAACCGCATGTCCGTGCGATCGGGCGACTCGTAGGCCCGAAGGGGCGTCAGCGGTCCACATCCTCCCAGTTCATCTGTTTGTCCCAGGCCACTTTGCCCTGGCTTTTCTTGATCTTGCGCAGCAGAATATAGAGGGCGCCCGCGCCGCCGTCCTTGGGCTGCGCCGTGCAGAAGGCCAGCACGATGCGCTTGAGCGGCTCCCGCGTGAGCCAGGATTGCAGCTCCTGGCGCAGGATGCTCAAGCCCCGGGGCGAGTTCTTGCCCCGGCCCGGAATGACCAGCACCATGCGCCTGCCCGCCAGGTAGCTCTCGCGCATGAAGAACAAAAGCGAGTCCAGCGCCTGATCCGCGTTCTGCCCATGCAGGTCCAGGTGCCCCTCTGAACTCAGCCGCCCGGCCTTGAGCTGCTGGAAGATTTTCGAGTCCAGCCCGCGCACGTAGCCGTGCATATACTCCTCGCACAGCTCCAGCTCGAACTCCACCGGCCCCTGCATGGCCTGGCGCATGAGCCTGGCCTCCGGATCGCCGTCCTCGTCCCCGGGCTCCGGCGCGGGCGGGGGCGGTGGCTGAACTTGTCTGCCTGCGCCGGCTATCTGCTCCACGCCCTGCATGGCCCGGAAGAACAGCGAGTCCTCGGCCGCCTCTTCAACGTGAGCTGGTTGCGCGGCTGCCTTCCTGGCCTGGGGGACGGCTGGCGGCGTTTTGCCCTTTGTTCCTTGGCGCACGGCCGCCTGGACCTGCTGCCGCAGGCTGGGCTTGGCGCTTTCGATCTTCAGTTCCTTCAACGCGTCCAGGGAGTTGAGCTTCTTTGTCATGTCATGCCTCGCATGGCCCGCATCCTACACGTTTGCGCGCCGGGAGCAAAGCCAAGCAGTCGGCGCAGCCCCGCGCGTGGCTGGACTTCAGCGGACAAACTCGGTAGGAATCCGCTCTCAAGCCCGCCGGCCCCCCTGCCTGAAGGGGGGCGAAATTCTGGCGGGGAAAAGCGAGGCCTTCATGCTCAATATCGAGGATCTGCACGTCAGCATTGGCGATCGCGAAGTGCTGCGCGGCATCAACCTTACCATCCGCGAGGGCGAGACCTTCATCCTCTTCGGGCCGAACGGCTCCGGCAAGACCTCCCTGCTCATGACGCTCATGGGCTTTTCCGGCTACACCGTCACCGGGGGCCGCATCACCTTCCGCGGGCAGGACATCACCCACATGCCCATGTATGAGCGCGCCCGCCTGGGCATCGGCATGAGCTTCCAGCGCCCGCCCACCATCCACGGCCTCAAGACGCGCCACCTGGTCACGATGTGCGCCCGCGGGCGCGAGATCGACCCCGAGGCCATGGCCGCCAAGGTCAACTTCGTGGACTTCCTTGAACGCGACATCAACGCGGGCTTCTCCGGCGGCGAGATCAAGCGCTCGGAGCTCCTGCAGCTCATGGCCCAGAAGCCCAGCTTCGTGCTCTTCGACGAGCCGGAATCCGGCGTGGACCTGGAGAACATGCAGCTCATCGGCAAGGTGGTGCGCCGCCTGCTGGACGGCGAGGTGGACATGCCTCCGGGCACGTGTGCCAAGCCCCTCAAGTGCAAGCTGCGCACAAGCGGGCTCATCATCACCCACACGGGCTACATCCTCGACTACATCAACGCCGACCGCGGCCAGGTGCTCTATCAGGGCCGCCTGTGCTGCGAGGCGCGCCCCCGCGACATCCTGGAGCACATCCGCAGCTATGGCTACCAGGAATGCATCAAGTGCCTGAACGAGCCCTCCACCGGGCTGACCACGCTCTAGGGGCAGGGAGACGCCAATGAAAGAAGTCAAGCTCACCGACTACGCCTTCAAGGGCATCGAGCACGGCGAGATCGCCGACCTGCGCACGCTGGACGCGAACGACAAGAACCGCATCCTCAACGCCGGGGTGGACGTGGAGTCCGACGCGGCCAGCGCGGTGTTCATGCACATGGACCAGTCGACCGTGCACTGCGAGTCCCGCGATCCGGGCCTGGAGCTGCTGGACATCAAGGTGGCCATGAAGCGTTACGACGGCCTGCCGGAGTATGCCTGGAAGCTCGTCCCGCGCGACAAGGACGAGTTCACGAAAAACGTGGCCGAGAACGTCCACGGCGGCTACTTCATCCGCACCAAGCCGGGGGCGAAAATCGCCAAGCCCGTGCAGTCGTGCCTGTTCCTCAAGGCCGAGAAGGCCGGTCAGAACGTGCACAACATCGTGGTGGTGGAGGAAGGCAGCGAACTGCACATCCTCACCGGCTGCTCCACGGCCCACAGCACCACCAGCGCCGCGCACCTGGGCATCACCGAATACTACGTGAAAAAGGGCGGCAAGCTCACCTTCACCATGATCCACAACTGGGGGCAGAACGCCACCGTGCGTCCGCGCTCGGTCGGCGTGGTGGAGGAGGGCGGCGTGTTCCAAAGCAACTACGTGCTCCTGAACCCCGTGGGCACCCTGCAAATGTATCCGGCCATCCACCTGAACGGCCGCGGCGCCGTGGCCCGTTTCAACTCGGTCATCGTGACGCCCGAGGGCAGCCACGTGGACTGCGGCAACCGCGTCATCATGAACGCCCCCGAGACCCGCTCGGAGATCATCAGCCGCACCATCACCACCGGCGGCGTGAACATCGCGCGCGGGCACATCGCGGGCCATGCCGTGCCCTGCCGGGGGCATTTGGAGTGCAAGGGGCTCATTTTGGGCGGCGGGCAGATGCTGGCCGTGCCGGAGCTGGACGCCACAGTGGAGGGGGTCGACCTCTCGCACGAGGCCGCCGTGGGCAAGATCGCCCAGGACGAGATCGAGTACCTGATGGCGCGCGGCATGGACGAGAGCGAGGCCACCAGCACCATCGTGCGCGGCTTCCTCAACGTGGACATCATGGGCCTGGAAGGGCCGCTGGCCAAGGCCATTCAGGAGCAGGTGGAGCAGATCGACGCCAACGCCATGTAAGGCGCGGCGCACTTCCGGCGCATTTGCGCCCCCGCCGGTTTAGGGACCGGCGGGGGCGTTTTTTGTGTGGAGCGGGCGGGCGGTTCGCCGCGCATCAATTCGGCGATTGACAAAGCCTGGCCCACGGGCAATGTTTCCATTTCGCAGCCCTTGCGGCTGCAAGTAACGACGCTATGGGGCTGCCCCTCGGCTGGCGCGGGTGCGGCGGTTTGGGCAGGCCCGGCGGAAAGGTGTGCGCATGGTCGAGGAAAAGAGTGCAAATCCGGACGCGCTGGTGATCCTGCGCAAGTATTACGCGGCGCGGGTCAAGGAGTATGAGGGCAAGATCAAGCACCTTGGCCGCGAGATCGACGAGGAGAAGAAGAAGCCCGCCTTCAAGACGAGCACGGACGAGCGGCACGGCAAATACCAGGACGCCGCCCGGCGCAGCATGATGCGGCTGCAAAGCAGGCTTAAGTACTACAACAACATGCGCGCCATGTTCCTCGCGGAGCTGA
The DNA here is from genome assembly GCA_050251495.1 of Desulfovibrio sp. GTDB lineage: Bacteria > Desulfobacterota > Desulfovibrionia > Desulfovibrionales > Desulfovibrionaceae > Humidesulfovibrio. The sequence goes on along the minus strand of JBFWMQ010000007.1, from coordinate 71,168 downwards.
ACGCCTGCATCGCGGAACAGAAGGGGCACGTGCTGCCGTAGCCTCGGCCCTGCGCGGCGTCGCCGTCAGCGCCTCTGTAGCCTCGTCCCGGCGCGTGCGGCATTGTCCACGCCTTATTTCACGCTCTTCAGATCCACCACCGGCGTCCCGTCGATGGCCTCCAGAGGTTCCACGCGCAGACGCGCCGGAGCCGCGACCTCAAGAATCGTCACCTCATGCAGGCCCAGCGGGTTGGGCCGGTCGGGCGAGCGCGTGGCGAAGACCCCGCGCCTGGGCCGGTTTTTGTCGCCGCGCGGGTGGCATTGCAGGGTCGCGCGGTCGCCCTGGTGCAGCCAGGTGATGACCAGGATGCGCTGCCCCGGCTCCAGGCCGAGCAGGGCCGGGGCGAATTCCGCGTCCAGCTCCAGCCAGGCTTCGGGCGCGCCCTCGTCGCCGGATTTGGGCGCGGCATCACGGTTCGTGAGGCTGGAGCGCACATGGCCCAGGATCGTGAGGCGCGCGCTTTCGGGCAGCATGTCCATGCGGGGCTCCTTGGGGGGATGAGAGGTGGAGCTGGAGCCGAGGGCTAGCCTTCGGTTCCCGGCTTGGCGAAGTGGTCGAAGCCCTGGCGCAGCACGGCGCCGCTGTTGAGCCGCACGCCGGGCGCGGCGGAGACCTGGCCGATGACCCGCACCTGGGGCAGCACGGCCAGGACCATGGGCAGGCGCTTCTGCTCCGCGCAGGCGAGCAGGGCGTAGTCCTCGCCGCCCAGGATGGCGGCCTCCACCGGGTCCTCGCCAAGGGACGAGAAGTAGGCCGCAACCTCGGGGTGCAGGTCGTCGGGGCCCAGGCTCAGGTCCGCGCCAAAGGGGCCGAGGAAGCGCGGCAGGTCGCGCGCCAGGCCGTCGGAAACATCCATGAGCCCGGAGATGGCCGGACCGTCCGGGGTCTCGATGCGCGCCAGGGCCAGGCCTTCCGCGAGGCGCGGCTCCGGTCGCAGGTGCGCGGCCAGGGCGGCGGGCCACTGGCCCGGCTCGCACAGGCCCCGGCATTCCAGCTCGGCCAGCCCGGCCCGGGCCAGGCCGATGTCGCCAGCGAGCAGCAGGGCGTCGCCGGGTTTTGCCTGGCCGCGCCTGAGCAGCCGCCCGGTGGGGTCGGGCCTGCCGAAGACCACCATGTCCAGCGCCAAGACAGGCCCCCGGCTCAGGTCGCCGCCAACGAGCGGCAGCCCCAGGCGGCCCGAGAGCTCGGCCATGGCCGCCAGCATCTGGTCCAGAAAATCGTCGGCCAGGTCGCCCGGCAGCACCAGGGACAGGGCGAAGCCCAGCGGCTCGGCGGCCATGCCCGCAAGGTCGCTTGCCGCGGCGGCCAGCGCCTTGTGCCCGATGTCCGCGGGCGTGAAGTACGCGCGCCGGAAGTGCACGTCCTCCACGAACAGGTCGGTGCTGACGCAGAGCGTGCCGCCGGCCTTGCCCGGCCTGTCGTGCCCCTCAAGGTCGAAGATCGCGCAGTCGTCGCCCCGGCCAAGCAGCACATGCCCGCCCCGGTTGGGGAAGTGGCGGTCGATGACGGCCAGGAAGTCCTGTTCAGATGTCGGCATGGTTTCAACCTAGCAGGGTTGGCGTCCGGCGTCGAGGCCCGCGCCTTATCTTTGCCGGAAGTCCGGCGTCCAGGCGGCGCTGGAGCCGACCTCCTGCACGAAGCCGCGCCGGAAGCCCAGCGCCTCCAGGCGCGCGCGCACGGCCCCGTATTCGCCGGGGGTCACGCAGCGGTTGATCTCCGGGAATTCGCCCGCCCGGTGCGCGGGATAGTACTGGCCCATGAGGCTCACCGCGGTATCCGCGCCGAGCGTGCCGGCGATCCAGTCGAGCGCCAGATCGGCGCGGCCGGCGTTTCCCGGCAGCACCAGCAGGCGGATGAGCAGCCCGCGCACGGCCAGGCCCGCGTCGTTCAGGGCGAGCCGCCCCACCTGCCGGTGCATCTCGGCGATGGCGCGGGTGGCCACGCGGGGATAGTCCGGCGCGGCGCAGTAGCGCGCCGCAGCATGCGAGTCCATGTACTTCAGGTCCGGCAGGTAGATGTCCACCAGTCCCTCCAGGCCGCGCAGCGTTTCCACGGTTTCGTAGCCGCTGGAGTTCCAGACCACGGGCAGGGTCAGGCCGCTGGCCTTGGCCAGCGCAAGCGCCTGCCGCACCTGGGGCGTGAAGTGCGAAGGCGTCACCAGATTGATGTTGTGCGCGCCCGAGAGCTGGAGCTCCAGCATCAGCGCGGTCAGGTCGTCCACGCTCAAATCATGCCCAAGGTTGCCGAAGCTGATGTCGTGGTTCTGGCAAAACACGCACTTAAGCGCGCAGCCGGAGAAGAAGATCGTTCCGCTGCCGCCAAGGGCCGGGTCCGGGCCGCTCAGGCAGGGCTCCTCGCCGTAATGCAGCTGGGCCAGGGCCACGCGCATGGACGCGCCCGCGCCGCAGAAGCCGGGGGCTTCCGCCCGCACGGCCCCGCAGGCGCGCGGGCACAGGGTGCAGGGACGCGTGGGGTCGAAGGGCTTCATGCGGACTCCGCCTCTGCTTCGGCTGGCGGATTTTCACCGGCAAGGCTCGCGCCGGGCTGCGCCAGCAGAAAGGCCACTTTGTTCGCGCGCGGGCGTTTCTTGACGGCCAGCTCCAGGCGCAGGGCGGCCCCCTTGTCCGCGCAGGGCGCGCTGGCGGCAAGCGCAACGGGCAGGCGGGCGCGGGTGCAGCGCGAGGCCGTGCCCGCGTTGTGCTCGGCCACACGGCGCGCAACGTCGGTGGTGACGCCGCAGTAAAGCGCGCCGTCGGCGCAGGACAGCAGGTACACGTTCCAGGACATGGGCCTGAGCATAGCCCGCCCAGGCCCCACTTGCCAAGGTGAGCAGAGGCGATATATCAGCACAGCGGCCCTTTCGGGGCGTCCAAGGGCATAAGCCCGGCGCGGAGTATCGGGCCACGTTTTTCCGGAGGTTTTGTGTCCAAGATCACTGTCCAGAACATCGAGAAGTCCTACGGGGGCGAGACCCTCTTCTCTGGCCTGTCCTTCGAGGCCCAGCCCGGAATGCGCCTGGCCGTGGCCGGGGCGAACGGCACGGGCAAGAGCACGCTTCTGCGCATCCTGGCGGGCCGCACCGAGCCCGAAGGCGGCAGCGTGGTCATGAGCAAGGGCGCGCGCGTGGGCTATGTGGCCCAGGAGCTTTCCGGCGCGGATCTCTCCGAGCCGCTGCTGGGCTGGGTGCTCTCGGCCCTGCCTTCCTGGCGCGACTTCTGGCGCGAGTGGGAGCACGCGGTTGAGGAGCGCGACGAGGCCCGGCTGCACAAGCTCTCCGAACGCCAGGCGCGTTTCGAGAGCCAGTACGGCTACAACCCGGAGCACAAGGCCCGGGCCATCCTCTCCGGCCTGGGCTTTGAGGACCAGGACCTTTCGCGCCGCATCGAGTACCTCTCCGGCGGCTGGCGCGAGCGCGCCAAGCTGGCCCGTGTGCTGCTGCAGGGGGCCGACATCCTGCTGCTGGACGAGCCCACCAACCACCTGGACCTGGAGGCCGTGCAGTGGCTTGAAGAGTATCTGCTGGCCTTCAAGGGCACGCTCATCTTCGTGGCCCACGACCGCGTATTTTTGGAGCGCGTCGGCTCGCAAGTGCTGGTGCTGGGCACGGCCAAGCCGGTGCTGCGCGCGGGCTCCTTCAGCGACTTTCTGGCCTGGATGGCCGAGAACGCCGAGCAGCGTGAACGCGAGGCGGCCAAGATCTCCGCGCGCATCGACCACGAGGAGTCGTTCATCCGCCGCTTCCGGGTCAAGGCGCGCAAGGCCGCCCAGGCCCAGAGCAAGCTCAAGAAGGTGGAGAAGCTTCAGGACGAGCTGGACAAGCTGAAGGGCGACAGCCTGGCCGCCAGGCCGGGCCGCAGGCTCTCCTTCCGCCTGCCCGAGCCCACGCGCGGCGACAAGGTGGCCATCAACGCCGTGGACCTGGAGTTCCAGTACGCCCCGGAGTCCGGGCGCAGCGGCAAGACCCTGTGGCCGCGCCTGAACTTCCAGATCTTCCGGGGCCGCAAGATCGCGCTGGTTGCCCCAAACGGCGCGGGCAAGTCCACGCTGCTCAAGGTGCTCACCGGGAAGCTCGCCCCCACCCACGGCTACGCCAAGCTGGGCAACAACACCCAGCTCGCCTACTTCAGCCAGCACCAGACCGAGATCCTGCGGCCCACGGGCACGGTCATCGGCGAGATGCGCCGCCTGTGCGACCCGCGCTGCACCGAGGAGCAACTCATGGGCGTGCTGGGCCTGTTCCTGCTTGGCGAGAACTACTTCGAGCGCCCGGTGGCCGCGCTCTCCGGCGGCGAGAAAAGCAGGCTCGTCATGGCCAGCCTGTTCTTGGGCAAGGCCAACCTGCTGATTCTCGACGAGCCCACCAACCACCTGGACCTGGAGAGCCGCGAAGGCCTTGTGGCCGCGCTCAAGGATTTCGAGGGCACGCTGTTCATGGTGGCTCACGACCGCTACCTCATGGGCGAAGTTGCCGAAGAGATCTGGGTGCTCGGGCCGGAGGGGCTCACCCAGCACCACGAGGGCTTTGAGGAGTATGACGCCAAGCGCCGGGCCGCGCTGGCCGAGGCCAAGCTGGGCGCCAGGCGCGAGGCCAGGAAGCAGGAATGCGCGCCCGCCGCTTCTCCCGAAGTGGAGGAGGACCAAGGCTCCAAAAGGCTCTCGAAGGACGAGAAGCGCAAGCTGGCCGAGCAGCGCAACGCCTTGTCCCGCGCCCTGAAGCCCCTGCGCGAGGAATACGCCAAGTGCGAGAAGGACCTGGAGCGCGTGCTGCTGGAGCAGGGCGAGCTGGAGGCCAAGATGAACGACCCGGCCACCTACGGCAGCGCGGGCGAGGCGCTGGCCGTGAACAACCAGTACCGCGAGGTGTCGGACTGGGCTGAGAAGCTCATGGAGCGCATGGGCGGCCTTGAGGAGAAAATGGCCGCGGTGCAGGCCGAGATGGGAGTCTGCCTTGACGGCTGAGGGGACGCGCGACGGCGGCCTGCTCGTGGTGGCGGGCATCGTGTGGCGGGATGGCCGCTTCCTGGGCGTGGAGCGCCCGGCTGGCAAGGCGCACGCGGGCTGGTGGGAGTTTCCCGGCGGCAAGGTGGAGCCGGGCGAAAGCCTTGAAGCCGCGCTCATCCGCGAGCTTCAGGAGGAGCTGTCCTTCACGTCCACGCGGCTTGTGTTCTGGCGCGAGAAACGCTTCGTGTATCCGCAGGGGCCGGTGCTCCTGAACTTCTTCCACGTCACGGACTTCGTCGGCGAGGTGGAGCCCCAGGAGGGCCAGCGCTTCGCCTGGTTCACCCCGGGCCAGGCCGACGTGTCCATCTTCCTGCCCGCCAACGCGGACATCGTGCCCGCGCTTTCCTGGCCGCAGGAGCTTGGCTGACCGCCGCCGACGCTCTTGTGCTTCCGCTTTGCTCCTTCTCTACTTTGTGAAGCCTGGCGCATGGATTGCGCACCGCCGCAAGAAGGAGTATGCACTCAATTTCCGCGCCACCCTACGAGAGTGCTATCATCGGCGCGGCAACCAGCAAGGAGCGGATTCGCTTGCAGATCGCGGAACTTATTCCAACACGGAAACCTTTCTTCTCCCTTGAATTCTTCCCGCCCAAGGAGCGCGACACCTGGCCCAAGTTCTTCGCCGAGGTGGAGAAGCTCAAGGCCGTGGACCCGCTTTTCGTGTCCGTCACCTATGGGGCGGGCGGCGGCACCCAGGCCAACACCCTGGACGTGGTGACCCACCTGAAGCGCGAGATGGGCCTGGAGCCCATGGCGCACCTGACCTGCGTGGGCGCGTCGTCCGCCGCGCTGCGCGAGTTTCTTGAGGCCATCAGCGCGGTCGGCATCGACAACGTGCTGGCCCTGCGCGGCGACCCGCCCAAAAACAACCCGGACTTCCGCTTTGAGGGCCAGGAGTTCCGGCACGCCTCGGACCTGGTGCGCTTCATCCGCGCGGAGTTTCCGGCCATGGGCATCGGGGTTGCGGGCATTCCCACCATGCACCCGGAGTCGGCCACGCTTGAGGACGACCTCAAGTGGCTGAAGCACAAGGTGGACGCGGGCGGGCAGTTCGTGGTCAGCCAGCTGTTTTTTGAGAACGCGCTGTTTCTGGACTACGTGGCGCGTCTGCGCGAGCGCGGCGTGAAGGTGCCGGTGCTTCCCGGCGTCATGCCGATCATGGGCATGAAGAGCGCGGAGTTCATCGCCGGCCTGAACGGGCGCGCGGTGTTCGGCGGCTTTTACCAGGAGCTTGAGCGCGCCTTTGCCCAGGGCGGCGACACCGCCGTGCGCGAGTTGGGCATCCGCCGCGCCACCGAGCAGGTCCAGGGGCTCGTGGATGCGGGCGTGCCCGGGGTGCACCTGTACACCTTGAACCGGGCCGAGGCCTGCCTGGAAATCGTCAACAACGTTACCTTGCGATAAACGGAGAGCAACATGAGCGCGAAGAATCCCAGAGTGGCAGTGGTTGGCGCAACGGGCGCCGTTGGCCGTGAGATGCTCGAAGTGCTGGCCCAGCGCGATTTCCCGGCCTCCGAGGTGGTCCCCTTCGCCTCGGCCCGCAGCGCGGGCAGCCAAGTGGAGTACAAGGGCCAGCAGCTCACCGTGCGCGAGCTCAAGGAGGACTCCTTCGCCGGGTTCGACCTGGCGCTGTTCTCCGCCGGGGGCTCCACCTCCGAGAAGTTCGCGCCGCTGGCCGCCAAGGCGGGCTGCGTGGTGGTGGACAACTCGAGCGCCTGGCGCATGGACCCCAAATGCCCGCTGGTGGTGCCGGAGGTGAACCCGAACGACCTTGCCTGGCACAAGGGCATCATCGCCAACCCCAACTGCTCCACCATCCAGATGGTCGTTGCGCTCAAGCCCTTGCACGACGTGGCCAAGATCAAGCGCATCGTGGTGTCCACCTACCAGGCCGTTTCCGGCACCGGGCAGAAGGCCATCGCCGAGCTGGAGGGCCAGATCGCCAAGCTGATGAACGGCAAAGAGGCCGAGTGCAAGGTCTACCCCTACCAGATCGCGTTCAACTGCCTGCCGCAGATCGACGTGTTCCTGGACAACGGGTACACCAAGGAAGAGATGAAGATGGTCAACGAGACCAAGAAGATCATGGGCGACGACTCCATCCGCGTGACGGCGACCACCGTGCGCGTGCCCGTGTTCTACGGCCACTCCGAAAGTGTGAACATCGAGACCGAGAAGAAGCTCACGGTGGAGGAGGTGCGCCAGATCCTGGCCAGCGCCCCCGGCATCATGGTGGAGGACTTCCCGGAGAAGAAGATCTACCCCATGGCCATCCACGCCGCCGGGCAGGACGACGTGTTCGTGGGCCGCATCCGCGAGGACGAGTCCATCGACAACGGCATCAACCTGTGGATCGTCGCCGACAACATCCGCAAGGGCGCGGCCTTGAACGCCGTGCAGATCGGCGAGGAGCTCATCCGCCGCAACCTGCTGCGCGTGGCCTAAGGTCCAAAAGTCAAAAGGGGAAAGCACATGCGCGTCGCCGGTTCGCAGGAATACCTGGAGGCTCTGCTTGAGGCCATACGGCCCGGCAGCGAGGAAGTGCTGGCCTTTTACGATCACCGCGTCGGGGTCATCGGCACCGACCCGAAGCTCATGCTCATGCCCTGGGACGACCATCTGGTGCACCGGGGCGACGGCGTGTTCGAGTCCGTCAAGTACGAGGGCCGCAAGCTGTACCAGCTGGACGCCCACATCCGGCGCATGAAGGTCTCCTGCCAGGCCATCCACCTGGAGCCGCCGTGCTCCTGGAACGAGCTTGCGGAGGCCATCATCGAGGTGGCGCGGGCGGGCAACGAGCCCGACGGGCTGATCCGCGTGCTGCTTGGCCGCGGCCCCGGCGGGTTCGGCCTGGACCCCTACGAGAGCCCGGTGCCGAGCATGTACGTGGTGGCCTACCGCATGCACAAGCGGCCGGAGAGCGCGTTCGAGAAGGGCGCCACGGCCATGCGCACGAGCATTCCGGCCAAGCAGGCCTGGATGGCCACGGTCAAGACCACCAACTACCTGCCCAACGTGCTGATGAAGCGCGAGGCCGTGAACAACCGCGTGGACTTCCCCCTCTGCTTCGACGGCAACGGCTTTCTGGCCGAGGGCGCCACGGAGAACGTGGCCCTGGTGGACGAGGCGGGCAGGCTGGTGATTCCGGAGTTCACCAACTCGCTGGCGGGCACCACCCTCATGCGCGCCGTGGACTTGCTGAAGGGGGAGATGTCCGTGATCTTCAAGGGCGTGACCGAGGAAGAGGTCTTTGCCGCGCGCGAGGTGATGATGATCGGCACCAGCTTCGACGCCATCGGCATCGTGCGCTATGGCGGCAAGCCCATCTTCGACGCCCGGCCCGGCCCGGTGACGCGCAAGGTCCGCGCCCTGCTCCAGGCGGATCTGCAGCAAAACGGCTTGGTATTCTAACCGCGCCGCAACGAGACAACGCGCGCCCGGCCCCTTCCATCCACACGCGGAAAGGGCCGGGCGTCTTTCTTTCCCGGAGGGGCGCATGGGCGAGATGATCTGTCACTGCTTCGGCCACACCAGGGCCGACATAGAGCGGGACGCGCGGGAGCATGGCCGCTCACTGATTCTTGAGGCCATTTTGGCCGCGAAGCGGACGGGCGGCTGCCAGTGCGCGCAGATGAACCCAAGCGGGCGTTGATGCCTTTCCGATGTCCGCCGGGTTGTGGACAGCGTACTGCTCAGGCGGCCAAAGCCGTCTTGACGCCTGGCCCGCGCCGGGGGTAAAGGCTTTCCCATACCGGGGCCGCGTGACTGGCGAACAAGCGTGGAGCTTACCACGAGGGAGCGCGAACACCCCTTTCCTGCCGCTCGCCTGGGCTGCATCCTCCGCTTCCCCGGAAGCGCGGGGATGTACCACCGACACCCTTCCAGCCGACAACCGGCGGAAGGCCCCCTCGGAGGCGCCCATGCGTGACCCTGCCCCCAGAACCCTTGTCCTGTCCCAGGCCGCGAGCCTGGGCGACCTGAAGCGCGACTTCTCCCTGTCCGCCTCCGTGGCCGGGGTCATCGCGGTGATGGTTTCCTATGGCGGACCCGCCGCCATCATCTTCCAGGCCGCCAGCCTTGCCGGGCTCTCGGCGGACCAGCTCACCAGCTGGATCTGGGCCATCTCCATCGGCTCCGGCCTGGCCGGGGTGATCTTGAGCCTGGCCTATCGCGCGCCGGTGATCATCGCCTGGTCCACGCCGGGCGCGGCGCTCTTGGCCGCAGGCTGGGCCGCATACCCGTACCCGGAAGCCATCGGGGCCTTTGTCTTCGCGGCGGTCGCCATCACCGTGTTCGGGGCCACCGGGCTCTTCGGCGCGCTCATGGAGCGCATCCCCCAGGCCGTGGTGGCCGCCATGCTGGCGGGCATCCTGTTCCGCTTCGGGGTGGAGGTGTTCACGGCCATGCGCGCCACGCCGCTTCTGGTGGCGCCCATGCTGGTCTGCTACATCGCCATGAAGCGGCTCTGGCCGCGCTACGCCATCGTAGCCACGCTGCTGGCCGGGCTTGCTGCCGCGGGCCTCCTGGGGCTGCTCGACTTCTCCCTTGTCGAGGCGAGCATCGCCCGGCCCGAGCTCACCGCCCCGGTGTTCAGCCTGGGCGCGCTCATCGGCCTTGGGGTGCCGCTGTTTCTCGTCACCATGACCGGGCAGAACGCCACCGGCCTGGGCGTGCTGCGCACGGCTGGCTACAAAACCCCGGGCGGGCCGCTGGTGGCGGCCACGGGCGCGCTGTCCATGCTGCTCGCGCCCTTCGGCTCGCACGGCATCAACCTGGCGGCCATCACCGCGGCCATCTGCACCGGGCCGGAGGCCCACGGCGACCCGGACAAGCGCTACGTGGCCGGGGTGGTCTGCGGGCTGGCGTATCTGGTGGTGGGGCTGTTCGGGGCCACGCTGGTGGGGCTGTTCACCGCGCTGCCGCCGGGGCTCATCGCGGCCATCTCCGGGCTGGCGCTGTTTGGCGCGCTGCAGAACGGGCTCACCCAGGCCATGGCCGACGAGGCCCGGCGCGAGGCCGCCCTGGTGACGTTCTTGCTGACCGTGTCCGGCGTTTCCGTGTTCGGCGTGGGCTCGGCCTTTTGGGGCCTTGTGGGCGGGGTGCTGGCCAACGCGGCGCTTTCGGCCCGCAGGAGCCCGGTCGGCTAGTTCCGGCGGCTCCATTCGCGCATGAATTTTGCCGACGCCGGGGCGCGGGGAGAACCCTGCCCCGGCGTTTTGCATGGAAGTCTAGTAAGGCAGCGAGCGGGCGTCGGGCGGGGCGATCTCCTGCCAGTCCGCCAGCGGGGCCAGGTCCTGGGGCACGAACTCCCAGCGTTCGCCCTGGCGCAGGGCCTGCTCCGGCGCATCGTCCTGGATGAGCGCGTCCAGGGTCTTGCTGGCCTTTTTGAGGTCGGCCTCGTCCATGGCCATGATGGTTTCCGGGTGGCGGTCGCCGTCGGGCATGACGCGGTACACGAGATAGAGTTGACGCATGGGGCCTCCGTGGCGGGTGATTGCGGACATCATGCCCCAGGCCGGGGGGCGGAGTAAAGGCCCGGCAGGCGGTTTTGTCCCGTCTTGACGGAAGGGCCTCGCCGCTTCTAGTGTGGCCAGCGGTTTGCCCTGTGGCGCGCCTCCCCCTCAACGCCGGAGCCCCCATGCGCTTCTATCTCGTCTTCACCGTCATCTTCATGGTCATGCTGGCCGTGTCCCTGGTGCAGGCGCGCCGTCAGGTGGGCGTGGCGCACCACGCCTCGCTGGTGCTTATGTGCATCGGCCTGGTCATGAGCCTGCTGCTCGCCTCCACGCGGGCCATGCCCGACTCCTGGTCCCTCAGCCTTTCGCGGGCCATGTGGTGGACCGGCTACGGCACCTTTGCCGTGGTCTCATACCTGTTCCTGTTCCAGGTCTGCCTGCTGTTCGCCGAGCTGGGCGCGCGCCTGTTCGCGCGGCGCTTTGTGCCGTTTTTCCTCTCGCCGCGCGCGCTCTGTCTGGCCTTTGCCCTCACCTTTGTTGTCGTGGCCTACGGCACGTACGAACTGGACAACCTGCGCGTCCATTCGCGCCAGATCGTCTCGGCCAAGGTGCGCCAGCCCGTGCGGCTCGTGGCGGTCACCGACCTGCACCTGGGGGTCATGAGCACCGAGGCCCGGTTGGACGCCCTGGTGGCGCTCATCCGCGCCCAGAAGCCGGATCTGCTGCTGCTGGTGGGCGACCTGGTGAACGACCATCCCGCCTCGCTGGAACGGCTGGCCGCGAAGTTCAAGGCCGTGGAGCCCCGGCTGGGCGCGTTCGGGGTGTTCGGCAACCACGAGCGCTACGAGGGCGATGGCAGGAGCGCCCGCGTGTTTGAGTGGGCCGGAGCGCGGCTTCTGTGCAACGAGAGCTTCAGCCTGCCCGAGGCCGGGGTGCAGCTTCTGGGCGTGGTCGACCCGGGCCGCGCGCCGGATCTTCCCGGCGTCATCGCGCGGGAGATCCGCTCACTCGAGCCGGAGCTGGACCCCACGCTCTTCCGCGTGCTCTTGAACCACCGCCCCCTGGCCTGGCGCGAGGCCGCGCTGCCCCTGGGCATCGAGCTGACGCTCTCCGGCCACACCCACAAGGGACAGGTGTTCCCGTTCTATCTGGTGGTCTCCACGTACCATGAGTTCATGGGCGGCTTTTACGAGCAGGGCGGCCAGATGCTGGGCGTGAGCGCGGGCGCAGGCTTCTGGGGGCCGCCTTTGCGCGTGCTGGCCCCGCCGGACATCCTGGTGGTGGATCTGCTGCCCGCTGTCGCGCCCGGCCAGTAGCCCGGGCATGGACCAGCGCCGTAAAGTGGCGTAGGGCAGGAACATATCTCGGCACAAGGATGCGCGGCGTGGACAGACAGACTCCCAGGCGGCTCGGAATCACCGGAAAACTGCTCATCTGGTGCATGGTTCTGGTGGGCATCTTCTATGCCACCACCAGCGTGCTCATCCTGCGCATCCAGAACCTGGTTGAGGTCTCCTCGGCCATCGTCAACGTCAACTACGACATGGACCTCTCGGCCCAGCGCATGATCCAGCAGCTGCTCTCCCTGGAGGAGAACCGCAAGCGCTATGAGATCCTGCAGAAGGACGTCTACATGGAGGCCTTTGTCTCCGATCTTGTGGACTTCGGCAGCACGTTGACCGCCGTGCTGGAGCGCCATCCGGAGTACCGGGCGCGCTGGGCGCTTCTGACGCGCGAATATGGCGCGCTTTTGGCCCGCAGCCGCGACACCGGCCCCAAGGTGCTGCCGGACAGGATCGTGACGAGCTGGCTGGACCTCCTCTCCGAAGCGCGCGAGCAGAACCAGCAGGAGATGGAGACGCGCCTGAACGAACTTGCCGCCAAGAGCCGCGCGGCGGAGCGCCTGGGCTTCTTCGGCCTCATGGCCAGCATCGGCTTCGGCGTGCTGGGCAGCGTGTTCATCGCCTACCGCCTGAACCTCTCCCTCTCCGAGATACGCCGGGGCATCCGCGAGCTGGGCAGCGGCGAGCCCGCCCGGCCCGTGCGCGTGGCCACCCACGACGAACTGGGCGAGCTGGCCCAGGCCTTCAACAGCATGACCGCGCGCCTGACCGAGGAAGAGAAGATGCGCCAGGACTTCATCGCCATGCTCTCCCACGAGATACGCACCCCGCTCACCAGCATCCGCGAATCCGTGGCCCTGGTGGCCGACGGGGTGTTCGGCGAAGTGAACGAAAAACAGCGGCACTTTCTGGACATCTCCCGCCAGGAGGCCCTGCGGCTGACGAACCTGCTGGAGCGGCTGATGAAGGTGTCGAGCCTGGAGGCCCAGCGGTTGAAGCTCGCCACCGAGCCCCTGGACGCGGCCGCCCTGGCGCGGCAGGCCCTGGACAGGCTGCAGTCCTCGGCCCTGGCCAAGGACATCGAGCTCAAGGCCGAACTGCCGGAGGACTTCGTGTTCGTCGAGGCCGACCAGGAGCACATCACCCAGGTGCTGGTGAACCTGATGGGCAACGCGGTCAAGTTTTCCCCGCCGGGGTCGGTGGTGCGCCTGAGCGTCACTCCGGAGCCTGCGGGCAAGTTCGTCATCTTCTGCGTGGTGGATGAAGGCCCCGGCATTGCGCCGGAGGAGCAGGAGCGCATCTTTCTCAAGTATTACCGCGAGCCGGCCGTGCGCGGCAGCGTGGACGGCCTGGGCCTGGGCCTGTCCATCGCGCGCGGCATCGTGGAGGCCCACGGCGGAACCCTGTGGCTGAACAGCGCGCCGGGCTGCGGGGCGAGCTTCTGCTTTTCCCTTCCCAAGCCCAGGACGATGGTATAGAAAATGACCATGACGCAGCACTCTCCGCAGCCACGGAGCGCACGCGCGGGCTGGGCCGCCCTGGCGGCCTGTTCGGCGCGCTCCTTTTTGATGTTCGGCGCCCTGGCGCTTTGCGGGTGCGCCCTGACCAACGGCGCGGAGGTCGGCCCTCCGGTCCAGGACCCGCGCGCTGCCTATGCCTTGGCCGTGGATTCGTATCTGGCCGGGCAGTACGAGAAGGCCGCCTCCATCTTCCAGCGCCTCTCGGGTGAGGTGCACGACCCCTTCGTCGCGCGCAAGGCCTACTACGGCCTCGCCTGCGCGCGGCTGGCCACGGCCCGCACCCCGGAGGAGCTGCACGACGGCCTGAACCTCTGGAACACCTGGGTGCAGATGACCCCGGAGGGCTTGCCCTCCGAGGACCCGCGCCTGGTGACCCCGCTTCTGCCCCGGCTGACCCCTTTTCAGGGCGCTGGCGGCCCCGCCCTGCTCTCCGATGAGGAGATCGACCGCGAGTTGAGGCGCATCAAGCGCCTGGCCAGCTACCAGGAGGAGATGGGCAAGGTGAAGGATGCTCTGCGCAAGAAGACGGCGGAGGCCGAGGCCTTGCGCAGCCAGTTGAACGCGCTGGAGCGCCTGCACAAGGAGATCACCATGAAGAAGAAGGGCTTGGAGTAGCGCCGCGCATGGAAGGCCGCAAACCCGAGAACGCCACCATCCTTGTGGTGGATGACGACAAGAACATCCTGCAGGTTCTGGAAGCGCGGCTTTCCTTCGCCCACTACAAGACCCTCTCCGCCCGCAGCGCGGAGGAGGCCGTCGAGCTCCTGGCCCGGCACCCCGTGGACCTGGTGGTTTCGGACGTGAAGATGCCCGGCATGGGCGGCGTGGGGCTTCTGCACGAGATTCTCGTCCAGTGGCCGCACATTCCCGTCATCCTGCTCACCGCCTACGGCAGCATCCCCGACGCCGTTTCGACCATCCGCTCCGGCGCCGCCGACTACCTCACCAAGCCCTTCGACGGGCATCAGCTGCTCTCGAAGATCACCGCCCTGCTGGGCCGCACCCAGGACGCGGCCGCCAAGGCCGACAAGAACGGCAAGCCCCACGCGGGCAAGGGCAAGCATATTTCCGACGTCATCTGGGGCGGCAAAAGCCCGGTGATGCGCGATTTCTACGCCCTGCTCGAGCGGGTGGCCCCAACAGACGTGGCCGTGCTCATCATGGGCGAATCCGGCACGGGCAAGGAAATGGTGGCGCGGATGCTCCATGACCTTTCGCCGCGCGCCAAGGGGCCATTCGTCATCGTGGACTGCGGCTCCACCCAGCCCACCCTGCTTGAGAGCGAGCTGTTCGGCCACGTGAAGGGTTCCTTCACCCACGCCGTGCGCGACAAGAAGGGGCTCATGGAGGAGGCCGAGGGCGGCACCCTGTTCCTGGACGAAATCGGCAACATCAGCCCGGAGATGCAGACGCGGCTGTTGCGCTTCCTGCAGGAGCGCACCATCCGGCGCGTGGGCGACACCCGGGCCATTCCCGTCAACTGCCGGGTCATCGCCGCCACCAACGCCGACCTTCCCGCCCTGGTCAAGAAGGGGGAGTTCCGGGAAGACTTGTACTTCCGCCTCAAGGTGGTGACGCTCAAGGTGCCCCCCCTGCGCGAGCGCAAGGAGGATATCCCGCTTTTGGCCGAGCGTTTTCTGGAGACCTTCAGCGCCGCCCAGAACCGGCCCAGGGTCGCGGCCTCGGCGGAGACCCTGCGCCTGCTCATGGCGCACAGTTGGCCGGGCAACGTGCGCGAATTGAAGCACGCCCTTGAGAGCGGGGTGGTGTTCTGCCAGGGCCAGGCCCTTGAACCGCGCGATATCCAGCTGGAGCAGGCCCAGAGCCTGCATCAGGACGCGCCGGAGCCCGTTGCGCCGGGCCACGCCGCCTCTGGACCGGATGCGCTGTCCCTGGAGGAGAACGAGCACCAGGCCATCATCCGTGCCCTGGAGCGCGCCGCCTGGGTCAAGAAGAACGCCGCGGACCTGCTCGGCATCAGCCGACGCGCCATCCACTACAAGATCAAGAAATACAACATCCAGATTCCCGGCAAGGACCAGGGCGAGGAGTAGCGGGCGAGCGCTCCCTCTCCGTAGGAGGGTGCATATTTGCCGCCGCAATTTGTGCAATATTTCACTAGATACGAACCCGTTGACTACGTAATTTGCCTTGTGCCAATCTTTTACAGTTCCAATACCTAGTGCCTTGTAGTAATTTGTCCGATATTGCTCCATGATATCTGGTGAGGCGTCTGTGCGCGCCAGGCATTCGGCGCGCGCCTTGCGTCAGGAGCGCGGGCGCTCTTGGAACTGGGCCACGAAGCTGAACCGATTGGGTGCTTGTTCTGTTCTTCCCCCCCCTTTTTTTTGAAGGAGGCCTTATGCGCGTTACTTTGCTGAAGAAGATTACGGGCTTGGTCTTTCTCGCCGTGATTCTGGTGGGCGGCGGAAACTACGCCGCGAACCGCTATTTCCTCTCCACCACCCTGGACGAACAGAACATCAAGGATGTCGGCAAGCGCGCAGACCTCGTCAGCAGCGAGTTCGAGGCCCAAAAGAAGACCCTCATCGCCGACGCCTCCCTCATGGCCGCGAATCCGCAGGTGGCCGACCGCATCGCCCAAGGCGACACGCCCTGGCTGCAGGAATACGCGAAAGGGGTCATGGCCGAGACCGGTTTGGAGTCCATCACCATCTCCGACCGGGAGGGCAAGTGCATCGCGCGCGGCCATTCCGACAAGTCGGGCGACAGCGTGGCCAACCAGATCAACGTGCAGAGGGCCCTCAAGGGCGAGATCGTGGTTGGCGTGGAGCAGGGGACCATCGTGAAGTTCTCCCTGCGCGCCGGCTATCCGGTCAAGAAGGACGGCGTGGTCGTGGGCGTCATCACCCCGGGCTTCACCCTTTCCAGCGAACGCTTCGTGGATGACATCAAGAAGAAGCTGGACCTTGAGTGCACGCTGTTCCAGGGCGATACGCGCATTTCCACCTCCATCGTCAAGCCGGACGGCAAGCGCGCCGTGGGCACAAAGATGGACAATCCCGCCGTGCTCGAGGCCGTGCTTCAGAAGGGGCAGCGCTTCAATGGCCACAACAAGATCCTTGGCGAGGAATACAACACGGTCTACTGGCCTCTCTTGGACATCAACGGCAAGACCGTGGGCATGTTCTTCATCGGTCAGAAGCGCGCCTTCATTGAACTCGTGCTGAGCAAGACGCAGATGTCCAGCCTCGGCTCCACGGTCATCGTGGGCCTGCTCATGCTCATTGCGGGCTACCTCTTCTCCAAGGCCCTTGTCCGGCCCATCCTGCAGACCATCGAGTACGCGCGCAACGCCGCCCAGGGCAACCTGGACGCCGACCTGACCGTGACCTCCAACGACGAGACGCACACCCTGGCCGAGGCCCTGCGCACCATGACCGCCAACCTCAAGGTCAAGATCCAGGAGGCCGAGGCAAGCACCAGGGCCGCCGATGCCAAGGCTCAGGAGGCCCAGGTGGCCACCCAGGAGGCCCTGGACGCCAAGCAGCAGGCCGAGAGCGCCAAGCGCGAGGGCATGCTCGACGCGGCGAACAAGCTTGAGGAGATCGTCGAGCGCATCACCTCCAGCTCCGAGGAGCTCTCCCAGCAGGTGGAGCTTATGAGCCGGGGCATGGACCTCCAGCGCGACCGCGTGGCCGAGACCGCCTCCGCCATGGAGCAGATGAACGCCTCGGTCATCTCCGTGGCGCGCCAGGCGGGCGAGGTCGCCTCCTCCGCGGACAACGCCAAGACCAAGGCCGCTGGCGGTTCCGACGTGGTGCGCCGCTCCCAGCAGGCCATCGGCCACGTGAACGCAATCGCCGTGCAGCTCAAGGAGAACATGGAGCAGTTGGGCGCCCAGGCCCAGGCCATCGGCCAGGTCATGAACGTCATCAACGACATCGCCGACCAGACCAACCTGCTGGCGCTCAACGCCGCCATCGAGGCCGCCCGGGCCGGAGACGCGGGCCGTGGCTTCGCCGTGGTGGCCGACGAGGTGCGCAAGCTGGCCGAGAAGACCATGGGCGCCACCAAGGAAGTGGGCGAGAACATCCGCGCCATCCAGGAGTCCAGCCGCAAGAACATCGGCAGCATGGACAACGTGGCCCAGGCCATCGGCGAGGCCACCAGCCACTCCAACGAGTCCGCCCAGGCCCTTGAGGAGATCGTGGTCATCTCC
The DNA here is from genome assembly GCA_050251495.1 of Desulfovibrio sp. Classification (GTDB taxonomy): domain Bacteria; phylum Desulfobacterota; class Desulfovibrionia; order Desulfovibrionales; family Desulfovibrionaceae; genus Humidesulfovibrio. The sequence continues at coordinate 53,623 of JBFWMQ010000007.1, read as the reverse complement.
AGAAGCAACGCCGAGCAGGTCCAGGGCATAGCCGGCGCGGCGGAAGAGCAGTCCGGCGTGTCCGAGCAGATCAGCTCCGCCATTGAGGAAGTGAACCGCGTGGCCTCGGAGACCGCCGAGGGCATGACCCAGTCGGTCGCCGCCATCGGCGAACTGGCGCGCATGGCCGGGGAGCTGCGGCAGCTCATCGGCGATTTGAAGGCATCGTAGAGAGAAGAGCGGGGGCGGCGGCCCTCGGGCTCTCCACAAGAAGCAAAAAGCGTCCTGTCCGGCGAAATCGCCGGACAGGACGCTTTCATTTCAGGTGCGGCCAGGGTTTGAAGCGTGCTCAGTCTGCTGGCGTGTATTCCGGCACCAGACGGCGCAGAAGCGTACGGATGGCCGCCGCGTCCCGCGCCTTGGCCGCCTCCTCCAGGTCGAGCAGCAGCGCCTCGTCAGGACCGGCATCGCCGCCGCGCGCGCGCAGCACCATGATCTTCTCGTGTCCGGTGGGCACCACGTCCTCGCCCGCGCCCATGAGCTCCTCGGAGAGCTTCTCGCCCGGGCGCAGGCCCGTGAACACGATGTCCACATCGCCCGGCTCCCGGCCGGACAGCCGGATCAGGTCGCGCGCCAGGTCCACGATGCGCACCGGCTCGCCCATCTTGAGCACGAAGATGCCGCCGCCATTGTTCTCCGCGTGCTGCATGGCCGCCGCCTGCAGAATGAGCTGGCAGGCCTCGCTGGTGCTCATGAAGTAGCGCGTCATGTCCGGGTGCGTCACGGTCACCGGCCCGCCCGCCTCGATTTGCCGCCGGAACAAGGGCACCACCGAGCCCGACGAGCCCACAACGTTGCCGAAGCGCACGGCGGAAAACCGCGTCGGCCCGCCCGCGAAGCTGGCCATGAGCCGCTCGGTGACGCGCTTGCTCGCGCCCATGACGCTCGACGGGTTCACGGCCTTGTCCGTGGAGACGATGACGAAGCGCTCCACCTCGTGCGCCACCGCCGCGGCCATGAGCGTGCGCGTGCCCAGGATGTTGTTCGTCACCGCGGCCCAGGGGTTGTCCTCCAGCATGGGCACGTGCTTGTAGGCCGCCGCGTGCAGCACCAGCGAAGGTTTGTGTTCCGCGAACACGCGTTCCATGAGGGCCGCGTCGGCCACGCTGCCCAGCACGCAGGTAAACGCGGATAAACCGGCCTCGGCCAGTTCCCCGGCGATGGCGTAAAGATTGTATTCGCTGGCGTCCAGCAGCACCAGCCGCCGGGGCTTGAAGCGCGCCACCTGCCTGCACAGCTCCGAGCCGATGGACCCGCCGCAGCCGGTCGCCAGCACAACGCGCCCGGTCAGGATGGCCGCGAGCCCGTCCTGGTCCAGGGCCACTTCGCCCCGGCCCAGAAGATCCTGATAGTCCACCGGGCGCGGGCTGAGCACGTCGTGGCCGTCCAGCAGGCGGCTCGTGGCTGGCAGGATGCGGTGCGGCAGGCCGCTTGTTTTGCAGGCTTCGACCATGCGGCGCATCTGTGCCGAGCTGGCGTGGCTGACGGCGATGAGCAATTCCTCGGCCCGGTGCCTGCGGGCAAGCCGCGCGCAGTCGTCGATGCCCCCCAGCACCTCGCGGCCATGCAGGGTGCGGCCCAGCTTGTCCGGGTCGTCATCCAGAAAGCCGATGACGTCGAAGTGCAGGGCCGGATTCTGCGCGATCTCGCGCAGCAGGCGCTCGCCCAGCCCTCCCGCGCCCAGGACCAGGACGCGCCGGGCCGGGCCCTGCGGGGTGTGGTTGGCGCGAAGCTGGCTCTTGGCGAACCCCACGCGGATGCCCAGGCGCAGGCCAGCGGTCAAGAGCAGGGTGAGCATCGCGTCCAGGAGCAGCACCGCGCGCGAGAACCCGGCGAAGCCGTACCGGAAGGCCACAACGGCCACCAGCAGGGCGGAGGACAGGAGCACGGCCTCGCACAGGCGGCGGAAGTCCGTCAGGCTGGTGTAGCGCCACATGCCCCGGTACAGGCCCAGGCCCAGGAACACGCCGAGCTTCAGCGGCAGGGCGATGACGAGCATGGCGGCCAGCTGCGTTGCGTAGGCGGCGGGCACCCTGAAGTCGAAGCGCAGCAGATAGCTTGCGCTCATGGCCAGGGCGAAGCAGGCGGCCTCGGCCGCAAGCATGAGATAGAAGTGGCGGTTCTTCAGGTTGCAGAGCATCACGCCCGCTTCCCGCGCTGCTTCCCCGCCCGGAGGACGATGCCCGCCACGCGCTCGGCGTCGGCAAAGGTCATGGCCGTGCCCGAGGGCAGGCAAAGGCCGCGCGCGAAGAGCGCCTCGGATACCGCGCCGCCGAACATGCGGCAGCCAGCGAACACTGGCTGCAGGTGCATGGGCTTCCACACGGGCCGGGCCTCGATGTTTTCGGCCTCCAGGGCCTGGCGCACGGCTTCGGGCGTTGCGCCGAATTGCCCTTCGTCCAGTTGGAGCACCGTGAGCCAGCGGTTGGCCCGGCCCGAGGCCGCCTCGGGCATGAAGGACAGGCCGGGCGTCTGGCCCAGCAGCTCCTTGTACCAGCGGAAGATGCGCCGCTTCTGGGCCACGCGGGCCTCCAGCCACTCCAACTGGCCCAGGCCGATGGCCGCCAGGATGTTGCTCAGGCGGTAGTTGTAGCCCAGCTCCGCGTGCTCGTAGTGCGGTGCGTGCTCGCGCGCCTGCTGCGAGAGCTTGCGCGCATGGGCGATGTGGTCCGCATCGCGCGAGGCCAGCATCCCGCCCCCGGAGGTCGTGATGATCTTGTTGCCGTTGAAGGAGAAGACGCTGGCGGCCAGGCCCGGCCAGGCCCCGGCGTGCAGCGGGTCGTCCTCGCCTGGAACGTCGGCGCGCGCGCCCATGCTCTCGGCGCAGTCGGCCACGATTGGCACACCGAACGGCGCGCACACGTCCAGCAAGCGCTGGTACTCCGCGCACTGGCCGTACAGGTCGGTCGGGATCACGGCCTTGACCCTGCGGCCTTCCGAGGCCAGCCGCGTCAAAGCGTCGCGCAGCAGTTCCGGGTCCATGTTCCAACTGCCGGGCGCGCTGTCCACAAAGGCGACTTCGGCCCCCAGGAAGCGGGCCGGGCTCACGGAGCCGATGAAGGTGAGGCTTGCGCCCAGCACCAGATCGCCGGGGCCGACCCCCAGGCAGCGCAGGGCCAGATGCATGGCCGCCGTGCCGCTGGAAACGGCCAGGCAATGCGGGATGCCCGTCAGCTCGGCGAAGGCCGCCTCAAAGGCGTCCACCTGCGGGCCGAGGGGCGCGATGTAGTTGCTGGCAAAGGCCTCGGCCACGCGCGCCTGCTCGCTGCCGCCCAGGTGCGGCGGGGAAAGGAACAGGCGGGGCGGTCCGGGGCGCTTCATGGGCTTACAGCGGCTTTGCGGGCACGCCGCCCACGGTTGCGCGCTCGGGCACGTCCCGGGTCACGGCGGCCCCGGCTCCCACCACGCTCCACGCGCCGATCCGCACGCACTGCACGGCGCAGGCGCCGATGCCGATGAACGCGCCCTCGCCCACGCTCACGCGCCCTGCCAGATGCGCCCCTGGCGCAACATGGGAGTGCGCGCCAAGCACACAATGGTGGTCGATGCTGGAAGCGGTGTTCAGGATGGCGTTTTCGCCGATGCGCGCGCCGGGGTTGGCGATTGTCCCTGCGGCCAGGGCCGCGCCCGCGCCCACGATGACGTCCGGGGCCAGGATGGCCGAGGGGTGGATGGCCGTGGCGAAGCGCTTGCGGGCCTGGAGCAGTTCGGCGTAGACGCGGGCGCGGTCGGCGTTGTCGCCGATGCCCAGGATGACGCAGTCATGCGGGACGGAGGGCAGGTCGGCCAGCCTGCCCAGCACGGGCAGGCCCAGAATGCGCGTGCCCGTGAGCTTCTGGTCGTCGTCGAGAAAGCCCACCAACTCCATCTCCCGGCCCTTGGCCCACATTTGGAAGAGGATGTCCGCCACCACCTGTCCGTGTCCGCTTGCGCCCATGACCACGATCTTCATTGCTGCCTCCGGCGGATGTCCGCCGCGTTGGGGTTCGCCTGCTTCAGTTCCGTCGCCGTTTCCGCCCTGGGGCTACTTTGCCGGAACGGTCTTGAACAGGGTGTTGAGGAAATCGTAGAACACGGCCCGCTTGGCGGTCTGCTCCGGCTCCCATTGCTCGCGCGGGCGGAACTTCGGCGTGTAGTCCATGTCGGTGCGCGCGCTGGTCTGCTTGTCCGCTTGCTCTTGCGCGCCGAAGCGGCAGAGGTACTTGTCGTTTTTGCGTTGGGGGGCAAGCCGCCTCTCAAGCCCGATTGCCATCTCGATGGCTTGGCGCTTCTGGTCGGCGGGGAGCTTGGATATCTCGTCGAATTGGCGCTGGTATTGCTGCAGCAGGTTGTTCATGTGACGTTCCGGCGCGGTTGGGTCGGCGCACTTGGGGCCATCGGCGGCCACGACGAGGACAGAGTACATGGCCATGAGGGACGAGGTGTTCCGCAGGACCTCGTCGCTTGGGTCCCCTTCCGCCACGGCCCACAAGAGAGTGGAGTATGTGGCGGGCACCACGATGCCGGCCCCGTCGAGGGTGCGCGTCTTGCACCAGTCAAAGGCGGCGTTCAACAACTCGTCATTGTCGACACTGGTGATGGCTTGTATGAACTGCGGATAGTTCTGCTCCGCGATCAGCCTGTCCAGGCTCGTCATGAACACCTTCTGCTGCGCCGTGTACTGCGGCGGCGCAGGCTGCTTGGCCGGAGCGGCCTGCGCTGCGAACAGCCCGGTTGCGGAAAGGATGACCAGCGCGGCGGCCAGCAGAAACTGCCGAGCCGCCAAGGCCCAGCCGCTGAACTTTGCTTCGTGATGCTGAACGTTCACTATTCCACCTCCAGTACGCGCTTCACCGCGGTTATGACGTCGGAGACGTCCTGCTCCTCCAGCCGGGCGGAGATGGGCAGGCTGACGACCTGTCGGCCGATGCGCGCTGCCTCGGGGTACTGCGCGGGCGTCCAGCCCAGGCGCTCCTGATAGTAGGGGTGCTCCGGCAGGGACAGGTAGTGCACGCCCACGCCGATGCCCTGCTTGGTCATGGCCATGAGGAAGTCGTCGCGTTCGATGCCGCAGGCTTCCTTGTCCACGAGGACGGTATACAGGTGCCGGGCGTGCAGGGTGCCCGGCTCCTGGGGCGCGGGCAGGCCCAGGCGCTTGCCCTGGGGCAGCCCGGCGAAGGCCGTGTCGTAGGCCTCCCAAACGGCCTCGCGGCGCGCGTGGTAGGCGTCCACGCGCGGCAGCTGGTGGATGCCCAGCGCCGCCTGGATGTCCATCATGTTGTACTTGAACCCGGCCTCGACCACGGCGTAGTGCTTGTAGCCCTCGTCGCCGAAGCGCTTCCAGGCGTCGGCGCTCATGCCGTGCAGGCCCAGCACCTTGATGCGCGCCAGGTCGTCCGGATTCTTGGCCACCACCATGCCGCCCTCGCCGGTGATGATGTTCTTGGTGACGTAGAAGCTGAAGCAGCCGAAGTCGCCGAGCGTGCCTGCGTGGCGTCCGTGGTAGAGCGTCTCGATGGCGTGGGCGCAGTCCTCGATGACCGCGAGCTTGTGCTCCTTGGCGAGGGCCAGCAGGGCGTCCATGTCGCAGGGGCGGCCCGCGAAGTGCACGGGCAGGATGGCGCGGGTGCGCGGCGTGATCTTCTCGCGCACTTTTTCCGGGTCGATGTTCAGGCTGGCCGGGTCGATGTCGGCCAGCACCGGGGTGCCGCCCGCGTGCAGGATGGCGTTCACCGTGGCGCAGAAGGTGAGCGGGGTGGTGATGACCTCGTCGCCGGGTTTGAGGTTCAAGGCCACCATGGCCAGGTGCAGGGCGGCGGTGCAGGAGTGCAGGGCCACGGCGGCGGGAACACCCTTGTAGGCGGCGAAGTCGCGCTCGAACTGGGCCGTGCGCGGGCCGGTGCCGATCCAGCGGCTCTTCAGGCAGGCCACCACCTCGTCGATCTCGGCCTGCTCAAGCGCTGGCGAACCGAAGACGAGGAAATTTTCCTTGGTGCGGACAGGGGGACGCTCGGACATTGTGCTTCCTTGTTGGGGTCGTGGCCGCGTGGCCGGGTCTGGCAACCGGCTTCCGGGGTACCAGAAGCGGGCCGGATGTTCAATCGCCGGGGCGCGGGCTTTCCGCAGCCGGGCCGGAGCCCAGGAACTCGCTCATGGTGGCCTGGCCCTGGGCGCTGATGCCCTGCCGCCGCAGCACCAGGGCGATGGTCCGCGCCAGGATGCGCAGGTCGAGGGCGAGGGAGCGGTGGTCCACGTACCAGACGTCGAGCGTGAAGCGCTCCTCCCAGCTCTGGGCGTTGCGGCCATGTATTTGCGCCCAGCCGGTGATGCCGGGCGGAACCTCGTGGCGGCGCGCCTGCTCGCGGGTGTAGCGCGGCAGGTACTGCATCAAAAGCGGGCGCGGCCCGACCAGGCTCATCTCGCCCTTGAGCACGTTCAGGAGTTCCGGCAGTTCGTCCAGGGAGGTGCTGCGCAAGAAGCGGCCAAAGGGCGTCAGGCGTTCGGCGTCCGTGCCTGGGCCGTGGCGCATGGTGCGGAATTTCAGGATGTTGAAGGGCTCGCCGTGCAGGCCGGGGCGCTGCTGGCGGAAGATGACGCCCGGTCCCAGGGCCAGGCGCACGGAAAAGGCGAGGAGAAGCAGGAGCGGGGCAGCCAGCGCCAGTCCTGGCAGGACCAGGGCCAGGTCGAGCAGCCGCTTGGCCGTCACCGGGGCTCCCCGTGCGGCGCTTGGGGAATTGGCGCGTTTTCCGGCAGGGGCAGCGCGGCGAGCATATCGGCCACCACGCGGCGGACGTCGAAGCGCTCCTCGGCCAGTCTGCGCGCGGCCGCGCCCTGCTGGGCGATGAGTTCCGGTTCGAGCAGATAGCGCTCCATGGCCCGCATGAGCGCGCCGGGCTCAAAGGGCGGCACGAGGGAGCCGGTGACGCCGTCCTCCACGGTTTGTCGGCAGCCGGGCACGTCCGTGGTGATGACGGGCCGGGCCATGGACATGGCCTCCAGGCTGGAGCGCGGCGTTCCCTCCCGGTAGCTCGGCAGCACGAACACGCTGGTCTGGGCCAGCACGGGCCGGATGTCGTCCACGGGGTCCAGGATCTCCACCACGCGGTCCTCGCGCCAGCGGCGCAGCATCTCCGGCGCCACGGCGTCGGGCACGTCGTCCGCCGGGCCGATGAGCCGGCAGGTCACGCGCGGGTGGCGTTTTTTGAGCATCCGGCAGGCCTCCACGAACACGCCCACGCCCTTGGCCCACAACAGCCGCGCCACGCAGGTGAACACCGGCGCGTCGGCCTCGGCCGCAAGCGGGGGCGCGGGGGCGAAATGCTCCAGGTCCACGCCGCTGCCGCCCACCACGGCCACGCGCTGGCCCGGAGTGATGATTTCCAGACGCTGGAACAGGTCGCGGTCGTCCGGGTTCTGGAAGATGACGGCGCGGTTCTGCTCCAGCGCCTTGGCGTACAGGCGCGCCACCAGCTCGGTCAGGCAGCGGCGGGCCACGGTCTGCGGCTGGCTGAGCGGGCCGTCGCTCCCTTCGCCGGTTCCGTTGGGCAGGCCGCCGAAGCCGTAGCCCAGGCCGGTGATGAGCGAGGCCACGCGGGGAACGCCCGCCCAGCGCGCGGCCAGGGAGCCGTAGATCACGGGCTTGATGGTGTAGGGCAGGACCAGGTCCGGCTTGAGGGCCAGGAAATGGTTGCGCAGGGCGAGCAGGGTGCGCAGGTCGCGGCAGGGGTTCATGCCGCCGCGATCCAGCGGGTAGCGCAGCAGCGTGACCCCGAGTTTGCGCAGGGCGGCCTCGGTGGCCGCGCCGCCGCCGCGCTCCGGCGGGGCCAGGGCGAGGACCTCGTGCCCGCGCGCCAGCAGGGCGGCGAGGAGCGGCCCCCGGAAGTTCACCAGGGACGGGGCGTGACCGGCGATGACAGCAATGCGCATGGCGACCCTCTATCCTGAAATGCCCGCGCTTTCCAGCCAGGACTGGAACATCAGCACGGGCCAGAGGCGGTATTGGCGGTTGTAGCGGCCGGATTGGTGTTCGGCCCAGGCTTTGGCCACGGGCGCGGGCTCGAAATAGCCCTCGCAGGCCAGGCGCTCCGGGTCCAGCAGGGCCTCGGCCCAGCCTTTGAGCGGTCCGCGCAGCCAGGCGTCCAGCGGCACGCCGAAGCCCGTCTTGGGGCGTTCCCACAGGGCGCGGGGGACATAGCGCTCCAAGAGGGCGCGCAAGGCCCACTTGCCGTGGCCCGCGCGCACGCGCATCTCCGGGGGCAGGCTCCAGGCGAACTCGGCCACGCGGTGGTCCAGATAGGGCGCGCGCGCCTCCAGCCCGACGCTCATGGACGCCCGGTCCACCTTGGTCAGGATGTCCTCCGGCAAATACCAGGACGAGTCCAGGAACTGCATCCAGGCCGTGCCGCCCTCCGGGCACAGGGATGGGGAAGGCCAGCCGCCGGGCTGGCGCAGCGCCCAGGGCGGCTCGGACGCGCCGGGCACCAGTTGGCCGGGGTCGGGCCAGGCCGAGACGAGGGCCGAGTAGTAGGCCGGGGCCACGCGCACGGGCAGGGCCAGGGCCAGCTTGTGCAGCTTCTCGCCCGGCAGGCGCTGGCGCGCGCTCTCCGGCAGCAGCGGGTTCACCAGGGCGAAGAGCCGGTCCCAGGCGCGGGGCGAGAGGCTTTGCAAGGCCCCGGCCGCCGCGGTGCGCAGGCCGGGCGAGACCCCGGCCAGCTGCGCCCACAGGGCCGCGCCCTGCACGTGCCGGTTGTACCCGGCGAAGATTTCGTCGCCTCCGTCGCCGGTCAGGCAGACCGTGACCTGCCGCCGCGCCAGTCCGGCCACCAGGCGCGAGGGCAAGAGCGAGGCGTCGGCAAAGGGCTCGCCCGCCACCTGCGAGAGCCGCGTGGCCAAGTTCAGGGCGTCCTGCGGTTGGAACACAAGCGTGGTGTGCCGCGTGCCCAGGTGGTGCGCCACGGCCTGGGCCTGCACGGACTCGTCATAAGCCGCGCCGTCGCCGTCCGCATAGCCGATGGTGAAGGTGCGCACGGGCTCGGCCCCCAGCGAAGCCGCCGCCTCGGCCATGAGCGCGGTGACCAGGGAAGAATCCACGCCGCCGGACAGGAGCGCGCCCACGGGCACGTCGGCCAGCATCTGGCCGCGCACGCTCTGGCGCAACAGGCCCAGCAGCCGTTCCAGGGCCTCGGCGTCGGTTCCGGCAAAGGGCAGGGCCAGGCCCGCCTCGGCCACGGACTTGAGCGACCAGTAGGGCCGGGGCTTGGGCAGTTCGCTGGTGGAACTGGCGGCGGAGAGGTCGGACGCGCCAAGGGTCAGCAGGCAGCCCGCCGGGAGCTTGCGGACGCCGGACAGGATCGAATGCGGCGCGGGCAGGCAGGACAGGCGCAGGAACAGCGCCAGGGCGTTCTTGTCCACGCCGGGGCAGAAGTCCGTGCCGGCGGTCAGTCCCGGCAGCTCCGAGGCGAAGAGCAGGCGGCCCCGGCTGCGCGCATAGCACAGGGGCTTCTCGCCCAGGCGGTCGCGCCCCAGGGTCAGGGTCCGTTCGCGGCGGTCCCACAGGGCCAGGGCGAACATGCCCACCGAGCGTTTGAGGGCCTCCTCCGCGCCCCACAGGGCCAGGGCCTCCAGCAGGACCTCGGTGTCGCTGCGGCCGCGCCAAGCGATGGCCGGGCGGCCGGAATAGGCGCGCGCCGCCTCGATCTGGGCGCGCAGATCGGCGTGGTTGTAGATTTCGCCGTTCAGGCACAGGGCATAGCGGCCACAATGGCTCAGCATGGGCTGCGCCCCGGCCTTGGAAAGGTCCAGCACCGCCAGGCGCCGGTGCCCCAGGGCGAGCCCGCCGTCGGGGTCGGCCCAGACGCCGCGCCCGTCCGGGCCGCGATGGGCCTGGACATCGGCCATGCGCCCGGCGGTCGCCGCCAGTTCCCCCGGAGCCTGCCCCCCGCTTGGATCGAAAATGCCCGCAATGCCGCACATATTTCATCTGATAGCAGGTCGCCCTGCGGGTGGCAATGGAGCGTTTCGGGGGCAGGCCAGCGTCTTTACAAGCCCCGCGCCTGGACGTAGACAGGGGGCCTGCAACGCCTCATGCAGGGCCTGGGCGCTTTTGCCTGCGGCCGTGCGAAACCCCCCGGAGGTTCCCCCCCCGTATGATCACCGCCTGGCTTCTCTACATCGCCACTGGCGCCTTTGCCGGAGTCCTGGCCGGACTGCTCGGCGTGGGCGGCGGGCTCGTCATCGTGCCCATGCTCAACTTCGTGTTCCATGTCATCGATCTGCCCGGCGACTACATCCAGCATCTGGCCCTGGGCACCTCGCTGGCCAGCATCATGTTCACCAGCGTGTCGTCCCTGCGCGCCCACCACCGGCACGGGGCGGTCGTCTGGCCCATCGTCAAGGCCATCACCCCGGGCATCCTCATCGGCACCTTCCTGGGCTCCAAGGTGGCCGCGCACCTGTCCACGCGGTTCCTCTCGGCCTTCTTCGTGGTCTTCCTCTTTTACGTGGCCGCGCAGATGCTTCTGAACATCAAGCCCAAGGCCGCGCGCCAGGTGCCCGGCGGCCTGGGCATGTTCGGCGCGGGAGGCGTCATCGGCGGCGTGTCGAGCCTGGTGGGCATCGGCGGCGGCACCCTGTCCGTGCCGTTCATGACCTGGTGCAACGTGCCCCTGCACACCTGCATCGGCACCAGCGCGGCCATCGGCTTTCCCATCGCCATCGCCGGGACCGCCGGGTACATCTTCAACGGCCTGGGCGCGCCCCTGCCCGGCTGGGAGGCCGGCTACCTGGGCTTCATCTACCTGCCCGCCCTGGTGGGCGTGGCCGCCACCAGCATCCTCACCGCGCCGCTGGGCGCAAAGCTCGCCCACAGCCTGCCCGTGGGCAAGCTCAAGAAGATTTTCGCTTTCCTGCTCATCGCCATGGGAACCAAGATGCTTTGGCCCCTGGTGACCCCCTACTTCGGCTGAAACGACGAGGCCCGGACCGCCGCAAGGGCGATCCGGGCCTCGGAGTCTGTTTCACGGCCTGGCGCTTACTTGTAGAATCCCTTCACGGCCTCAAGCACGGCGCTGATGTCGGCCTCGTCGAGCCAGGGATGCATGGGCAGGGACAGGGCCGTGGCGGCGAGCGCGCGCGCCGCCGGGGAGTCCACGCCGCCCTTGGGCAGCACCTCTGCGAACATCGGGTGGGCGTGGAGCGGGTCCGTGTAGTGCACCATGACCTCGATGCCTTGCCCGCGCAGGTGCGCGGCCAGCTCGTCGCGCCGCCCGGCCTTGACCACGTACTTGTGGTAGATGTGCCGGGTTCCCGGCTCCTCGCGCTGGACCGCGAGTCCCAGGGGCTCCAGGCCGTCGCAGTAGCGCGCGGCGATCTCCCGGCGGCGGTCGCCCCAGGCGGGGTCCTGCCGGAGCTTGTAGCGCAGGATGGCGGCCGAGGCCGAGGGCATCTGCGAGTTGTAGCCCAGGCGGGCGAACTTCCGGTTCATGTCGCGGCCGTGGTAGCGCAGGCTGCGGATGTCCTCGGCCAGGGAGACGTCGTCCGTCACCACCGCGCCGCCGCTGCCCAGGCAGCACAGGGGTTTGGTGGGATCGAAGCTGATGCACCCGGCCAGGCCCATGGAGCCCGCCTTCCTGTCGCCATGCGCCGCGCCGATGGCCTGCGCCGCGTCCTCGATGAGCGTGAGCCCGTGCTCGCGGGCGAAGGCCTCCACGGCCTCGGGCTTGCCCATGCGGCCATACAGATGCACGAAGACCACGGCCTTGGTGCGCGCCGTGACGCGCGCGGCGGCCTTGGCCAGGTCCATGTTGCCCCATTCGTCCACATCGCAGAACACGGGCGTTGCCCCGGTGCGCAGGATGCACGAGGCCGAGGCCACGAAGGAGAAGTCCGGCACGAGCACCTCGTCGCCGCCCTTCACCCCGGCGGAGACCAGGGAGAAGAACAGCGCGTCCGTGCAGGAGCCCACGGCCACGGCGTGGGCGCGGCCGCAGTAGGCCGCCAGCTCCTGCTCGAAGGCCGTCACCTCGGCTCCCTGCAACAGCCCGCCGGAGGAGAGCACCCGCTCGATGAGGGGGAGCATCTCCCCGCCGCAGGCGGCGTATTCGCGCGCAACGCCGAAGAATGGAACCCTTGCCTCGGCCATGGCTATTTTCCTTCGGTGATGGAGGGGTTGTAGCGGCGCATGTAGTCCACGTACTCGTTCAGGCCGGTCTCCACGTCATACTTCGGGCTGTAGCCCGCCAGCTTGACGGCCTTGGCGATGTCCAGCGCGCCGCGCTCCGGGCGGTAGGTGTCGGTCTTGATGCGCTCCTCGATGACGAGGTCCGGGAAGCGGCTCTTCACAGCCTGGGCCGCCTCGCGCAGGCTGGTGGGCTGCCCGCGCGTGAGGTTGAAGGCCTCGTTCGGCGCGTTTGAGAAGGCGATGTCGATGAAGCCCTGGGCCGCGTCCTTCACGTAGGTGAAGTCCAGCCGGGTCTCCGGGTTGGTGATGCGGATGGGCAGCTTGCGGAAGGCGTTCTCCACGAAGATCTGCAACACCCGGCGGTTGTTGTCCGTGGGGCCGAACACGGCGGACGGGCGCACGATGTTGTACGGGATGCCGTAGCGCTGGGAGTAGACCTTGGTCAAAATCTCGCCGCTGAGCTTCATGCCGCCGTAGATTTCCTTGGGCTCCTTGCGGGCGTCCTCGGGCTGGGGCGATTTTTCGAAGTCGCCGTAGATCATGCTGGAGGAGGTGAACACGAAACGCTCCATCTGCGGCTGGTCGCGCATGGCCTCCAGCATGTTCACGGTGCCCTTGATGATGGTGTCGAAGGCCTCTTCCGGGTGGTGGATGGAGATGTTGGCCAGGGGCAGCGCGGCCAGGTGGATCACGTGGGTCGGCTTGAACTCGTCGATGACGCGCCGCAGGGAGTCGCTGCTCAAGGTGCTGACCCGGACGAGGTTGGCGCCCTTGAGCAGCACCTCGAAGCGGTAGTTCATGTTCTCCAGGAACGTGGGCTGGAGCGGGTGGATGTACTGCTGGTAGAAGTCGACGCCAAGGGTTTCGTGCCCGGCATCCATGAGCAGACGCGTAATGTGTGAACCGATGAATCCGGCGCCGCCGGTAATGAGAACGCGAGCCACAGGACCTCCCTGTCTTGTCTGTTGTCGTGCCGCTGCGTTTGGCCGAGCTGGCCGGGCGCAACGCCCTCAATCGTTTTCTGCGCGATGCCGCCTTCACCCGCTGGTCCGGTCAGGCTCGCAAACACTTCTCCAGGTCGGCAAAGACCTTGTGAACATCGAACTGGCTGCACACCCGCTGGCGGCCCGCCGCGCCCATGCGGTGGCGCAGGTCCGCGTCCTGGGCCAGCCGCAGCAGGTTGTCGGCCAGGGCCTGGGCGTCGGGCTCGCTCAAGAGCCCGGTCTCGCCGTCAAGGAGCACCTCGGGGATGCTGCTGACCCGGAAGGCCACCACCGGGCGCTCCGCGCACATGGCCTCCATCTGCGCGATGCAGAAGCCCTCCCAGAGCGAGGGCAGGGCAAAAATGTCCAGGCTTTCGTGAAAGCCGCGCATGTCGGTGACGAAGCCGAGAAACCGCACCTCGCGCTCCACGCCGAGCTGTCTTGCCAGCTCCTTGAGTTCCGCCTCCAACTCGCCCGTGCCGGCAATGAGCACCCGGAAGTCGGGCAGCCTGCCTTTCAAAAGCGCCGCGGCCTCGATGAGCAGGCGCTGGCCCTTCTGCCTGGTGAGCCGCGCGGCGTTGCCGATGACCACCTGGCCGGGTGTGCGCGGCACCAGCGGCAGGCCCTTCCTGGCGTCAAAGCCCGCAACGTCCAGACCGCAGTGGACCATGAAGATCCGCTCCGGCGCGATGAGGCCGGGGTTTTCGCCAAGCACGCAGCGCTTCGTCTCCTGCGAGTTCACGATGAGCTTGGTGATGACGTGCTTGAACAAGAGCCGGTTCGTCCACCTGTTGCGCACCGGCACGGCGATGCCCCGGCGGTAGATGATGTCCCGCACCCCGGCGAGCTTGGCCGCGAGGCCGCCCGCCTTGACGTCGCGGGGCAGGCACAGGATCACCGTGTCCACCTGCTGCGCGCGGAGCAGGCGCACAAGGCTTATGAGCGTCAGCGGGTTCAGGAAGGACAGGCTGCCCAGCGCCAGGGTGAACAGCTCGATGCCTTTCTCGTCGGCCAGGCGGCGCGCCAGAACGCTGTCGATGTTGGCGATGACCGTCACCCGGTAGCCCTTGTCCCGGGCCATGAGGGCGGATTCGTAGTGCCACTGCTCGCCGCCCCCCCAGGGGCCGGAAGAGTTGAAGAAACAGAGGTGCACCGTTTGATCGTCGCTTTTTTCTCGGTTGTGGAGCAGGTGGAACTCATAGTTCGTTTTGACGCATTAAACAAGGGCGATCGGGCAGCACGCCACGAGCAGGCCAGAAGTCATGAATAATCATGTTGTTGTGGGCGGCTCCAGGAACGCCGCCCCAGGCCCCTATTTCATTTCGATCTTCTCCAGCCCGCCCATGTACGGCCTGAGCGCCTCGGGCAGAATCACGCTGCCGTCGGCCCGCTGGCCGTTTTCCAGCACGGCCACCAGGGTGCGGCCCACGGCCAGGCCGGAGCCGTTCAGGGTGTGCAGGAACTCGCTCTTCTTGGCTCCCTTGGCCTTGAAGCGGATGTTCGCGCGCCGGGCCTGGAAGTCCTGGAAGTTCGAGCAGGACGAAATCTCACGGTATTTGTTCTGGCCGGGCAGCCAGACCTCGATGTCGTAGGTCTTGCACGAGCTGAAGCCCAGGTCGCCGCCGCACAGCGCGATGACGCGGTAGTGCAGCCCCAGGCGCTGGAGCACCATCTCCGCGTGGCTGGTCAAGAGCTCCAGGTCGGCCATGGAGTTGTCCGGATGGGCGAAGCGCACCAGCTCGACTTTGTGAAACTGGTGCTGGCGGATGAGGCCCTTGGTGTCCTTGCCGTAGCTGCCCGCCTCGGAGCGGAAGCAGGGGGTCAGCGCGCAGTAGGCCGTGGGCAGCTGGTCCTCCTCCAGCACCTCGCCCGCGTGCAGGTTGGTGACCGGCACCTCGGCGGTGGGGATGAGGTAGTATTCCTGGCCCTCGATCTTGAACAGGTCCTCGGCGAACTTGGGCAGCTGGCCCGTGCCGGTCATGGCCTGCCTGTTGACCATGAAGGGCGGCAGCACCTCGGTGTAGCCGTTCTCGCTCGCGCAATCGAGCATGAAGGCGCCGAGCGCGCGCTCAAGCTTCGCCGCCCAGCCGAAGCTGACGCAGAAGCGCGAGCCGGTGAGCTTGCCCGCGCGCTCGAAGTCGAGCCCGCCCAGGGCCTGGCCCAGCTCCCAGTGTTCCTTGGGCTGGAAATCCAGCTGCGGCTTGGCGCCCCAGGTGCGCAGCACCGGGTTGTCGTCCTCGCTGCAGCCGTCCGGGGTGGATTCGTGCGGGATGTTCGGCACCTTCAGGAGCCAGTCCGACTCCTGCGCCTCGATGACGGCCAGCTCGGCGTCGAGCTGTTTGACGCGCTCGCCGATGCTGGACATGCGCGCCATGAGTTCGCTGGCGTCCTGCCCGGCGCGCTTGAGCTTGGCGACCTCGCCGGAGCCCTGGTTGCGCTCGGCCTTGAGGGCCTCGGCCTCGCGGATGAGGGCGATGCGCGCCTCGTCGAGGCGGGCGAACTCGGCCACATCGGGTTCGGTCTTGCAGCGCTTTTTCAGGCCCTGGCTCACGGCGTCCAGGTTTTTTTGCACGAATTTCAGGTCAAGCATGGTCATCTCCTTGAAATGGGGGCGCAGCGACCTTGAGGCCGACAGGCGCGCTCCCAGCCGTGTACCCAAAGCCGGGCCGGGAATAAAGGGGGAATTTGCGGGAAGCGGAATGCCGGGCCGCGGGCGCTCACGGGTCTATGCCGTCCGCGATGTTCCGGCGGCGCATGTGGTAGAGCGCCCAGACCACGATGGCCAGCCCGATGGGGCCGAGGTCCTGCAGCCAGAGGAGCAGGGCCGTGAGCGGAACCCCCAGGGCCAGGAACAGCAGCTGGCGCTTCTTGCGGGGCGTCAGGGGCTCGGCCAGCCAGGCGCACTCCAGGCCGATGAGTTTTTCGATGTGCGGCGCCAGCCGTCTGGCCTCGGTGTGCTGCATGGGCGGCAGGGGCAGGGGCAGGCAGCCCGCCAGCATGCCCAAAATCGAGAGCGCGATGAGGGGCGCGCTGTGGAAGAGCAGCCCCGGCGGCAAGAGCGTGGCGAAGAACGTCTGCACCAGCCAGTTCCAGGGCTCGCGGCGGCGCAGACGCAGGCGTTGCAGCAGGTTTGCGGCCCGCTGGCCGAGTGGCTCCGGCTGGGAGGTGTCGTCCATGGCTTTCAATTGCCACGCGCGGCCCTGTTCTGTAAACAAGGTCAGCGAGAATGCTTGCACGCGGGGCCTGGGCTCGGATGGGGGGCGCATGAGGAAGAAGTTTGCAAAGCCGGAGCTGCTGGAGCAGGAAGACACGCTGCGGCTGGAGCGCCTGGCCTCCGAGGCCGGTCGGCTTGTGGCCGGGCGCGGCTGGATGCTGGCCGTGGCTGAGTCGTGCACCGGCGGGCTCCTGGCCAGCACGCTGACCAATCTCTCGGGCAGCTCGGCCTGGTTCCACGGCGGCGTGGTGTCCTATTCCAATGCGCTGAAAACCGGCCTGCTCGGCGTGCCCGAGGCGCTCATCGCGGCGCACGGGGCCGTGAGCGAGCCCGTGGTGCTGGCCATGGCGCGCGGCGCGCTGGCCCTGCCGGGAATGCCCGAGGGGCAAGGCTGCGCCGTGGCCATCTCCGGCATCGCTGGACCAACGGGCGGCACGCGGGAGAAGCCCGTGGGCACGGTGTGGATCGCCTGGGCCTGGCCCGGCGGCGAGCGGGCCGAGAGCTTTCTGTTCCGCGGCGCGCGCACGGCGGTGAAGGCCCAAAGCGTTGCCGGGGCCTTGTTCGGGCTTGCGACCTTCGTCAAATAGTCCGGCAGTTGGAGAGGCGCATGGCTGATCCCGCCCGCTCTTCCGTCCGTTGCTTTGTGGGTCTGCCGCTGCCGGACGCCTGGCAGCGCGGCCTGGACGCCCTGGTCCAAAGCCTGGCCGGGCGGCTCGCCTCGCGCGTTTCCTGGACCAGACCCGGCAACTGGCACGTGACGCTCATGTTTTTGGGAGAGGTGGAGCAGGCGCGCCTGCCGGGAATCATTGCAGCGCTGCGGGGCGTGGACTTCGCGCCCGTGCGCCTGCGCCTGGGCGGGAGCGGTTTTTTCTCGCAGCGGGGCGCGCCGCGCACCCTGTGGGTGGGGCTGGCCGAAGGCGGCGAGGCCTGCGCACGGCTGGCCGGTGCGGTCAACCGGGCGCTTGCGCCCTGCGGCTGTGCGCCGGAGGCCAGGAACTTTCGCCCGCATGTGACCCTGGGAAGGGTGAAGCAGGCGCGCGAGGGCGACGGCTGGGCGGCTGCGGGCCGGGAAGTGGAGCAAAGGCTTTTGGATACGGCGTTCGCGCCGGTGCTGGCGGGGGAGATGCTGCTCTGGAGCAGCGTACTTGGACAGCTTGGGCCCAAGTACGCCATGCTCAAGAGTTTTCCGGCCCGCGACCACGGCGGGAGCCCGGATGGAAGGACCGCCTAGGCGGTGTAGTCCCCCCGGTTGAACTTGATGCGTTCCGTCACCGTCATGGCCTCAAGTTCCGAGACCACGCCCTGGAGGGCGGGGTGCTTCTCGGCGAGGTCGGGATTGTCGCCCCGTATCTGCCGCACGGCCCCGTCGATGTCGTCGAGGACTCCGTAAGCCTGCTTGAGGCTGGTGGAGCTGCCGGTGCTTTGCAGGCTCTGGGCGTACTGGTCCCACTTGTTGAGCACGCTGTCCACCTTGTCCATGATCGCATTCTCCGCCTGGGTTACCGGGGGTGTGGCCTCGACCTCCTGGGCCCCGATGAGGGCGTTTAAGGCGCCGAGCCCTCCCGGAGGGGGCAGGGAAGCGATGCTGGACGTGGACTGCGCGCCCGTCTTCGTGACCTCTTGGCTCAAGATGTCGCCAAAGGCGGTGCTGGACTGTGTGCCTCGGCTCGTCTGGGTGGTCGGGTCCAGACGAACGCTCTCCAACTGGTCAGGATGGATTTTCATGGCTGCTCCTCATCCTGTGGTTTGCTAGAATTGTGCAGAGACCATGCCAAGGCGACGCGCAGCGTATTCGCTGAAATTGCAGAGTATTTTGTTCTCGCCAGGGGGAAAAAGTTGCCCGTTCCATGCGGGGCGCGCTTCCGCGTCCCCAATGCCCCGGATACCCGATGCCTTGTCTCTTGTCCATCCGGGGCGGGCCGCGCCACGCACCGGGACGTTCTCTTGGCGTATTCTGTATCGGCGCTTTTTTTCCTTGCATTAATGAACTCGGGTGATTATTTTCACATTGTCTCCGCTTCCCCCCTGCGTCGAAAGGGGGCAACCCGCGAGTCACCGAAGAGGGAGGGCGCCATGGCCCAAGTCAAGAAGATTCTGTGCGCAGTGGACTTTTCCGAACACAGCCCCGCAGTGGCCGAGTATGCAAGGATTCTGGCCCAGGGCCTTGGAGCCAAGATAGTCTGCCTGTACGTGGCCCCGTCCCTGTCCCAATATGTCGGCTTCCATGTGCCGCCCAGTTCCATCGAGAACTTCGTGGGCGAGATCGTCACCGGCGCGGAAGCCACCATGAGCGCCTTCTTGAATGAGAATTTCCAGGGCGTCCAGGCCGAGGGCCATGTGGTCACCGGCTACGCGGCCGAGGAGATCTTCAGCGCTGCCGAGAAGGAAGCCGCTGACCTCATCATCATGGGCACCCACGGTCGCAAGGGCATCGACCGCATCCTCTTCGGCTCCGTGGCCGAGAAGGTGGTCAAGGGCGCGAAGTGCCCGGTGCTCACCATTCGTCCCGCGAAGTAGCAGTCCGCGCGCCCGGTCCCCGGGGCGGATGAATTTGCCGCGTGCGGCACAGGCGGGGGCGGCCCGAAGAGGCGCCGCCCCCGGTGTTGTTTTTGTTATTATTGCGCACAGTCTCCGCGCGTCAAAGAAAAGGAAGCGCCCATGTCAAGCCACCGTGTCCGGCCAGAAATTCTTGATTTCACACCCTATGTGCCGGGCCTCTCGGTGGAGGAGATCAAGGCCAAATACGGCCTTGAGCACGTCATCAAGCTGGCCAGCAACGAGAACCCGCTCGGCGTCTCGCCCCTGGCGCAGGCGGCCATCGTCCGGGCGGCGGAGCAGGCGTTCCGCTATCCCCAGAACCACAGCCCGCGCCTTGCCGCGGCCATCGCCAAGGCCATGGGCCTGCCGGAAGGACATGTGGTGGCGGGCAACGGGTCCGACGAGGTCATCGACCTGCTGTTCCGCGTGCTTGCCCAGCCCGGCAAGGACAACGTGGTCTGCTACGAGCATTCGTTCAGCATGTACGCCCTCACCGCGCGGCTCTGCGGCGTGGAGTACCGAGAGGTTCCGCGCGGCGAGGACTACCGCCTGCCGCTGGAGTCCCTGGCCGAGGCCGCGGACCACAACACGGCCATGGTTTTCGTCACCACCCCGGACAACCCCACCGGCCTTGCCGCCCGGGCCGAGGAGCTGCAAGTGCTTTCCAGCGTGCTGCCGAAGGGCGCGGTGCTTGTGGTGGACGAGGCCTACATGGACTTCTCCTGGCCGCCGGAAGAATATTCCATGCTGAATCTGGTGCCGGAGATGGACAACGTGGTGGTGCTGCGCACCTTTTCCAAGGCCTACGGCCTGGCGGGCCTGCGCCTGGGCTACGGGGCGCTGCCCCTGTGGCTGGCGGACCACGTGCGCCGCGCGCGGCCTCCGTTCACGGTGAACCTGCTGGCCGAGGAGGCCGCCCTGGCCGTGCTGGAGGACGACAATTTCTATTCCGCCACCCTGGAGGTGGTGTTCAAGGGCCGGGAGCTGCTGCTCAAGCGCCTGCCGGAGCTTGACTGCCAAGTCTGGCCCTCGCAGGCCAATTTCGTCATGTTCCGCCCGCCGCTTTCGGCTGGCCTGGTCTGTGAGGAGCTGCTCAAGCGCGGCATCATCGTGCGCCACCTGAAAAGCTTCGGCCTGGCGGGCAACATCCGCGTCAACGTGGGCACGCAGCCCGAAACCGAGGCTTTCCTGAAGGCCCTGGAGGATATCCTGCATGGCTAGGAAGCCCCCGATGATCGTTACCCTGGACGGACCCGCCGGAGTGGGAAAGAGCACCTTGGCCAAACGTCTGGCCGCTGAACTCGGCCTGGCATTCCTGGACACCGGGGCCATGTTCCGCGCCGCGGCCCACTCGTTGGGCGAGGGGGCCTGGGACTGGAGCCAGGGCATACTCCAGCAGAAGCTGGGCGATTTCGAGTTCTCCCTGCGCGGCAGCGGCCAGGACACCGAGTTGCTGTTGAACGGCCAGCCCCTGCCCGAGGCCATCCGCAGCGAGGAGACGGGCCGCTGGGCCTCGCAACTGGCTGTGGCCCCTTCGGTGCGCGCGTACATGAAGATGGCGCAGATCCGCCTGGGCCAGACCACGCCGCTGGTGGCCGAGGGCCGCGACATGGGCACGGTGGTGTTCCCGGACGCCGCGCACAAGTTCTTCCTCGACGCCGACCCGGACGAGCGGGCGCGCAGACGCTGCCGCCAGCTTGAGAGCCAGGGCCGCCCGGCGGATTTTGCCGCCATCGCGGCGAGCATCCGCCAGCGCGACGAGCAGGACCGCACCCGCAGCATCGCGCCCCTCATGCCCGCGCCCGACGCCATGGTGGTGGACACCACGCACCTGACAGAGACCGAGGTGCTGGAGGCCGTGCTGGACCGGGTGCGCGGCCTGCGCTAACCGAAGCGCGTCCACATGACGCGAAAAGAGCCGGCGGGGTGACCCGTCGGCTCTTTTTCCTGGTGCGCAGGCGCACGGCCCGGCGTTCAGATGTGTCAGGCCCCGCGCTGGAAGCCGATCTGAACGGCGTCGCCGTGCCCGTCACTCTGGACGATGACCGGGATGCGCCGCACCCCGCCGGAGAGCCGGAGCATCTCCTCCAGCGCGGCCGGGTCGGCCAGCACGTCCACGAAAAGCGCGCGCGGCAACGCGGCCCTGGCCCGCTTGGTGTGCGGGCAGCCTTCCTTGCCGTAGATGCGCACCCCCTCGCCCTGGCCGGTCGCCGGGCCGAGGGAGGGGAATTCGTCGCTGCCGTTTGCCGGGCTCATGCCCCTAAATTTTCGCCAGCAACGTGGATGTCAAGTCCGTAACGGCGCTGGTGCCGCCGTTCTGGTAGTACTTCCTGATGGCGCTGTCCTTGCTGGAGAGCACGGAGTTCAGCTCGGCCCTGGTCACCTTGCCATCGCCGTCCTTGTCCATCTTGGTGAAGATTTCGGCCGTGAGGGAGACCTCGTCGCTGCTGAGCACGCCGTCCCCGTTCTTGTCCTTGTCGGCCAGATAGCGCTTGGCCGCCAAGCCTGCATAGGTGCCAGAGGTCGTACTGCTTGAGTTGGAATTGTTCAACAGCGCTGAGGTGATGTCCGGCGTCTCGGCGGTTGCGCCGCCGTTCTTGTAGTACTGGTAGATTTCGTTGTCCTTGCCGGCCAGCGAGGCCTTCATCTCATCCTTGGTCACCTTGCCGTCCTTGTCGGCGTCGAGCTTGGCGAAGGCCTCGGCGGAGAGGGTCACCTCGTCGGCGGACAGGCACTTGTCGCCGTCCTTGTCGTTGTCCTTGATGTATTTCGCCGCCGCCAGGCCGGTATAGGTGCCTGTTGAAAGGCAGGTCTTGTCCTCGTCGCCGGAGTTCAGGTACATCTGGTTGGCAAGATGTGGATTGATGCGCATGAGTTTTTTTCCTCCTGCGCGCCTATATGCATGATGCGGACCAGGAACGCTTCCGGAGATTCTTGCCGAGCGCCTCCCCAAGGGATATGCTCAGACAGGCTCGAAACCGTCCGACCTTCAGGAGGCCGCCATGAAACGTTCCCTCACCATGCCCCTGCGCCTTTTCGCCGCCACGCTCCTCGGCGCGGCCCTTCTCGCACCGCCCGCCCTGGCTGGCTGGGCCGATGTTCTGGACAAGGTCCAGCAGCAGGTCCCCGTGCAGCAGGGCGGCTCCACCGCCACAACCGCCCTTGGGGCCGGGCTGTCGGACACGGACATCACCAAGGGGCTCAAGGAGGCCCTGGGCAAGGGCGTCAGCACGTCCATCGCCAGCCTGGGCAAGACCGACGGCTATTTCGGCAACCAGGCCGTGCGCATCCTGCTGCCGGAACAACTGCAAAAGCTGGAAGGCCCCCTGCGCCTCGCGGGCCAGGGCCAACTCATCGACGATCTGGTGCTGGCCATGAACCGCGCGGCGGAAAAGGCGGTCCCCCAGGCCGCGAACATCCTGGGCGACGCGGTCAAGAACATGAGCGTCAGCGACGCCAAGGGCATCCTCACCGGCCCGCAGGACGCGGCCACGCAGTACTTCCGCAAGTCGAGCGGAGCCAAGATCGCCGAGCTGATGCAGCCCATCATCTCCAAGGCCACGGACTCCGTGGGCGTGGCCAAGGCCTACAAGCGCCTTGCGGCCAATCCGCTGGCGGCAAGCCTTGCCCAGTCCTATGGCCTGGACCTGGACGCCTACGTGAACGCCAAGGCCCAGGACGGACTGTTCACCCTGATCGCCCAGGAGGAGAAGGACATCCGCACCAACCCGGCGGAGCGCACCACCTCGCTGCTCAAGAAGGTCTTTGGCGGCAAGTAGCCGCATGGCGGGCAAAAGAGGGGGGGAGGCATGCGTGGCCGCTTGCCTTCATGCGGCGGCATCATGTAGTCGGTATGCGCCGCAGTCTCCTTGTTTTGCCTTGCGTCCGCAGACCAAGGGGCTGCCGTCACTGGAGGTTCCGTATGCCTTGCCCGCGTTTCGTGTTCTGCGCGCTGTGCGCCCTGCTGCTGTGCGCCTGCGCCCCGCAGGCCAACCTGCCTGTTGTCGATTCCTCCCGCGTGGGGGATGAGGCGAGAAAACAGCAGGAGATGGCCATGCGCGACTATATGACCAAGCTGGAGCGCCTGGACCGCGTGGGCTGGGCGCTGCGCAGCGCCAACGTGGAGCTGTGCGGAGATCTGCTGTCCTACGGCCTGGGGATGAGCTTCGCCGCAGCCGGGGACTTCCCCAAGGACTATCGGCCCGCGTTGGCCAGCGTGGTCGGCGTGGGCGACCGCGTCACCGTGTACCAAGTGGCCCCGGGCAGTCCGGCCAGGGCTGCCGGAATCCAGCCCGGCGACGTGCTGTCGTCCGTGGAGGGGCGGCCGGTTGCGAGCAAGAAGGAGGCGCTGGCCGCCATGGACAAGGCGCTGGCCACGGGCGCCCCCCTGAAGCTGGCGCTGGAGCGCGCCGGCGCGCCGCTGGAAGTCGGCATCACCCCTGCGCGTCTTTGCGGGCATGGCCTTCTGCTCAAGCAGAATCCCATGGTCAACGCGTACGCGGATGGCGAAAACATTGTCGTCTACACCGGCATGATGAAGTTCGTGCAGTCTGACGATGAGCTTGCGGCGATCCTGGGACACGAGCTGGCCCACAACACAATGAAGCACATCGGCGCAAAGCGGGGCAACGCGTTGCTCGGCGCGCTGCTGTTCGACCTGCCCATCGCCATCTTGACCGGAGTGAACCCCAACGTGGGCGGCCAGATCGGTGCCAACGCCTACAGTCAGGAGTTCGAGGCCGAGGCCGATTACGCGGGGCTCTATTTCACCGCGCGGGCCGGGTACAGCATCCAGAACGTGCCGGACATCTGGCGGCGCATGGCCGTGGAGAACCCCGGGGCCATCACCATGGGCAGTTCCCACCCGAGCACCAGCGCCCGCTATGTGGGCCTGGAAGCCGCCGCGGCGGAGATTGAGCAGAAGCGCAAGGCCGGGCTGCCCTTGCGCCCGGCGCTCAAAGGCGAGAAGCAGCAGCCGGAAAAGCCCACTCAGCCCGCTCCGTCCGACGCCCTGAAGGAGTCGGAGATCATCATTCCCGGCGTCGTGCCGCAGTAGCCCCTGGCCGGTGGGGCAGCCGACTTTTCTGGAGGTTCGTTTGATGAAGATGCTGCCGCGCTTTTTGCTTCTGTCTCTCGGTCTCATGCTCTGTCTTGCTCCGGCCAGCCTCGCGGCTGGACCGCCCGCCGCCAAGGCGTCGGAGCCGCCTGCCGGGTTGCGCTTCGGCTCGGACGCCCTGCTGCGCGGGCTCTGGTCCCCGGCGGAGCTTGCCGGGAGCGACGTTGACCGCGTCATCGGCGCGGTGGGCGAGCCGGACCCGAGCACCCCGGTTCTGGCCCCCGGGGCCGCCCTCGCCGCGCGGCAACCCGTGCCCGCCGCCCTGCACGGGGCCATCCGCCGGGTACAGCCGCAATCCCGCCGCAAGCTCGTGGCCGTGACCTTCGACCTCTGCGAGCGGGCCAACAACGTGGCGGGCTACAACAACAGAATCATCAACCTGCTGCGGGCAAGCAACGCCAAGGCCACCTTCTTCGCGGGCGGCAAGTGGATGCGCTCGCACCCGGAACCCGCCATGCAGCTCATGGCCGACCCGCGCTTCGAGCTTGCGAGCCATACCTGGACCCACGGCAATCTGGCGCTCATGACGCGCGCGGAGATCGAGAGCCAGATGCGGCTCACCGAGGTGCAGTACGCCAACCTGCGCGTGGAGCTTGGGCGCAGGGCGGCGGCCAGGGGGCTGGACCGGGAAATGGACCGCGTGCCGCAGGGGCTGGCGCTCATGCGCCTGCCCTATGGCCGCAGCTCGGAGCTGGCGCTGAACACCCTTGCGGAGCTGGGCTATCCGGTGATCCAGTGGGACGTGGATGGGGAGCGCGAGGAGGAGCACAATGCGCCGTATGTGCTTGCGAAAAACGCCCTGGCCCAGGTGCGGCCGGGCTCGATCATCCTGCTGCACGCCAACGCCGTGCCGCAAAAGAGCTTCGAGATCCTGGAGCGCTTGCTGCCCGCCCTGCGCAAGCGGGGCTATGAGCTGGTGACGGTAAGCGAATTGCTGCGCCTGGGCGCGCCCCAGGCCGTGCGCGAGGGCTACTTCACCATCCCGGGCGACAACCTCCAGTACGACGCCATCTTTCCCGGCAAGGGCACCCTCAAGCCGGACCCGACGCGGCCCTTCGCAACCGTGCCGGTGCCCCCGGCGCAGTAGGATACGAGGCATACATCCGCCCGGGAATGTCCCCGCTGGATCGGCGGCCTCAGCGCGCCTGCGTGCGCCGGGCCATCCAGGGCCGTGAAGGCTGGCACAGCGCCAGCGCAGCGCCAAAGGCCGCGAAGCCCAGCAGGCCGAACAGCCACTGCGGGTCGGGGTACACGTACAGCACGATGCGCAGTCCGCTGCCCCAGAGAAAGAGGACGAAGGCCGTCAGCCCCAGGATGAGCCATTGCCCGAGCGGATTTTCTGCGGCGAAGCGGGCGTTCATGCGTGGCAAGACCTTCCCGAAAAGCACGCCAAGCCAGGCTGCCAGGGCGAGGTTGCCTAGGCAGAACAGGAACCAAGGGTTCAGTTGCATCCCTCGGTTGAAGATGCCGGTATCCCCGCCGGAGGCGAAGGCGCGCATGAGGAGGTAGGCAATGAGCTCCATCAGGTTGGTCACCACGAACCAGTACAGGGCGTGGAAGGCCCAGCGGTTCCGCGGCCTGCCCCGCACGAGCAGCGCAAGCCCGCAGCTCACGATGCCCGCGTGCAGGAGAAGGGGGCTGACGCCGATGATGGCGGCCTCCGTGAGCTGCCCGGCTGCGAACAGCCTGTGGTACTCGACGCCCTCATCCCAGCCGCTCAAGGTGAAAGGGTTGCCCCAGATGATGTCCCCGGGGCTGTCCATCTGGCCGAGGAGCCAGGCCACGGTGCTGTGGGTGAATTCGTGCGCGATGACGACCACGGTTTGCAGCGCCAGAACGCTCAAGGCAACCACGGCAAGGTAGCTGAGGGCGGTCCGGGACTGTTGCGTGCTGGGCATGGGAAGCCTCTCCATTGCGCCGCGGAACAGGGTGCGGGTTGTCGCTGTGCCCGGCAAGGCTGGCCGGGGCTAAACGCCGCCGTTGCCTTGGGAATGTTCCCCGTTATCCCTCCGGGAACTGCTGGCCCACCTTGAGCAGATGCGCGGCAAGCGGGCTGATGGGCGTGTTCACGGCCAGCACCAATGCCTGCGGGCTCATGTAGTCCTTGGACCAGTCAAAGGTGAGCGCCATGGTCCCGTCGTGCCTGGGCTCGGCGCTGGCCACCAGGGAGCGCAGGTTCGTGGGCTTCGGACCGTTCTTGCTCTTGCGGTCGAACATCACCACGTCCTGCTTCATGAACTCCGCCCAGGAGGCCCGCCAGCGGACCACCTCGTCCTCGCCGCCGACATAGCGCACCAGGAAGGTCTCGCGCACGGCCTGCACGGGCCGCTTCAGCACCGGCAGCTCCTCGATGCGCACCGGGTCGAGTCCGCCGGGCATCTGCGCGGCCAGCACGTCCAGCACGTACTCCGGTTTGAGCGCCTCGCGCAGGGTGAGGGTGAACCATTCGCTCACGCTCTCCACGCCCACGGGCAGCGCACGGCCAAAGGAGATGCGCGGCATGGGGTGGAAGCCCGCGCTGAAGGACAGGGGGAAGCGCGTGCGCCTGAGCGCGCGCTCAAGAATGCTCTGCAATTCCAGCTGGCTCAAATAGGCGGCCTCGGCGCGCTTCTCGTACCAGATGCGGTACTGGGCCTTGCGGTCGGACAGGCCGAGGTCCGGCGGGAGCGGCTTCTTGCCGCCCATGGGCGGATTATGGGGCGGGTTGGCGCGGGGCGGACTTGCGGCCGGGTTTTGCGCCAGGGCTGGCGGAGGCGTGCTGTGGGCCGTTGCCGTCTGCCCGCCAGCCGGGGCCTGGGCTGTTCTGCCCTGGGCAGCGGCGTCGGCCTCGGCGCCGTCCGTGGTTTCCTGGTCACGCCGGGCAAAGACCACGCGGGGGCGGATGTCCGCAGTCTGCGCCTGCCGGGCGAGTTCGCTTGCGCGGCCCTGCATGTTGCACACGCCGCAGTTGCGGCAGGCACCGTAGCGGCAGTCGTCCGTGATCTTTTCGGCCAGGGCGCGTTCGCGCTCGGCGAGCAGGAACTTCCTGGAGACGCCGCAGCTCAGGTGGTCCCAGGGCAGGGGCGCGGCGGGATCGCGCGGGCCCTGGAACTCCTCGGCAGTCAGGCCGTGCTCGGCCAGGGCCTCCAGGTAGGGCTCCAGCCGCAGGTGGTCCTTCCAGCTGGAGAACAGCGCGCCCTTGCGGTACGCGGTCTCGATGACCTTGCCCAGGCGGCGGTCCCCGCGCGAGAACACGCCCTCCAGGCAGCTCATTTCCGGCTGGTGGTACTTGAGGGTGATGCGCTTGTACGGCTTGAGCGCGTCCTTGAGGTAGTAGATGCGGCGGCGGATCTCCTCCATGCTGATCTGCCCCTCCCACTGGAAGGGCGTGTGCGTCTTGGGCACAAAGGGCGAGACCGCGGCGGTGACCTGCAAACGCTTCACGTGGCGTCCGGCGGCGTCGCGCACCTTGACGCACAGGTCCACGATGGCGTCCAGGTCGGCGTCGGTCTCCGTGGGCAGGCCGAGCATGAAGTAGAGCTTCACCTGCTGCCAGCCGTTTTCGAACAGGGTGCGCACATGGGCGATGAGCGCGTCCTCGTCCACGCCCTTGTTGATGACGTCGCGCAGGCGCTGGCTGCCGGCCTCGGGCGCGAGGGTGACGCCGGTGCGGCGGATGCTGGCCATGCGGGCCATGATGCGCTCCGACAGGGAGCCCACGCGCAAGGAGGGCAGGGAGATGGTCACCTGCTCGGCGGCGCAGCGGTCGAACACGGTCTCGAACAGCGTGTCCAGCGCGGAGTAGTCGCCGGTGGAGAGCGACAACAGCGAGACCTCCTCGAAGCCCGTGGCCTCGATGGCCTTGGAGAGCATGTCGCCCAGCTGTTCCGGGGTCTTCTCGCGCACCGGGCGGTAGACCATGCCCGCGTGGCAGAAACGGCAGCCGCGCGTGCAGCCGCGCGCCAGCTCGATGGTGTAGCGGTCGTGCACGGCCTGGCCAAAGGGCACGGCGGGGGAAAGGGGGAAGGGCGCGCTGGCAAGATCTGCGACGATGGCCTTTTCCACGCGCTCATACCCGGGCACCAGGGGCCGCACCGGCTGGCCGGGGCCGTCCCAGGCGAAGAAGGCCGGCACGTACACGCCGGGGATCGTCGCCAAATCGCGCAGCAGCGCTTCGCGCGGCGTTCCGGCCTTGCGCGCGTCGGCGATGCGGCTCACCAGCTCGGGCATGACCGCCTCGCCGTCGCCCAGCACCAGCAGGTCCAGGAACTCGGCCAGCGGCTCGGCGTTGTAGCCCGCGCCGCCTCCGGCCATGATGATGGGCCAGGGCGCGCCGCCGTTACCGCCTTCCTTTGCGCTGTCTGGCCCGCCGGTCATGCGCTCGGCCGCGCGCAGGGGAATCCGCGCCAGGTCGAGCATGAACAGCACGTTGGTGTAGCAAAGCTCGTGCGTCAGGCTGAAGCCCACCGCGTCCATCCGCGCCAGCGGCGTGTCGGTCTCCAGCGTGGCCAGCGGGGTGTCGTGGGCGCGCAGGATTGCGGCCGCGTCGACGCAGGGGGAGTAGACCCGCTCGGCCAGCAGGTCCGCGTGCTGGTTGATGGCGTGCAGCAGGATTTTCTGGCCGAGGTAGCTCATGCCCACCTCGTAGAGATCCGGGAAGGCGAGCGCGATGCGCCCCCGCACGGCGGCAGCGTCCTTGCGGACCACGCCCCACTCGTTGCCGAGGTATCGGCTGGGCCGGGGAAGCAGGGGCAGAAGTTCCTTCACGCGGTGGCTCCTTGGGGGCGTTGTGCGGAAAAAGGGGGCGGCAGGACCGGTCGTCCCGCCGCCCCCTCTGCATTACAGGCGGATGTTTGGTCTATTTGGTGATGAGCTGGGAGAGGTTGCCCGCGCCGGGAGCGGAGAGGGTCAGGTTGCTGGCGGCCTCGAGGTACTTGGTCTTCAACTCCTCGGGAGCCTTGGTGTACTCGTAGAGCACGTGCTTGGTGGAGATGGAGCCGGTGATCTCCTGCTCAAAGGGGTAGCCGAAGGGCAGCAGCATCATCTGCACGCCCTGCTGCATGGGCACGGTCTGGATCACGGCGGGATCGTTGATGGTCTGGCCGTCGTCGCTCCACTTGCCGATGACGGTTTCGCCGTTGATGAGCTTGACCAGGCGGATATCGTAAGCCATGAGGGTGACTCCTTGGTGTTTGTGTGAGGCGGAAGGTAGGGGCTCGCCGCCCCCCTGTCAAGTAAGGCGCGGGGGGGCTGGCCCGCCAGGGGGCTGCGGCGCCTGGAACCTGCGCCTTGCCAGCCCTTCGCGCCGGGAGTAGCATCATTGAAACCAGAGGAGCGCCCCGCATGACCCGCACAGCCTTTTCCCGATGCGCCGCCCTGGCGGCCAGCCTTGCCGTGCTCGCGCTCCTGGGCGGGTGCTGGGTGCCGCAGAACTACATCGCCCGCATCAAGATCGAGTCCGACGGGACCTACCATGCCTACATGGAGGGCACGGCGGTGCATCCGGAGGCCTGGCTCGCCCTGCGCCGCGTGAATGCCGAGGCCAAGGCGGGCAGGCTCAAGGAAGAAGGGCAGCTCGCCGCGGCCAAGGCCGAGGCCCTGGCCCCGCTTGCCAAGGAGCTTGAGGCGTTCAAGGGCGACAAGCGCATCCAGGGCGCAAACTCCATCGGTGATGGCCGCGTGCGCTTCAGCGCGGGCGGAACCTGGGTCATGGACCGAAACCTGTTGGTGTTCAACAAGCTCGATACGCCCATTTCCTACGGCGTGGGGCAGGACGGCACGGTGCGGCTCAAGGTGCGGGCCGTGGTGCCCGGGGCCGAGGCGCGTGCCCTTGGCGTGAAGACCGAGGGCAGCCTGGCCGTGACCCTGGCCGAGGGCATCGAGGTGCTGGAGCACAATGCGCAGCAAACCCCGACCACGCCCCGTGGCGCGTACCGCTGGAGCATCATTTCGGGCACGACCGAGGCCCCGTACCTGAAGCTGCGCTTTCCAAAGGCGGAGGTCCCGGCCGGGGAGACCCCGGAGGGGCAGGCTCCACGGCAATCCCCTGCGGCGGCGACGCAAAAAAAACTTGCCCACCCGTGAGAAAACCGCTAAACAACGCTTCCGCCCGCATTCACAGGGCGCCCTTGGGGATGTAGCTCAGCTGGGAGAGCGATGCGTTCGCAACGCATAGGCCAGGAGTTCAATCCTCCTCATCTCCACCAAGGAAATCAACGGGTTACGGCAGAAACGCTGTAGCCCGTTTTTTCTTTTTCCTAACGGAACTCTTGCCGCGCGCGATTCGGCACTGACTGGTGTGCGGGTTGGCTTGGCAGCCGAAAGCCCTAGCCCTCCTTGAGCGGGCAGACCAGGGGGCCGGACAGGCAGAAGCCCTCCTCGTCGCAGGGGGCGTCGGCCAGCCGCAGCTTGATGGCCTCGACCTCCTCCAGGTTCTCGAAGAGCAGGTCCACCAGCCTGGGGTCGAACATGGCGCCGCGCTGCTCCTGGATGTATTCGAGCACCTCCTCCCTGGGCCAGGCCTTCTTGTAGACCCGCTCGGTGGACAGGGCGTCGTACACGTCGGCCAGGGCCGTGATGCGCGCAAGCACGCTGATCTCCTCGCCCTTGAGCCCGCAGGGGTAGCCGCTGCCGTCCCAGCGCTCGTGGTGCTGCAGGGCGATGTCGCGCGCGCCGGTCATGAGCTTCCGCTCGCAGGAATGCAGAATCTTGTGCCCAATGACCGTATGGTGCTTGATCATGTCATGCTCGTCGCTCGTCAGCCGCTCCGGCTTGTTCAGGATGATTTCCGGGATGCCGATCTTGCCCACGTCGTGCATGGGCGAAACCGTTTCAAGCAGGGTGACTTCTTCCGGCGAAAGGCCGAGCTTCCTTCCGAGCAGCCCGGAATACGCGGCCACCCGGCGCACGTGGTTGGCCGTCTCCCGGGAGCGCGTCTCGATGACTTCGCCCAGGGTGGACAGGAGGTCCACCTGCATTTCGATCATTTCGCGGTTCAGGGACAGGATGCGCGCATTGCCTCGGTTGATCTTGCGCTGCTTGAGCACGTTTTGGGCCAGCAGCGCAATGATGACGCCGAGGATGCCGATGACGCCCAGGGCGCCGAGGAGCACGGGCCTGTGCTTCTGGTAATAGCTCTGCGGCCTGTTGAGCAGCACGGCGTCTTGCGGCAGGCTTGAAAGCGGGATGCCGAACCGCTCCAGAACCCGGTAGTCGAAAGTGGGTTTGGCTATCCCCTGGGTCTGGTCATACACTGCGGGAGGCCGCATGCCGGACAAACGCTCCTGCAGGGTCTGCGCGGCCTTTTGGCCATGGCCGTAGCCGCTTTGGACGCACCCGCCGACAACTCCGGTTCCCAGTTGGAAGTCCCAGGCCACGTACACCGGCACAGGGGAGCTTGCGGCGATGGCCCTGGGCACCTCTGTGGGCGAGAAGGACCGGCCCGTGGGGTCCTGGAAGTAGACCAGCAGATAGAGGAGATCGCCCTTGGCGCGCCCAAGCGCGAACTGGATGAGCCAGGCCAGGGGCTTGGGCGGCAGCACCTCGATGTGCACGCGCTTTGCCAAGTCGCGCGTCTGCTCCAGGAAATCGCGGCGGATGGTTTGTCCGGTCAGGGTGTCGTCGATCATCACGTAGATGGAGCGCGTGCCGGGATTCTGCCGCAGCGCCGCGTTCAAGGTCTCCACGTGCGGCACGCTCTCCAGAATGATGTTCATGTCGCCGGCGTTCTTGGGGATTGATTGCAGGTTGTTGATGCCGCTGGCCGCAATGAAGGCGTCTGGAAACAGCTCAGCCCGGTGCTTGGCCGCAAAGGCCAGGGCGTTGTTGTCCGTCAGGATGACGCCGTCGAAATGCTGGCCGACGTACTTCTTGCGGAAGAGCTCCAGCAGCGTGGCGAGATATTCCGGCGATTCCTGGTGCTTGGCGTCCATGTAGTCCACCCGGTAGTTGGCCTGCACCCGGGGCGACTCCAGCACGGAGAGGATTCCCGCGTGCTGGTCCCGGGTCCAGGAGAAATCCGGGCCGTAGGAGTGCAGAACGAGCACCCGCCGCCGCAACACGGACTCGTCCGCGGCGGTGTCCGTGGCCAGGGTGAGCAGGATGAGTGCGAGGCCCAGAAGGGCGAACGAGGGTTTCATGCTCACTACGTAGCATGCATTGGGATTTGTGCGCAAGACGGGAATCACTCGCGAACTCGGTTGTTCTCGCAGGCGCAGGGAAAGGGCGGGGCGGTGAGGCCGCGCGTGGGCGGCGGTTTCCGGGGCGTTACGCCTCGGCGGTCAGTTCGGCCACGCGGGCTTCGGCGGCCTCCCAGCGGGCAAAGGCCTGCTCCAGCTCGCTCTCCAGGTCGGACAGCTCGTTGCGCGTGGCCACAAGGAGCTTGGGCGCCTTCTTGTACAGCTCCGGGTTGGCCAGGCTCTCCGCAGCCGCGGCGATGCTCTTTTCCAGGGCCTCGATGCGCGCCGGGAAGGCGGCGAGCTCCGCGCGCAGGGTCTCCAGCTCGCGCTGCTCTTTGAAGCTGAGCTTGCGCGGCTTGCCGGGTTGCGCCGGGGCGGCCTGGGCGGCGGACTTGGCCGGCGCGGGCTGCCGCACAAGGGCGGGCTTGGCCGCCTTGCCTGCCGCGTCCTCGGCGGGCTGGGGGCGCTGGCGCAGCCAGTCGTCAAAGCCGCCCACGTACTCGTTCACCACGCCATCGCCCTCGAAGGCCAGGGTGCTGGTGACCACGTTGTTCAGGAAGGCGCGGTCGTGGCTCACGATGATCAGCGTGCCCGGATACTCCACCAGCCGGTCCTCCAGCAGGTCCAGGGTCTCGGCGTCCAGGTCGTTGGTGGGCTCGTCCATGACCAGCACGTTGCAGGGCCGGGTGAACAGCCGCGCCAAGAGGAGGCGGTTGCGCTCCCCGCCGGAGAGCACGCGCACCGGGCTGTTGGCGCGCTCGGACGAGAAGAGGAAGTCCTTCAAATAGCCCATGACGTGCCGCGTGTGGCCGCCGATGGTCACCTGGTCCGAGCCTTCGGCCACGCACTGGCGCACGCTCAGGTCCGGGTCCAGCTCCTCGCGGTGCTGGTCGAAATAGGCCACCTCAAGGTTGGTGCCCAGGCGCACCGTGCCGCTTGTGGGCTTCAGTCGGCCGAGCAGCACCTGGATGAGCGTGGTCTTGCCAGCGCCGTTGGGGCCGATGAGCCCCAGCTTGTCGCCGCGCATGATGGTCAGGTCCAGGTCCTTGAACACCGGATGTTCGCTGCCGGGCCAGGTGTGGGAAATCTTCTTGGCCTCAATGACCAGCCTGCCGGAGCGTTCGGCCTCCTGCACGATGATGGTGGCGTTGCCCGAGCGCTCGCGCCGCTTGGCGCGCTCCTCACGCAGCTTCTTCAGTTCGCGCACGCGGCCCTCGTTCCTGGTGCGGCGCGCCTTGATGCCCTGGCGCACCCAGACCTCCTCGCGGGCGAGCTTCTTGTCGAATTCGGCCCAGCCCTTTTCCTCGGAAGCCAGCAGGGCCTCCTTGCGTTCCACGAAGGTGTCGTAGTCGCAGGTCCAGTCGGCCAGCTTGCCCCGGTCCAGTTCGATGATGCGTGTGGCGATGCGTCTGAGGAACATGCGGTCGTGGGTGATGAAGACGAGCGTCTTCACGTGGCGCAGGATGAAATCCTCAAGCCAGGCGATGGAGTCGATGTCCAGGTGGTTGGTGGGCTCGTCCAGCAGCAGCACGTCCGGTTCGCCCACCAGGGCGCGGGCCAGCAGGGCGCGGCGCTTGAGCCCGCCGGAAAGGTCTTCGAAACGCTGGTCCGGGTTGAGCGCCAGGCGCGTCACCGCGGTGTCCACGTCAGCCAGCGCCTCCCAGCCGTTCAGGTCGGAGAGGGCGATCTGCGCCTCGGTCAGCGCCTCGGCGTCGCCGCTGGCCAGGGCGCGGTGATGCAGGGCGATATGCTTGCCAAGCTCGCCCAGGCCCTGGGTGACCACCTCGTACACCGTGCCGGAGAGTTCCTCGGGCACCTTCTGCGACAGGCGCGCCACCTTGAGCCCCACGGACCGGGCGATGTCGCCGCTGTCCGGGGTCAGGTCGCCGGAAAGCAGGCGCAAGAGGGTGCTCTTGCCCTCGCCGTTGCGGCCCACGATGCAGATGCGCTGCCCGGGCTCGATCTGAAAGGAGATGCCGTCGAGCAGCTTGGGGCCGCCGAAACTCATGCTCAGGTTGTTTACGCTGATAAGTGCCATGCCGGGCTTCCTATGCTGGAGAGCCGGTACGGTCAAGGGCGGGGGCCGGGGCGGGGCTGCTCAGGGTCCGGCCAGGAGCGCGGGAAGCCCGTCGAACTCCACGCAAAACACGCCCATGCGCGAGAGGTCGAAAATGTTGTGGCTGGCCACTTCCGGGGTCTGGGCCGAGCAGGCGTCGGTGACCACGATCACGCGGTAGTCGCGGCTCATGGCGTCCACGGCCGTGGCGCGGATGCAGTTGGGGTACTGCGTGCCCGCCAGCACCAGGGTTGAGACGCCCAGGCGGCGCAGGAGCGCATCGAACTCCGTGAACAAAAAGGCGCTGAAGCGGCGCTTTGTCAGGCGGTATTCGCCGGGCAGCGGGGCCAGTTCGGGCACGATGTCCGCCCCTGGCGTCCCGGCAACGCAAATGCCCCGGCCCCTGCCAAAGGCTTCGCGCCGGAAGAGTTCCACATCGCTGCCGTCGGCGCGGTGTTCGCGCGTCACATGGACCACCGCCCAGCCCCTGGCCCGCGCCTCCGCCAGCAGGCGGCGCACGGAGGGCAGGGTGGACGCCGCCCCGGCCACGCAGGCGATGGCCCCGGGCAGCACAAAGTCGTTCTGCATGTCGATGATGGCCAGGGCGATGGAGTCGGGCGGCGTCATTGCGGGCCTCCTGGGCTTGCGGGCTGCGTTGCGCAACGTCTAGCCCAGGGCGGGCGCGCAGGGCAAGAAGTTCGCATTGCGTCCTGCCAGCCCACGATGTATTGGGGATGCCGTGGTGTTTTCGCCCCCCTTGGACGCTGGAGACCTGCGGCCTTACGCCAGCAGGCGGCGGTACAGGGCGCGCTCGTAGGCGCGGCTCATGCCCCGGGCCAGGGTCTCGGTGAGCCCGGCCTCGCGCAGGCGGCAGTACAGGTGCAGGGGGTTCAGCAGGTGTTGCAGGCGCTCGCGCAATGTGTTCATGGCGGCCCCCTCCTTGGCGGGGGACTGGGTTTGGCGACAATCAAGCAAAGGTCGTGCCTGTCGTGAATTCGTCAGCAAGTTCGGGGGAAGCGCAGAGGTTGCCGTGGGTGCTGGCCGCGCCCTCCTGCGTTTTGCCGGCCGGAGTGGCGGAAAATTGTGCATCCCTGGCCCCGGACTATGACGAGATCGCCCTGGCCTTTTTCGAGACCGAGGCCTGCCTCGCCTACACCGGGGAGGACCTGCCGCCCGGGCTTGCGCAATTGCCCGTGAGCTGGCACATGCACCTGCCGCTCGACCTGCCGTGGGAGGCGGGCGCGCGGCGCGTGGCCGAGGTGGTGCTTCAACTGCGGCAACGCGCCGAGCACCTTGCGCCAAGCGCGTTCGTGCTGCATCCGCCCCGGGAGCCGGGGCAGCTTGCGGAGCTGGCGCGGCTGCTCGATACGGGCGGCCTGCCGCCGGAGTCCCTGCTGGTGGAGAACATCCAGGGCCGCGACCTGCCCCTGCACTGGCCGGTGATTGAGGCCGAGGGCCTTGGCGTGTGCCTGGACTTGGGGCACATGCTGGTGCACGGGCAGGAGGACTTTCTGGACCTGCCGGGGCTTGCCCCGCGTCTGCGCATGGTGCACCTGAACGCCCCGGACCCGCGGAATCCCGCGCGCCACGCATCGCTTTCGCTGCTGGACGCGCGCGGCCAGGCGCTGATGCTCCGCCTGCTCGAAGGGCTGGCTCCTGGCGGGGTGGTGGTGCTGGAGCTTTTCAACCCGGACGCCCTGTCCGACTCCCTGCGCTGCCTGCGCCAGGCCGTTTTTGCGAGGATGGGCCTTGGCGCGGAATTGGAGGCCGACGCGTGATCACCTTCGTCATCGGCGGGAACAAGTCCGGCAAGTCGGACTACGCCATGAAGCTCTTGGAGGCCTGCCCCGGCCCGGCCTTGTTTCTGGCCACGGGCAAGGCCAAGGACATGGCCTTCCGCAGCCAGATCGCGGCCCACCGCGAGCGGCGCGACCCCGCCCTGCCAGTTGTGGAGGTGGGCCGGGACTTGCCACGCGCCCTGCAGGAGGCTAGAAAGGACTACAAGGCCGTGCTGGTGGACAGCCTGGACTTCTGGCTGTACGTCTGCACCCAGGAAGGGCGCGAGGCCGAGCTGCACGAGGCCCTGATCGAGGTTCTTTGCGACTGCCAGGATACCAGGATCATTCTTGTTTCTTGCGAGATCGGTTTCTCGCCCCTGCCTGCCTCAAGCGAGGCCAGGCGGTTTCTGAAAAAACTCGGGCGGCTCAACCAGGCTGTGGCGGCCCTGTCCCACGAGGCGTACCTCGTGGTGGCGGGTCTGCCCCTGGCGCTCAAAAAGGCGGACCATGGGCGTATCCAAGCTGACTGACGAAAAAGTCCAGGCGCTATTGCCCCTGCTCGCCAAGGACCAGCGCTGGCTCATCGTCATCAACGCGGACCCGGACGCCATGGGGGCGGCCCTGGCGCTCAAGGCCATCCTCTCGCGGCGCGTGCTGGATATCGGCATCGGACATGTGAACGAGATCCAGCGTCCCGACAATCTGGCCATGATCCGCTACCTGCGCGTGCCCACGCGCAAGCTCATCCCGAACCTCATCGCCCAGTATGACCATTTCGCCCTGGTGGACTCCCAGCCGCACCATCACCCGGAGATGGCCAAGCTCGACTACACGGTGATCATCGACCACCATCCCATCCTGCCGGACAACCCCGTCACCGCCCCGGTGACCGACATCCGCCCCAAGTTCGGCTCCACCTGCTCCATGCTCACCGAATACCTCCAGCGTTTGCAGATCCGCCCGCCCAAGCTCCTGGCCTCCGCGCTTCTGTACGGCATCAAGGCCGACACCATGAATTTCCAGCGCAAGTTCATCGACGCGGACATCAACGCCTTCAAGTACCTGTCCAAGTACGCGGACCACACGCTCATCACGCGCATCGTGCGCAGCGAATACCACCTGGAATGGATGCGCTACTTCTCCCGCGCGTTCTACAACCTGCGGCGCATCGGCACGGGCCTCACCGCGCACCTGGGCAAGGTGGACAGCCCGGACATCCTGGTGGTGGTGGCCGACTTCTACATGCGCGTGCACTCCATCTCCTGGGACGCGGTGTCCGGCGTGTGCGGCGACACCCTGGTGGTCATCTTCCGAGGCGACGGCATCCGCAAGGACATCGGCAAGTTCGCGGCCTCGCTCTTTGGCGACATCGGCTCCGCGGGCGGGCACAAGGGCGCTGGCCGGGCCGAGATTCCCCTGGCCGCCCTGGACGGCAAGGACCCGGAGCTGTATGTGCTCAAGAAGCTCTCGCGCGGCAAAACAACCGGGTTCCAGCGGATTTAGGCCATGTCCCTCAAAGCCCGCCTGAACCTCGGCGACGCCGAGCCGCTGTACCTCGTCGACGGCACCAGCTTTCTCTACCGGGGTTTCTACGCCTACCCGGACCTGAAGCGCTCCGACGGCCTGCCCACCAACGCCATCTTCATCGTGCTGCGCATCCTGCTGCGGATTCTGCGCGACGAGCGGCCCAGGTACGTGGGCTTCTTCATGGACGGCAAGGGCCCGAACTTCCGCCATGCGCTGTTCGAGCCCTACAAGGCGCAGCGGCCCAAGATGCCCGAGGACCTCGCCGTGCAGATCGAGCCCCTGCGCGAGGCCGTGAGGCTGCTCGGCCTGCCGCTCACCGTGTCGGAGGGCATTGAGGCCGACGACTGCATCGCCAGCCTGGCCGCGGCCCACCAGGCCGAGCGCCCGGTGATCCTGGTGGCCTCGGACAAGGACCTGAAGCAGTGCCTGACGCCCAACGTGTACCTCTGGGACCCGGCGGGCAAGAACGAGAAGGTCACCAGCCAGGCCGACTTTGTCGCCGAGCTGGGCATCCAGCCCGCGCAGTGGCCGGACTTGCAGGCCCTCATGGGCGACAGCTCGGACAACATCCCCGGCCTGCCGGGCGTCGGCCCCAAGACCGCGCTCAAGGTCATCCACGATTTTCCCACTCTCGAAGATTTGCGCGAGGGCGAGGCGAACGGCGACAAGCGTCTGCCCGAGAGCTTCCGCAAGAAGCTCGAAGGCCGCATGGACGACGTGTTCCTGTACCGCGAACTCACGCGCCTGCGCCCGGGCTGCTGCCCGGACCTGACCCTGGACGCGCTGGCCGTTCAGCCGCCGGACGTGGCCAAGCTGGCCGAGTTCCTGCGTACCTACGAGTTCCGCACCCTGCTGCGCGAGATTCCCCAGCCGGGGCAAGCCGCTGCGGCAGCGCCCCTGGCCTCGGCCTCGTACAGCGGCCCGCCGCCGTGGCAGGAGGGCGCGCACGCCCCGCTGGCCCCGCCGGCCGCGCCGGTGTCCGAGGCCACGGCCTCGTTCATCGCGCCGGTGGCGTCCAAGCCCAAGGCCAAGGCCGCCGCCAAGGCCGCGGCGTCCCCGCAGTTCTCGCTCTTCGGCGCGCCCGCCGCCCCTGTCGCGCCTGCCGCGTCCGCACCTCCCGGCGAGGCCAAGGCCGCGTCCGCGCCGCTTTTGTCCTTCGCCCCTGCCGCCGCCGCAGATGTCCCGCCCCTGACCCTGCGCCACGTGGCCGACGCCACGGGCCTGCCGGACTTCACGGGCCGCACCGTCGGCCTTGTGCCGCTCGGCGAGAGCGTGCCCGGCCTGCTGGGCGGGCTGGCGGGCGGGTTCCGCATCGCGCTTGCGGATGGGGAAGGCGAGGAGGGGGAGCTGGTGTTTGCCGGGCCGGACGAGGCCCTCATGGCACGGCTGGCTTCAGCTGCGCAGATCGCCGTTCCCAGCCTGCAGGATCTGCTGCGCCGCAGCCCGGCCTGGGGCACGGTGCCGCTGGCGGCCTGGTTTGACCTGGGCCTGGCCGCGTACCTGCTGAACCCGGAGGACCGCAACTATTCCTTCGAGCGCCTGCGCTCGGCCCTGTTCATCGCGCCAGACCCCTTCGCCGACCCGGAGGACGCGGCCCTTGAGAGCCCGCCGTCCGATGAGCCGGCGCCGCACCCGGATGCCCAGGCCCTGGCGGCGCTGGCCTGCCTGCGCGTGCTCTCGCGGCGCTTGAAGGACGCCGGGCTGCTGGACCTCATGCGCGACCTGGAGACCCCGCTCATCCCGGTGCTGGCCGCCATGGAGCGCCGGGGCGTGCGCATCGACTTCGCCGCGTTCAGGAGTTTTCTGGACGAGGTGAGCGCCGAGGTGGAGTTGCACGGCAAGCGCATCCAGGAACTGGCGGGCGCGCCGCTGAACGTGCGCTCCAGCCAGCAGCTGGCCGAGGTGCTGTTCAAGAAGCTGGGCCTCAAGCCCGCGGGCAAGACCCCGGGCGGCGCGCTCTCCACCGGCAGCGACGCCCTGGAGAAGCTGTCCGGGCAGCACCCGATCATCGAGGCGATCCTGGCCTTCCGCGTGGCGGAGAAGCTGCGCTCCACCTACCTGGAGCCCATGCCGCGCCTGGCGGACGCCTCGGGCCGTCTGCACACGCGCTTCAACCAGCTGGCCACGGCCACCGGGCGGCTCTCCAGCTCCGGTCCGAATTTGCAGAACATCCCCATCCGGGGACCGCAGGGCGCGCGCATGCGGGCCTGCTTCGTGGCCTCGCCGGGAATGCTCTTCGTGGGGGCGGACTACTCCCAGGTGGAGCTGCGCGTACTGGCGCACTTCTCCAAAGACCCGGCCCTGCTGGACGCCTTCCAGAAGGACGAGGACATCCACAGCCGCACCGCTGCGCTCCTGTTCGAAAAGGACGCGGGCGACATCACCCCGGACGAGCGGCGCGGGGCCAAGACCATCAACTTCGGCCTGATCTACGGCATGGGGCCGCAGAAGCTGGCGCGCGAGCTTGGCATCACCACCAACCAGGCCAAGGAGTTCATCGCCCGCTACTTCGAGAAGCTGGGCACGCTCAAGGACTTCTACGAGGGCCTGGTGCAGGAGGCGCTTTCGCGCGGCTACGTGACCACGCTGGCTGGCCGCCGGAGGCTCTTGCCGGAGCTGTTCTCGCGCAACCAGCAGGTGCAGGCCCAGGCGCGCAGGCAGGCCGTGAACACGGTCATTCAGGGCAGCGCGGCGGACGTCATCAAGCTGGCCATGCTGCGCGTTTATAACAGCCCGGAGTTGGCGCGGCTGAACGCCAAGCTGATCTTGCAGGTGCATGACGAACTGCTCTTGGAAGTGCCCGAGGCGAACGCCCCGGCGGCGGCGGCGGAGCTTTCGCGCCTGATGCAGGGCGTGGTCTCCCTGGCGGTGCCCCTCAAGGTGGACGTGGGCCAGGGCAGGAACTGGGCCGAGGCCCACTAGGGGCTGTTTCTAAGAGTGTCTTTTGCCCCCTGGACTTCGTCACGAGGCGACTGGGGTCCAGGGCTGTACCGTAAAGAGAGTACCATCCCTGGCCTCCAGTCGCCCCCTTCCTCGCCAGGGAACAAGATCCATCTTTTGGAAACAGCCCCTAGGCGGCGTATCCGCTTCATGTCCC
Organism: Desulfovibrio sp.; assembly: GCA_050251495.1. GTDB lineage: Bacteria > Desulfobacterota > Desulfovibrionia > Desulfovibrionales > Desulfovibrionaceae > Humidesulfovibrio. The sequence goes on along the minus strand of JBFWMQ010000007.1, from coordinate 12,962 downwards.
CATCGCCTTTCCCCGGCGTTTGCGCCGGGCCAGAAATCCCTTTCGGGCCGTTCTGTTCTGCGCTACATTCTCGCCCGCATGCCTGAAACACAGAACGCCATCCTGCTTGCCGCCTTCGGCTCGCGTCTGCCCGGGGCCGAGGCCTCCCTCGACGCCATCCGCGCCCGCGCCATCGAACTGTACCCGGACTATCGCGTGGAGACGGCGCTGACCTCCGGCACTGTGCGCCGCCACAAGGGCGCGCACACCCGCCAGGGCCAGTCGCCCGAGGACATCCTCAAGGGGCTTGCGCGCGAGGGGGTCACGCGGCTGGCCGTGCAGTCCCTGCATGTCATCCCCGGCGACGAGTACAAGAGCCTGGAGCGCGTGGTGGCCGGGCTCACGGGCGGCGCGCAGGGTTTTGAGCGCATCGAGCTCGGGCGGCCGCTTTTGGGGAACGCCGAGGACGTGCGCCGGGTGGCCCAGACGCTGCTCACGGTCTTGCCGCCCTCCCGTCTGCCGGGCCAGGCCGTGCTGCTCATGGGGCACGGCACGCGCGGCCGCGCCAATGGCGTGTATCAGGATCTGGCCGATGAGCTGCGCGCCCTGGATCCGCTGGTGCTCATCGGCGCGCTGGAGGCCGAGCCCGGCCTGGCCGCCAAGGTGGACGAGCTGCGGGCGCTTAACGTGACCAAGGTGCACCTCATGCCGCTTTTGTTCGCGCGCGGGGTGCACGCCACCCGCGACATGGCCGGGGAGGGCAAGAACTCCTGGCGCGCCGGGCTGGCCCGCGCGGGCTTCGCCTGCGAGACGCACCTCAAGGGCGCTGGCGAGCATCCGGCCCTGGCGGACATCTGGCTCGACCACCTGCGCGAGGCCGTGGAGCGGCTCAGGGCGTAGGGCCACGTTTCCCTGTTCCGCGCGCGGGCCTTCCCCGCCTTCAGGCCTTGGCCTGGGCCGTCGTGCGCTTCCCGCTTTGGCGCGTCATCTTTCATCCCGCCGCCCCTGTCCGGTCCCGCCCTGCCTCGTGCCCTCTCGCGTGTCCTTTCGTGCGCTCTTCCGTGTGCCCTTCCAGGTGCCAGGCCTGATTGGTTCAGGCATTTCTTGACTGCGATAAATGAAAAGCGGTACACATCAAGCGTGGGAAAAGGCGAGTCAGCCCCGGACCGCAACGTCCAAGGCGGTGATCTCCATGACCATCTCCATCCGCACCCGTTTGCTCGCGCTCATGCTCGCGGCGGCCCTGCCCGCCCTGGGCATCATGCTCTTCACCGGCCGCGAGCTTGAAGAGAGCGTGGTCCGAAGCGCAGAAAGCGCGGCCCTGCGCCAGGTGCAGAACATGGCTGCCCACCACGAGCGCGTTGTGGAGACCGCCCGCCTGCTCTTGGCCACCCTGGCCAAGACCTCGGAAATCAGGAGCCTTGACCCCGGGGCCAGCCAGGAGCTTCTGCGGGACATCCAGCAGCGCAACCCCGTGTATGTCAGCCTGGCCCTGGCCGACGAGCGCGGCGCTATCCTGGCGCGGGCTCCGGTCCAGCCGCTTCCGGAAGAGGGCGCCGCCCTTGCGAAGGCCCCCTATTTCAAGGCCGCCCTGGCCACGGGCGACTTCGTCACCGGAGACTATGTCTACCTGCGGCCCACCAGACATGTGGTGCTGCATTTCGCCCAGCCGGTCTCCAATGGCCGCGCCGAGGGCCGGGGCGTGCTCCTGGCGGCCTTCGACCTCCAGCACTTCGGCAGCCTCTTTGTCGAGGCCGGGCTGCCCAAGGGCTCGGTGTTCACCCTCACCGACGCCAAGGGCATGCGCCTGACGCGTTTCCCGGAAACGGACAAGTACACCTGGGTGCCCGACCTGCCCAGGATGCTTGAGCGGATGACCGGCCCCGGCGACGAGGGCGCGTTCCACGAGACCGGGGTGGACGGCATGTCGCGACTGTATGCCTACAAGCGCCTGCACTTCGAGGGCGCTCCGTTCCCCTACCTGATGATCCGCCTGGGCATTCCCGTGGACGAGGCCCTGGCCAAGGCGCGCGGCGTGGTGCGGCGCAACCTCCTGCTGCTCGGCCTGGCCGCGGCGCTGTTCATGGCCTCGGCCTGGGCGCTGGGCGAGGTGGCCGTGGTGCGCAAGCTCAAGGCGTTGCTTGCCGCCGCCGCGCGCCTGGAGGCCGGGGATCTGGGGGCGCGCTCCGGACTGGCGGAGGGCGCCGATGAGCTTGGCCGCCTTGGCCGGGCCTTCGACTCCATGGCCAAGGCCTTGCAGGCGCGCGAGCAGGAACGCGACAGCTACGAGAACGAGGTGTGCGAGCTGAACGAGTTCCTGGAGGCGCGGGTGGAGAAGCGCACCCGTGAGCTTGGGCAGGCCAACAAGGAGCTGACCCTGGCCATGGAGCGCTTGTCCCAGGCGCAGGCGCAGCTCATCCAGTCGGAGAAGATGGCCTCGCTCGGCGGGCTGGTGGCCGGGGTGGCGCACGAGATCAACACCCCGGTGGGCATCGGCGTCACCGCCGCCTCGCACCTGGAGGACAGGACAAAGGCCATGCTTGAGGAGTTCCGCGGCGGGGCGCTCAAGCGCGCCAGCCTGGAGGAGTATCTGGGCGTGTGCGACGAGTCCGCGCACATGATCCTGACCAACCTGCGGCGTGCCTCGGACCTCATCCGCAGCTTCAAGCAGGTGGCGGTGGACCGCTCCACCGAGGAGCGGCGCGTGTTCCACCTCCGGGCCTACCTGGAGCAGGTGCTTTTGTCCTTGCGGAACTACCTCAAGAAGGCGCCCATCGAGGTGAAGATCGAGTGCGACCCGGAACTGGAAATCGACTCCTACCCCGGCGTCTGGTCCCAGATCGTGACCAACCTGGTGCTGAACGTGCTGCAGCACGCCTTCGACCCGGGCCAGGCCGGATGCATCACCATCACCGCCACGCTGGAACCGGGGCGCCTGCGCTTCATCTTCGGCGACAACGGCAAGGGCATCGCGCCCGAGCATCTGAACCTGATCTTCGAGCCCTTCTTCACCACCTATCGGCAAAAGGGCGGCAGCGGGCTCGGACTCTCCATCGTGTACAACCTCGTCACCCAGACCATGGGCGGCACCATCCATGTGGCCAGCGCGCCGGGCCAGGGCGCGGTGTTCAGCATCAGCGTGCCGTTGGCCAAGTCTGGCGCGTCGGCCTGATCCGACAGGCTTATTCTCATGTTTCTTGCTGGTTCGAGCTGTCGGCGGCTTCGCATTCATTCGCCCCCCCTCTCGACGAAGCCCTGGCGATGTGGCATGGATTGGACCGTGGCGGGCGCGGCCCCCGTGTCTCAGCCCCCGTCCGCAACGACTGACAAGGAGCGCGCAGCATGGCTGAGGTTATTAAGGTGCTGGTGGTGGATGACGAGGAGCGCTTCCGCAACACCCTGGGCAAACTGCTCACCGCCCACGGGATGACCGTGAGCCTCGCGGACGGCGGGGCCAGCGCGCTGGAGATCCTCAGGCGCGAGCCGCACGACATCGTGCTGCTGGACGTGAAGATGCCGGGCATGAGCGGGCAGCAGACCCTGCCGGAGATCAAGAAGATCGACCCGGACATCGAGGTCATCATCCTGACCGGCCACGCCTCTGTGGACATCGCCGCGGAGATGATCACCCACGGCGGATCGGACTATCTGCTCAAGCCCTATCCCATGGACGAGCTGCTGGGCATCATCCACATCGCCTATGACCGCCGCAAGACGGCGAAGGGCGTGTAGGCCGGGAATGCGCATCATACGCGTCCGCTATCGCGACCGGTCCTTCTACGCGGCCATCACCAGCCCGGAGAGCGTGCGCTGCCTGAACAACGAGGAGAATCTGCCCGATGAGATTCCCCTGGCCGAGGTGGAGCTTCTGCCCCTGGTGCGGCCCAGCAAGATCGTCTGCGTGGGCTTGAACTACCTGGGCCACGCCAACGAGCTGGACATGCCAGCGCCCGAGGAGCCGGTGCTCTTCTTGAAGCCGCCCAGCTCGGTCATCGGGCCGGGCGACGCCATCGTCATGCCCGCCGACTCCGAGCGCGTGGACTACGAGGCCGAGCTGGCCCTGGTCATGGGCAGGACGGCGCGCCATGTCTCCGAGGCCGACGCCCCAAACCACCTGTTTGGGTACACCTGCGCCAACGACGTCACCGCGCGCGATCTCCAGCAGAAGGACGGCCAGTGGACCCGGGCCAAGAGCTTCGACACCTTCTGCCCCGTTGGGCCGTGGATCGAGACCCAGGTGCCCGACGAGCGCGCCCTGGCCCTGCGCACGGTGGTCAACGGCGAGTTGCGGCAGCAGGGCAACACGGCGGACATGATCTTTTCGCCCGCGCGGCTCATCAGCTTCATCTCCCGCGTCATGACCCTGCTGCCCGGCGACGTGATCCTGACCGGCACCCCGGCGGGCATCGGCCCGTTGCGGCATGGCGACGAGGTCAGCGTGGAGATCGACCAGGTGGGCTTTCTGCTCAACCCCGTCATCAGCGAGTGCCACCGCGATTCGGCCTCCGTGCAGTAGCCTTGCGTCGGAGATGATCGACGAGTCGCTGTATTCGTTCGATGTTTTTTCGCCTCACCGGAACGGGTCGCACCGTCTTGCCTGGGAGTGCTTTTTCCCCTTGCCAAGCGCGGGCGTTCGACGTAAAAACACCCGTTTCACAAATCACACGCCCCGGTTTTTTCACTGGGTGCCCCGGACGTTCCGGGGACGGCCAAACGCCGGGGCGGAGGTACAACCCAGGAGGACTTATGGCTTACGTTACCATGAAGCAGATGCTGGAGACCGGCGTCCATTTCGGTCACCAGACCCGCCGCTGGAACCCCAAGATGCGCACCTACATCTTCGGCGCGCGCAACGGCATCCACATCATCGACCTGCAGCAGACCGTGAAGCTGTTCCAGAAGGCCCACGACTTCATCGTCGACACCGTGGCCAAGGGCGGCAAGGTCCTGTTCATCGGCACCAAGCGCCAGGCCCAGGAGGCCATCAAGGCCGAGGTGGAGCGCTGCGGCATGCATTGCGTCACCCAGCGTTGGATGGGCGGCACGCTCACCAACTTCCAGACCATCAAGAAGAGCATCGACCGCCTGAAGAGCCTTGAGGCCATGTTCGCCGACGGCAGCATCAACAAGTTCCCCAAGAAGGAAATCGTGCAGATGGGCCGCGAGGTCGTGAAGCTGAACGACGCCCTGGGCGGCATCAAGGACATGACCGAGGCCCCCCGTGTCGCCTTTGTCATCGACCCCAACCGCGAGCACATCGCGGTGAAGGAATGCCGCAAGCTGGGCATCCCGGTCGTGGCCGTGGTGGACTCCAACTGCGACCCGGACCTGATCGACTACGTCATTCCCGGCAACGATGACGCCATCCGCGCCATCAAGCTGTTCGCCACCCACATCGCCGACGCCTGCATCGAGGGCGCCGCGGCCCTGAAGGAAAACGCTCCCGGCGGCGCCAAGAACGCCCCGGCCAAGGAAACCGAAGTTGACGCGGCCGCCGAGAAAGCCGCCGCCGAGGAGGAATAAGTCATGGCTGAGATCAGCGCGAGTGCGGTGAAGGTCCTGCGCGAGAAGACCGGCGCGGGCATGATGGACTGCAAGAAAGCCCTTGTGGAGAGCGGCGGCAACGAAGAGAAGGCCATCGCCTACCTGCGCGAGAAGGGCCTTGCCAAGGCCGCCAAGAAGGCCGGTCGCGCCACCAGCCAGGGCGTCATCGGCTCCTACATCCACAACAACGGCAAGATCGGCGTCATGGTCGAGCTGAAGTGCGAGACCGACTTCGTGGCCAAGAACGAGAAGTTCCTGGCCTTCGCCAAGGATCTGGCCATGCAGATCGCCGCCACCTCGCCCTTGTGCGTGTCCCCCGAGCAGGTGCCCGCGGACCTGCTGGCCAAGGAGCGCGAGATCTTCAAGAACCAGGCCATGGAAGAGGGCAAGCCCGAAGCCATCGCCGAGAAGATCGTGGAAGGCCGCCTGAAGAAGTACTACTCGGAAGTCTGCCTGCTGGACCAGCCCTTCATCAAGGAAGACAAGAAGACCATTCGGGACCTCCTGAACGAGCTCATCTCCGTGCTCGGCGAGAACATGCAGATCGGACGGTTCGAGCGCATGGTCCTGGGCGAAGGGGCCGAAGCGGAAACCGGCGAGGAATAGGAAAAAACGAAACGGGCCGCAAGGCCCGTTTCTTTTGAACTCATCACCCACCACCAGAAGAACGCCTTACCAAGAGGAGGAACATGGACAAGCTGCACTATTCTCGGGTTCTCCTCAAACTCTCTGGCGAGGCCCTGGCCGGGGAGCAGCAGTTCGGCATCGAGCCCAAGGCCATCGGCACCTTCTGCCGCGAGATCGCCGACGTGGCCAAGCTCGGCGTGCAGATCGCGCTCGTCATCGGCGGCGGCAACATCTTTCGGGGCATGGCCGCCAGCGAGCAGGGCATGGACCGCGCCCAGGGCGACTACATGGGCATGCTGGCCACGGTCATGAACGCGCTGGCCGTGCAGGACGCGCTCGAGAAGCTCGGCTGCGACACCCGCGTCATGACCGCCTTCACCATGAAGGAGGTGGCCGAGCCGTACATCCGCCGCCGGGCCGAGCGGCACCTGGAGAAGGGCCGCGTGGTCATCTGCGCGGCCGGCACCGGCAATCCGTACTTCACCACGGACACCGCCGCCGCCCTGCGCGCCTCGGAACTCAAGTGCGAGGCCATCCTGAAGGCCACCAAGGTGGACGGCGTGTACGACAAGGACCCCAAGAAGTTCCCGGACGCCAAGCGCTACGACACCGTGACCTACATGGAGACGCTGGAAAAGCGCCTGGGCGTCATGGACGCCACGGCCATCTCGCTCGCGCGGGACAACAACCTGCCCATCATCGTGTTCAATCTGTTCAAGGAAGGCAACATCCGCCGGGTCATCCAGGGCGAGAAGCTCGGCACCATCGTTGAAGGAGGGAACTAGACATGCACGCAGTGATCGACGACGGCAAGAAACGCATGGCCGGGGCTCTCTCAAGCCTGGCCAAGGAGCTCTCGCGCCTGCGCACGGGCCGGGCCTCGGTGTCGCTCATCGAGCCGTTGATGGCCGAGTATTACGGCAACCCCACCCCGGTGGGGCAGATCGCCTCCCTGTCCACCCCCGATGCCCGCACAATCACCATCCAGCCGTGGGACAAGGCCGCGTTCGGCGCGGTGGAAAAGGCCATCCTGAAGAGCGATCTGGGGCTGAATCCCGTCAACGACGGAAAGCTCATCCGCATCAGCATCCCGCCCCTGACCGAGGAGCGCCGCAAGGAGCTGGTGAAGGTCGCCAAGAAGTTCACGGAAGACGCCAAGGTCGCCGTGCGCAACGTGCGCCGCGATCTGAACGAGGACCTGAAGAAGCTGCAGAAGGACAAGGACATCACCGAGGACGAGCAGCGCAAGCTTGAGGCCGAGGTCCAGAAGCTCACCGACGACACCATCAAAAAGTGCGACGAGACCTTCTCCGCCAAGGAGAAGGAGATTCTGGCCCTGTAGCCCATGACCGCAACGCTCGACGCCGCCTCCATTCCGGCGCACGTGGCCGTCATCATGGATGGCAACGGACGCTGGGCCCAGCGCCGGGGGCTCTCGCGCAGCGAGGGCCACCGCGCTGGCACGCGCACGGCCAAGGCCATTGTCACACGGGCGCGCGAGCTCGGAGTCCGGCACCTCACCCTGTACACCTTCTCGCGTGAGAACTGGTCGCGGCCCAAGGACGAGGTCGCGCTCATCTTCGATCTGCTGGTGGAGTACATGAAGGGCGAACTGGCGAACCTGCTGGAGCAGGACATCCGCCTCAAGGTGCTGGGCGATTTCGACGGGCTGCCCTTCGTGGCCCGGCAGAGCCTGGCGCACGTCATGGCCAAGACGGCGGGCTGCCGGTCCATGACGCTCAACCTTGCGCTCAACTACTCGGGCCGCGAGGAGATCCTGCGCGCAGGACGCGCCCTGGCCAAGAAGTGCGTGGAGGGACTGCTCACCCCCCAGGACATCACCGAGGCGGCCTTCGCCTCCGAACTGTACACCGCGGGCCAGCCCGACCCGGACCTGATCATCCGCACCAGCGGGGAGCTTCGACTGTCCAACTATCTGCTCTTCCAGGCGGCCTACGCCGAATTCTACTTCACCGACACCCTCTGGCCGGACTTCGACGCCGATGAGCTTGCGCGCGCCCTGGCCCATTACCAGAGCCGCCAGCGCCGTTTCGGCAAGACGGGCGAGCAGGTGGCTGACTAGGCTTCCGCCCGTTCTGGCCCCGTCACGGGCCGGCCTTGCCTTTCGCGCCAAAGCGTGGTTCCTTCCGGGAAACACCAGGAGAAGCCATGCGACATCCCATTCCCGTTTATTGCGCCCTCACAGGCCTTGCCCTGTGCCTGTGCGCCGCCAGCCCGGTTCCGGCCCAGGCTGCCATGTCCGGCGCGGAGCAGGGCGTCCAGGCCCAGGCCCTCGCCGAGGTGCGCGCCGAGGTCCGCGCGGCCAAGACCCAGGGCGGCCTCCCGGCCGAGGCCGAGGTGCGCGAGTACATCAGGCTGTTCGGTTATCGCGAGATGCTTGAGCTTGGGCTGGAACGGCAGCTTGAGACGATCCTTGAGGTCGTGCGCCAGACCAGGCCGAACCTGCCGCCGGGCGTGCTGGACCTGATCCGGCAGGAGCTGCGCAGTGAACTCAAGACCGAGTCGGAGCAGGCCGTGGCGGAGATGGTGGCCGTGTTCCAGAGCGTGCTGACCCCGGACGACGTGGCCTACCTTGTGCGCGTGGGGCGCGATCCGCGCATGCAGCGCGTGGTGGCCCTGCAACCGCGCATCGCCGCGGACCTGGAAGGCGTTGGCGAGCGGCTGGCCGAGGCCGTGACCGCCAAGGCCGGACCCCGGATCGAAGAGCGGCTCAGGCGGCTGCAAGGCGGCCGCGAGCTGTAGCAAAGAACGAGCGACACCCTCCAGGAGAAGAGCATGTTCATGAGGAAGTTTTGCGCCGCGTTGCTGTTCGCTTGCCTGTGCGCGGCGTTGCCCGCCGCCCCGGCCAAGGCCGGGGAACTCTCCGCGGTCCAGCGCAAGGAGATTCTGCGTCTCGTGGAGGCCCTGGGCGGCAAGGAGCTGATCCAGCAGTGCGTGCGCGAGAACATGGGCCTGGTCCGGCAGCTGCGGCCCGACATCCCGGCGGAGCAGCTTCCAGCGGTGGAGCGTGAGGTCACCGCCCTGGTGACTGAGAAGATCACCGCTCCCGGCGGCTTGGCCGAGCAGGTGCTGCCAGTGTTCGCCAAGCATTTCACGCCTCGGGAGATGCGTGAGCTGGCGGCGTTCTACGAGTCGCCCGTTGGCCGCAAGGCCGTTGCGGTCATGCCCGGCGCCCTGCGCGAGGCCAAGGACGTGGCCCAGCGCATGGCCATCGGCATGATCCCGGAGATACTCCAGCGTGTGAACGAGACTGCCCAGCGCGAGACACGGCGCGGCGCTGGCCAGCCAGCAGGGCGGACGAACCAGCTGTAGGCTGAGGGGGGGGCGGCTTACAGCAGCCCGGCGTCCTGGAAGCTGAAGTGGCTGGCCTCGGTCACGACGAGGTGGTCCAGCACGCGCAGGCCCAGCTCTTCCGCCGCGCGGGCGATGCGCCGGGTGAGCTCGCGGTCCTGCACGGAGGGGCTTGGATCGCCGCCGGGGTGGTTGTGCGCCAGGATGAGTCCGGAGGCCTGGTGCTTGAGGGCGAGCGCCAGCACCTCGCGCGGGTACACCGGGGTTTCGTCCACCGTGCCCTTGCCCACGCGTTCCCAGGCCATGAGTCGGTTCTTGTTGTCCACCAGGGCCACCCAGAATTCCTCCACCGGCAAGTGCCCGATGCGCGCCCGGGCGGCCTCAGCCACAACCCCAGGCCCGGAGAAAATCTGCCTCTCACGCACCGGGGCCTCGCCCAGGCGGGCGAACACCTCGCGCAAGAGCCCCCAGTGCCCGGCCAGGCTTTCGCCAAAGCCTTTGACCTCGCGCAGGGCCTCGGGACGCGCGGTGAGCACCCCGCGCAGGGTGCCGAAGCGCGCCACGAGGGTCTTGGCAAGGGGCTTGGTGTCGCGCCGGGGCAGCACCTGCCCGAGCAGGAGTTCCAGCAGTTCGTAGTCGGCAAGCGCCTTGGGCTCGGCGCTGAGCTTTTCGCGCAGCCGCTGTCGGTGGCCCAGGTAGTGCGGGGCAGGGGCCTCGGTGGCCGTGTCGGCGGAAAGCGTTGCCGTCTTGGGCGCGGCTGGGCGCGGTTTTGTGGCCGGGCTCACGCGGGGCTCCGGCTCTGTCCGGCGTTCTGCCCACCGCCTTGCAGCAGCGCGGAAAGCTGGGCCACGTAGGATTCCAGGGTGTCGTCGGGCCTGCGCGCGCCGCTGATGACGCCCAGGTTGGCGTCCAGCGTCAGCTCGATGATCCGGGCGATGCCTGAGCGTCCGAGCCTGCGCGCCATTTGCGCAAGCGCGGGCTTGTCGCGCGGGTTCATGCGCACCTTGTGCTCCTCGCCTTCGTTCAGCATCCACATCTGCCGGGCCTGCCAGGCCACGTAGCCCAGGAGCTGGAACAGGATCTTGTCGCCGCCCGGGCGCAGGTGGTCGTCGAGCACGCGCGCCCACACCGCGCGCTGGGCCTCGGGGTTCTTGGCGGGCGAGGCCGCCAGCCCCTTCATGAAGTCGAAGAAGTCCATGTCGCCGTGCGGGGCGATGAGTTCCGACATCTCGGCCGTGACGCGCTTCCCGTCTCCCGCGGCCAGTTCCAGCTTGTCCAGCTCCAGGCCGGCGGCCAGGGCGTCGTGGGGCAGGGCGCAGAGCAGGGCCTGGCGCGCCGCGTCGTCCAGGGCCAGCCCCTTGTCTCTGGCCCAGAGGTCCACGAACTTCGGCAGGGTGGCCTCGGTGAGCCCCGCGGACTGCCAGACCCAGGCGTTGGCCTCGGCCGCCTGCCAGAGCTTGCGCTTGGGCAGGAACACCGGCACCGGGGGCTTGCCGTCCTTCCAGCGGCCCTCCAGGCAGAACACCGGCAGCACCGTGGAGGCCGTCTGGCGCACGGCCTGGTCCAGGCGGTCCCAGACCTCGGCCTTGAGGCTTTCGGCCCGGCGCAGCACCAGCACGGTGGGCGTGGAAAAGAGGTTCTGGGTGGTCAGCTCGCCCCAGTAGTCCTGCGGGAAGGGCTCATCGTCGCCCCAAAAGACCTTGCGCGCCACCTTGTCCGCCGGACCAGCGCCCATCCCGGCGGCCAGCTTGGCCACCTGGCGGCGCAACAGCTCCGCGTCCGGGCAGATGAGGAAGCGGTGGCCCCTGCGCGTCTGGACCGTCGGGGATGCTGGGGCCTGTGGCGGGGCCATGCCGGGCTCCTAGTAGTTCTCGGTCATGAGGTCGGCCATGCGGCGCACCAGCATGTCGGTGACGCGCATGTCCGCTCCCTCGGAGTCGCCGGGATAGTAGGATTCGTCCTGCGTCTGCTCGCCGGAGTCCCAGATGATGGAGCCGTCCGTGGCGCGGGTGACGCGGAAGATCACCGTGATGCCTGCGTCGAGCTTCAGGGACTGGTCGGCCTGGCCGTACAGGGCCGTTGCGCGGGTGTACTTCTTGATGGTGATGGTGAGCAGGCTGGTGGCCTTGGCCTTGTCCGTCCAGGTCACCAGGCGGCGGCGGTTGAATTCGTCGCGCACAAGGGAGCGCAGGCGCGGCTCAAGCCAGGCCTCGGTGGTGGGGTTGTCCACGCGCGCCACGGCCATCTTGCGCAGCTCCGGGGCCAGGCGCGAGGCCTGCTCCGTGCCGTCGGCCGGGGCCGAGCCGGTGAAGTGGTAGCCGCAGCCGCACAGGGCCAGGAGGGCAATGAGCCCCAGCCCCCGGGCCAGGGCGCAGTAAAGTCCGCGCATGATCCTCCCCCTTCGCCTCTGGCGGGCTAGCCCGCCACCACGTTGACGAGCTTGCCCGGAACCACGATGAGCTTCCTGATGCTCTTGCCCTCCAGGTGCCTGAGGACGTTCTCGTGCGTCATGGCGAACTCGCGCACCTCGTCCTGGCTGGCGCCAGCGGCCACCAGGAGCCGGCCGCGCACCTTGCCGTTCACCTGCACCACCAGCTCGATCTCGTCCTTCACCAGGGCGGATTCGTCATGCGCGGGCCAGGGCAGGGTGGCCAGCTGGCCCGTGTGGCCCATGTGCGCCCAAAGCTCCTCGCACAGGTGCGGGGCCACGGGGGAGAGCAGGGTAAGCACCGTGGACAGGGCCGAGGACAAAGCCTCCGGGCCTCCGGGCACGGCCTTCAGGGCGTCCTTGCTCACGTACATCTCGTTCACCAGTTCCATGAGCGCGGCGATGGCCGTGTTGAACTGGAACTTGTTCTCCATGTCGCGGGTGACCTTGCGCGCGGTGTCGTGCTCCTTGCGGCGCAAATCCTTCACCGGGCCGGAAATGTCACCGCCCAGTTCCGAGATGGGCGCGCAGGGGCCGATGGCCTTGAGCGCGCCCGAGTCGGCGAGGTCCTCGGCCAGACGCCAGACGCGGTTGATGAACCGGAACGCGCCCTCGATGCCCGCGTCGCTCCACTCCAGGTCCTTTTCCGGCGGGGAGGCGAAGAGAATGAACAGGCGCGTGGCGTCGGCCCCGTACTTGCCGATCATGGAATTGGGGTCCACAACGTTGCCCTTGCTCTTGCTCATCTTGGCCCCGTCCTTGAGCACCATGCCTTGCGTCAGCAGGTTCTGGAAGGGCTCGGCGAAGGTGGTGTAGCCCAGGTCGCGCAGGGCCTTCACGTAGAAGCGCGAGTAAAGCAGGTGCAAAATGGCGTGCTCGATGCCGCCGATGTACTGGTCCACCGGCATCCAGTAGGCCAGCTCCGCCGGGTCGAAGGGCGCGTCCTCGGTGCGGGCGCTCGTGTAGCGCATGAAGTACCAGCTGGACTCCATGAAGGTGTCCATGGTGTCGGTCTCGCGCCGGGCCTTGCCCCCGCAGGCGGGGCAGGTGGCGTTGTCGAAGCTTTCGAGCA
>JBFWMQ010000006.1:0-112438 GCA_050251495.1 Desulfovibrio sp. | reverse complement strand
ACCATCACCCCGGAGCAACTGAAGGATTTCTTCCTTGATTTCGTTGCACGGTCGATTGAGGGACGCGTCATGGCCGACATCGGCGGTCGAGCGATTTCATTCCCCGATGATGTCTCGGCGGTGGAGTATGCGCAAGAACAGCTCCATGACTTTGTCACCGGGGCAACGAGGGGACAGCTGTCGGGACGCCTCGACTCCCTCGACCGGCTGTCGGACCGAGACATAGCGGCCGTCGTTGATGAAATCTATGAGGTGGCGTTCGAACTTGTCGCCGCCGCTGGGGAGGCACAGGCATGAGACACCACAACATCATTGTTCGGCTTGGGGCAGGCGATACGGAAACAGTTGAGCTGCCAAATGCGGACATGCACACGACGGAGATTCAGTTCCTCAATGACTCGGGCCTGCGTTTTGGGCTGGGTCAGGTGTTGAGCCAACTCCGGGAGATTGGATTACGGCCTTCCGAGACATCCGTGGATCTCGCGTTGCTTGCTGCCGCCATCACCGCCGCTGACACTCGCATCTCTCGGTCGGCAGATGCGCAGGATGCGTGGACGAGAGAAATCGATCTCCATGTGCCAGTCCAGGCTCCAGATCGATGGCTTCCGTTGGCACAGCTCATCGCCAACATGCTGAAGTTTCTGACAGGAGATCAATGGAGCGTCCACTTTCGCCCACGTCCCTCTGGGGTTGGCACGCTGGTAGCCGCTCCAAGCGTGCTTCCCTTGGCAAGCCCGACCTCGGTCTGCCTCTTTTCGGGAGGACTCGACAGTTTCATAGGCGCAATCGACCTCCTTGCCGAAGGACAAACCCCCATCTTGGTGAGCCACTACGGGGACAATCTTACTCCTGGATACCAGGAGCATTGTGCACACGTCTTGAGGCAGCACCACCCCAGTAAAACATTGCACCGCATCCAAGCCAGGGTCACATTTCCAGCCAACACCGTCGAGGTCGGGTCTGTTGAAAATACTCTACGCGGTCGCTCGTTTCTGTTTTTCGCACTCGCCTCGCTGACTGCCGATGCCGTCGGCGGCGACATGACCGTATACGTACCCGAGAATGGCCTGATTTCACTCAACGTACCGCTTGACCCTTTGCGGCTTGGCGCTCTCAGCACTCGCACGACACACCCCTATTATATGGCCCGGTTCGGCGAGCTTCTGAATGGGCTTGGCCTCCAGGTCCGTCTTGAGAACCCATATGCTTTTCTCACCAAGGGCCAAATGGTCAGGGCCTGTGCCGACCGGGCATTCCTTCAAAGGGAAGCCCGGCACACCATGTCCTGCTCATCGCCAGGTAGCCGCAGGTACGATTCAGACCCTGAACAGCGCACCCCTAAACACTGCGGTCGCTGTGTGCCCTGCCTGATCCGGCGCGCTGCCATCCTTGAAGCCTGGGGAATTGACGACACACCCTACCGCATTCCCGACTTGCGGGGGCAGACGCTCGACTCCACCAAAGCAGAGGGGGAACATGTGCGCTCCTTCCAGCTCATGTTGTCCAGGCTCACTCGGAAACCTGGACGGGCTCGTCTTGACATTCATCGCCCAGGCCCCTTGACGGATCACCTTGACAAACTCGATGCCTACGAAGCCGTCTACGTCGCAGGAATGCAGGAGGTTGGCCGACTGCTAGAAGGTGTGGTAGCGAGACCTCTGTGAACGAACGAACCCTCCAGAAGCCTCACTGGGTTGATTTCCACTGCCACCTCGACCTTTATCGGGACCACGTGGAATTAATTGCAGAATGTGATCAGGAACGAGTGGCTACGCTTGCTGTCACGACCACGCCAAAGGCGTGGCCTCGGAACCGCGAACTGGCAGCACATGCCACGCATGTTCGTGTCGCACTGGGGCTCCACCCTCAACTCGTTGCCGAGCGCGCAAGCGAGGTGGCTCTGTTTGAGCATTATCTGGCAGACGCTCGATACGTGGGTGAGATCGGACTTGATGCCGGCCCACGATTCTACCGGAGCTTGCCCGACCAAGAACGTGTGTTCGAGAGAATCCTCCGCGCCTGTGCGGAACAGGGGGGAAAGATTCTTTCAGTGCATAGCGTCCGGGCTGTCGGGAAGGTACTCAGCCACATCGAACGTGCGCTGCCAGCAAGCAGGGGGCGTGTTGTCCTGCACTGGTTCACCGGCACCGCAGCAGAGGCCAGACGAGCCGTTGCCCTGGGGTGCTATTTCTCGATTAACAAGGAGATGCTCAACTCCCCAAAGCACCGTCAACTCATCGCCGAGCTGCCAGAGGACCGGCTTCTCACCGAGACTGATGGTCCATTCGTCCTCACCCAAGGGAAGCCAATCCACCCGCGCGATGTCGTCGATACCGTTTCGCAGCTTGCCGCCCTTCGAGCAATCCCGATGGAGGGAATGAGGAGGGCCATCCTTGACAACCTTCGTGCGGTGCTCACCAGCAACGTCAGTTGAGGTCGCGGAGTCTTGGGACCTTTTCAAGGAGAACTGTAGCGTGCTACGGTTGACGACTGCAGAGTTCGAGGAATAAAGACCGCCTGGTCCTGGAAACGCCGAACACCCCGGGCGACCCAAAATGAGCCGCTCGAAGTGTTCATAAAATTGCTGAGCTCAGTAATACTGCTTCTTTCTAAAATTACAGACTTTTTATTAAATCCTCTGACCGGGGTGCAGGGGGCGGCGCCCCCTGCCCTGCCTTACGCCTTCTCTTCCTGTCCCAGGGCCATGAGCTTGGCGGCGTAGGTCCGGCGCAGGGTTTCCATGAATTCGGTGTTGATGGGGCCTTTCCAGGTGACGACCTCGGAGTAGCGCTTGGGGATCTTGGTCTGCATGGGCGCGTAGCCGGAGCGCATCCGAAGCCGCCAGCGCAGGCGCTGGATGTCGCCGCTTGCGGTCTCGAGGTTGGCGGCGGTGTCGGCGTAGCCAAGGGACGCGAGGGCCTGCTGCAGGCGCTCCGTGGAGTACACGCCGCGCGCGAACAGGCAGCCCACCATGCTGGTGAGCACGATGCGGCTGGCCTCGTCCTTGACGAACCCGGAGGCGATTTTTTCCGCGTCCATGTCTTGGGGCTTCTGGTCGGCGGAGTAGGCGCTGGAGTCCAGGTGCGAGTGCCGGAAGCTCAAGGACTCGGACACGAAGAACCCTTCGCCCGTGGCGTAGCCCGCCATTTCCTGCCCCAGCACGCAGGCGTAGTCCTCGCCCTTGTAGTGGGTGGCGGCCTTCATGGTGCCCTGGGCCAGGCGGCGGTAGAACTCGTTGGTGCCCGCGCCCAGGTGGTGGATGGCGGCCTTGTAGCCGGCGGCATCGCCGAAGGCGAGCGGAGCCAGGGTCTCGGCCTCGGTGACGTGCCCCTTTTGCAGGGCCTCGGTGGCCCAGGCCAGGGCCACGCCGGAGCTCATGCAGTCGAGTCCTTCGCGCTCCACGCAGTCCATGAGGCCCAGCACGCCGAAGCCGTCGGTCATGCCGAGCATGGAGCCCAGGGCGAAGATGGGCTCGTAGTCGTAGGCCACCTGGCGGTACAGGTAGCGGTTGTCGGCCATGAACTTCTCGCGCAGGTAGCCGATGTGGATGCAGCCCACCGGGCAGCCCGCGCAGGCGGTGTTGCGCAGCAGCATGTCCTTGGCGAAGCGCTCGCCGCTGATGCCGTCGATGCCGGGATCGGTGGTGGCCTGCAAGTTGCGCCAGGGCAGGGACTTCAACTCGTTGAGCGCGGCCATGTTCCCGGCGGTGCCCAGGTCATGGTACTTGCTCATCATGGTGGTCTCGGTGAGCTGCTCGTAGATCTCCTTGAAGGCCTTGGCGTACTCCTTGCCTTCGGGCAGCGGGAACGAGGCGTCGCCCTGGATGGCGACGGCCTTGAGGTTCTTTGCGCCCATGACCGCGCCGGAGCCCATGCGCCCGAAGTGGCGGTAGGTGTCCACGTTGATGCAGGCGTAGGCGCAGCCGTTCTCGCCCGCCGGGCCGATGCGCATGATGCTGCGCGTGCCGCTGCCGGGGAGCATGTTGCGCACCATCTTGCCGGTGGTGAACACGTCCTTGCCCCAGAGGAAGGGCGCGTCCTTGATCTCCATGTGCTTGGGGCCGACCGAGAGCACGCAGGGCCGCGCGGCCTTGCCCACCACCACCAGGGCGTCCATGTCGGCGAAGCGCAGGGCCAGCGCGCTGCGTCCGCCCGCGTGGCTCTCCGTGTATTGGCCGTGGTAGGGCGAAAGGAACGAGCACACGGTCTTGCTCATGAGCGGGAAGTAGCCGGTCAGCGGGCCGATGGCGAAGATCAAAGGCTGGGCCGGGTCGCTCCAGGGCAGGGCGGGGTCGCCGTGCTTCTCGAAGAGCATGGCGGCCAGGCCGGAGCCGCCGAGCCAGGCCTCGCGGCCGGGCAGGTTCTCGATGTGCGTCTTGCGGCTGGTAAGGTCCACCACCAGCACGCGGAAGTGTTGGCGGATCATTCGGCCACCTCCTGGATCACGTTGGCCTTGCCCTTCTCGGTGAACTCCAGGCAGTCGTGGGGGCAATAGTCCACGCAGCGGCCGCAGTGGATGCACAGGTACGGGTTGTCCAGCTCGTCCTGGACGATGGCCCCCACCGGGCAGGCGGCCACGCACTTGCCGCAGCGGATGCACAGGGCGCGGTCCTGCTTCACGCCGCCGTCGCTCTTGCGCGGGGTGAGGGAGCCGGTGGGGCAGGCGGCCGCGCACGGGGGCGGGTCGCAGGCCAGGCACACGCGCGCCTCGAAGCCGGTGGAGATGCCGCCGGAGGAGCCGATGCGGATGCCCGCCGTGTGCCAGGACAGACGCTTGTGCACCAGCCGGGCGCAGGCCAGGGAGCAGCTCTGGCAGCCGATGCAGCGTTCCATGCGCGCCGCGATGAGGGTCTTCATGGAATCTCCTTGTAAAGCGTTAGGCCGGTTGGCTGGGCTTCGAGAGGTCCAGCACCATGTCCACCAGCTCCTCGTCGGGGTTCAGTTTGATCTCAAAGCCGAACTTGCGCGCCAGACCCTGCATGGCCTTGTTCTCCACCAGCGTCTGGCCGGAGATGTGGCGCGTGCCGCGCGCGCGGGTGTAGTCGATCATCTTGCGGAACAGGATGCTGCCCAGGCCCGAGCCCTTCTGGTCGGAGCGGATGACGATGGCGAACTCGGCGTCGGTGTTGTCCGGCTTGGTGGCCGTGCGCACCACGCCCAGGGTCTCGGGCAGGCCGCCTTCGGTGGTGGCGCTGGCGATGAAGGCCATCTCCCGGTCATAGTCGATCTGGGTGAAACGCGCCATGTCCTTGTGGTCGAAGTCGCGCCGCACCGAGCCGAAGAAGCGCATGCGCAGGTCGTCGTCGGAAAGCTGGCGGATGAAGGCGCGGTGGGCGGCCTCGTCCTCCGGGCGGATGGGCCGGAGCGTGATCTTGCGGCCTGTCTTCGTCACCGTGCATTCCTCCAGCTCGCGCGGGTAGGGGCGGATGGCCAGGCGCTCGGCCCCCAGGCGCGTCTCCCCGGCCACGCCGATGCGCGCGCCCAGGGCCAGCACGCCCATCTCGTCGGCGTACAGCGGATTGATGTCCAGGCTGGTGATCTGCGGCACGTCGATGATCAGCTGCGCGATCTGGATGACCGTGAGGCAGATGTCGTCGATGTCCGCCGCGGGGTGCTGGGGCGTTCCGGCGAGCAGGCCGTTGATGCGCGTGCGCGAGATGAGCTCGCGCGCCAGGCTCATGTTCAGCGGCGGCAGGGTCACCGCGCGGTCGCGGATCATCTCCCGGGCCACGCCGCCGTGGCCGAAGGTCATGACCGGGCCGAACACCGGGTCCAGGTGGGCGGAGATGAACAGCTCGTGCGCCCCGGCGCGGCGGCCCATCTTCTGCACGGTGAAGCCCTCGATGTACGCGTCCGGCCTTTGGCGCGAAACGCGTGCCAGGATGCTGGCCGCGGCCTCCCAGACCTTGTCCGGGCCTTCCAGGTCCAGCACCACGCCGCCCACTTCCTGGGGCTGGCTGATCTGCGGGCTCTTGAGCTTCACCGCCACGGGGTAGCCCAGCTGGTCCGCGGCGATGACCGCCTCGCGCGCGCTGGTGGCCTGGCGCGTCTCCACCACCGGAATGCCGTAGGCCGTGAGCACCTCCTTGGCCTCGGCGCTGGTCAGGCTGGCGCGGCCCTCGGCCAGGGCGCGGTTGCAGGCGTCGCGCGCCGCGCGCGTGTCCGGGAAGAAGTCGGACGGCAGGGAGTCCGGCGTCTGGATGAGCAGCTCCTGGTTCTTCTGGAACTCCACCATGTACAAAAAGGCGCGGATGGCCTGCTCCGGGGTGTCGTAGGTGGGCACGCCCGCGTCGGCGAACACGGCGCGCGCGCGCAGGGCGGAGTCCGAGCCCATCCAGGAGGTGAGGATCATGCGCTTGGCGCGCTTGGCGTGGGTGGCCACGGCCTGGGCCACCTCCACCTCGGAGAGCCCGGCAAAGGGCACGTGCAGCAAGAGCGCCGCATCCACGCCCGGGTCGCTGAGCAGGATCTTGAGGGCCTCCACCCAGTCGCCCGCCGGGGTGTCGAAGCGCAGGGCCACCGGGTTGCCGCCGTCCCACGCGCCGCCGAGCAGCTTGTCCAGGGCGAGGGTGGTGTCGTCGCTGAACTGCGCCAGCCGCCCGCCGCCGGAGAGCAGGGCGTCCGCCGCCATGATGCCCGCGCTTGCGCCGTTGACCAGGATGGCGAGGCGGTCGCCGCGCACGGGCCGCCCGCCGGAAAGGGTCTGGGCGGCGTCGAACAGGCCGTCGATGCTGCCCACGCGCAACATTCCGGCGCGGCGGAAGGCCACGTCGTAGACCTCGTCCGTGGAGGCCGTGGCGGCCAGCGCGTCGCCCTGGCCCGCGGCCATGGCCAGCTCGGCCAGGGCGGCGTGCAGGGCCTGGCCGGGGCGCAGGGCCAGCACCGGCTTGTTGCGGCTGGCCGCGCGCGCGGCGGAGACGAAGCCGCGCGCATCGTGGATGGACTCCACGTAGAGCAGGATGGAGCGCACCAGCGGGTCCGAGCCCAGGTGGTCCAGGATGTCGGCAAAGGTGATGTCCAGCTGCGCGCCAAGGGAAATCATGTGCGAGAAGCCGATGCCGCGGCTGCCCGCCCAGTCCAGAACCGTGGTGAACAGGCTGTCGGACTGGGACAGGAAGGCCGTCTTGCCGGGCAGGCTCCTGGTGTGGGCCAGGCTGGCGTTCAGGTTCAGGGAGGGCACGATGAGCCCCATGCTCTTGGGGCCGAGCACGCGCAGGTCCGGCGGCCTTGCGGCCTCCAGAATCTCCTCGCGCAGGCGCAGGCGGCTTTTTTCGTCCAGCCGGGCGAAGCCGGGGCCCATGAGCGCCACCGAGCGGGTGCCGCGCGCGCGCAGGGCGTCGATGAGCGCCGGGGCCTCGGAGAGCGGACTGCAGACGATGGCTAGGTCCGGGGTCTTGGGCAGGTCGGCCACGGTGGGATACGTGAGCACCCCGGCGATGGCCTCGGCCTCGTTGCTCACCGGCATCACCGGGCCGGGGAAGCCGCCGCCCATGAGGTTCTTCATGACCAGGTGGCCGATGTTGGCCGGGTCGTTGGCCGCACCGATGACCGCCACGGCTTTTGGGCTGAAGAGGGAATCGAGGTTGGTCAGGCTCATGCGGCTCCCTGTGTGCGGACGGCTGGGCAGGGGTTCGCCGGGCCAAGCGCCGGGCTTGAGAGTCTGATAGCCCGAACAGGCCGTGCGTGGCAACTGGCCGGGCGTCCGCCCGGCCAGCGGCGCACCAGCGCCGAAGGCATGGCCAGCAGCCTGACCTGGCCTCCCCGGCGCGCCGCCGCGCCCGCACCGCAGCCGAAACCGCCCCTTCGGTCTCCTTGTGCGGGAGCGGGGGGCTTTTCTTTTCGTGAAAAATCGCACATATCCGGCATGAGGCTTGCCCTTGCCGTTCACTTCGGCTTTTCCACCGTTCACCGAAGAACGCGGGCCAAGGGCTTGATTCCTCCCGTAGGTCCGGGGCAGGTCAATTGGGCGCGCCGATACCGGCATCGCCTTTGCGGCTCCGCGCTGGCGCGGGCATACCTAAACAAAAGGCAGGAGTGAGCCAATGAGCGAAGAGAACAAGATCGAGAGCATGCAGCAGGAAGGTCTCACCTTCGATCCGCCCAAGGCCGTGCAGCAGGCCGCCTACGTGAAGTCCATGGCCGAGTACGAGGCGCTGTACAAGCGCGCGGACGAGGACCCGGAAGGCTACTGGGCCGAGCGCGCGCGCGAACTCATCACCTGGGACAAGCCCTTCACCAAGGTGCTTGAGGCCGACATGGTCACCCCGGTCATCAAGTGGTTCGGCGACGGCAAGCTGAACGTCTCCGCCAACTGCCTGGACCGCCACCTGACCGACGGCCGCCGCAACAAGGCCGCCATCATCTGGCAGGGCGAGCCCGAGGAAGACGTCAAGGTCTACACCTACCAGATGCTGCACTCCGAGGTCTGCCGCTGCGCCAACCTGCTCAAGAAGCTGGGCGTCAAGCGCGGCGACCGCGTGGCCATCTACCTGCCCATGATCCCGGAGCTGGCCATCTCCATGCTGGCCTGCACGCGCATCGGGGCCACCCACTCCATCGTCTTCGCGGGCTTCTCGGCCATCAGCCTGCAGAACCGCATCGACGACTGCCAGGCCAAGGTGCTCTTGACCGCCGACGCCGTGCTGCGCGGCGGCCGCGCCATCCCGCTCAAGGGAAATGTCGACGAGGCCCTCAAGACCTGCCCCAGCGTGGAGCAGTGCGTTGTGGTCAAGCGCGCGGGCAACGAGATCCGCATGGTCGAGGGCCGCGACATCTGGTGGCACGAGGCCATGGAGGCCGAGGACATCACCAGCGACTGCCCGTATGAGAAGATGGACGCCGAGGACCCGCTGTTCATCCTCTACACCTCCGGCTCCACCGGCAAGCCCAAGGGCGTCGTGCACACCACCGGCGGCTACCTCACCTACGCCGCGCACACCACCCAGTGGGTCTTCGACCTGAAGGACGACGACGTCTACATGTGCACGGCGGACGTGGGCTGGGTCACCGGACACAGCTACATCGTGTACGGCCCGCTGGCGCTCGGCGCCACCAGCATCATGTTCGAGGGCGTGCCCAGCTTCCCCAAGCCGGACCGCTTCTGGAAGATCGTCGAGAAGTTCAAGGTCAACATCTTCTACACCGCGCCAACGGCCATCCGCGCGCTCATGCGCGAAGGCACCGACTGGCCCAGGAAGCACGACCTGTCCTCCCTGCGCATCCTGGGCAGCGTGGGCGAGCCCATCAACCCCGAAGCCTGGATGTGGTACTACGAGAACGTGGGCAACAAGCGCACGCCCATCGTGGACACCTGGTGGCAGACCGAGACCGGCGGCATCATGATCTCCGCCCTGCCGGGCGCCACGCCGCTCAAGCCGGGCAGCGCCACGCGCCCTCTGCCGGGCATCGCCGCCGCCATCGTCAAGGCCGACGGCACCGACGCCGGACCGGACGAGGGCGGGCACCTCGTGGTCAAGAAGCCCTGGCCCGGCATGTTGCGCGGCGTGTTCGGCGACCCCGAGCGCTACCGCAAGACCTACTTCGACCGCTTCCCCGGCTTCTATGAGGCCGGCGACGGCGCGCGCGTCGACAAGGACGGCTACTTCTGGATCATGGGACGCCTGGACGACGTCATCAACGTGTCCGGCCACCGCCTGGGCACCGCGGAGATCGAATCCGCCCTCGTGTCCAACCCCAACGTGGCCGAGGCCGCCGTGGTCGGCATGCCGCACCACATCAAGGGCCAGGGCATCTACGCCTACGTGACGCTCAAAAGCGGCATCGACGAGACCGACGCCCTGCGCAAGGAGCTTGTGGGCCACGTGCGCAAGGAAATCGGCCCCATCGCCACCCCTGAGGTCATCCAGTTCACCGACGGGTTGCCGAAGACCCGTTCCGGCAAGATCATGCGCCGCATCCTGCGCAAAATCGCCGCAGGCGAGATCGAAGACTTCGGCGACACCTCCACGCTGGCCGATCCGACCGTGATCACCAGCCTGGTGGAAGGCAAAAAGGACCTCCTGGGCTAGGTAGCGCCAGCCCGGGAATCATCCGGGGTTGCGGGGGCGGATCGGCCGCCCCCGCGTTTTTTCGAGCGTAAGACCAGGGGCGCCGCCCCTGGACCCCGGTCAAGAGGAGAAATGTAGCACCCGGCAGCAACGGCCATTCTTCTACTTCGAGCCTGCCATGAGCCGCTCGCGGCTCTTGAATGCCCTTCAAGGTTCAGCATGGAGCATGCTTTATTGCTTACTGTTTTCGGAGTCGACGCTACGGGGAACAGAACGGTCAGAGCCCCAGCTTACGGGTAGTATACTCTACGGGGTAGCTTCAAAAAGCCGCAACAAGGACCATTGCGTACAACCTGTTTACCGTCAAATTGACAGGCGACAAGTGGAAATAGGATGCGATAGCTTGTGGATGTGCTAAATATGTTCTCGTTGCACTTGTAGCTGCGTGTGCCACGTCTCGAGGTGCTCAACATCCACGTAGACACCCGCAAAGGGCGGTCCAAACAACTTGTGGCACGGGAGTCCGGGCTCGCCCAAGTGGTCGAAGATGGCCAGGGCACCGCAAAAGTCGTCGTGCTCGGTGTACTGGCTGCGTGTAACCAGGGTAGGGACTCCGGCTAGGCGGGCCGCGGATACGCCTAGGCCCGAATCCTCAAGAGCCAGACAGTCCCCAGCGCGAAGCCCAAGAGATTCCAAAGCCAGCAGGTAGATGTCCGGCGCAGGCTTCTTGGAGAGCACCGACTTGCCCGTCAGCACCACGTCCCAGGTCTTGACCACGCCCTTGAGCAGGGTCTCCTGTAGGACGCGCACGTTGCTTAGGCTGGTGGTGGTCACGATGGCCTGGCGCAGGCCGTGCTGTTCGGCCTCGCGCATAAGCCTAGCCACGCCGGGTCGAAGCGTTGCCGCGCCGCTGCCCAGCAACCGGGCGAAAATCGCCGTCTTCTGCTTGTGCAGTTCCATCATGTCGAGGCCTGCGCCACCCTCTTCCGCCGCCCCCCTGGTCTCAATGAAGTGCCGGATGCGTTCCTTGCCTCCGGCCACGGCCAGCAGGCGGCCATAATCTTCCCTATCCCAACGCCAAGCCAGCCCGGCCTGGGCAAAGGCCTGGTTGAAGGCCTGGCGGTGCAGTTCCTCGCTGTCCACCATGGTCCCGTCCACGTCCCAAAGCAGCGCCTGAAGTGTCATGACCCCTTCCGTTTGCCGAAGTGTTGGTGGCGGGAACGCGACAAGCTTGAGGGATGGTCGCGCTCCCGCCAGGGAGGTGAGGGGTCCGTGGGTTAGAGCCCCAGGCGCGCGCGCCAGCCGGGGTAGAACTGGTCGGCGTCATGGGCGAAGGACTCGAAGGCCCGGGCCAGTTCCTTGTGCTCCCGCGCATAGTCCACCAAGTCAACGCCGTTTCGCCAGGCGTCGTGGGCCTGGTGCAGGGAGATGGCCCCGGCGGTGGGGCCGTCCAGGTGCCCGAAGGCGCCGCCGCCCGAGGTCTGGCAGACGTTTGCGTGCCCGAGGTTGTCGAAGAAGCCCGGCAGGCGCAGAGCGTTCATGCCGCCGGAGATCATGGCCGAGGTGGCCTTCATGCCGTGCCACTTCTGGCTGAAGTAGGGGCCCTGGGCCTCCTCGCGCTCCAGCATGTAGGCGATGTTCTTGTCCGCCGGGTCGCCCTCCATCTTGCCGAAGCCCATGGTGCCCGTGTGGATGCCCGAAGCCCCTTGCAGGCGCGACATCTTGCTCAGCACAAAGGCCGTATAGCCGCGCTTGGACTGAGGCGAGGTCACGGCGCCGTGTCCGGCCCGGTGGTAGTGCAGGAACTGGCCGGGGAAGTTGCGCCGCACCGTGGTCACGGAGGTCGGTCCAGCCACATAGCCGTCCACCAGGAAGGCCACATGGGAGGCGTTCTCGCCAAAGGTCTTCAGGATGTACTCAGCCCTGGCGATGATCTCGGCTGGATCATCGGCGGTGATGTTGGCCGAAAAGATCTTGGCCTGGCCGGTTTCGTCCTGGGCGCGGCGCATGGCGTCGGCCACCGCCAGGATGGTCTCCTTGAGCGGTGCGAAGACCTGGTTGCCCTGGGGCTCGTCGTTCTTGACGAAGTCCCCGCCGAGCCAGAAGCGGTAGCAGGCTTCGGCAAAGGGCGCGGGCCGCAGGCCCAGCTTGGGCTTGACGATGGTGCCCACGATCATGCCTCCGTCGACCTCTGGACGGCCCAGGATGCGCCAGAAGTCTGCGATGTTCATGGCCGGGCCGTCGAAGAGCTCCAGGTAGGCCTTGGGCACGTAGAAGTCGTGCATCTTGGCGTACTCAACGTCGCCCATGCCCTGGTTGTTGCCGATGCACAGGGTGAGGAACGAGGCCAGCATGGCCTTGCCGTCGATGATGTTGCGGTCGAAGAGATCGATGGGGTAGGCGATCTTCACCAGGCTGTCGCCCTTGGCGCGCGGGACCACGTCGTACACCAGCGCGTCCACGCCCTTGGTGAAGTCGTCGGTGGTGCAGACCTCGACGTTGGTTCCGGTGGAGGACTCGGCGGCGAAGTGCGCGGCCACCTCCACAGGCCCGTGCCCCATCTTGGGCTTCATGATGTAGGCGCACAGGACGTGGCCGCCCTTGGCGATAAGCTCGTCTTCCTTGAGCTTCATGTTGACGTAGCGGCTGGTCTGGTCGAGCAAGGCCATGTTGGTTCTCCTTTGGAGGCAGTGTGTTGCGCGGTGGACTCAGGCCCGCATCTTGGCGTTCAGAAGATGGTAGCAGGTCAAGAGCTGCGTGATGCCCAGCGGGTAGCTGCGCTTTTCATCGGCCCCTTCCATGTAGGCGCCCACGCTGTCGGTGCTTAAGGGCTCCACGCCGCTCAAGTGGTCCATGATGATGTCCATGAGCGTCTCGGCGGTCACGGGCTTGATGGTGCCGGTGATCTGGAGGATGTCCACGGGCAGCCCGTCGTCGCGGCCCAGGGTGATGGTCAGGCACTTCTCCTTCACGCCGGGCCGGTGGTCGATGAACTCGGCGAAGTCCGGGTGCGGGATGGTGGGGCGAAGGATCAGCTTGGTGTTCAGGTTGGTGCCCGTCTCCTCGCCTGCGCCATCGGGCCGGTAGAAGTTGCAGACGATGTCCGCATAGTGGCGCTGGGGCCGGATGAAATTGGCCGAGACCTCCACTCGGCGCTCCAGGGACTCGCGCACCTCGTCCTTGGTGTAGCCGCGCTTGACCGTGTCGCGCTTGTACTTCCAGTCCACGCGCAGTTCCTCCTGGGGGTCGAGGTAGATCTTCACGTCAAAGGCGTCGCGCATCTTCTGGTTGTAGAAGCCGAGCAAACCCTCGACAATGACGAACTCCTTGGGCTTCACGTACACCGGCGGGTCGAAGTCGCCGGTGGTGTGGTTGTACACCGGCTTCAGGATGGCCTCGCCCCGGCGCAGCTGGTAGAAGTTGTGCTCCATGATGTCGATGTGGTTGCAGTCCGGATGCAGCGCGGAGATGTTCAGATCCTTGCGCTGGACGCGGTTATACCTGTGGTAGTCGTCCGAGCAGAGGTTGGTCACCCGCTCCGGGCCGAGGATCTTCTCGATCCCGGCGGAGATGGTGGTTTTGCCCGAGGCCGAGTCGCCAACGATGCCGAGAAGGATGGGACGGGTGAGGTTCATGGTGTCCTCCGATTGTGGTCATAAGGTCTAGGCGAAGGCCTGCACTTCAAGCTGGCTGTGGCGCAGCGGAGTGTACACGGACTCGATGCGGCGCACGGTGCCGGAGGAGCCGGTCATGACCAGGGCGCTGGTCTTGGTGCCACTTTCGGTCTGCGTCACCCCGGCCAGGAAGGTGCCGTCGGTGATGCCCGTGGCCGCGAAGAGGATGTCGTCGCTGGCCACTAGGTCCTCGGTGCGAAGCACCCGCGACAGGTCGAACCCGGCCTCGCGCACGGCCCGCGCCTCGGCGGTGGACTGCGGGTCCAGAAGGCCCTGCATCTCCCCGCCCAGCACGCGCACCGCCGCTGCGGCCAGCACGCCTTCCGGGGTTCCGCCGGTGCCCATCATCACATCGACCCCGGTGCCCGGCATGACGGCCATGAGCGCGCCGGCCACGTCGCCGTCGGTATGCAGCTGGATGCGCGCTCCGGCCTCGCGGATGTCGCGGATCAGGTCGCTGTGGCGGTCCTTGTCCAGCACAAAGACCATCAGCTCCTCAACCTTTTTGCCAAGAGACTCGGCCACGATCGACAGCGTGCGCCCCACCGGGTCATTGATGCTGACCAGGCCGCGCGCCTGGCGCGGGACCACCAGCTTGTTCATGTAGAAGGCCGGGCCGGGGTTGAACATGGTTCCGCGCGGAGACAGGGCCACCACGGCGATGGAGTTGGGCTTGCCCAGGGCGAGCAGCCTGGTGCCCTCCACTGGGTCCACGGCCACGTCGACCTGCGGACCATTGCCGCTGCCCACGCGCTCCCCGTTGAAGAGCATGGGGGCCTCGTCCTTTTCGCCCTCGCCGATGACCACCAGCCCGTCGATGTCCATGTGCATGAAGCCCCGGCGCATGGCGTCCACGGCGGCCCCGTCGCCCATCTTCTTTCTGCCCTTGCCCAGCCAGCGAAAGGAGGCCAGGGCCGCAGCATCGGTGATGGCAGTCAGCTCAACGGCCAGATGGCGGGTCGATACCTTGCGTGTCATGTCTGTTCTCCTTCGAGTGGGTGCGTGGCGTTGTTCCTGCTCTGGCCTTTACAACCCACATGCCAACAGCAGCATTATCTGATAATTCCTGTAACTCTAGCGTGTTGCCTATTGGCCCTCGACGGTCAGAGGCCTGCGGCTGTGCCGCCGGAGACACAGTGGCCCAGGAAAGTGGGCGGTGCTGTGCCAACTCCGGCACACAGTCGACAGGATGAGCTGGCCTGGAAAGAAGGATGGGTGAGAAGGTCGGAGGCTTTCGGCCATGGCGAGAGGCGGCAGCGTCGGCATGGCCGGACGGGAAGCAGGGACGGCGCTGCCTTGCGCCCCTGGCCGGGTTGAAGGTCAGGGATGGGCAATCTCGCGGGCCGAATCGGCGCGCGGCGGACTCAGAGGCCGAAGCGCTTCATTTTCCGGTACAAGGTTCTGCGGGGGATGCCGGAGATCCGCGCGGCTTCGCTCACGTTACCCTCGGCCTGGCGCAGGAAACGCTCCAACTCCTTGCGCTCGAAGTTGGCCATGATTTGGTCGCGACGCGAACAGTAAGCGTCATCCGGCATTGAGGCGGCCTCTGGTTGCGCGCATTCCGCCGCGCGAACATCCACAGACGGCTGCGCCTGCCCCGCCTGAACGCGGATGGCCAGGTCCTCGCTGCGGATCACGCCGCCCTGACAGAGAATCGCCGCGCGCTCGATGACGTTCTCCAACTCGCGCACGTTGCCCGGCCAGCGGTAGGACTTCATGAACTCCAGGGCCGCGTCGTCGATGGAGTTGATCTTTTTGTTCAGCTTGGCCTCGGACTTGGTGATGAAGTGGTAGGTCAAATACGGCAGATCCACCGCACGTTCGCGCAAGGGGGGCAGCGTGATGGTGAAGGTGTTGAAGCGGTAGAAGAGGTCGCGACGGAACTCGTCGCGCTCCACAGCGCCCTCCAGGTCGCGGTTGGTGGCGGCGATGACCCGCACCTTCACCGTCTGGGTGGTGGTTGCGCCCACGCGCCGGACCTCTCCGGTCTGCAAAAAGCGCAGGAGCTTGGCCTGCATCTCACCGCTCATGTCGCCGATCTCGTCCAGGAACAGGGTGCCGCCGTTGGCCTCTTCCAGCAACCCCGCGCGATCGCTCTCCGCGCCCGTGAACGAGCCCTTGCGGTAGCCGAAGAGTTCGCTCTCCATGAGCGTCGCGGTCATGGCCGTGCAGTTCACGGCGATGAAGGGCCTGTTCTTCAGGTGGCTGGCCTGGTGGATGCTGCGGGCCGCGAGGTCCTTGCCCACGCCGGTCTCGCCAAGCAGCAGCACCGTGGTGGGCGTGGGCGCAACGCGGTCAATGAGTTCAGAGACCTCGCGGATGCCAGGCGATTTGCCCACCATGCGCTCGCCAAGGCCTGCGCGCTTTTCGATTTCGCGCTCCGTGGCCAAGAGCTTGTCGCGGTAGACGTTGCCCTTGCGCAGGGCGGTCGTCAGCAGGCGCACAAAGCGGGCGCTTGCGCCAGAGAGCACCGTCGCCCCTTCCGGGCAGCAGGCCTCAATGTGCCTCGTCACGCGCTCGTCGCTGGTGGTGTTGACGATGATGCTCAACTCGGACGCGTAGGCAAGGTCGTCAAGCCTGGCCACCAGGGGCAGCTTGAGCTCCCTGGCCAGGGCCAGGCTGGACGGGTCCATGTGCAGGTCAAGCAGGCCCAGCAGCTCCACGCCATGCACGTCCTGCACGGCGGAGAGAAAGGGTCCACAGGTTTTCCCTGGTCCGGCCACAAGCACCTTGACCTTGGCGTCCTTCCACACGGCTGCCTCCGCTCCGGCGGCCTCCCGCCTACAGCCAATAGGGCATGAGCGGGAAGCGCCTGTTATCCGTTGGCCAGGGCCGCGACCTTCTTGATCAGGCGCACCAACTGGTTGGTGAACCCGGCCTCGTTGTCGTACCAGACAATGAGCTTGACCATGCTGCCGTTCATGACCGAGGTCAGGTTGGCATCGGCCACGCCGCCAAAGGTGCTGCCCACGAAGTCCGTGGAGACGAGCGGCTCCTCGGTGTAGCCGAAGCTCTCGCTGGCCGCGGCCTTCAGCGCGGCGTTGACCGCTTCCTTGGTGGCCGGCTTCTCCAGCTCACAGGTCAAGTCCACGATGGATACGTCCGGGGTGGGCACGCGGATGGCGAAGCCGTCCAGCTTGCCCTTGAGCGCCGGGATGACCAGGGCCACGGCCTTGGCCGCGCCGGTTGTCGTGGGCACCATGTTCAGGGCCGCGGCGCGGGCGCGGCGGATGTCCTTGTGGCTGCCGTCGTGCAGGCGCTGGTCCATGGTATAGCTGTGGATAGTGGTCATGAGTCCGTGCTTGATGCCAAAGGCGTCGTTGAGCGCCTTGGCCGCCGGGGCCAGGCAGTTGGTGGTGCACGAGGCGTTGGACACGATGGTGTGCTCGGGCTTCAGGTCCGCGTCGTTGACGCCGATGACGATGGTGGCGTCGAGCTCCTTGCCCGGGGCGCTCAGGATGACCTTCTTGGCCCCGCAGGCGAGGTGCTTGGCCAGATCCTCGCGCTTGACGAGCTTGCCCGTGGTCTCGATGACGAGGTCCACGCCCAGCGCTCCCCAGGTCCATTCGCCGGGGGCGCTGCGGGTGACGAGCACCTGGCGCCCGTCGATGAGCAGGCCCTGGTCGTTGGGCTCCACGCGCAGGAAGCGGCCATGCACGGAGTCGTATTTCAAGAGGTGCGCCATGTCCTTGTTCTCGGCCCGGGCGTTGATGGCCACCAGCTCGACGTCTTTCACATCGGCCAAAAGCCGGGTCAGACAGCGACCGATGCGACCAAAACCGTTGATGCCGACGCGCATGCTCATACTCGTCTCCTCTTGTCGTACAGCCCTTGACTTTGAGCCGTGCCCGCCTTGCTGCGCGCTGTTGTTGTGACAATAGCCACTTCCTGGCCCAGAGCCATGATATTTCCATCAACGGTCGACCGCCACGGTCGAATGGCTGAGTATCACTCAACGCATTTACGTCACCAGATGAGTTCTTTACATTCCAGTATGTTAATCATAGCCGCAAACTGACATTGGCCTGCCGTAGCGGCCTGCGACGCCTGCGCGCTCATTATGCCCATTCACCGCGCCCTTCTGCCCGCTCATGGCCTTTGCCGGGCTGTTGCCCGGTCACGCCGACACGTCCTCGCCCCTGGCCGCAGCCTGAAAGAGCCGTAAGCGCTCGTCCAGGGGCGGCGCGCCGAAGAAGGCCGAACCAGACACCAGCACGTCGGCCCCGGCCTGGACCAATTCCCGCGTGTTGCTCAGGGTCACGCCACCGTCCACCTGGATCAGGGCCTGGCTGCCGCAGGCGTCGATCATGGCCTTGAGCTTACGCACCCTGTCGACCGAGAAGGGGATGAAGGACTGCCCGCCAAAGCCAGGGTTCACGCTCATGACCAGCACCATGTCCAACTGCGGCAGCAGGTACTCGACCACCTGCAGCGGGGTGTGCGGGTTGAGCGCCACGGCAGCCTTGGCCCCGCAGGTTCGGATCAGACTCTCGGTGCGCTCAAGGTGTATCTCGGCCTCGGCGTGGACGCAGATGAGGTCGGCTCCGGCCCGGGCGAACTCCCCGACGTAGCGGCCAGGGCTCTCGATCATCAGGTGTACGTCGAAGAACAGGCTGCTTGCCTTGCGGCAGGCCCTGATGACCGGCGCGCCAAAGGTGATGTTGGGCACGAAGGCCCCGTCCATGACGTCCCAGTGCACCCACTTGAGCCCGGCGGCCTCCAGGGCGGCCAGTTCGTCGGCCAAGCGGCTGAAGTCCGAGGACAGAAGCGAAGGCGAGAGGATCATGTCCTGCCGGGTGTTCATGGCGTTCTCCTTCTCTTGGTGTTGCTCAGTTCACGGGCGCGCCGTAGAGGTGCCGGGCGTAGCGGTCGGCCATGTCTTCCAGGGAGCGCGGCCACAGGTCCTTTGCGTGACCGGCTGAGCCGAAGGCCACGAAGCGCTCCCGACAAATGTCGCGCATGGCGCTCGAGGCTGCGGCCAGAAACTTGCGGGGGTCGAAGTCCGTCGGATTCTCGGCCACATGCTTGCGCACGGCCCCGGTGGCGGCCAAGCGCAGGTCGGTGTCGATGTTCACCTTGCGCACCCCGTTCTTGATGCCTTCCTGAATTTCCTCTACCGGGACGCCGTAGGTCTGGGCGAGGCTGCCGCCAAACTGGTTGATGGTGGCCAGCCACTCCTGGGGCACCGAGGACGAGCCGTGCATGACCAGGTGCGTGTTCGGAATGCGTTTGTGGATCTCCCGAACGCGCTCCATGGCCAGCACCTCGCCCGTGGGCGGCTTCTTGAATTTGTATGCTCCGTGGCTGGTACCGATGGCGATGGCCAGGGCGTCCACGCCGGTCTTGCGCACGAAGTCCGTAGCCTGGTCCGGGTCGGTAAGCATCTGCTCCTTGGTGAGCTTGCCCTCGGCCCCGACCCCGTCTTCCTTGCCCGCCGTGGCGGTCTCAAGGGAGCCCAACACGCCGAGCTCGCCCTCCACGGACACGCCGCAGGCATGGGCCATGTCACAGACCCGGCGCGTGACCTCGACGTTGTAGGCATAGTCCGCCGGGGTCTTGGCGTCTTCGCGCAGGGATCCGTCCATCATCACCGAGGAGAAGCCCGCCTGGATGGACTGGACGCACACGCCAGGGGACGAACCGTGGTCCTGGTGCAGGCACAGGGGGATATGCGGCCATTCCTCCAGGGCAGCCAGGACCAGATGGCGCAGGAAGGTGCCACCGGCATACTTGCGCGCCCCGGCAGAGCTTTGCAGGATCACCGGGCTGTCCACCTCGTGCGCTGCCTCCATGATGGCGCGGACCTGTTCCATGTTGTTCACGTTGAAGGCGGCCACGCCGTAAGAATGCTCAGCGGCGTGGTCCAGAAGCTGGCGAAGGGAGATCAGGGCCATGGAATCCTCCAGGGGCTGTTGCATTGACAGAATGTTGACCGGGCTACCTGGCGCGTTCTTCCAGAGCAGCCAGAGCGGGCAGCTTCTTGCCCTCCATGAACTCCATGAACGCCCCGCCGCCGGTTGAGATGAAGGAGATGTTCCCGGCCACGCCATATTTGTCGATTGCCGCAAGCGTATCGCCGCCGCCTGCGATGGAATAGGCCGGGCTGTCGGCCACTGCCTGGGAAATGGCCCTGGTGCCCTGGCCGAAGCGCTCGAACTCGAACACGCCCACCGGCCCGTTCCAGAAGATGGTGCCTGAGTCGCGCAGAATCTCAGCGTACTTGCGTGAGGTCTTTTGACCGATGTCCAAAATCATCTCGTTCCCGGCCACGTCTCCGGCGTCGCGCTCCTGGGCCGACGCGTGTTCAGAGAAGGAAGTGGCGCAGACCATGTCCTCGGGCAGAGGGATGTCCACTCCGGCCAGCTTAGCCTTGCGCAGGATGTCCCGGGCCTCGTCCAGCAGTTCGGGCTCGTACATCGAGGTCCCGATGTCCCGGCCCGTGGCGGCCAGAAAGCTGTTGGCGATGCCGCCGCCCACAATGAGCCGGTCCACGCGGCCCAAGAGTGCGTGCAGCATGGTCAGCTTGGTGGAAACCTTGGATCCGCCGAGGATAGCTGTCACCGGCCGGGCGGGCGCTCGCAGGGCCTGGCCAAGGGTCCGCAACTCCCGAATGAACAGCGGCCCGGCGCAAGCGATTGGGGCGAACCGGGTCACGGCGTTGGTGGAGGCGTGGGCCCGGTGGGCGGTGCCAAAGGCGTCCATGACGAACACATCGCAGAGCCGGGCCATGCGACGACCGAGTTCGGGATCATTGGCTTTTTCACCAGCGTTGAAGCGCACATTCTCCATCAGGCAGACCTCGCCGGGGTGCACATCCACCCCGTCCAGCCAGTCGCCTTCCAGGCGCACGGGCTGGCCCAGCAGCTCGCCCAGGCGCTCGGCCACGGGCCGCATGGAATAGGCAGGATCAAAGGCCCCCTCAAGGGGGCGCCCCAAGTGCGACATCAGGAGCACGGCGGCACCCTGGGCCAGGGCCTGGCTGATCGTGGGGATGGCCGCCCGCAGGCGCGCATCGCTTTCCACGCGCCCATTCTTCAGCGGGGCGTTCAGGTCCATACGGATGAGCACCCGCCGGTTCTTGAGCTTCTGGTCGGACATGGTCTTGACGTGCATGTTCGTCTCCCTCTCGCGTTCGGGGGTGGCTGCCCTTGGGGCCAGGCTATTTGTGTGCTTTGTGTTCGCAGAGCATCTGCCTGGCCACCTCAGTCACACGCTCGGCGGTGATGCCGAAGTGGTCAAAGAGCACCTCGCCAGGTGCGGATTCGCCGAAGCAGTCCAAGCCGATGACGCGCCCGTGCGAATTGACGTACTTATACCAGCCAGCAGTCGTGCCGGCCTCTACCGCCACCATGACCGGCACACCTGGGGGCAGCACTGCTGCCCGGTAGCGCTTGGGCTGGGCGTCAAAGACCTCCAGACAGGGCATGGAGACAACCCGCACGCGGTGGCCCTCGGCCTCCAGCATCTTTGCTGCGGCGACAGCAAGCTCGACCTCGGACCCCGTGGCTATGATCAGCGCATCAGGATGGTTGGCGCCTTCGTGCAGCACGTAGCCCCCCCGGTGGATGTTTCCCAGAATCTTGGCCGAACGCGGCTGGTGCTGCAGGTTCTGGCGCGAGCAGATGATGGCGCAGGGGCCGCTTGTGCGCTCCACGGCGCAGGTCCAGGCGACGGCCGTCTCCACGGCGTCGCAGGGCCGCCAGACGTTCATGTTCGGGATGAGCCGGAGCGAGGCCACATGTTCCACTGGCTGGTGGGTGGGGCCGTCCTCGCCCACGCCAATGGAGTCGTGGGTAAGCACGTGGATGGTGCGCAGGCCCATAAGCGCCGACATACGCAGGGCGCTGCGTGAATAGTCTGAGAAGACCAGAAAGGTGCCGCCGTAGGGGATGAACCCGCCGTGCAGCGCCATGCCATTCATCATGGAGGCCATGGCGAACTCGCGCACGCCATAGTTGAGATAATTGCCGTGCCAGGCCTCAGGAAAAACCGGCACCGAGCCGGACCAGCGGGTCAGGTTGGACGAGGCCAGGTCGGCCGAGCCGCCGAAAAGCTCCGGGAGCATGGCCGCCAGGCCCTCAATGGCATTTTGCGAGGCCTTGCGCGTGGCCAGATTGGCCGCATTATTGTTCACGGCGTCCACAAAGGCCTCCACGCGTTGCTGGAAGTCCGCAGGCAAGCTGCCGCCCACGCGCCGGGAAAACTCGCCCGCTAAGTCTGGATGCTTGAGGGAGTAACGCACGAACAGATTTTGCCAAGCGTCCTCGGCCTGATGTCCGCGCTTTGTTGCGTCCCAGGCCTGGTAGACGTCCTGAGGCACCTCGAAAGGCTCGTGGGGCCAGTCCATATGCTCCCTCGCGCAGGCGATCTCGGTCTCGCCCAGGGGCGAGCCGTGGCACTTGGAACTGCCGCAGATGTTCGGCGCGCCCTGGCCTATGACCGTCTTGCAGATGATCAGGCTCGGCCTGTCCGTGACGCTTTTGGCCTCGCGGATGGCCTTTTTGATCTGCCGGGCGTCGTGGCCGTCCACGCCGGGTACAACATGCCAGCCGTAGGCTTCGAAGCGCTGCGCGGAGTTGTCGGCGAACCAGCCGTCCACGCAGCCGTCGATGGAGATGTTGTTGTCGTCGTAAAAGGCAACAAGCTTGCCGAGCTTGAGCGTCCCGGCCAGGGAGCAGGCTTCGTGCGAGAGGCCTTCCATCATGCAGCCGTCGCCCATGAAGGCATATGTGTGATGGTTGACGACCTCAAAGCCGCGCCTGTTGAACTGGGCGGCCAGGACCTTCTCGGCCACGGCCATGCCCACGGCGCAGGCGATGCCCTGGCCGAGTGGGCCGGAGGCTGACTCCACACCCGGCGTGACACGGTATTCGGGGTGCCCAGGCGTGCGCGACTTGAGTTGGCGGAAGCTCTTCAAATCCTCGATGCCCAGGTCGTACCCGGTGAGGTGCAGGATGGCGTAGAGAAGCATGGAGCCGTGTCCGTTGGAGAGCACGAAGCGGTCGCGGTTCGGCCAGTCCGGGTTGGCCGGATTATGGCGCATGAAATCGTTAAACAGCACCTCGGCGATGTCGGCCATGCCGAGCGGCGCTCCCGGATGCCCGGAGTTGGCCTTCTGGACGGCGTCGATGGTCATGGCGCGCACGGCGTTGGCAAGCTTCTTTCGGTCGGGCATGGCGTCCTCGCTCGTTTGCTGCGGTTTACAAAAGCTGCGCGTAGAGGCGTTCGTAATACGAACAGACGCGCAGGGCCGGGCCGGAAGGAATACCGCACTGCTTGAGTCGGCAGAAGACGTGCAGCGGATTGAGCAGGTGGCGAAGTGACTCTTTCATGGTGACCTCCTTGAAACATGTGTCGTTTCCGGTAGATCAAGTCCCATGCCAGAGAGGGCGAGGTCGTCAGCCACAGGGAATGTCCAGTGAATCAGCCATGATGCTTGGCGTGGTCAGGCGTAGGCGCAGGCGCAGTTGTGCCACAGGTGTCCCAGATGCGAGACAGCAGCGCGTCCCGCTGGGCCGGATGTGACACAGGTGCGGGGTCTAGCGGTTGAAGAAGTTGAGGTAGGAGAGCAGGTCGTTGAGCTCGTCGGAGGGAAGAGCCGAGCCGATGAGCACGCCGGAGATCCAACCCGCGTTGTGCGGACGGCGGGAAGCGCTGCGGATCAGGCTGCCGATGGCCTTGGGCGTGCGGAGGGTAAGAAGGCGTCGGGACATCTGCAGGGCGTCGCCGATCTCGCGCCAGAGCAGGCCAGGATAGGACACCAAGCCGTCGGCGCTGGTATTGCCCGCGCGGCAGGCCTGCACCAGTACCTCCGCGGCGATGCGCGCCGAGATAAGCGCATTGGCCACTCCCTCGGTGCTGCACGGGGTGGCAAGCCCAGCCGCGTCGCCCACCAGCAGGAAACCCTCGCCGTGGATCTCGCGCAGGGTATTGCCCACGGGCAGGATGCGCACCTGTGTCTTGCCCATCTGTTCGGCAAAGGCGAAGCGTTCCTTCAGTGTGGGCGAGGCCAGGGCCTGGTCCAGCACCTCCTCCAAGTGCGGACGCTTATCTTTCCAGGCCTCCAGCGGCAGGGCCAGGCCCACGTTGGTCTGGCTGGTGCGGGTGGGGTGCAGCCACAGGTAGCCGGGTAGGGCTCGCTCCGGGAAGTGGACCTCCATGTGGCCGCGCAGGCCGATGACCTGACGGTAGTAGGCCTGGGCGGCGATGATCCGGTATTCCGGGTAGCGCGGCATGTGCATGCGTCGGGCGATGAAGGAGTTGGCCCCGTCCGCGCCCACCAGCACGTGCGCAGTGAAGCTCTCCAGACGCCCGCCTCCCCTGTCCACGGTGACGCCGCAGGCTCGGCCGTTCTGTACGATGATGTCCGTGGCCCGGCACCAGTCCATGACCGTGACGTTCTCCATCTCCCGGGCGGCCTGGAAAAGCATCTCGTCAAAGAGCACGCGACGGCAGATCATGCCTGTGGCGCGGGCCTGGCTGTCGATCTTGAGCACAGGCACAGTGACTGAGGCCCCGTCGGGGGCATAAAAGCTGATTTCCCGGACAGGGACGTGATCCAGGGCTAGCAGACGGTCCTCCAGCCCCAGGTCGCGAATGCTGGCGATGACGGCCGAGGACAGAGAGTCACTGCAGACCTTGTCCCGGGGGAAAGGCCGGGCGTCGATGAGCAGTATCCTGCTCCCCGTGCGTCCAGCGTAGAGCGCTGTGCCGCTTCCCGCCGGTCCGGCGCCGATGATGATTGCGTCAAAGTCGGGCATTGGTCTCCGCCGGACAGGGTCCAAATGGAACGTGTGGGCACTGCAAGGGCCCAAGCAGGCAATCACTCCCCTACTGTATTCTGGGCGTGTTCGTCCAGAAGTGAAGGCACTGACCTCATGCAAGCCACATGCCTTCTGCCGGTGAGGTGGGCAAGTGGCCTCCGCTGAAGGGACCATGCCAGCAAGGAATAGGAGCATCCCAACAGGCCATAGTTCAGGCTCGAAAGCACGCAACAGAAATGACGTACGGAGTTAATTCTGGCATTTTCCGGCACTCATGCTCCCCTGAGCCAGAGCGAAAACGTCGCTCCCCCTCGCCGTCGCACATGCTGGTTCCACGACGCGCCAAGCGCTGGGGTCAAGCGAAAGCGCGTCCGCGCGTGCTTGACGCCGGTGCTGCGCGCCGTATCGTGGCCCAGACGGCGAGGAGACGCACACCGCGCCGCCTTTGAGCGCGCACTGGGCTGCGCACTGGGCTGCGCACTGGGCTGCGCACTGGGCTGCGCACCATGACCGCGCACTGACGCGCGCACTCTTTCCATCCGATCTAGCCCGCGAAGCCACAGCTGCGTCCGGTTTTGTTGTCACGCCTGCCGTGACAACAAAACCGGACAGGATTTTATTCCAGGCCCCCTCGGCGTTCCGTCCTCGCCCCCTCCCCAGGCTCCTGCCTAAAATTTCTGCCTGCGGAGCACAAATACCCTCCCACCTGCCCTTGCATTTTTTCTTGGCCATGGCGCAGACTATCCTGTGACTCTGTTTTGTTTTGGGCTTCGGAGCCTTGTGCTTCGTGAACTGCCGCCTGCCAGACGGGAAGGCTGAAGTGCCCACCAACGGTGTTCGGGACGACCATGAAGTCGCCCCACAGGCCCTGAACCGCTCGTGCCTATCACATTCGGGCGAGCAGAACCACCGGACATTCCAGTCCGCAAACCCGCTGCAAGAGGAGATGCAGCGCAACATGGATCGGCGGAGTTGCTACCGCTAGCGCCGGGGATGTTCCCCAGCGCACATGCCGACATCGCTCGGCGCGCGAGCCTGGCTCGCAGAAAGAGCACACTACTCAACAAGAAGAGACAACCTGGCGCCACGGAACGGACACGGAGCAGAACGGAGCGAATATGGGAACACAGCGTTGGCCGAAGTCACTGCACTCGCAGGCGGAGGCGCTTATGGGTGGCATACGCGCCATTGGGCGGAAGAAAGGCAGTGTGGACCGGCGCTTCATCAGGGGCATCGGCACCTGGACCGTATATAGGAAGGACATCCACCGCTTTGCCGAGTTTCTCCAGCGCGCAGGGCTGCGCGACCTTCGCGACGTGCGTCGCGTCTCCGGTCTCGCCCGCGTTTACATCGCCAGTAGAGGACAAGCGCTGCGTGGTGCCGGGGGATCGTTCCAGACCATCGAACGCGAAATATCGGCGCTCACGAAGTTCTCTCACGCGCTGGACGTCTACGCCGAGCGCCACGGCGGCGAGTCGGCTGCGGACATCCGCACAGTCCTGACAGAGGAGAAGGCGAACTGGCGCGAGGAGCTGGCGCCACGTTCCGGTGGCTACACTTCGCGCGCATATCCCGACCCCGACGGGCTCTACGCCGCCATCTCCGATCCTGCGCTGCGCCTGCAAGCCCGGCTTATGGGCGAGACAGGATGCCGCGCGGAAGGGGTTGGCGCCCCAGCTCGCGGGAGCAATCCTTTTACGGTCGCGAACCTGCTGGGCATGGGTACCGACCCGGTATCTGGCGATGCCGTTGGCCGCATCCTGGTCACCGAGAAGGGGGGCAAGCAGACCGAGCACTACGTTGGCGCTGGCACGTATCAAGCCCTGGCGGATCACATCCAGGAGCACGGACAGCTGGCCTCAGGCTACCGGTCATATCTGCGTGCCGTGGAGACTGCAGCGCGCCTCACCGGTCAATACGCGCCAGGCCGGGGCACCCATGGGCTCAAGCACAGCTTTGCGCAGACACGCATGCGCGAGGCCACCGAGGCCGGATTGTCATACGAGGCGGCAAAGCAGGCCGTGGCCAATGAGATTGCGCACAACCGCATGGACAGCGTTGACGTCTACTTGAGGGCCTGATGGCGAAGCTTGCGGCACATCCCTCCGGCCTGCACACGGCCAAAGAGCGGGACCGGGCTTTACGCTGGCTCGCGGGGCTCGCCGAGGCGGACCGTGCCCGCATCCTCGCAAGCGCCGCCCAAGCCAGCGCCGCAGCATCGACCAGGCTTCCAGGCGTGGGTGCTGACGACATCCCATACATATCCTTGCTGCTTGAGATACGCCGGTTCGGTTTCGACGCCATTCGCAGGCGCGGCTACCGTGCTGCCGGGCCGGAGCAGTTCGCCGCCTTTGAGCGCGTGCGCGAGTCCCGCGCCAAAAATCTTGTACGCGAGCGGCCCTCGCCTTTGCGTGAGAAAGTGCTGCTGCGCTGGGCCATGGTCAAGGAACTGCACAGCCAGGGCCTTGGCTTTCGACTCATTGCCCGCTACTTCTCCCAGCAGCTCCGCATCCCCGTGTCGCCGTCATACCTGCGCAAGATGTGGCAGGCCTTCGGCCAAGATGGCGCAGATGGCCGGGACATGCCATAAGCGCTGCGCTGCCCGGCCTGATGTCGCACCTGCTCAACCTCTTTTCCTGGCTTGCCATAGCCGCCGCCCTCCTCCTTCAGGGCGCAGGAGCGGCGCTCCTTTTAGTGCTGCCGAAATGGCGCGCCTGCGATTCGTCGTTGCCGTCGCCGTCGGGAAAAGGCTGCCCGTGCCCTGAGACATCGGCGCGGCGTCTTGTGCGGCTGCGTCCGCGAAGGCGCTGGCGCCGCACGCCGGGGATGCAGTCCGGCCTGCCACCTCCAACCTTTCCGGCAGGCTGGACAAGCCCCTCATAACGTTCTGATGAACCTTCTTCGCCGCAAGCCGGTTTTTCTGGGACACAAGCTTCAAACTGCGGTTTGGAGTGACGCAGAGCTGCGGCCTGCGCTCAGCCTCGCGTTGCCTTGTCCGAGCTGGTGAAACTTTTAAAATGACCTCCGGGAAGTTTCAAGCATTCCAGGCACTCGAAGAGGTACTATATCGGATCTATCTGACTAGACTTTAACGTCATTTTAAGGGAGATCATGGTCCCTTTCACCTTCACCAAAGGAGCCGCCATGATCCACGTTTACGCACTCGTCACGCTCAGCAAGGCCATCGTGCTGCCTGGTCTGTCACGCCGCACGGGAAAGCCGTGTCGCGTTGTCTCAACCCGGCAACTCGTCGTCTCCATCCGCCATGACGAGGTGGTGCTGGAAGGCTGCCTGGACCCTCGCGGCCATGGGTTCCGTGCCGCGCTGCGCGACATCACGACCGTCCAGCGTGGGCTCATCGAACATGCGGAGTTTATGGGCCCTCGCAGTCATGTTTTGCGGCGCGTGCTCGACCTGCCCACGGCGCTGGACTATGGCAGCGGCAGCGCAAGCGCAGCCTACTACTCCCTGTCGACACAAGACTCCGTAGAACTCATCGGCGGATGGGGAGATGCCCAAGGCAACGTGACTGTGCAGATGCTGCCCATCTGCGGGTTCCTCGTGCCCACCGAGGATCCGGTTGTGGCTCCTTGGCGGCAGCTGGGACATCTGTGGCCCAATGGACAGTTTGCCCGGCCCAGCGGGGCGGAGGTCGTCTCGTTCGTCAAGCAGGCTGGCGTCGTCTTCGTCGGCATGATGCCCTCGAGCATCGTCCAAGACACCGAAGAGCGCTATTCGCAAACATGGGGCGCAGGCTGGCGCCCGGGTGCGATTTCGGAAGAAGCCCTGGGCATGGCGGAGAAGATCGCGCAGGTCAGCAAGCCTCGGAAATACGTTTCCGTGACACCGGAGCTCCTCCGTCTGGCCGCCAAGAAGCCCTTGCTGCACAGTGCAGGCGTGCCCTGGGATTACGCGCCCACGAATGGTTACCCTGGCCGCAAAATCTGGCGCAACGGTCTGACGCGGGAGGGGATGGCTGTGCCGCCGGATGACTGGGCCGTGGCGAAGTTCTTCGTCAACCGTGAGGGGCACTAAAATCCCACTCTTGGCGATGCCGTAAAAAAGCCGCCGGGCGAATACCCGGCGGCTAAACTTACGCGGCGCTTCTCTCGTCTTCCCTGGCTGGGGCCGGATCCTCTTCCTGCCCCAGCCTCCACTCCGCCCGCCCGGCAAAGAACCGCGCGATGGCCGGTTTGCCGGAAGGCGCCTTCGGCCCATGTTCGATGCGCGTCCATTCCCTGTCGGCGAGCTCGTACATCGTGCCACTTTTCAGCACGATTTTGACGGTGTGGTCCGGGCCGCACGTCACGCTCTCGATGACGCTTCGCATCTGCATAGCGATGCGCGCCCGGCGCGCATACACCGCCTCGTTGCTCATGTCGATGGAGGCAGGCAGGCCAGTATCGGCGTCCGAACGCTCCCGGAATTGCGTGGAGTCTTCCGCCGCTTGCCGTGCTGCCGTGGCTTCCGCGCGCGCCTTGGCCAACTCGGCGTAGGCGGTGAGCCGTTCTTGCTGTAGCTCGGTGAGTTGTTGTGCAATCTCTTCCATGGCTGCGAGCGCATGGTCTTTGATCAGCACCATGAGCTTCTGGATCGAAACGGTTACATGCTCCAGCTGCGCTTCAAGGGCGGCAATGCGGTTCGCGTGCTGTGTCAGCGCGGCAGCGTGAATGCCGACGGCGGCGACGATGTCGACGTCATTGAGTGCGCCTGAGAGCACAAAATTTTCGAGATACAGGTAGTTGATGTACCTGTGGTTCGAACAGCCGTGCCCCGCGTGCGCAGAGTTGCAGGTGAGGTAGTGCGCCCATGGCCGGAGGCCGCTTTTTCTCGTCTTATCCACGGTGGCGTTGTGATAGCCCATGGTCCCGCCGCAGACCGCGCAACGAGCCAATTTTTGGAAGAGGTTGGCGAACTTCTTTCCTTTGCGGCCGCGCTGGCCTTTTTTGCGGAGGAACGCCATGTCCTGAACGCGCGCGAACAACGCGGGGTCAATGATCTCGGGGTAGTAGCCCGTGATGACTTCTTGCTTTTTGATACCATCTTCGTCCTTGAACTCGGCGATGTATTCTCCAACAACAGCCCGATTGCACAGAAGTTTGTTGATGTAGCTTTCGTGCCACACGGGCTTGCGCGTGTTCCACGCCTGGATGCCTTCCTTTCTCAAAGTCCGGACGATGACGCCGCGCCCGTAGCCCTGCACATACATGTCGAAAATGCGGCGGACGAGTTGTGCGCGCTCCTCGAGCTTATGGAACTTGCCGTCTTGGACTTCGAGCCAGCGGGGGCATTGGCTCGTCGCGATGACGCCTTTCTTGGCCAACTTGCGTTTCGTATGCCAATTTGCGCTGGAACGGATGGACTTGTGCTCGCTCTCGCTGTTTGAGCGCATCATGTCCGCAAGGAGGGGGAAAAAGGCAGCGTATGACGCAAGGTCCAGGATCGTGTTTTGCGCCGTGAGCCCGATTCTGACACCGTGCTGGGTGATGTTCAAAAGGAGCAGCAGGGCTTGGTTCACACGGTCGCGAGTCAAACGGTCCAAGGATTCGGCGACAAGCACCGAGCCCGGCGGAATTTCACCGTTTTCGATACGCTGGACAAAGCGGCCGAGCTCTCCGGTTTGCGCATTGTCGCCGCGAAATGCCGAAACGCCGATGTCCTGCAGCAGTTCGGAGAACTGCAGGCCATGGTTATCAACGAACTTCATGGCAGCTTCGTGCTGCCGCCGCTCGCCGTCGCCCCATGCTTGGCTCTGGGACGAAAGTCGGATATACGCGTATGCCTGTGACGCTTGTGGTGGGAGTGGGTGTATATTTTTCATAAGAGCACACTACCGCTGCGTTTTTTCATGACGCCAGGACTTTTTGGGGGGTCAGTGAGCGCCTATCGAGGCAATTTTCGACAACGCACAGTTATTGCTGACGAAGTTTTATTTTCTTTGGGTAGTATAATTGTTGCCCGCACCCCGCCAAAGGGTCTGAGACCCTTTGGGATCCCCATAGCGCAACGGGCTGCTTCCGGTGAAGACCCCGGAAGCAGCCCGTTGCTTTGGGTACGACAGATGGTGGCTCAAGGCTCCTCCGTCACCCTTCAGCCTCCCCTTCCGCAAGCGAACAGGCCGGGGCGAGCTTTGCTCGCCCCGGCCTGTTCGCTTGCCATGAGGGGGTTTGGGGGGAATCATTCCCCCCAAGAAAAAACACTTTCCTCTTTTTGTTCCCTCTTTCCCACTCCCTTCGCTACTGCTCGCGCGGGACCCAGATGCGGAAGGTGGAGCCTTGTCCGGGCTCGCTGACGGCGCCTATGCGGCCGCCGTGCTGGTCCACGGCTTTCTTGGCGATGAACAGGCCCAGGCCGGTGCCCCGCGAGCCCTTGGTGGAGAAGAACACGGAGAACAGGCGCGCCAGGGTCTCCTGGGACATGCCCACGCCGTTGTCCTCGATCTCGAAGAACACGCCGCTGGCGTCTGGCCGGGCGCGGAAGCTGACGCTGTGCGTGGGTTTGGTCGTGTCGTCCAGGCAGGCGTCCACGGCGTTTTCCAGGATGTTGACCAGGGCGGCGGAGAGCACGACCTCGTCCACGGCGAAGGTTCCGAGCTTGGGCGAGATTTCCACGGAAAGCTCGACGCCGAGCTGCTGGGCCTTGGGCGTCACGGCCTCGGCCACCTGGGCGGCGAGATCGGCGGCCTGCATGGTGCGCAGCGTGAGCTCGCGCTTCTTGGCGTAGAAGAGGATGTCGAGCACCATGCCCTTGATGCGCGAGATGAGCCCGGTGACCTTTTCCCAGCCCGCCTGGACCATCTCCTGGTCGCCATTGCGGAAGCCCGAGTTGACCTTGTACACGCCGCCGTCGAGCGCGGTGAGCAGGCCCTTGATGCCGTGCGACAGCGAGGCGATGAGCATGCCCAGCGAGGCGAGGTGGTCCTGCATCCGGGCGAGCTCGGTGATGTCGGTG
This sequence comes from Desulfovibrio sp., assembly GCA_050251495.1. Classification (GTDB taxonomy): domain Bacteria; phylum Desulfobacterota; class Desulfovibrionia; order Desulfovibrionales; family Desulfovibrionaceae; genus Humidesulfovibrio. Next base: position 81,044 of record JBFWMQ010000006.1, on the reverse strand, counting down.
GCCATCTCCATGACGGCCTCGATCTCGCCCAGGGCGTTTCTGATGGGCGCGGTCCAGACCACGACGTTCAGGGTGCGGCCATCCTTGCCGTGCACGGTGAGCTCGCTCTGATGGCTCTGGCCGTCCTCGAAGGTCTTGAGGGTGGGGCAGCCGAAGCAGGGCCGCTCCGAGCGGCAGTAGACCTGGTAGCAGAGCCCGCCGGTGGCTGCGCCGAATTCCTCGCGGAAGCGGCTGTTGGCGGCCTGGATGCGCAGGTGGCGGTCCTGCACGGTGATGAAGCAGGGGGCCTCGTCGAAGAGCTGCTGGTAGCGGCGGCGGCTGGTGTGCAGTTCGTCCTGCAGGCGTTGGACCTCGCTGGCCTCGACCAGGATCTCCAGCACCAGGTCCACCTGTCCGCCCGCGCTGTGGATGGGCGCGGTGTGCACGGTGACGGCGGCCAGGGTCTCGTCCGGGCCGAAGAGGCCCTCGCGGCTTTTCTGGCCCAGGCCGGTGCGCAGGGTGCGGGCCACGGGGCTGTCCACGCCCTGGCCCGCGGCCCCGGCGAAGATGGCGAAGCCGGGCTGGCCCACGCGGTCGCCCAGGCGTTCGCGGTACAGCGTGTTCACGCTGATGACGCGCTGGTCGCGGTCCTGGATGGACACGAGGCAGGGCAGGGCGTTGAACATGGCGAACTCGCCGGAGATTTCCCCGGCCAGCCCGCCCATGACCTGGGCCAGGCCCTCCACGGTCTCGCGGGCCGCGCTCTGGCGTTCCAGCTCCACGAGCTTGTCGGCCTGGACGCGCACGCGCTGCTCAAGTTCCTCGGTGTGCTTGCGCATGCGCTCGCGCAGGTGGATTTTGTCCTGCGCGCGCTTGAGGGAGATTTCCAGGATTTCCGGGCCTGGGGGCTTGGCTATGAAGTCGCAGGCGTCGAGCTTGAGGCCCTGCACGGCCACGTCCATGTCGCCATGCCCGGTGACCAGGATGACTTCCGTCTCCGGGCTTTCGGCCTTGATGCGGCGCAGCAGCTCCAGGCCGTCCATGCCGGGCATCCGCACGTCGGTGAGCACGATGGGCGGATGCTCGCGGCGGAAGACCTCAAGGGCTTCATCGCCGTTGGAGGCCATGAACACCTTGTGGCCCAGGTCGGCCAGGGTGATGCCGACAACCTTGCGGATCCCGGCCTCATCGTCGACGAGCAGTACGTCCATGCACATCAGGCCCGCTCCGGGGGCGCGTTGCCGCCGTAGGGGCGCGGCTTAGGCTCTCCAGCGAAAGAGCACAACGCGGACCCCTCCCGAAGGGAGGGGGAAACGGCTTGGGAGCCTAGGGTTTGCCGATGGTCTTTTCCACTATTTCGAGCACCTGGGCGGGCTCGAAGGGCTTGTTCACCGTGGCCACGGCCTTGCGGATGGCCAGGTGGATGCCGGCAAGGCCGCTGATCACCACCACGGGCATGTCGGCGAACTCCGGCTTCTGGCTGAACTTGCGGTAGAAACGCGGACCCCATTCCTCGGGCATCTCCAGGTCCAGGGTGAGCAGGTCCGGGCGCTCGCGCTCCAGCATCTCCATGGCCCCCTCGCCGCCCGCGGCGGAGCAGGTCTCGTAGCCCTTGTCCTTGAAGATGGACACGAGGTACTCAACGATGTCCTGGTCGTCGTCCACCACCATGATTTTCTTCGCCATCTCAAGCCTCCTTGGGTTCAACGTCGGGGGCGGCGGGTTCGGCCTGCGCCCGCCCCAGTATCCGCCCGGCCTCGCGCAGAAGCGTTTCGGCGGTGGGCGGTTTCTCCACGTAGCCGTCCGGGCCGCGCAACTCGTGTCCGGCCGCGCCCGCCGCCCGGAGCAGGGTCAGGGAGTGCCGGAAGGTCCCGTCCTCGATGGCCGAGACGACCAGCACCTTGACGCCGGAATGCTCCGGGTCGGCGCGCAGCTCCGTCAGAAAGCGGATGCCGCCCTGGTTCGGCATCATGAGATCCAGGCTGACGAGGTCGGGGCGGAACTCCGCGAGCTTCCGCAAACCTTCCTCGCCGTCCCTTGCCGTGGCCGTCTCATACCCGGCGGAGTCGAACACCGCCTTGATGAACAGGCGCAGGTGCATTTCGTCGTCAACGACGAGCACCCGGCCCAGGGTTCCAGTCCCCCCGGCCATTGCCGTCTACTCGCCCGCGCGCGGCTGTCCGTACGGGCTCACGTCCACCTTGTCCGGGTGGTTCACGCTCAGCACCGGGCAGGCGCTGCGCAGCACGACCTGCTCGATGGTGCTGCCGAGCATGGCCTTTTCAGGATCAACGTCCTTGGTGTGGTGCGCCATCACGATGAGGTCGGCCTTGTTCTCGCGCGCGTACTTGAGCACCTCCACGTGCGGGGCGCCTTCGCGCAGGGCCACGACATAGTTGTCGAAGTCGCCCATGTTGGCGAGGTACTTGTCCTGAATCTTCTTCTCCGCGGCGGCCAGCTGCTGCTCAATGAAGGCCTGGCCGGGCTCGGCGGCGCCGCCGATGTCCACGCAATGGAACACGTGCAAGCGGCAGCCGATCTCCTTGGCCACGTTGCGCGCGAACTGGAAGGCGTAGTCGGAGGGCTTGCTGAAGTCTGTTGCGACCACGATGTTGGCGAAGTACGACCAGCAGGTGACGCAGGGACGGCTGACGATCAAGACCGGGCAGCGGGCGCTCTTGGCCACCTTCTGCATGGTGCTGCCCGCAATGACGCGGTGGCGCATGGCGCCCACGTCCTCGGGCCGGGTGTGCGCGCCCATGACGATGAGGCTGGCGTCCTCCTTCCTGGCCTTGCGCAGGATCTCGGTGTGGGGCTCGCCGGTGGCGGTCTCGAAGGTGCAGGAGGGGTGGTCCTTGGCCAGCTTCTCGTAGTACTGGGCCATTTCCTCCTTCACCAGGCTCACCAGGTTCTCGTCCACTTCCTCGGCTTCGCCGGTGCGCACGTCGCGGTAGGTGAGGCCGAAGCCGCGGCTGGGCAGGCCGAAAACGTGGTACACGTTCAGACGCGAGTTGTTCTTGCGCGAGAGCTCAAACGCAACGCGCGCGGCATCGTCGCAGGTGGAAGACGCCGAGGTGGCGAACAGAATCTTCTCAAACATGGGCTACCTCCTTAGTGCACACTCTCGCGGTGTGCCGTGAAAAGCGAGCTGCCATAAGACGCCTTCGTAGAATTCAAACAGGTTGCAAACGGTTTCAAAAGAAAACTCCGCCACCTTGTCGCCAAAGACCACATGCCTGAGCGGACCAAGCGCCAGCGGCACATCGAGCAGCATCTCCACCTGCCAGCCCTTGATCTCCACGTCTTCCCCGTTGCCCAGGCACCCCCGGAGCACGTGGTAGATCTCAAGCCGGGCCGGGCCGGGATGCCCGATGACCTCCACAACGCGCGAGAGCTCCAGACGCTCGATTCCGGCAGGGTGGCAGCCCCCGTCTGGCCAGGAAGCGAAGCGTTCGACAAACTCCGGAGCGAAGTCGGACAGTCGCGTGAGCACGGGATTGGCCACCAGCATGCGCATGAAGCTGCGCAGACAGTAGCCCTCGGACAGGCTCACCTTCGCGCCGAGCGCGCGCAGGGGGTCGTCCACCTGCGCGCCGTGGCGTTCCAGGAGCAATCCTTCCGCGCTCAGTATGACTTCGTCCATTTAATCCCTACGCAAATAGAGCATTTGTGGTCCGTGAACGATGGTTTCAGCTATCTTCTTATTTCATCTGTGGATTTCCGTCAACTTTGGAGGAAAAGAAAGTGCGAAAGATAAAGTCCTACTGTGAAAAGCTATTTTCACATTTCTTGGGGAGGATAATAATAAATTCGCTTCCCCCCGCGTCGCTGTCCATCAGCTCGATGCTGCCGCCGTGGGCCTCCACCGTCTTCTTCGTGGTCATGAGCCCCAGGCCGCTGCCGCCCTCGCCCTTGGTACTGAAGAAGGCCGTGAACAGGTTGGGCCGTTCCGCGTCTGGAATGCCGCAGCCGTTGTCGGTCACGCGGTAGACGGTCCCGCCGTCGGGCAGGGTCTCCACGCGCACGGCGACGCGCCCGCCGGGCTTGCCCGGTCCGTACCCGGCCGTGGCGCACGCGTCCAGGGCGTTGCCCACCAGGTTCAGCAGGCAGCGGTGCATGGCCTCGGGGTCGAGCATGGTCTGGGGCAGCACCGTGGGCGGCAGCAGAACAAGCTCAAGGCCCTGCTCCGTCGCCCAGGGGGTCAGCAGCTCCACCACCTGCCGCGCGGGCAGGACCGGGTCCGTGGGTGCCGGGTGGAGTTCCTCCGGCCTGGCGAAGCGCAGCATGTCCAGCGACAGGCTCTTCAGCTTGCGCACGTTGGCCTCCAGCATCTCCCAGCCCTGCTCCAGGTAGGCCTTGTGGTCGCCCTCCAGCCCCTGCTTGAGCAGGAACAGGCTGCCCTCCAGCCCGCTGGCCATGTTCTTGATGGCGTGGGAGAGCCCGGCCACGGTCTGCCCCACCACGGCCAGGCGTTCCGCGGCCATGAGCTCGCGCGTTTTTTGCGCCACAAGCTGCTCCAGGTGCTCCGTGTGCTCGCGGATGGCCCGGCGCATGGAGCGGCGCTCGCTGGCGCGGGACAGGGCGATGGACAGGGCGTCGTCGCGGATGGGCTTGGTGACGAAGTCCGCGGCGTCGAGCTTGATGCCCTGGATGGCCAGGTCCATGTCGCCGTGGCCGGTGATGAGCACCACCTCGCACTCCGGGTCCAGGGCCTTTATGGCCTGGAGCAGCTCCAGGCCGTCCATGCCGGGCATCTTGATGTCCGTGATGACGATGTGCGCGGGCTCGGCCCGGAAGAGCCCCAGGGCCTCCTCGGCGCTCTGGGCCGTGCGCACCAGCCAGCCAGCGTCGGCCAGGGTCAGGGCCAGCACCCGGCGGATGCCCTCCTCGTCGTCGACCAGCAGCAGGGAGCGTGACTCGTTCATGTCCCTATCCGTCATTCTCGGCCTCCGCTTCCTGCGCCACGGGCAGGGCAATGGTGAACCGCGTGCCGACCCCGGCCTCGGATTCGGCCTGGATGGTGCCGCCGCAGTCCTGAATGATGCCGTAGCTGATGGACAGGCCAAGCCCGGTGCCCTTGCCCACGCGCTTGGTGGTGAAGAAGGGCTCGAAGATCTTGTTCTTCACCCCGGTGGGAATGCCGCAGCCGGTGTCGGCGATCTCCACGCGCACGCGGCCCAGCGCCGCCCAGGCCTTGAGGCTGATGCGCTTCGGGCCGAGGGGCGCGGCGGGCTGGGCGGTTCCGGCCGCCTTCTCGCTCCATTTCTCCTCAATGGCGTCGCGGGCGTTGATCAGCATGTTGATGAACACCTGCTCCAGCCTGCCCGCGTCGGCCATGACCGGCGGCAGGTCCGGCTCGAACTCCTGCACCACCTCGATCTCGCGCAGCTTGAGCTGCTGGCTGAAGATGTCCAGGGCGCGCTTGAGGACCTCGGCCATGTCCACGGGTTCGAGCTTCATCTCGGGCTTGCGGCCGAACTCGCGCAGGTGGTTGATGATCTTGCTGGCCCGGTCCACGTGGGCGTCGATCTCCTGGGTGAGCGAGGCCAGGATGTCCGCTGCCAAGGCCTCGCCTCGCTCCACCTTGCGATGGATGAAGCTGGCCGCGGTCTTGATGACCGTGAGCGGCTGGTTCAGCTCATGGGCCATGCCCGTGGCCATTTCGCCCAGCGTGGCCATCTTCGAGGCCTGGATGAGCTGCTGCTCGGTCTCCAGGCGCTTGGTCATGTCGCTGGTGGTGACGAGCAGCACCTTCTGGCCGCTGAATTCCGAGGGCGAGAGCCGCACGGTGACGAAGATCCGGCGGCCGTCCTTGGCCACGTTGATGACCCGGTCGTGCAGGCTCTTCTGGTGCAGCTTCACGGCGTAGGCCTCGCGGTCGTCCTCCGGGAAGAGCGAGAGGAAGCTCGCGCCCACGAGTTCGGAGCGCTCAAAGCCGTATACCGGCCCCACCGATTCGTTGCAGTCGAGGATGGTCAGGCTCGTCTGGTCCAGCACGAACACCGGGTTGGGGATGTTCTTGAAGATGGCCAGGTACTTGCGCTCGCTCTTTTCGAGCTTGTCCTCCAGCTGCTTGCGGTTGCTGATGTCCAGGCACATCTCCATGGCCGCGACCACCTCGCCCTCGGCGTTCTTGATGGGCGAGCTGGTGACCAGCCAGTGGCGCATCACGCCGTCGGCGTCGATGCCCGACTCCTCGCTGGTGTAGGAGCGTCCGGTCTCGAAGCTCTTCTCCACCGGGCAGTTGGGGCACTTGTCGCTCCTGCCCTTGTAGGCGTGGTAGCAGGTGTCGCCGGGCCTGGGGCGGAACTTCTCGCGGAACTCCTGGTTGTAGCGCAGCAGGCGGAAATTCCGGTCCTGCACGGTGATGATGCAGGGCACCTGCGAGAAGAGCGCCTGGTACTCGTCGCGCTGGCGGTTCAGCTCAATCTGCTTGTCGCTGATGCTCTTGCCCATGCGTTCGATGGTGTGCACCAGGGTGCCCATTTCGTCGGGCTGGTCGATGTCGATGCGGGTGCACTGGCCGCCCTCGGCGATGAGCTGCGCGCCGGTGATGAGCTTCCGGATGGGCCGGATGACGAAGCGGCCCATGAAGATGAAGATGGCCAGGCCCATGCCCGACAGAACGATGAGGGTGAAGGCCACGCTGCGGTTCTGGAACTGGGCGATCTCGCGGTCGGTGGCCTCAAGGGACAGCACCACGTCGATGGCGCCCAGGACCTTCTTGTCCTGCGGATGGAAGTGGCAGTCCTCGGAGCAGCCGGGCTCGTTGTGGATGGGGCTGATGATGCCCAGGCGCCGCTGCCCGGATTCGTCGGTGAAGATGCGCGTGCGGTTGTGCAGCGGGGCGTCCTCCGGCGGCGGGTCGGACTGGTGGCAGACCCGGCAGGCCTGGGTGCGCACGCTGGTCACCGTGTCCACTTCGCTCGGAATGTTGGAGAACTTGATCTGCCCTTCCTTGTTGTACACGCGCACGGCCTGGATTCCCGGCTGGGAGCCGATGTTGGTGATGATCTGGTTCAGGTCGTCGCGCGAGTTGATCATCATGGCGTAGCGCGTGCCGAGCTTGATGGTGTTGCCGAGGCGGTCGGCCTCGTTCACCACGTAGCTCATGAGGATCTCTTCCTGGTGGCTGATGGCGAAATAGGACAGGGAGGCCACGCTGAGGACCAGGGAGAGCCCGGCGGTGGCGATGAGCTTCAGGGCCAGGCTCTTCCGTATGACGGTCCACGGGTTTTGCATGGCCTCTGTCCTCAGGGGTCGGCCCGCGCCGCGCGGCGGGCATTGCCCGGGCCGGCGGCGTCCGGGATGGGGTCCGGACGCCGCCTGCCCAGGGGGTGGTTCCTTAGCGCTTGTGGCACTGCCCGCAGGCGATGGGACCCTTGCCCTTTTCCTTGTGGCAGCCGATGCACTGCTTGTGGTAGGCGCTGGTCAGGGCCGTGCCCTTGCCCTCGGCCTTCAGCTTGTGGCAGTCGGCGCAGGGGGTGCCCTCGGAGGAGGCCGTCTTGTCCTGCTTGCCGTCGGCGCCGCTGTGATGGCAGATCACGCAGTCTTCCAGCTGGGCCTTTGTGTTGTGCTCGTCATGGTTGAACTGGGCCGCCGGGCGGGTGAGCTTTTCGTAGGCCGCCGGGGCCAGGACCTTCATGTCCTGCTGCGAGAGCGCCCCCTGGGCAAAGGCCAGGATGAGGGCGGCCGCCAGCAGCATCGTGAGTGTGCGGTTCATTGCTCTCTCCTCCTAAGCCTCGGGTTTGACCATGCATTCGTAGATGATGTCGCCGAGGAACTTGATTTCCATGCCCAGCTTGTAGCTGTGCACCGTGTCCTCAAGTCCGCCGTGGCAGTTGTGGCACGGGGCGATGATGGTCTTGACGCCGGTTGCGGCAAGCTCCGCGGCCTTGGATTTGCTGCCCGCGACGCGCACGTTCTTGAACGGGGGGCCGGTGTTGATGACGCCGCCGCCCGCCGTGCAGCAGAGGTTGTGTTCGCCGTGGGAGGCCGTCTCCACGATGTCGCCGTCGATGAGGAAACGCACAAGCTCGCGCAGCTTCTCGTGCAGGCCGCGCCCGCGCACCACGTTGCAGGGGTCGTGCACCGTGACCGGGCCGGGGTACTTCTTGGCCAGCTTGATCTTGCCGTCGCGCATGAGCTCCCAGAAGAACTCAATGGAGTGCACCACCGGCACCGGGTGCATCTTCCAGCCCACCCAGCGGTTGCCCACGTCGTACACGGAGCGGAAGGCGTGGCCGCACTCGCCCATGACGATGCGCTTGACCTTGAGCTTCTGGGCGCTCTCGAAGTGCTTGCGCTTCAGCCGGCCCATCATCTCGAAGTCGCCGGTGAACATGCACATGTCGGAGTTGTCCCAGCCGGGCTCGGAGGGCATGGTCCAGTCCACCCCGGCCATGTGCAGAATGGCCGCGGCCTGGTAGATGAGCTGCGTGCGGAACTTGGGCTCCGGCGCGATGACCGAGTAGTAGATGTCCGCGCCTTCCTTATCCAGCGGGATGCGCAGGCCGGGGAACTCCTCGCGCGCCTCGTCCTCCTGCCACATCAGGGTGTCGACCCATTCGTCGTCCTTCACCCACATCTGGTTGAAGGTGGCCGAGTGGCTGTGGGCCGTGTCCTGGATGTACTGCGGGGTGACGCCCAGCTTGTGGCAGATGCGCCGCACCGTGCTCATTATGTAGCCGGTGTCTATGCCGATGGGGCAGTAGTGCACGCAGCGGCGGCACAGGTTGCACTCCGTGTAGGCTATCTGCGCCATGCCGTAGATGTCTTCCGGGCTGACCTTGCCGCCGGTCTTGAGCAGGATGCCCATGGTCTGCTGCACCTTGCCCGCCGGGGTGTAGCTCGGGTCGTCCGGGTGCGACTGCGAGAAGTGGCAGGCCTGGGCGCACAGGCCGCAGCGCATGCAGGTCTCGGCGTAGGCCTTGAGGCGCGCGCCGGTCTCGCCGGTGATGACGGCGTTGACGGTTTTTTGAATCTGCTCCGGGGTGAGCTTGGCAACCCCCCCCCGAAGCCCCACATCTTCTATGAGTCTAGCTTCGATGCCCATGTATCGCTCCTCCTTGGGGAGTTACCAGTCGCGCGCATGGCGAACGCCGCCGAACTCCGAGCCCATGTAGGCGCGGGTGAACACGGCGAAGACCATGTGGGAGAGACGTGTGAAGGGAATGGCCGCGAGCATGATCTCTCCGGCCACCACGTGCAGGATGATCATGAGATCATAGTCCAGCAGCTGGTGGTAGGCCAGAAATCCGGTCAGGAAGGGCGCAAGGACGATGACGAGCGCGACCCAGTCCTGGGGCGTGGTGATGTAGCGCACCTCGGGCTGGGTGATTCTGCGCCCGGCGAAGAACAGGCACGCGCCGATGACCACCAGGGTCATGATGTCGGCCACGTTGTCCGGAATGGTGACGTAGCTGATGCCGAAGAACTGGTCCCACAGCATCACGTGGGCCACCAGGAAGATGGGCGCGGCCAGCAGGCAGATGTGGAACGCGAAGGTGGCCACGGTCATGGCCGGGTTCTTCTTCCAGCCCAGGGCGTTGAACGGGATGAGCCAGTTGATGATGGAGCGCAGGGAGTAGCGCCAGCTCATGAAGGCGAGGGACGGGGCGTCCTTCTGTTTGGCCAGCTGATACATGGAGAAAAGCCGCCAGGCCGAGCCCAGGAGGAAAATCCCCCATGCGGCCCAGGCCAGAGGCCCGGTGACGAATTCATACGCGGCGTTCATGTCTGATCCTCCTTGGCGGTGTTACGCCCGGGCCACGTCGGCCACGATGCGGACGACGGAACCCTTGTCGATGCCGCGGATGAGCAGCTTCTTGCCGTCCGGGCTGAAGGTGGGGTCGAAGACCTGGTCGAATTCGCGGGCATAGGGCTTGCCGTTGATGACGATGGTTTCGCGCTTGCCCTTGCGCACCTTCACGGCCACGTCCCTGCCCACCGGGCTGATGACCGGCTTCCAGGCCATGTCCCAGGTTCCGGCCCAGGCATAGCCGTCCACCAGCACCTGCCAGTCGTCGTTGTCCACGCAGGCGAGGGCCGCCACCGGGCCGCCCTCGCGGCCGATGACCAGGTCGGTCACCACCGGGGAGGCGACGTCCCAGGCCTTGCCGTTCACCGCGACGGTGAAGCTGCCGAACTTCGGGGCGACGATGGCCGCGATGTTCTTGCCGTCCTGGCTGATGACCTGCTGCCAGCACTGGACGAAGCGCGGCTCCCAGATGATCTGCCCGTCCTGGGCCAGTCCCCAGAGGCCTTTTTGCCGCACCGGGGCCACGACCTTGCCCGTGGCCGGGTTGAAGCGGGGCTCCCAGACGCAGGCGTAGGTGTCGGCCCAGGTCTTGCCGTCCACGGCGATGGTGTAGTCGTAGAGGTTGAGGCGGACCTGGGCGGCGACGCGGGCTCCCTGGGCGTCGAAGGTCGGCGTCCAGCAGTTCACGAATTGCCTGTCCCAGCTCTGGCCGTTCACGGCCACGCCGAAGACGCCGCCCTGGAAGGCCTCCAGGTCGGCCGGCTTGAGGGACTCAAGCTGCACCACCGCGGCGGCGGCTTTGCCGTCCGCGGAAAGCTCGAACTGGTTGCCGTTCTCAAAGAGCGTCTCCCACGGCGTGCCGTCGACGCACATGCCGTACTCGCCGCCGTTCTGGATGCAGACGGCGATGACGTCGCCCCCGGCGGAAAATCTCGTGTCCCAGGCGAAGTCGAAGCTCTCCTCCCAGGTCTCGCCGTCCACGGCCACGGTCCACACGCCGTCCTGCTGGACGATGGCGGTGAAGCGGCCGTCCGGGCTGAAGCGCGGACACCAGGCCTTGTCAAAGCTGTTCTCCCAGGCCTCGCCGTTGACGAGCGCGGTGAAGCCGCCCTCCTCCAGGCTGGCCAGGACCGCCACGCGCTCTCCGTCAGGCGAGGCGTGATATTCCTCCAACCAGGCGACGTTTTCCGGCCGCTCCATGGTGGCGAGGATCACGCGTTGTCCTGATTCCCAATCCCACAAAGCTGGTGGATGCATGCCGTTCCTCCCCCGCACGAGGTGCGTGCGTCTTGAAAGTGCTCACAGAAAGATGTCGTCAAACCATACGTCCCGCATCCAAGTGCGGAGCTATGAATGAGAAAAAAATATCGCGGGCGTGCCCGCCAAGTACAGTTTCACATACAATACTGCCATAGTATTTGATTTGAGGGAAGCCCTTTTGGGCATTTTTTTGTTTGCCCACACACCAGTATGAATAAAATTTAAAAGCATACTGCAGGGGTGGGGCTTGAACAGGGGCATGGAATGCGGTACGTGTTACAGTCCGAGGGCCATAAAAGGCGAGCGCGGCAGTCTGAATTACTGCAACATGCCGTCAGAAAAGAGCATCTTTCACGCAAGGAGACATCACATGCGCCTGACCACAAAAGGTCGTTACGGAATGCGGCTCGTGCTGGACATCGCACAGCACGAAAAATACGGCCCTGTCTCCATGGCGGAGACCTCCCTGCGGCAAGACATCTCCGCGAAATACCTGGAGCGGCTCGTGGGGGAGCTGCAACGGGCGGGCATGGTGCGAAGCCTGCGCGGACGCGAGGGCGGACATCTGCTGGCCGTGCCGCCCGAGGAAATCACCGTGGGCGACATCGTGCGCATCCTGGAGGGCGAGTCCGCCCAGCTGGCGTGCAGCCAGAACCGCCTGTCCTGCCCGCGCTCGGTGCACTGCCTGACCCGCTCCATCTGGGTCGCTGCGGACCAGGCCATGTTCGAGAAGCTCGATTCCGTCACCGTGCGCGACATCATGGAGGACGGCCAGAATTGCCTGGCCAAGAAGGAGGCCGCACAGGCCGGCGCGGCCCGGGAAAAGGCCGAGCCGCCAGCCCCCCCGCTGGACGGCCCCACCCGCAGGAAGGCGGTGCGCCGCATCCTGCGCCAGCGGCAGACCCTTGCGGAAGGCCGCGCCCCCAGGCCGGAAGGCGCGCCCAAGAAGATCATGGTGGTGGATGACGATCCGGACATCGTGGACTATCTGGTCGGAATCTTCCGCGACCGGGGCTACGACACCTGCTCGGCAACGGGCGGCGTGCAGGCCACGGAGCTGCTGCTCAAGGAATACCCGGATCTCATCACCCTGGACCTGGAGATGCCCGAGGAGTGGGGACCGCGCTTCTACCACCGCTTTGCGCGCATGCCGGAGTTCAAGAACATCCCGGTCATCGTCATCAGCGGGCTGCCCGGCATCCACAGGGCCATTCCCAAGGCCGTGGCCACCATCCCCAAGCCCTTTGACCCGGCCGAGGTGCTGCGCGTGGTGGAGCAGACCATCGGCAAGCCCTAGGCGGAACGGCGCACGGCATGACCGCCCGGCTGGGGCTGTCCCAAGGGATGGTTTTCGTCCCCTGCCGCCTCGTGACGGAACTCAGGGGGCGAAAGGCACTTTTCCAAACAGGCCCTAGCCCTCGGCCCTGGCGCGCTGCCAGTCGAAGAACGCCTGCACGTAGCGGCCCGTGACCACGCTGGCCATGCCGAACTCCGGAAAGCCCTCGGGCATGAACTGCCCGGTCAGGCGCTGGTAGACCTCGCGCGAAAGCTTTTCCAGGGCCGGGGCCAGGGTCTCGTCCCACAAGGCCCGGCGCGCCGCCTCGGGCAGGTCGTGCACGCGGCAGGCCAGGGGCCGCTGGTCAAAGGCCAGGCAGCGGCCAGCCTCCAGCAGGGGGCAGGCCGTGGCGTCGCCGGCCGCGCCGCGCCCGATGACCGCCTCGCGCTGGGCGCTGGTGAGGGCGGCGTTGAGCCCGGCGTTGACGCGCACGGCCTCGGCCAGGCTGAGGCGCAGGGGGCCGTGGCAGCAGCGCTCGTGCTCCTGGCCGCAGTGCCCGGCCACGCCCGCCCGCGCGAGGGCCTCCCCGGCCAGGTCCGCCAACTGTTCGTAGTCCGCGAAGAACGGCCGCATGTCCACCTGGAAGCGGTGCTCCAGGCTGGGCTTGCGCAGGGTGAGCCGCCCTGTGGTGCTGCCGTAGCGGCGCACGCTCCGCCATTGCCGGAAGTTGGCCGGCTGCGAGCGCAGGCCGCGCAGCTTGCGCCAGGCCAGCAAATGCCCCAGGCCCCGGCGCAGCAGGTAGGCGTTGAGCACCGTGCCGGTGCGGCCGATGCCGTGGCGGCAGTGGATGAGCACCTTCTTGCCCAGGTAGATGGCCTCGTCGAGCCAGGCCAGGGCCTTTTCCAGCTCGGCCAGGTCCGGGGCCTCCTCGTCCGGGATGGGCAGGTGGTAGACCTCGAACCCGCTGGCGGCCTCGATGTCGTGCAGGTCCGTGAACTCGCCGCAGAGGTTCAGGATGGCCCGCACGCCCTGCTCGCGCAGGGAGTCCAGGGCGACGTGGGACATGGGCGCGGGCCCCACCGCCAGCTGGTCCGTCACCCAGGTCAGGGGAAAAGCAGCGTTTCGCAGCACGGCCATGCGCGCCTCCTGGATTTAGCGGCCACAATGGACCTCGGCGAGAAAGTCGTCGGCCTGGCGGAGGGCCTGCCCGGCATCGCTCAGGCGCATGTCCATGAGCCGCGTGCGGGCCAGCAGCCGTCCCAGCAGGGTCAGGCGCAGGCAGGTGGCCTCCTGGCTGGCGCGCGCGTACCGGGCGTCGAGCATGTCGCCGCGCGTGCGCACCGTGAACCCGGCGCCCGCCAGCACCCGCCGCAGGAAAACCAGCCGGTGGAGCTTCTGCTCCTCCAGCCCGCCGCCGCCCTTGAAGCGCAGGCCGATGTAGTTGCCGTCGGCCCGCTCCGCGCACAGGCTGTCCAGCACGGCGAAATGATAGCCGAAGCGCACGAGCAGGTGCAGATAGTCGGCGGAGAACAGGGCGTAGCTGGCCAGCAGCTTGGCGTCCTTGCGGAAGATGCCCGCGCTGATGCGGTCGAACTCCTCCCAGTCGCAATGCAGGCCCGCGCCGTCCCAGGTTTCCGCCGCATGGGCCAGGCCCAGCCAGAAGGCGCGCATGGGCACGCTTGCGAAGTCTCCGGGCCGCACGCTGCGCGCGTCCTCCCCGCCGTCTTCAAGGCCGCCGCCCAGGTCCAGGACGTACATGGACAGGGGAAGCGGGCTTTCGAGCCTGCGGGCCGCGTGCATTCCCCTCCCGGATCTGTCGGCCAGGGAGAACATCTCGGCCACGGCCTTCTCGTGGCAGAAGCGGACCACGTCGTGCAGGGACCGGCAGCCCTGGGGCGCGAAGTCCGGGCTGTCGGGATCGGTGAGGCTGAGGGCGCACACCAGGGGCGCGAGGCCGGGGAAGCGCCGCCCGGCGGTTTGCATCGCCTGGTCCGGCAGCCCGGCTGCGTCCGGCGCTTCGCTTGCGGCGAGGTGTCCGGCCAGCAGGCTCTCCACCCGGCCTTCGTACAGGGCTCCGGCGTTCGCGTCCACGGTGACCATAAGCCCGTCGGCCAAGCCCCGCAGCAGGGCCGGGTCGCCGGTGAGCACGGGCAGCCGGAACTCCCGCGCGATGGACGCGAAGTGGCTGGCCCGGGAGCCGGTCTCGGCGAGCACGGCCACGGCCCGGCCGACGCACCGGCCAAGGGAGGGGGACAGGCTCTCCACCGCCACCACCGAGCCCTTGGGCACGGTGAAGGCGTCGGCCGCGGCGCGCAGGTGGAACACCGGGCCGCAGGCCACCCCGCAGGCCACGCGCGGCAGGTTCGCGGCCAGGGGCGCGCGGTCCGGCGCAGGGGCCAGGCTCAGGGCCGCGTCCCCGGCGCCGGGAGCGTCGTCGGCATCATGGACCCTGTGCGGGCGCGACTGGAGCACGAAGAGCCGGTTGGCGTGATCCAGCGCCCACTCCACCTCCTGCGGCGCGCAAAAGTGGTCCTCCAGGGCCAGGGCCGTCCGCACCAGCCCGGACAGGGCGTCCTGGTCCAGCCCCACGTCCCGGGGGCCGGTGTCGTCGAGCGGGGCGGGCGGCAGGCCGCGACGCAGGCGCAGCACGCGCGGCGCGGCCTGGCCGGACATGAGGCAGTCGCCCAGGCCCGGCAGGGCGAAGATGGTGACGGACTCCTCTCCGGTTTGCCGGGGTTCGCCGCCAGCGCCGTGGCCGCTCTCCCGGCTGAAGAGCGCCCCGGCGCAGCGGGCCGGAATCATGGGCATGAGCAGCACGGCCATGGGCGTCTCGGCGTCCCACAGGCCGTTGCGGATGCGGTAGGCCACGGCCCGGGGCCGGTACTTGGCCGCCACGATGCGTTGCCAGGCCGCGGGCAGGTCCCGCGGCGGCACGTTGAGCTCGCTGGCGTACTGCCCGGCAAAGGACAGCCGGCCATCCTCGCCCACGGCGGAGCTGCGCACGGCCACAGGCCCGCCCGCAAGCTCCGGGCGCGCGGCCGCCTCCTGCAGGGCCTCGGCCAGGACGCCGGGCAGGCGGGCGCTGAGCACCAGCTCGCGCAGGCCCGTGCACTGCGCGGCCAGCTTGTCCGGACGCTCCAGGTCCATCTGCCGCAACATGCGGTCCAGCCGGGGCCGCAGGCCGTTGGCCTCGACCAGGAGCGTGAAGGCCCGCGCGCTGACCGCAAGGGCGGGGGGCACGTTGAGCCCGGCCCGGGCCGCGGCGGCCAGATTGGCGGCCTTGCCCCCGGCCAGCTCCGGCTTGCCGAGGCACTGGTCCAGGGTCAGCAGATAGGGCGGCGCGCTCTGCTGCGCCGGGGGCGCGAGGCGGGCCTCCACCTCGGCGTCGATGCCGCGCAGGACTTCCTCCAGGCGCTGGTAGCGGGTGGGATGCATGGCGGCCAGCCGCTGGGCCATGGCCTGCACCGTGGCGCCGAGCCGCCGGCAGAGCCAGGGCACCCGGGCCGGGTCCACGGCCCGCCCGGCGTAGAGCACCTCCTCCAGCTCGGCGATGAGCACCTGGCTCTTTTCGTCGGCGTCGAGCAGGCCCTTGAAGTCCTCGTACTTCGCGCGCAGGTGCGCCGCCGGGGCGAAGATGCGCCGGGGCCAGTGCTTGAGAAGCTCGCGCAGAACGCCCATGTGTTCCGCCCTATTCCGCAAGCACCTTGGCCACCTTGGCCTCCAGCTCCTCGCGGTCGATGGGCTTGACGCAGTATTCCCTGGCCCCGAGCTGCAGGGACTGGCGCGCGGTCTCCAGGGTTGGGTAGCCGGTGAGCATGATGGCGCGCGTGCCCGGCGAGACCTTGCGGATCTCCTCCAGCACCTCCACGCCGGTCATCTTGAGCAGCTTCATGTCCAGTATGGCCAGGTCCACCGGGTTGTCGCGCACAAAGGCCACGGCCTGCTCCTCCTCGGTGAAGGCTTCCACCGTGTGCCCCAGGCGGGACAGCATGCGCTTGATCATGATGGCCGCGTCGGCCACGTCGTCCAGGACAATGATGCTCGCCATGCGCGCTCCTAGCTGGTTTGTGGTGTGGGGGCGGGCGCTTCCGGCCGCAGGGGCAAGAGCACGTGGAACACCGTGCCCGGGCCGCCCGGGCCGGGGGCGCGGAACTCCGCCGGGGCCGGGCTCTCGGCCTCGATGACCCCACCATGGTTCTGCACGATGCCGAAGGACACGGACAGGCCGAGCCCGGTGCCCTCGCCCACGCCCTTGGTGCTGAAGAAGGGGTCGAAGACCTTGCCCAGGTGCTCCGGGCTGATGCCGGTGCCGCTGTCGGACACGGACACGACCGCAACGCCGGGCTCCCCGCCCTGGCCCGGGCGCAGGCGGGTGCGCACCAGGATGGCGCCGCCGCCGGGCATGGCGTCGCGGGCGTTGTTCAGGAGGTTCATCCACACCTGGTTCAGCTTCTCGCGGTCGCCGGTGATCTGCGGCAGGTTCGCGGCCAGGTCCAGCTCCAGGGCGACCTTCTCCAGGCTGAAGGTGTGGCGCACCAGGGAGGCCATCTCCCGCACCGAGGCGTTCAGGTCCATCTCGCCCATGCTCGACTCGTGCTGGCGCGAGAAGCCGAGCAGGTCGGCCACGATCTTGCGGCAGACCTTGGCCTGGCGTTCGATGATCTTGAGGTCCTGCTGCACCTGCCCGCCCGAGGGCACGTCGTCCTGCAGCAGCTGGGCATAGCCCAGGATGATGCCCAGGGGGGTGTTGATCTCGTGCGCCACGCCGCCCGCCAGCTTGCCCAGGGACTCCATCTTCTGCGATTGCAGAAGCTTCTCCTCGATGCTGCGCACCTCGGTGACGTCGCGGGCGGTCTTGAGGATGCCCAGGATCTTGCCCGCGGCGTCGCGCACGGGCACGTCCACCTGATGGAACCAGCGCTTGCCCTGCGGGGTGCTCACGCTGGTTTCGGCCTGGCCGCCCTGGCCGGATTCGAGGATGGCCCGGTTGTCGGCCTGGCGCTGCGCCGCTTCCTCGGGCGGGAACAGGTCCGCCTCGGTGCGGCCCACGATCTCGGCCTCGCTCTTGCCAAGGAAGGCCGCGAAGGCGCGGTTTACGGCCAGGAACGCGCCCCTGGCGTCCAGCAGGCACACCAGGTCCGGCGTGGCGTCCAGGATGGTGCGCATGAGCTGCTGCTGCTGGCCCAGGGCGGCGATCTGCTTCTTCAGGGTCAGGGCCATGATGCCGAAGGTCTCGGCCAGATCCTGGATCTCGTCGCCCGCGTTTTCGCGGTACACGGGGCAGCGCGCGCAGGCCTTCCGGCCCTGGCTGTCGGCCGGGGCGCAATCCGGGCAGAGGGTTCCCTGCATGTGCCAGCAGCGGTGCCTGGGCTTGCCGTGGGCCGGGCACTCGGTGCGTCCGCAGTCCATTATCTCCCAGCAGTTGCGCTCAAGGGTGGAGGCGGTCTCGATGTCCAGGTTGCCGCGCACCACTTCCTGCGCATACTCCTTGAGCACGTTGATGCGCCGCGTGACCCGGCGGGCGAAGATGGAGCTCAGGACGAGCGCCGCCGCCAGGGCCGCCGCGGAGAGCCCGGCAAAGGTCACGAGCAGGCGGCGCACCTCGGCCTCGGCCCTGGCGCGCGAAAAGCCCAGCCGCGCGGTGCCGAAGCGTCTGCCGGAGATGACCACCGGCGCGGCGATGTCGTACACCAGCTCGGCCCCGGTATCCAGAACCTGAATGCGGACGTGGGCGTCTTCCGCCGTGTTGGCCGCCTTGAGGTCCACCGGAAAGCCCTTCTGGAAGGTGTGGGCCAGCACGTTGCCGCGCTCGTCCTGCACAAAGGCGTACAAAATGTCCTGGCCCACGGCCTTGAGCTCGTCGACCATGGTCTTCATGCGCAGCAGGTCCGAGGTCAGCATGGCGTCGGCCAGGCGCAGGGAGAGGTTCTCCGCCAGCACCACGCCCCTGTTCCTGGCCTCGGCGATGATGGCCCGGCTGGCCATGCGGCTCACGGGGATGGCGGTCATGAGCGCCACGGCGGCGACGATGAGGAAGATGCCGAGGCCGATCTTGGCCTGGAAGGAGAGCTTGGAGACCAGCCTCATGGCGCGGCCTCGTCCAGTTCAAGCTTGCGCACCAGCTCGCGCACCGGGTCGCAGTCCTTGTCCGTGGCCGGAATGATGCGGGCCAGGCCCGCCGCGCCCAGGATGGCCTCGTGCTCCGGGTTTTCCGGGTCAAGGGCGAACATGGCCCGGGCGATCGTGTCCACCACCTGCGGCTCGAGGCCCTTGCGCGCGGCGAAGAGCCACTCCGGGTAGGCCCTGGTCCGCGCCAGCACGCGTATCTGGTCCGGGTCGATGCGGCCCTTGAGCACGTCGAGGGTGCCCTCGCGGATGGTGCCGAAGTCGTACTTGCCCGCCAGCACGGCCAGCACCACGTTCTCCTGCTTGCCGCCCGGGCCGGGGGCGAAGGCGATCTCCGCGAAGTCGCGCCGGTGGATGCCCAGATCGTGGAAGTGGCCCAGGGCGAAGAGGTAGCCGCCCGCGGACAGGGGGTCCACGGCGATCCAGCGCTTGCCCCGGCAGTCGGCCACGGTGGCCAGGGCGCGGTTGTCGCTGCGGCAGATGATCTCGCTGCGGAAGTCCGCCTTGCCCGTGGACTTGATGGTGCGGGCGAAGCCGGTCGCCCCCTGCTCGGCCAGCTTGATGTACACGAAGGGGTTGGTGAAGGAGATGTCGATCTGGCCCTGGGCCACCATCTTCACGTGCTCGTCGAAGGTGTCCGGGAACACCTGGCGCAGGGGCAGGCCCGTGGCCGTGCGCAGGTACTCCACCAGCCGGTGGTGGCGCTCGTAGGAGGTGGTGTGCGAGTACTGGGGCAGGTAGGCGTAGGTGAGCTCCGCCTTTGGGGCCGGGGCCACGGTCTCCTGGCGGTTGTGCATGTCCACGCGCAGGGCCGGTTCCTGCTCGGAGCAGCCCAGGCAGCACAGGCAGGCGAGCAGCGCGGCCAAGAGGCCCAGGGCGCGCCGCGCGGGAGGGCGCTTGCGCCCGTGTCCGCCGGTCTGTGCCGTTGTCCGCCGCATGTCCGCCTCTCCTTCCACCCCGCCGCCCGCGCCAAGGCCGGGAGCGGATGCTCCAGGCGCGAACGGCTGCGGCGCGCTTTGGCGTGTACCGTAGCACAAGGCCGAGGCAAAAGGAAACTCCGGAGAGACGCGGTTGTGGGGGCGCAAGGGGTGCAAAGCCGGACGAGGCGCTCGCCTGGCGCCCAACAGCCCTGCGGGGCGTGCGCGATTTTTCAGTCGGCTGGAGCCAAGCCGGCCCGGCTAGTCCAGCTCAAAGGCGCTGCGCCAGTCGGTGGTCTCGCGCCACTCGGGCTGGTCTTCCTTGATGAGCAGCCAGTCGCCCAGCACAAGGGCGTCCATCTCGGTGCGCATGAAGCAGGCGTAGGCGTCCGCCGGGGTGCAGACGATGGGCTCGCCGCGCACGTTGAAGCTGGTGTTCACCACCACCGGGCAGCCCTGCTCGCGCCGGAAGGTGTCGATGAGCCGCCAGTAACGCGGGTTGGTGGCGCGGCTCACGCTCTGGATGCGCGCGGAGAAGTCCACGTGGGTGATGGCGGGCAGCTCCGAGCGTTCCACGTAGAGCCGCTCGTACATGGGCCGGGCCCAGTAGCCCTCGGGCAGGGGCTTGCGCCTGGCCTCGGCCACCGGGGCCACAAGCAGCATGTAGGGCGAGGGCCGGTCCAGGTCGAAGCACTCGGAGACATGCTCCTCCAGCACGGACGGGGCAAAGGGCCGGAAGCCCTCGCGGTACTTGATCTTGAGGTTGAGCTTCTTCTGCATGTCGCCGTGGCGCGGGTCGCCCAGGATGCTGCGGCCGCCAAGGGCGCGCGGGCCGTACTCCATGCGCCCCTGCAGCCAGCCCACGGCCGCGCCCCCGGCCAGCAGCGCGGACACGCGGGAGCACAGGGCGTCGAAGTCGTCGAACTTGTTCGCCACCGCGCGGAAGCGGCGGCAGGTGCGCTCGATGTCCGAGTCCGAGAATTCCGGGCCAAGGTACGCGCCCCGCATCATGTCGCCGCCGGGCTCGTGCGCGTGGGCGGTCCTGGGCTGCGAGAGCCCGATGTGCCAGGCGGCCAGGGCCGCGCCCAGCGCGCCGCCCGCATCGCCCGCGGCCGGCTGGATCCAGATGTTCTCAAACACGCCGCGCTTCAGCAGCTTGCCGTTGGCCACGCAGTTGAGCGCCACGCCTCCGGCCATGACCAGGTTTTTGGCGCCGGTCAGCTCCCGGGCGGTGTCGGCCATGCGGAAGACCGCCTCCTCGGTGATCTGCTGGATGGCCAGGGCCAGGTCCATGTACTCCTGGGTGATCTCGCTTTCTCCGGCCCGCTGGGGCAGGCCGAGGGCGGCCTCGAAACGGTCGGCCCGGCACATGGTGAGCCCCGTGGCGTAGTCGAAATAGTCCATGTTCAAGAGCAGGGAGCCGTCGGGGCGCAGGTCCACCATCCTGTCCAGAATGACCTTACGGTAGCGCTCCACGCGTTCTCCGCCCTCGATGCCGTAGGGCGCAAGGCCCATGAGCTTGTATTCGCCGGAGTTGACCTTGAAGCCGCACCAGGCCGTGAGGGCCGAATACAGCAGGCCCAGGGAGTGCGGGAAGTGCAGCTCGCGCAGGATGGACAGCTCGTTGCCCGCGCCCTTGCCGATGGTGGTGGTGGCCCACTCGCCCACGCCGTCGATGGTGAGCACCGCGGCCTCCTCAAAGGGCGAAGGGAAGAAGGCGCTGGCCGCATGCGACAGGTGGTGCTCCGGAAAGAGCAGTTCGGGCAGACCCTTATCTGACCCGGAACCAAGCTTGGCCAGCTCGTCCTTGAGCATCTTGCGCATGAACAGCTTTTCGCGGATCCACACGGGCATGGCCGTGAGGAAGCTGCGCAAGCCGCGCGGGGCAAAGGCGTGGTAGGTCTCCAGCAGCCGCTCGAACTTGAGGTAGGGCTTGTCGTAGAAGGCCACGGCCTCCAGGTCGGCGATGGCGAGCCCGCCCTCGGCCAGGCAGTAGCGCGCGGCGTGGTGCGGGAAGCCCGGGTCGTGCTTCTTTCGCGTGAAGCGCTCCTCCTGGGCGGCGGCCACGATCTGGCCGTCCACCAGCAGCACGGCGGCGGAGTCGTGGTAATAGGCGCTGAGGCCCAGGATGGCCCGGCGCGGGCGCGGTGCTTCCGTCATGCGCCCGGCCTAGAACAGGGTGTAGATGAAGGGCGCGATGGCCGAGCCCGAGGTGAGCACGATGAGCGCGCCGAAGAGCAGCAGCACCAGGATGATGGGCGCAAGCCAGAACTTCTTGCGGACTTTCAGGAAGTCCCAGAGATCGCGAAGAAAATCCATGAATTGCTCCTAGAAGGGGGTCTTGAGGTCTGCCGGGGTGAAGGGGCCGGTGCGGGTGACGAAGACCGAGCCCGCGTCCTTCTTGAAGTCCCGCAGCCGCAGGGTGTCCTTGCCCAGGGCGCGGCGCAGCAGCCCCACCGGGGTGAGCACCACGAAATAGATGACGCTCAGGATGACCTTGCTCATCACCGCGCCGAGCAGGCCCGACAGGCCGAACCAGAGCTTGGAGGCCGGTCCGTAGGCCATGGGCGCGGTCATGTTGACCACGAGCAGGACCGTGGCCAGGGCGAACCAGCCGGGCGCGCCCCGCAGCAGCCCGACGATGAGGCAGATGAGGGTCAGGGCCATGCCGGTGTCCACGGCGCGGCTCCGGGCGCTTCCGGCGGCGGGGGCATGGGCGGCGTGCTTCACGAGGTCGATCATGGGTGCTCCGGCATGGGTTGCCCGAAGGCGGGCAGGCGCGCTTCGGGCGCGGGTCTGGGGCAGAGTGCCAGAGAACCGCTCCAAGGGCAAGAACAAGGGCAAGGCCGGGCTGGGGCGGGCCGTTGCGCGGCGGCAATGGGGGCGGCGAGGGAGCGGAGGAGGGAGCGGCGCGGCGGTGCGGAGAGTCTGGCTCAGCGCGCCGTGCGGGCCGCTCCCTTTGCCGGGGCGCTGGTTCCGGCCCGCTCCTGGCCAAGGGGGTGCTTGCAGAACTCCAGCACAAGGCCCGTGGCGTCCACGCCCGCTGTGGGCAGGTCGCAGTAGCGGTAGCGCTCGCGCGGGCCGCCGGGCCAGGCGTGGCCGCCGCCCTTGACGATGACGAAGCGCAGCAGGCCGCCGCTCGCGCCGCCCGGCTTGGGCGCGTGGAATTCCTGCCGCGCGGCGGCGGTCTCGCGCACCTTTGGCGCGGGCGCAAGGCCCATGCCGCGCACCCAGAACTCGGCCTGGGCGCGGGCCGGGTGGTCCTCGCAGAAGCGCCCGGTGGCCGGGTGCGCGCGCGTGGGGGCGAAGCGCGCCACCTGGTCGCGGTCGCCGTGGATGAGGAGCACGGGCAGGTTCTCCGGCGGTTTAGGCGCGTCGCAGGGCAGGTACCCGGCCACGGAGACCAGGGACGCCGCCACGCCGGGCCGCTCCAGGACGAAGCGGCTGGCCAGCATGGCCCCGTTGGAGAAGCCCGCCACATGGATGCGCGCCGGGTCGGCGGCGTGCTCCGTGCGCAGGCGGCTCACCAGCACGGAGAGAAAGCCCACGTCGTCCACGCGGGAATCGCGCGCAAAGCCGCAGCAGTTCCAGGCGTTCCAGGTCTGGCCGCCCTCGGGTCCGAGGCCATCCGGAAACACGGCGATGAACCCGGCGGCTGCGGCGCGTCCGGCAAGCCCGGTCTGGCGCATGGCCTGCAGGGCCGAGCCTCCGGCCCCGTGCAGGAAGATGATGACCGGATAGCGGGGCGCGGGCCTGCCCTTCTGCTGCGTCTGGGCCTTGGGCAGGGTCACGAGCGCCCTGCGCTCCGCCCCGTCGTGGGTCAGGGTCAGAACCTGCCGACGGGCTTGCCCCGTTTGGCGCGGCTGGCTGGCTGGCGTCTCCTGCCGTGGCGCGAAGCGTTCCTCCTGGCGCAGGGGCGGGGGCTCCACGGCTTGCGGAGCCGCGCCGGGCACGATGGGGGCCGTGGGCGCGGTGGGGCCGGCTGGTCCGGTCTTGCCCGCGCCGGTCTTGGAGAAGTCCGTGCCGGTCTTGGAGAAGTCCGTGCCGGTGGCCTCCGGGCGCGCGGAAGGCGGCTTGGTCAGGGAGTCGAGCACGTCCATGGCCATGCCCTTGGGCGTGGCGGCAAGGGCCGGGGCCGCGCACAGCGCAAGGGCGAGGAGCGTCCCGGCCGCGCGGCGGAACCAGCAGCGCAGGGCGGCTGGCATGGGCCTAGGACTTCCCTTGCAGAACCCGGCCGGTCATGGGGATGAAGAACACGCCCATGTCCTTGCGGGAGTGCACCCTGCCGTTCTTGTCCTTGGTGAACACGTACAGCACCTGGCCCTTCTTGAAGGGCTGGCCGATGGGCACCAGGAGCCGTCCGCCGGGCTTGAGCTGCTTCAGGAGCTCCGGAGATACGTAGCGGGCTACGCAGGTGACCATGATGATGTCGAAACCGCCGTCCACCTCGGGCCAGCCGTAGTAGCCGTCGCCCACGCGGGTGCGCACGTTGTCCAGGCCCAGCGGCGCATAGATCCTGGCCACCTCCGCGCCCAGCGGCTTGATGATCTCGATGGAGTAGACGTCCTTGACGATGCGCGACAGGAGCGAGCTCTGGAAGCCGGAGCCGGTGCCGATCTCCAGCACGGTCTCGCCGGGCCTGGGGCGCGCCAGCTGCGTCATGTAGGCCTGGCCCAGATAGTCGGACAGGGCCGAGCCGTAGCCGATGGCCCAGGGCTTGGGCCTGGGCTCGTAGCTGTTCGTGGCGAAGGCCTGCCGGTTCTGGTAGTTGTAGTGGAAATACTCGCGCGGCAGCTCGCGGAAGGCGCGCAGCACCTCCGGGTCCGCCTTGCCGAAGCGGCGCTTCAGGTACTGCTCGATGTTGGCCAGGGCCTGGGCCTTGCGCGCCTGCACCGCGGCGAACTCGCGCTCCGGCAGCGTGGTTGGGCGGCCGGACTGGCGCATGGCCTCCTGAAAGGCCGAGAAGGTCCAGGCCGCGCCCGGCGTCCAGACGGCCCGCGGCGCTGGCGCGGCCTGGGCAACGGAGGCGGCCCGGGCCGCCCCGGCGGCGAGGGCGAGAAGGCAGCAGGCCAGGGCAAGCAGGGTCGGCAAACGGCGCGCGTTCCAGGTCAACATGGGGCGGGGCTCCTCGGGCGATGGTGTGCGCCCCCTGTAGCATGGGGCCGGGCGGAGAGGAAGACCTGATCCCCGCCCAGGGCGTGAGCCCGCCGCGCGCCCCCGCTGCCGGCCTTGACCGGCGGTCCGGGGCGTTCTATTGCTGTCATGCTGCCATGACCATGAACCAGGAGACGCCAATGACCGACGCCAGCCGCCAGCACGCCACCGAAGACGCCCCCTTGGGCAAGACCGCGAGCGAATCCGCCGTGACCATGACCCACCAGGTGCTGCCCCACGACGCCAATCCCGCGGGCAACGTGCACGGCGGCGTCATCCTGAAGCACATCGACACCGCCGCCGGGGTGGTGGCCATGCGCCACGTGCGCGGCTGGGCCGTCACCGCCAGCATCGACCGCATGGACTTCCTCAAGCCCGTGTTCGTGGGCGAGCTGGTCATCATCAAGGCCAGCCTGAACATGGTGGGCCGCACCAGCATGGAGATCGGCGTGCGCGTGGAGGCCGAGAACCTGCTCACCGGCGAGGTGCGGCACACCAACTCCGCCTACCTCACCTTCGTGGCCCTGGACGACCACGGCAGCCCCAAGCCCGCGCCGCCGCTCATCATCGAGGGCGAGACGGCCCAGCGCCGCCTGAGCGAGGCCCTGCGCCGCCGCGAGCTGCGCAGGCAGGCCATGAGCGAGGAGCGCGGCGGGTAGGGTCGGCCTGCGGCCCGGATGTCTCCGCCGCAACGCGGATGCAACGCGGGCGCAAAAAAAGGCTCCGGTCCCCTCCCTAATGAGTCCCGGAGCCGTGCCGCGATGCGTGTGCGGCGAGTGCCTGTCCTATCGGCCCTGGCCGGGCCGGGGAATAGGGCCGGGACGAAAAAAGGGCCGGATCTTTGGCAAACGTTCTACCTGTATGATTCGCGTATAGTCGAGAGCTTGGTTTTTCCGTGGGGAGCGAGTAATTCCCCGTCAAGAATTGTATATGAAAACCCTTTGACCAATTTGTCTATGCGTCCAATTCGCAAGTCTGATAAGATAAAATCCTTTCCCATTCTTCTTTCGTAGTCGTAATCGCCAACCAAAGCGTTTTGGTCACCCCTGATAACTATGAAGATTCTCTCCACATCCCAAAAGGCAGATTCAAATTCACGAATGGTCATACTTTCTCCAGCGTTATAGTTATTGCTAGCGATAAATACAGAGTTATTATGAGGCTTACCTTCGGAGTTGTCAATATGTTTATTTGGCACTTTGCTTTGCTGGGTGACGTTTGGTTTGGCATAAAAAAGGGCCGGATCCTTGCGGACCCGGCCCTTGGGGAACCGTGCGAATCGTGTCGGCGATTCAGACGCTATTTCTTTTCTTCCTTCTCTTCGGCCTTGTCGGCCACGGCGCACTCGGTGGTCAAGAGCAGGCTGGCCACGGAGGCGGCGTTCTGCAGGGCCACGCGGGCGACCTTCTTGGGGTCGATGACGCCAGCCGCGAAGAGGTCGCCGTACTCGCCGGTGGCGGCGTTGAAGCCGAAGGCGCCCTTGCCCTCGCGGACCTTCTCCACCACCACGGAGCCCTCGAAGCCCGCGTTGGCGGAGATCATGCGCAGGGGCTCCTCCAGGGTGCGGCGGATGACGCCCACGCCGGCGGCCTCGTCGTCGTCGATGGTCTTGACGGCGTCAAGCACCTTGGCGGCGCGCACAAAGGCGGTGCCGCCGCCGGGGATGATGCCTTCCTCCACGGCCGCGCGGGTGGCGTTCAGCGCGTCTTCCACGCGGGCCTTCTTCTCCTTCATCTCCACCTCGGTGGCCGCGCCGACCTTGATGACCGCGACGCCGCCCACGATCTTGGCCAGGCGCTCCTGGAGCTTCTCCTTGTCGTAGCTGGAGGTGGTGATGCCGATCTCGCCCTCGATCTGCTTGATGCGGGCCTTGATGTCTTCCTTCTTGCCGGCGCCGTCGACGATGGTGGTCTTTTCCTTGTCAACGGTGACGCGCTTGGCGGAGCCGAGGGAGTCGGCGCGGACCTTGTCCAGCGTCAGGCCCATGTCCTCGCTCACAACCTGGCCGCCGGTCAGAACGGCGATGTCCTGGAGCATGGCCTTGCGGCGGTCGCCGAAGCCGGGGGCCTTCACGGCGCAGACCTTGAGGGTGCCGCGCAGCTTGTTCACCACCAGGGTGGCCAGGGCCTCGCCGTCCACGTCCTCGGCGATGATCATCAGCGGGCGGCTCATCTTGACCACCTGCTCGAGCACGGGCAGCAGGTCCTTCATGTTGCTGATCTTCTTCTCGGAGATGAGCAGAAGCGCGTCGTCGAACTCGCAGGTCATCTTGTCGGAATTGGTGGTGAAGTACGGGGAGAGGTAGCCGCGGTCGAACTGCATGCCCTCGACCACGTCGAGCACGGTCTCCATGCTCTTGGCTTCCTCGACGGTGATGACGCCTTCCTTGCCCACCTTGCTCATGGCCTCGGCCAGGATCTCGCCGATGGCCTGGTCGCTGTTGGCGGAGATGGTGCCGATCTGGGCGATCTCCTTGCGGTCCTTGGTGAACTTGGCGATCTTGTCCAGCTCGGCGACCACGGCCTCGACGGCCTTGTCGATGCCGCGCTTCACGCTCATGGGGTTGCGGCCCGCGGCGATGAGCTTCAAGCCCTCGCCGAAGATGATCTGGGCCAGCACGGTGGCGGTGGTGGTGCCGTCGCCGGCCACGTCGTTGGT
The DNA here is from genome assembly GCA_050251495.1 of Desulfovibrio sp. Taxonomy (GTDB): domain Bacteria; phylum Desulfobacterota; class Desulfovibrionia; order Desulfovibrionales; family Desulfovibrionaceae; genus Humidesulfovibrio. Next base: position 53,914 of record JBFWMQ010000006.1, on the reverse strand, counting down.
CTTGGAGGCGACCTCCTTGACCATCTGGGCGCCCATGTTCTCGAACTTGTCCTCAAGCTCGATCTCCTTGGCCACGGTCACGCCGTCCTTGGTGATGGTGGGCGCGCCCCAGGACTTCTGGATGGCCACGTTGCGGCCCTTGGGGCCCAGGGTGACTTTCACGGCGTCGGCAAGGGTGTCCACGCCGATCTTGAGCCCGGCGCGAGCGGTTTCGTCAAAGCGGATGGTCTTGGCCATGATCTCGTACGCTCCTGTGTCTGAAGATTTTGAAGGGCTTGCGCCCGATTATTTCTCGATGACGGCCAAGATGTCGTCCTGGCGCATGATGACGCATTCCTCGCCTTCCATCTTGAACTCGGTGCCCGCGTATTTGGCGAACAGCACCACGTCGCCCTTCTTCACCTGCATCTTGACCTTCTCGCTGCCGGGTCCGGCGGCCACGATGGTGCCGCGCATGGGGCGCTCCTTGGCGCTGTCGGGGATGATGATGCCGCCCGCGGTCTTCTCTTCTTCGGGCAGGCGCTTGATGATCACTCGGTCGTGCAACGGGGCAAGTTTCATGTGGGACTCCTCCTCAGGGGTATATGTGTGTGTTGCCAGCCGGTCCGGGCGGCTTCGGCGCCGCGCTGCAAGACTGGCGGTCCGGCATGGGCGAGGGAAAGATAAGCAGGGGTCCGGGGATGTCAACGGCGGGAGGGGCGAAAAAACGTGCGCGCCTTCGGCGCAAAAAAAGGCCGCGGACGGCGAGCGCCCGCGGCCATGCCTGTTCGTTGGCGGCTTAGCGGACCTTTTCGACTTCCACGCCGTTGGCGCGCATGAACTCGCGCACCTGATGCAGGTTGTGCAGGTTGAGCTTTTTCATGAAGTTGGCGCGGTGCTTTTCCACCGTGCGGGTGGACAAAAAGAGCTTTTCAGCGATCTCCTTGTTCTTCATGCCCTGCAGCACCAGTTGCAGGATGTGCCGTTCGCGGGCCGTGAGCCCCTCCAGCGGGGAGGTGCGCTCCTGGCGGTTGCTGCGCAGGTAGCCGGTGATGAGCGTGGCCGAGACTTCCGGGCTGACATAGGCCTTGCCCTGGCACACGGCGTGGATGGCCGTGAGCAGGTCCTCGGCGCTGGCGGCCTTCACTACGTAGCCGTCCACCCCGGAATCCAGGGCCGCATGCAGGTAGTCCTCGCTGCGGTGGGCGGTCAGGGCGATGATGCGCGCGTCCGGGAAGTCGCGCTTGATGGCCTTCACGGCCACCATGCCGTCCACGCCGGGCATGGACAGGTCCATGAGCACGATGTCGGGCCGCAACTCGCGGTACATGCGCATGGCCTCGCGGCCGTCCTGGGCCTCGCCGACCACCTGGCACAGCCCCTGGGTCTCAAGGTACGCCTTGAGGCTCTGGCGGAGCAGGGCGTGGTCCTCCGCCAGCAGCACCTTGTAGCGCTTTGTGTCTGTCGTTTCCATCATGTCGTCGTCACCTGTGAAAAAGGATTGTTCCCCCAGCCCGGAAAGTATGGACTCGGAATATGCATTACGCACCAATTTGTACGCAGTCAAGGGGCGCTGTACGCACGGCCTTCGCCTTTTGGGGGTCAATGCGCCCGAAACGACGGTCCGGGGCGCATTGGGCGCGAGGAATCAATGAAAACAGGCCAGGAACCTGAACAGGGCGCTCGCAACGTTTCGTGTTCAGCCTTTGCTGCGGGCGGCGGATTTCTCGAAGGCAAGACGCCTGGACGCTGCGGCAGGTTACAGAACCGGCGCCGGGTGTATGTCTCCGCAGGTGTGCCGCGCCGACGCACCGTTGCCTGCTTTCCGTCATCGCCTGCGCCCAGCGCGAACGGCCCGGATGAGTTCTGCTCATCCGGGCCGTTCGCGCTGGCCTGCGGGGGTTCGGGGGGAATCATTCCCCCCGGCCGCCGGAGGCGTGTTCACTTCGCGCCGTTCTATTTCGCGCCAATCCAGCCGTTCAGCGCGTCGATGATCTTGCGCGCCTGGTCCTCGCTGGAGATGGTGAACTTGCTCTGCTGCTTGTACTCGCCGTTCTGCTTGCGGTAGCGGCGGATGGTGAAGGCCACCGGGCCGTATGCGGCCTTGGCCTTGTCCCAGGAGCGGTATTTGAAAAGCACGGTGGCCCATGCGCCCTTGGACAGGATGACCTTGTCCAGTTCCTCGGTGACGACCACGCCGTCTTCTTCATAGCTGATGGTCAATTCTTCCACGGTTTCGGCCATGCCTCCCCCTTTTTATAAGTATGAGCCCCGCCCGAAGTGCGCGGGGCCGCGCTTCTATACCAGCCGGGCCATGTTGTCCAGCAGCTCGAAGAGCAGCCCGCGCAGCGGGGCCAGGCGCTCCGGCCGCTCTTGCATGGCCTGCGCCGACTGTACGTAGGGCTGCTGCGCAGGGTCCACGGTGATCTCGTCCGCGCAGTTGGCGGCAAGCTCGGCCATGCTTGCCGCGTTGGTCTCCAGGTGGAACTGCAGGCCCACCACGCGGTCGCCGCGCGCGCTGAAGGCCTGGTGCGCGCAGGCTTCGCTCTTGGCCGTCCACAGCGCGCCCGGCGGAATGGAAAAGGTGTCGCCATGCCAGTGAAAGGCTTCGTACTGCGCAGGCAGGCTCGCAAACACGCGGCTTTTCGCGGCGTCCGGCCCGGCCTGCACCCTGTGCCAGCCGATCTCGCGGTACAGTCCCTTGGTCACGGTGCCGCCCAGCACATCCGCCAGCAGCTGCGCGCCCAGGCACACGCCAAGGACCAGCCTGCCCGCGTCGATGCTGGCCGCGAGGAAGCGTTTCTCCTGCGCAAGCCAGGGGTACGCAGCCTCTTCGTAGATGTTCATGGGGCCGCCCATGACCACGAGGAAGTCGAAGCTGGCCGGGTCGGGCGGGGTCTCGCCGTTCCAGAGGTCGGTGTGGGTCAGGCTGTGGCCGCGCGCGCTCGCCCAGGCGGCGATTTCCGCCTCTTTTTCAAAGCGCTCGTGGCGCAGACCGTGCAGACGAAGCATGCTGCCTCCGCGAAGCTGTGGGTTGGCTGCCGCGACAGACAATGCCCGGACAACGGGGTCTTGTCCAGATTCGCTACGGCTTTCCGCTACAGGTCGACCAGCGTGATGTCCGCCAGGTTGAGCGGCCTGCCCAGGAAGATCTCGCCCACCTTGGCGAAGCGCTCCGGGTCGTCCGTGGCGAAGAAGCGCACCGTGCCCGGGCCTGCGTCTCCGGCGGGCTTGAGCAGACCGCGGGCGGCCAGCTCCTGGGCCACGCACTCGGCGGTGGTCTCGGCGGAGTCCACCAGGCACACGCCCTCGGGCAGGGCCTTGCGGATGGCCTCCGCCAGGACCGGGAAGTGCGTGCACCCCAGCACCAGGCAGTCCGGCTGGCCGCCGGGGAACTCGGCCATGAGCGGGTTCAGGTAGCGCGCGGCCACGGCCTGCACCTCGGGTCCGTCGGTCCAGCCTTCCTCGGCCAGGGCCACGAAGACCTGGGCCGGGCGGGTGGCGATGGTGGCCTCGGGCCGCAGGCGCAGGATGGCGGTCTGGTAGGCCGCGCCGCGCACGGTGCCGCGCGTGGCGATGACCGCGATGCGGCCGTGCGGGGCCCGCTCCGCGCAGGCGCGCGCGCCGGGCTCGATGACGCCGACCACCGGGATGTCCGGGTAGGCGGCCTCCAGGCCGGGCAGGGCCACGGTGGTGGCGGTGTTGCAGGCCACCACGAGGAGCTTCACGCCCTGGTCCACCAGCACTTTGGTGGTCTGCAGGGCGTAGCGGGCGACCGTTGCGCCGCTCTTGGTGCCGTAGGGCAGGCGGGCGGTGTCGCCCAGGTAGAGGAAATCCTCGCGCGGCAGGGCGTTCTGCAGGGCGCGCAGCACGGTCAAACCGCCCACGCCGGAGTCGAACACCCCTATCGGAAGTGAGGCGGGCAGCGAGGCGGCGGATTTTGGGGAATCAGAACTCATGTGGCTGTGGCTCTCCCTTGGCGGGCGTTCCCGCACGTGGGGGAGTTGTGCACCGGGAAAGGCAGGGAGTCAATGCACTAGCCCTTGGCGGGCACGAGGTGGACTTCCAGGCGGCAGCCCAGGGCGCCTGCATAGCGGCGCAGGGTCTTGAGGCTCACGTTCCGGCCCGACTCGATGCGGGCGATCGCGGGCTGGGCCACGCCCAGGCGCTCCGCCACCTGGGACTGGGTGAGGCCGTGGGCGTTGCGCGCGCACACCAGGGTCTCCACCAGGGCGAACTCCTCGCCCAGGGCCTCGTACTCGCGGGCATACTCCGGGTCGTCGTGGAGCATCCTTTCGTGCACGGTCTTGGCGTCGATCATTTGGGAACCTCCCGAAGGCGCGCAAGGGCTGTTTCGATTTCCTGGCGCGGGGTGCGCTGGGTTTTCTTGACAAAGAAACGGAGCAAAACAAGCCTCCGCCCCTTCGCGGCAATATACAGGCCGCGCGCGATGCCGTCCTTGCCCGCTGCCCGCAATTCCCACAACGGACCGTCAAGCGGTCTGGCCAGGGGCATGACCAGGGCGGCGAGGCCATGCGCCTCCGCCAGACGGAAGATGCGCTGGAACCGGGCGCGCACGTCCGCTGGCAGCGCGGCGAACTCGTGCACCACCGCTTGGTCGAGAAAACTGACGGTCCATGTGTCGCGAGCCAAAATATAACCTATGTGTTATGATTGTCAACTCCACGCCCGGAAAGTCCCCCTCTCACCCCTCCAGCATCCGCTTCACTTCCCCCTCGTCCTCCACGATCTCAAAGGCGTCGCGCAGTTCCTGCGGCACCTTGGTGGGGCGGCCTGTCTTGAGGTCGATGAACACCCACTGGGTCTCGGCCTCGGCCAGCACGGCCTTGTCCGCCGCGCGCCAGAACAGGTAGCGCCGCGCGCTCTGCCGGGGCGAGAAGGTGGCGATCCAGGTGCAGGCGGTGACGGTTTCGCCCAGAAAGCAGGGGCGTTTGTAGGTAATCGTGTGCTGGCGCACCACCCAGCCCGCGCCCTCGGCCACGTAGCGCTCCATGCTCCAGCCCTGCGCCGCGCTGTGCGCCACGGCCACGTCCTGCATCCAGGCCACGTAGCGCGTGTTGTTCACATGGCCCTGCACGTCGATGTCCGGCTCGGCGATTTTGATGTCCTGGGTGAAGATTCTGGGCACTGTGGACGCTCCTTATTGTTCGGGCGCGAATGAGCACGCGGAGGGGGGAAGGCGAAGGGACTTCTGGCCGCCGGGGCGACGCCCCCTAGTGCTTGGCCTCGTAGGCCCGCACCACCTCGGCCACGCGGGCCTCGATGTACCGGGCGATGGCCTGCGCCTCGTCCTCGGTGTACTGCCGCATGTCCGAGCTGAGCTCCGTCACCTGGTCCTCGCTCAGGCCCGTGAGCTTCTCCACCAGGAAGCTCTCCGGCTCGGCCCCGTCGCGCAGGCCGCCGCAGCCGCCCAGCATGCCCACGAACTCGCCGCGCACGATGACCGGAACCGCGATGATCATGAGCCCGGCGTCGCAGTCGGTGACGATGGTCTTGCTTTCCTGCCGGGATTCCGCGCGCACGGCCTGGTTGACCACCGCGCACACGCTGGTGGCGGCGTTCCTGTTCCGGCGCAGGGCCGGGCACAGCCTGTTGCCCCAGGCCTCGTAGCCGGTGAAGGGCGCGCCTTCCGCGTCGTGGGCGTGGGCGTTGACGCCGAAGCGCTCGTGGATGTCCTTTTCCAGCTCGGCCCAGCCTGCGGCCGGGAGAATGTCCGTCATCTTCATGGATGCTCCTTGGTCAAAAAGAGGGCGCATGGGTGAAAAAATGTCAGCGCCCCTTCTGGCACAGCCGTTGCCTGGCCGTCAAACCCGCGAAAAAGAGCGAGTCCTGGCGGCATGTTTCGCGACCTCATACCCCTGTTTGGCGTGTTTGGCACCTGCAAAAATAATCTCGACAAATATGGTTGACATCAAAACAGGAAAGATTATTATTTGTATCAGACGCAAGGAGGATTTTATGGGAAGCCTGCAAAACTACCGCGACCTTGAGATCGACTGGACCATGACCCCCTGGGACGCCGTGACCCTGTACCTGGAATGGGGCAACAACTCCTGGCGGGCGGATCATCAGCCCGTGCGCTCCAAGGCCGACTACAGCAACTATTTCGTCGTCTACACCTGGGACAACAAGCCCAAGGCGATCCTGGTGCGGCGCAACTCCGAGGAGGCCCGCGAACTGGCCGAGCTGGAGCTGCCCGAGGACCTGGGCCGAAAGTTCCTGGACTCCGTGGGCAACCTGAAGGGCGTGTACCCGCCCGACCAGAGCGTCCGCGCCTGGCTGGAAGCGCAGCTGCGGCCCCAGCAGTAGGCAAAACCGACGCACAGACGAGACGCACACAGCCTCTTCCCCGCCTTCTTCCACTCGCAGCACTCCTCCTCTCCACTCGCAGACGGGGCCGGGCAACCGGCCCCCCTTCCTTTGCGGGCTGCGCGCGCGGGGCCGAACCGGGGCGCGGCTTGCGTCCGTCCGGCGCGCGGGGTACACCGTGCAGGCGCAAGAACCTGCATCCCCCGTGGAGTTTCGTCATGCCCGCAACCAGTCCAAAGCATAGAAGCCACATCCTTCTGCTGACCTGCCTCGTCCTCGTGAGCGCCCTCGCCCTTGGCTGCGCGCACATGCCGCGCATGCTCGGCGGCTCCGGCGACCTGGACCTGCGCCTGGACGGCGAGCAGCTGCACGAGGCCAGCCTGCCCGTGGGCCGCAGCCTGGTCCTGGACATGCGCGACCCGGGCCTGAGCGGCTACGTGTTCTCCGGCACGGTCTTCGACACCAGCCAGCTGCGCCTGACGGGCATCGAGCCCGTCGACGGCGGCGCGCGCATCCGCTACACCTTCACCGCCCTGGCCGAGGGCGAGAGCGAGGTGGTGATCAAGATCCGCAAGCCCGAGCCCGGCTACCGCTCCGATGTCTTCAAGCGCGTGCGCGTGACCATCACCAAATAGCTGCGCGCGACAAGGGGGGAACCATGCGTTTCACCGGAATCAACCATCTGGCCATGGCCACCGGCGACATGGACGCCACCATCCGCTACTGGCGCGACCTGCTCGGCCTGCGGCTGGTGGCGGGCCTGGGGCATCCCGGCTACCGGCACTATTTCTTCGAGCTGACCGACCGCGACATGATCGCCTTTTTCGAGTGGCCAGGGGTGGAGCCCGGCCCGGACAAGGACCACGGCGCGCCGGTGCGCGGCCCGTTCACCTTTGACCACATCTCCTTTGGCCTGGAGGACGAGGACGCCCTGTGGGAGCTGCGCGACCGCCTGGACGCGGCGGGTTTCTGGGTGTCCGAGATGGTGGACCACGGCTTCATCCACTCGCTGTACTCCTTTGACCCGAACAACATCGCCGTGGAGTTCAGCGTGAATGTGCCCGGGGTCGACCTGCGCGAGCATCCGGTCATGGCCGACACCGAGCCCACCGCCTGCGCCAGGCAGGGGGCCGAGCCCGTGCCCGGCGTCTGGCCGAGCCCCGCGCGGCCCACGCCCAGGGCCGAGCGCCGCGTGTATCCCGGCGAGGGCCTGCTGCTGGTGGGCAAGGACCCCAAGCCCGGCGAGGGCGGCAAAGACCCCAGGCATGTGTAGCCCCCAAAACGCTGTGCTCCTGCCCTTCCCGCCCGGCTGCCGCGTCGCGCGGCTGGTGCGGCGCGAGAAGCGTTTCACCGCCGTGACCCTTGGCCCGGAGGGCGAGGAGCTGCGCGCCCACACCAACAACACCGGGTCCATGCTCGGCCTGCTGCGGCCCGGCACATTGGCCTTGCTTTCGCCCGCGCCCCGGCGCGAGAAAGGGCCGGAGCGCGTCCTCAAGTGGACCCTTGAGGCCCTGGCGCTTTCGGGCGGCCACAGGGGCCTTTCCCCGGCCTGGGTGGGCGTGAACACGCTGACCCCCAACCGCCTGCTGGCCGCCGCCTGGCGGGCCGGGCTCCTGCCCGAAGCCAGGGCCTACGCCCGCATGACGCCCGAGGCCAGGACCGGGGACAGCCGCCTCGACGCCCGGTTCGACGCCGCCGAGGAGGGCGAAAGCCTGCCGCCGCTGTACGTGGAGTGCAAGAACGTCACGCTTGTGGAGGACGGCCAGGCCCAGTTCCCGGACGCCGCCAGCGAGCGCGGCCGCAGGCACCTTGACGAGCTGATCCGCCTTGCGGACCAGGGCTGCCGCGCCGCGCTGTTCTTTCTCGTGCAGCGGCCGGACGGCGACTGCTTCGCCCCGGCGGAGGCCATCGACCCGGAGTACGCCGCCGGGCTCGCCCAGGCCCTGCGCGCCGGGGTGGAGGTCTGGGCCTGGCGTGCGCGCGTCACTGAACAGGGCATTTCCCTCGCCGAACGCCTGGGGCTCGCCCCGGCCTGGGCGGCGCTTGAAGCCCCACGGAGCGCCTGAGCCATGTGGCATCTGCTCCTCGGCGCGTTCATCATCAGCTTTTCGCCCGTGTTCGTGAAGCTGGCCGCGCCCTACGGCGTGGGCGGCGACGCGGCGGCCTTCCACCGCGTGTTCATCGGCGGCGTGGGCCTGTACCTGGCCACACTGCTGAGCCGGGAGCCGCGCTCCCGCGTTTCGGCCATGCCGCGCGGCGGCTGGTGGTGGTCCCTTGTGTGCGCGGGCTTCTTCGCCGCGGACCTGCTCGCCTGGCACCTGTCCATCCTGTACATCGGGCCTGGGCTGGCCACGCTGTTCGGCAACTTCCAGGTTTTTGTCCTGGCCCTGTGGGGCATCCTGTTCTTGAAGGAAAAGCCCGGCCCGCGCTTTTTCCTCGGCCTGGGCCTGGCGATGGCCGGGCTCTTCGCCATTGTCGCGCCCGCCTGGGCCAGCGCCGGGGGCGACTACCAGCTCGGCGTCATCTTCGGCCTCTTGACCGGGCTTTTCTACGCCGGGTTCATCATCGCCCTCGGGCGCAGCATGGCGGTCTGCGGCGAGGGTTCGCAGCTGGCGGTGATGACGGCCAACTCGCTCATGACCGCGGCCATCCTGCTGCCCGTGCTGCTGCTGCGCGGGATAAGCCCGGCGCTCGGCCTGGGCATGCCGCTGTTGCTCATGGCGGGCTATGGCGTCACCTCGCAGCTCATGGGCTGGGCGCTCATCAGCCGGGGCCTGCGCGAGACGCGCATGTCGCTGGCCGGGCTCATCCTGCTGCTGCAACCCGTGCTGGCCTACGTGTGGGACCTGACCCTCTTCGCCCGCCCGGCGGGGCTCGCGGAGCTCCTCGGCGTGGCCGCCACCCTGACCGGCATCGGGCTTGGGGTGCGGCGGCGGTAGGGGAGAGGCTGTCGGGGTCTCCGCCCCGCCCTCTCCGCCCCCCGCCTTGATTCTTCGCGCCCTTTTCCCTATCGTCCGCCCAGGCTGACGCACGCTGAGAAAAGGAGCCTTCCCATGCCCGAGATCACCCTGGCCGGACGCACAATCGGACCGGACCACGCCCCGCTTGTCATCGCCGAGATCGGCATCAACCACGAGGGCGACTACGCCAAGGCCGAACGCATGGTGCGTGACGCCCACGCCGTGGGCTGCGAGTGCGTGAAGTTCCAGTGCCACGTGGTCGAGGACGAGATGAGCCCGCAGGCCAAAACGGTCATTCCCGGCAACGCGGACGTGTCCATCTACGAGATCATGGAGCGCTGCCAGCTCTCCGAGGCCGACGAGCGCCGGCTCATGGACCTGGTGCAGAGCCTGGGCATGATCTACCTGTCCACGCCGTTTTCCCGCGCCGCGGCCGACCGCCTGGAGTCCATGGGCGTGCCCGGCTACAAGATCGGCTCCGGCGAATGCAACAACTACCCGCTGGTGGACCACATCGCCGGGTTCGGCAAGCCGGTCATTCTTTCCACCGGCATGAACAGCATGGACAGCATCGCCAAGAGCGTGGACATCCTGCGCAGGCGCGGCGTCCCCTTCGGGCTGATGCACACCACCAGCATGTACCCCACCCCGCCGGAAAAGGTGCGCCTGGGGGCCATGGTGGAGCTGATGGAGGCCTTCCCGGACGCGGTGGTGGGTCTGTCCGACCACACGCTGACCATCTACCCCTGCCTGGGCGCGGCGGCCCTGGGCGGCTGCATGCTGGAGCGGCACTTCACCTCCGACAAGTCCTGGCCCGGCCCGGACGTGTCCCTGTCCATGGACCCGCAGGAGATGAAGAGCCTCATCGAGGGCAGCGCCATCATCCAGAAGGCGCGCGGCGGCAAAAAGGGCGTGCTGCCCGAGGAGCAGGTCACCATCGACTTCGCCTACGCAAGCTGCGTGACCATCGCGCCCATCAAGAAGGGCGAGCCGTTCACCAAGGCCAACCTCTGGGTCAAGCGGCCCGGCACCGGCAAGATCCTGGCCGAGCACTTCGAGGGGCTGCTGGGCCGCGCGGCGGCCACGGACATCGACGAGAACACGCAGCTCGGCTGGGACATGGTCGACGGCGGGTAGGCAACCTGTCCACAAATCGCACTCCGGGCTTGCCCTTGGCGGGCAAAAGGGGCTATGCGTTACGCATGGTCCGAACCAGCGATCCGCTTGTGCGTGGCATGGCCGCGCTTCTGTGCCTGCTGGCGCTCCTCGGCGCGCGCCCGGCGCTGGCCGAGCCCCTGGTGCTGAACACCGATGGCGCGCCGCCCCATTCCAGGGCCGACGGCACAGGCTTCGAGGATCGCATCGTCACCGAGGCCTTCCGGCGCATCGGCCGCGAGGTGAAGCTGGTGCAGCTGCCTTCGGAACGCGCGCTGCAGAACGCCGACCAGGGCATCGACGACGGCAACTACGTGCGCATCGCCGGACTTTCCGCCCTGTATCCGAATCTGCTCATGGTGCCGGAGCCCATGAGCGAGTTCGCCTTCACCGCCTTCACCCGCGACCCCGGGCTGAAGAGCGCCGACTGGGACGATCTGCGCCAGCGCCGCACGGCCATCGTCATCGGCTGGAAAATCGCGGAGCGGTATCTCGACGGCGCGCGCTCGCTCACCCGGGTGCGCGACGAGGAGAGCCTCTTCAATCTGCTGGATAAGGGCCGGGTCGAGGTGGTGGTCTCCAGCCTGCATTCCGGGACGGCCATCGTGCGCGCCCGCGGCCACGCTGGCGTGCGGGCCATTTTGCCGCCCCTCAGCGTTCAGCCCATGTATTTGTACATGAACAAAAAACACGCCGCCCTGGTCCCCGGGCTTACCGAGGCCCTGCGGGACATGCGCCGCGATGGGACCCTGCAGCGGCTCACGCGGGCCGGGCTGGAAGAGGCCCGGCAATGACCGGCCCCGGCTACGCCGTCTCCTCGCCGCTCACCTCGCGCCTGCTGCGGCGCATCCTCCTGCTTTCCTTGGTGCTCACTCTGCTTCTTGCCGGGGTGCGCGCCTGGTGGGAGTATGGGAAGAAGCTGGCTGAGGCGGACCGCCTGCTGGCCAGCGTCGAGGCCACGCAGGCCAAGTCCCTGGCCGGCAGCCTCTGGGACGTGAACATCGAGCAGGTCGCCTTGCAGCTTGAGGGCATGGTCACCCTTTCGCCCATCACCTATGCGGCCGTGTACGAGCGCGGTCGTCTCGTGGCCGAGCGCGGCGTGCCGGGGGCGCGCAACATGCTGGTGCGCGAGGCCCCCCTGGTGCGCGAGCACGAGGGCCGCACCGTGCAGCTGGGCCAGTTGAGGCTTCAGGCCGACCTTGCCCTGGCCCGCGGGCAGGCCCTGCGCGCGGCGTACATCTCCATGGGCCACAGCGTCATCATGGTGGCGCTGGTCTCGCTGGCTATCTTTTTGCTGACGCGCTCCATGATCTCCCGGCATCTGGCCACGGCGGCCCAGCATTTCCAGACCCTGCGCGTCAACCCGGCGGGCGGGCGGCTTGAGGCCCTGCGCCTGGACAAGCGCTGGGCCGGGGACGAGCTGGACGTGCTGTGCCTGGCCGTCAACACCATGCAGGAGAACCTGTCCAGCATCTATGCCCAGGCCTGCCAGGCCGAGCGGCAGGCCAAGAGCCAGGCGCGCTTCCCGGAGGAAAACCCCTACCCCGTGCTGCGCGTGGACCAGCGGGGCGAGCTGCTATACGCCAACAAGGCCAGCCAGGGCTTTCTGACCCTCACGGGGTGTTCCCTGGGACAGCTTCTGCCCGAGCAGTACCGGACCATGGTTCAGGCCGCTCTGGACACCGGCGAGATGCAACACTTCGACGCGGCGTTCGGCGACCGCATCTACGCCTTTGTGGTCCGCGCCGTGCCGCCCGAGGGCTATGCGAACCTCTACGGCATGGACATCACCCTGCGCGAGGAGGCCATGGACGCCATCAGGCGCTCCCTGGCGGAAAAGGAGATCCTGCTCAAGGAGATCCACCACCGGGTCAAGAACAACCTGCAAATCATCTCCAGCCTGCTGTTTTTGCAGATGGAATATGTGAGCCTGCCCCAGGACAAAGAGCTGTTCACCGAAAGCCAGAAGCGCATCCAGGCCATGGCCCTGGTGCACGAGGAGCTCTACGGCGCGGAGGATTTGTCCTCGGTGAACATGCGCGACTACGTGCCGCGCCTGGTGGAGCGGGTGCTGGCCGGGGCGGACATCCCGGTCCGCCTGGAGTGCCAGGTGGAGGAGGTGCGCCTGCCTGTGACGCGCTCCATTCCCAGCGGGCTCATTCTGAACGAGTTGGTGATGAACGCCGTGAAGCACGCCTTCAGGCCCGACTCGCCCAGCGCGCCCGGCGCGCCCGACGCGCCCGACGCTTCGGGCAGCGCCACGGGCGTGCTGCGGGTAACGCTGCGGCGCGAGGGCGCCCTGCTGGTGTTGGAGGTGGAGGACAACGGCCCGGGCCTGCCGCCGGACTTCGACATCACCGCCACCCCCACCCTGGGCATGACCCTTGTCTCCAGCCTGACCGAACAGCTTGGCGGCGAGGTGAGCGCGCACAGCGTCAGCCCCTCGGGCGCGCGCTTCCGGCTGGCGATTCCCCTGGAGGGCGCATGAGGTTTCGCGCATGACCGGAGAGGCGCGGCGGGAGCCGGGGGCGGGCCTTTGCGTGCTGGTGGTGGAGGACGAGCGCATCATCTCCATGGCGCTGACTGCGCTGCTGCGCGGGCTGGGGCACCGGGTGGTCGCCTGCGTGGCCTCGGGCGAGGCCGCCCTGGCCGCCCTGGCCGCCCAGGAGGGCCAGCGGCCGGACCTCGTGCTCCTGGACATCCACCTGGAGGGCGGGCTGGACGGCATCGCCACGGCCCAGGCCATCCGCGAGCGCAAGGGGCCGCCCGTGGCCTTCACCTCCGCCTACACCGACGCCGAAACGCGCCAGCGCGCCCAGGCCCTTGAGCCGCTGGCCTTTCTGCCCAAGCCTGTGGGGCCGCAAGACATCAAGAAGCTCGTGGACGCCCTGGCCGCATCGGTCTGCCCTGGCGAAGGCCAGCCGGGCTAAGGTCTGGTCGCCGCGCGCCGCGCGGCGGCGGCGCGTCAGGGGAGGAACAAATCCTTCAGCGCCCGGGCGTTCTGTCCGTGCCGGGCCAGGCCAAGCTGCAGCAGGATGCGTGCCTTGTGGCCGTCCAGATCCCCGGCAAGGATGCAGCCGTGGTCGGCCAGGGTCCTGCCGCCTCCCGGGCCGCCATAGAGCGGGGCCACCGCGCCCTGCGGCACGGCCGGGGCGATGACCACCACCACGCCCTTGTCCAGCGCCTCCCGGATGGCCGCGAAGGTGGCGGCGTTGACGTTGCCCGCGCCCAGCCCGGCCACCACCAGCCCCTGTGCCCCGCCAGCCACGGCCTGGCGCACGAGGCTCCCGTCGTCCCCGGCGTACGCGGCCAGATACGCCACCTTGGGCAGATGCCGCGGCAGGGGCAAGGGCGTCCGCGCGGCGCGGTCGTGAAACCGCCGGACCTGTCCCTGGAACACGTAGCCCAGGTAGCCCTTCTCTCCGGACTGGAAGGTCTGGACGTTGGTGGTGTGCGTCTTGCGCACGTCGCGCGCGGCGTTGACGTAGTGGTTCAGCAGCACGCTCACGCCCCAGCCGCGCGCCAGGTCCGAACCGGCCAGGGTCACGGCGTCAAGCAGGTTGCCCGGACCGTCCGGGAACGGACTGGAGGCGTCGTTCATGGCTCCGGTGAAGACCACGGCCTTGGGGGAATCATGCACCAGGTCCAGGAAGAAGGCCGCCTCGGCCATGGTGTCCGTGCCATGGGTGACGACGACCCCGGCGACGTCCCTTCTCTCCAAGAGCCCGGCCACGACCCGCGCCAGCCGTGCCCAGACCTCCGGCGACATCTGCGAGCTGTCCATGTTGCTGAACTCCAGCACGCCGACGTTGGCCAGCTCCGCCAGTCCGGGCACCGAGCGCACCAGTTCCGCCCCGGCCACGGCGGGCACCGCCCCGCCGCCCTTGGGGCCGGATTTCTCCGCGATGGTGCCGCCCGTGGTCACGATGGCCACGTTGGGCAGCGCCGGGTCGCGCATCGCAAAGCGCAGTGCGGGCAGGGAGTCTTGGCCGGAGCCCTGGGCGAAGCCCGAAGGGCAGCACAGCAATATGGCCAGCCAGGCGAGGAGCAGCGTCTTCATGATGGTCCGCCTTGTCTACGGGTCCGGGCCAGCCGCCGGGGGGCGTCTGCCGCGCGCGATTGGGAGCCTTTGTACCTGCTGGGCGCGGGCATGGCAATTGTTGCAGCGGGCTTGGGCGTCGCCTGCGCACGAGAATGCGTTTCTTGCTCTGGCCGGTCAAACGCCGGCAAAGGGGGGGCGGGCTGCCTTCCCAACCTGCCGCCCTGCCTCCTGAAGGTGGCGGATGCCCTGGCCAAGGACGCGAAAATGCCCCTCGCGGGGCTGTTCTTCTATGCTTGCGGGTTGGGAACGTGGGAAAAGGCCCCGCCCCTCTCATTGGGAGTGGCAAATGGGGAAAAGCGCGAGTGCGCTTGTGGCGTCTAAAGAAATACGATTTGCGCAGACCGTCATGGTTCCATCAAATATGGGCCTCGGGCTCACCAAGGGCATGAGGCCGCCAACAGGCAAGGCCAGGTCTCATGCATGGCTGACGGCAATATCCGCTCGCCAAAAGGAATGCTATGAATGGGCGAGAAAATCTTACAGGAGGCGTGGAGCAGGAGCTTTCTCCAGAGCACCATTTGTTTGTCTCAAGATGGGCGTCTCGGCCGTGGAGCATGTCCTGACCAGTCTGCTGGTGAACGCCAGCGGTGCAGCGTTGTGCCGCGCGCGAAGGACAGCGGCACGGGCCGTGGCCTCACCGTGGTCCACGAGACCATGCGCGGCCTGCGCGGCTTGGTGGAGTTTCAGAGCGGGCAGGGGGGCAATCTTCGTCTTGACGTTCCCGGCCTTGACCGCATAGCCTAAACGACTTGCCTCATGGAGTGAAACCACATGCGAAAGTCTCTGCCATGGCCCCTTGGGGCCGTTTTGACGTGTTTGGCGCTGTTGCTGGCCTCGGCGCCGGAGGCCCTGGCCTCCGCGGGCGATCTGCACACCCAGGCCGAGGAGATCGGACGACTGCTGGGCTGGACCTGGACCATCCCCTTCATGGGCATGCTGCTGTCCATCGCCGTGTTCCCCCTGCTGGCGCCCAGCTTCTGGTCGCAGCACTTCGGCAAGGTGGCGGCCCTGTGGGCCTTGGCCTACCTCGTCCCCTTCGTGGCTATGCACGGCTGGCAGCTGGGCCTGTACCAGGTGGTGCACACGGCCTTGACCGAATACGTCCCCTTCGTGATCCTGCTCTTGACCCTGTTCACCATCACCGGCGGGGTGCATCTCTCCGGCACGCTGGTGGGCCGCCCGGTGGTGAACACCGGGATGCTGCTCATCGGCACGCTCTTGGCCAGCTGGATGGGCACCACCGGGGCGGCCATGCTGCTCATCCGGCCGCTCATCCGGGCCAACGCGCACCGCAAGTACAAGGCCCACACCATCGTCTTCTTCATCTTCCTGGTGGCCAACATCGGCGGCTGCCTGACGCCCTTCGGCGACCCGCCGCTGTTCCTGGGCTTCCTCAAGGGCGTCAGCTTCTTCTGGACCACCGAGCACCTGCTGCTGCCGTTCCTCATGCTTTCCGGCCTGCTGCTGGGCCTGTACCTGCTTTTGGACTCGGTGCTGTTCCACCGCGAGGGGCGGCCCGAACCGCCCAAGACCAAGACCGTCCGGCTGCGCCTGGAGGGCACGGGCAACCTGCTCCTGCTCGTCGCTGTGGTGGTCTGCGTTCTGGCCAGCGGGGTCTGGCAGCCGGGCCTCGGCTTCAATGTCTTTCATGTGCACCTTGAGCTGCAGAACATCCTGCGCGACGTGCTGCTGCTCGGCCTGACCGCCGCGAGCCTCAAGATCACCAGCAAGGAGCTGCGCCACAAGAACTCCTTCGAGTGGGAGCCCATGGCCGAGGTGACCAAGATCTTCGCGGGCATCTTCGTGTCCATGATTCCGGCCATCGCCATCCTGCGGGCCGGGAGCCAGGGCGCGCTTTCCAGTGTGGTCGCAATGGTCTCCAAGGACGGCGTGCCGGACACGGCCATGTACTTCTGGCTCACGGGCCTGCTCTCCAGTCTGCTGGACAACGCGCCGACCTATCTGGTGTTCTTCAACATCGCCGGCGGCAACGCCCAGGAGCTCATGGCCCAGGTCCACACCCTCATGGCCATCTCGGCGGGCGCGGTGTTCATGGGCGCCAACTCCTACATCGGCAACGCGCCCAACTTCATGGTCCGTTCCATCGCGGAATCGAGCGGCGTCAAGATGCCGAGCTTCTTCGGCTACATGCTCTGGTCCGTGGGGATTCTCATTCCCAGCTTTGCCTTGCTGGCCCTGGTCTTCTTCCGCTAGTCCCGCTGCGGGCCGGGGGGGCGCGGGCTGCCCGGCGTCCGCCGGCCCCGCGCAGCGACGCCCTCGGCGCAGCGCGGCATGGAGGAGCCAGAGAGGGAGGAGGCCGACATGGAGGAGCCTGACAGGGAAGGGCGGCTGAAGGACGTGACCATGGCGGGCTACGTCCCCGGGGCCATTGGCCGCGTTGCGGAGCTGCACGCCGCGTATTACGGCGCGAACTGGGGCTTCGGCCTGGACTTCGAGGCTCAGGTCGCCGCCGGGCTTGCGGAGTTCCTGCCCCGCTTCGAGCCGGGGCGCGACGGCTTCTGGACCGTGAGCCAGGCCGGACGCGTCCAGGGCGCCGTGGCCATAGACGGCGCGCAGGCCGCCACGCTGGGCGCGCACCTGCGCTGGTTCATCCTGGCGGAGGAACTGCGCGGCCAGGGCCTGGGCGGCCGCCTGCTTGGGGAGGCCGTGGACTTCTGCCGACGCTGCGGACATGCCTCGGTATATCTCTGGACATTTCAGGGCCTCGATACGGCCCGGCGGCTTTACGAGAAGCACGGCTTCCGGCTGGTCGAGGCGCGGGAGGGCGAGCAGTGGGGCACGCTGGTCATGGAGCAGCGCTTTGTCCTGAAGCTGGTCTAGGGCCGCCCAGCGCTTTCGTCGCGCCGGACGCGGGGCGCGGAGCGAACGCCGGAACACAAGGGTGGATCATGCACGACACGGGCAGGCGTCAATCCCTGGCTGGCTCAGGCGCCTTGAGGCGTTTGGCCTGGTGCGGGCCGGGCTTGTGGTCTGGCCGCTGGGCACCGTCGGGCTTTCCTTGAACCTCAGGTTCCATGTGCTCGCCCTGTTGAGCCTTGCCGCCGCCGTTGTCCTGGTGGCCCACGCCCTGTGGAGGCTCTCCCGGCGCGCTGCGTGCGCCGGACAGGCCCCGCCCGTCACCCCGGAGTCCGCCCCGCCGCGCGGCGAGCCCCGCGAGTAGGGGGGCTTCCGGGCAAAGAAAAAGCGGACCACCTTTCGGTGATCCGCTGTATTCTCTTGGCGTCCCCAAGGGGGTTCGAACCCCTGTTGCCGGCGTGAGAGGCCAGTGTCCTAGGCCACTAGACGATGGGGACGGACAAAACTTTGGTGGGCCGTGAAGGACTCGAACCTTCGACTCTATCATTAAAAGTGATATACTCTACCAACTGAGTTAACGGCCCCCGAAGGAAGGCCCTTTTATCCGCGCGCATTTGCCCTGTCAAGATTTTTCCCGCTGGGGGCCAGCATTTCCGGAAAGGATGCAAAGCGGGACAAAGTGCGCTACCCAGGGGCACAGGCGCATCCGCCACCAGGGGTTCAACGTCATGTGCAGCTACCGTCTACACCATCGCCGCCGCCCGCGCAAGCCCCGCGTGCGCACATTCACCCGGCGCGAGGCGCGTTTGCGGATGCTGGCCGAGAACTCCCCGGACGTCTATTTCTCCCTGCGCTTCCCGGAAGTGCGCTACGAGTATATCAGCCCGTCCATCGAGGCGCTCTGCGGCTACTCGCCAGAGCAATTCTACCGCGATTCCGGCACGCTGATGCGCTGCCTGCCGCCGGAGTGGCAAGCCACGGTCTCGGGCTGGCTCAAGGAGATCGCGCAGGGCAAGGTGGCCGACGCCTACGAGTTCCAAATCATCGACAGGACGGGCGGGCTGCGCTGGCTGCGCCAGCGGCAGATCTTCTGCCCGACCCCGGACGGCTCCGCCTGGCTCTTGCAGGGCTCGGCCACGGACATCACCGAACTGCGCCAGGCCCAGCGGCAGCTGCGCGACAGCGAGGCGCACTTCCGCCAGCTCATCGAGCTCTGGCCGGACCAGGTCATGCTCTCGGTGAACCTGGACGCCGGGCGGCACGAGTACGTGAGCCCGACCATGGAGCGCGTCATGGGCTATGCGCCGCAGGAATTCTACGACGACCCCGGCCTGGGCATGCGCATGGTGGCCCCGCGCTGGCGGGAACAGGTCGGGGCCTGGCTGGAGGAGATCCGGGTCGGGGTGCTCCAGCCGAGCTATGAGTTCGAGCTGGTGCACAAGAGCGGCGAGCACCGCTGGGTTCAGCAGATAGGCATGTTGCGCCCGCGCGCGCCGGGGCAGGGCCTGGTGGTCCAGTTCACCTTTCGCGACATAACCGAGAAGAAGTGGGCCGAAACCGCCCTGCTGGAGAGCGAGGCCCGGTTCCGCCAGATGGCGGAAAGCTGGACCGACCAGGTGCTCGTCCGCATCAATCTGGCCACCGGCCGCCATGAGTACGTCAGTCCGGGCATGACCAGGATCTTCGGCTACAGGCCGGAGGAGTTCTACATGGAGTCCTCGCGCGCGCTCGACGCGGTGCTGCCGGAGTGGCGTCCCCTCCTGCGGCAGTGGCAGGAGGAGAACCGCCGGGGCATTCTGCGCAGCGAGTATGAATTCGAGGTCGTGGACGCCTGGGGCAACCGCCGCTGGGTGCTGCAACGCGGCTCGCTGCTCCACGGCGAGGGCGGCAGGCCCACGGTGCTCCAGGCCGTGCTGTGCGACAACACCGAGCGCAGGCGGCTCGAAGACGCCCTGCGAGAGTCGAACCAGCGCTACGCCCTGCTTTCCGACAACCTTGTGGACGTGATCTGGGCCTTGGACGTCGGCTTGAGCTGGACCTACATGAGTCCCTCCTCCGTGGCGCTCACCGGGTATGGGCTTGATGATCTTGCCGGGCGGAGGCTGGACGAGCTTCTGACCCCGGAGTCCTGGCGGGCTTCGGTTCGCGTGCTGGAGGACTGGGGCCGGGCGGCGCCCGGCTCGCCCGAGGATGGTCCGGTGTGCCTGGCCCTGGACCTGCGCCATGCCGACGGCGGCCTTGTCCCCGTCGAGGTCCTGGCCCGGCCTGTGCGCGACGCGGAGGGCCGCATCACAGGTTACTGCGGCACCGCGCGGGACATCCGCCCCCGGCGGCGCATGGAGCGCGTCGAGGCGTCCTTGAGCCGACTGTCGCGGGTGCTGCTGGAGTGCGAGGACATGGCGCAGACCCAGATGCTGGCCGCCGCCTGCGCCGAGGAGATCACCGGGGCGCGGGAGGTGTTGGCCGCCCCCCATGATCCGGAGAGCGGCCTTGGGCGGGCAGACCAGCCCCAGCCGGAATGCTGGCCCGAAGGCTCCCTGTGCGTGCCGGTGCTCCATGCCGGGGAGGTGCTGGGGAGCCTTGCGGCCCTGGGCGTTCCGGACGAGGCTCGCCCCGAGGCCGGTTTCCTGCTTGAGCGGGTGGCCTCGCTGCTGGCGTTGGCGATGGCGCGCATCCGCGCCGAGGAGGCCCTGCGCAGGAGCGAACGCATGTCGCGCAAGCTCCTTGAATCCATGCACGAGGCCGTGTGGGCCGTGGACCGGGACGAAAAGACCATCTTCGTCAACGAGCGCCTGGCCGCTCTGCTCGGCTACAGCGTGGACGAACTGTCGCGGATGCGGCTGTATGACGTTGTGGACGAGGAGCAGGCTCGCCTGGGCCGGGAGCGCATGCGCGAGCGCCGGATGGGAATACCCGGTTCGAGCGATTATGAGCTGATCCGCAAGGACGGGACGCGGCTGCCCGTGCACGTGACGGCCTCGCCCATCCTGGACGAGAGCGGCGGCTACGAGGGGCTTGTGTGCACGGGCATGGACCTTTCGGAGCGCAAGCGGATGGAGGGGGAGCTCCGGCGCAACCAGGCCCGTTTCGAGGCCCTGTACGAGCTTTCGCGGCAAGGCATGCGCACCGAGGCCCAGATGGCCGCGTTCACCCTGCGCGAGGGGCTGCGCCTGACCGGAAGCACCGCAGGGGTGCTGTTCTTCGTGTCCGCGGATGGCGGGCAGTTGAACCCCATGGCCTGGCACGGAACGCCGGAGCATCTGCGCTCCGGGCCATTTCCGGCCCACGCGGAAACGCCCTGGGGCGTGGTGCTCGCGACCCAGGCGCCGCTTCTGCTCAACGACTTCAGCATCTTCCGTGACGAGCTGCCTGCCGGGCATATCGAGATGGACCGCTTTCTCGGCGTGCCCGCCATGGACAGCGAACGCCCCAGGGCCATTCTTGGGCTCACGGGCAAGGCCACGGGCTATACCTCGGACGACAGCCTGCAGGTCTCGCTCTTGATGGACGGCATGTGGCGCATCGTGCGCAGCCGCCGCGACGAGGAGCGCATCCGCTCCTCCCTGCGCGAGAAGGAGGCCCTGCTGCGCGAGGTGCACCACAGGGTCAAGAACAATCTGCAGGTGGTGTCCTCGCTTCTGGACATGGCCGGGCGGCGGGTGACCGGGGACGAGGCCCGGCAAAGCCTGGAGGAGGTCCGCGCCAAGGTGCAGGCCATGAGCCTGGTCCATGCCCAGCTGCACAGCGGCGGCCCGGACGGGGCGGGCTCCGCGCGGGGCATAGACCTGGAGCGCTACGTGCGCTCCTTGTTCCGCCAGCTGCGCGAGGTGTATTCCGGGGACATGACGCTTTCCGCCACGGTGTCGCTGGGGGGCTTGATGCTGGGCCTGGACCAGGCGGTCCCCCTGGGCCTGGCGCTGAACGAGGCCCTGACCAACGTGTTCAAGCATGCGCGCCGCGACGACCGCCCCGGCCAGGTGGACATCCGCGCCACGCTGGGCGCGGAGGGCCGCGTGTGCATCGAGGTGCGCGACGACGGCCCGGGCCTGCCGGAAGGCCTGGACCCGGAGCGCACGCGCAGCCTGGGCATGAAGCTCATGTTCGGGCTGGTGCGCCATCAGCTGGGCGGGGAGCTGGGCCTGGCGAACGCCCCGGAGGGCGTGCTGGTGCGCATCTGCTTCCAACCGCACGTTGCCGACTGACAAATGCCGGCCCAGAGCCTACCAGGACATGAAGCTTCTGATGGCCGCCACGCGGGCGCGCGCCGCATGGCTGGCCTGTTCTTCGTCCTGAAGCGGCCGGAAGGACTCCCCCGGCGAAAAGCCCGGGCAGCGCGAGGCGTCGGCCGAATCCTCCGGGCAGACCTCGGCCCTGGGCCAGCCCTCCAGCACCAGGGTCTCGGCGGCCTCTTCGCAGCCATCGTCGGAAAAGTGTTCGCAGTCGCCGCAGCGCACGTCGCCATAGTTCAGCATACAGCCTCCGGAAGGTCTTGGGGCACACATGAGGAAAGCGGGCCACGCCCGTTCCAATGCAACGGGGAAAGAATAGCCACTTGGCAACACTTTGTCAATGCACGATTGCTGTCCGCCCTTGAGCCGGGCCGTGAATTGTGCGAGTATGCGCAACTTCATTGAAGAAGGGGCCTGCCTCCATGCGCGAAATCATCCTCATCCACGCCACGGGCGAAGACCGCCCGGGCATCACCTCGGTGCTCACCGGGGTGCTGGCCGCCTGCGGGGTGGACATCCTGGACATCGGCCAGGTGGTCATCCACGATCACCTCACCCTGGGCATGCTGGTGGCCCTGCCCGATGAGGCGCAGGCCACGCCGGTGCTCAAGGACCTGCTCTTCAAGGCCCACGAGCTGGGTGTCGGGCTCAAGCTCACGCCCATCGGGCCGGAGCGCTACGAGACCTGGGTGGGCGTGCAGGGCCGTCCCCGGCACATCGTCACCCTGCTGGCCAGAAGGCTGGAGGCCGCGCACATCTCCCGGCTTACCGGGGCGTTGGCCCGCCACGGGCTGAACATCGACAGCATCAGCCGCCAGTCCGGTCGCGTTTCCCTGGCCAGCACGACCGAGGCCCGGCCCGCCTGCGTGGAGTTCTCCGTGCGCGGCTCAACCACGGACTGGACGGCCATCCGCCGCGAATTCATGGAGATGAGCGCGGAGATGGGCGTGGACGTGGCCCTGCAGGAGGACAACGTTTTCCGCCGCAACCGCAGGCTGGTGGCCTTTGACATGGATTCCACCCTCATCCAGGTGGAGGTCATCGACGAGCTGGCCAAGCGCTACGGCGTGGGCGACGAGGTTTCCGCCATCACGAGCGGGGCCATGCGCGGCGAGTACGACTTCAAGGAGAGCCTGCGCCGCCGCCTGGCCCTCTTGAAGGGCCTGGACGCAAGCGTGCTGGAGGACGTGGCCCGGAACCTGCCGCTCACCGAGGGCGCGGAGCGGCTCATCGCGAACCTCAAGCGCCTGGGCTTCAAGGTGGCCATCATCTCCGGCGGGTTCACCTATTTCGGCGAGCGCCTGAAGCAGCTGCTCGGCATCGACTACGTGTACGCCAACAAGCTGGAGATCAAGGATGGCCGCCTCACCGGCCGCGTCATCGGGCCCATTGTGGACGGCGCGCGCAAGGCGGAGCTGCTTGGGCGGCTGGCCGACAAGGAAGGCATCAGCCTGCAGCAGGTGGCCGCCGTGGGCGATGGCGCCAACGACCTGCCCATGCTCGGCCTGGCGGGCCTGGGCATCGCCTTCCACGCCAAGCCCAAGGTCAAGGCCGGGGCGCGGCAGAGCATCTCCACCCTGGGCCTCGACGCCATCCTCTACCTCATCGGCTTCCGCGAGCGCGAAACCCTGGGCTAGCGTGCCCGGGCGCGCCCAGGCCGGCCTCCTCCTCTCCGTACGCGGCACAAAAAAGGCCGGGCAAGAGCCCGGCCTTTTGGCGTCAAGGGGTGTCTGATGCGAAGCGGTCTAGCCCGCGGCCTGGGACAGGGCGGTGAGCGCCCCGGCGTAGAAGGGCTCGTCGGCGATCTCCTTGACCAGCTCCACGTAGGTGATGCGACCGTTCCTGTCCACCACGAACACGGCCCGGGCCAGCAGGCGCAGCTCCTTGATGAGCACGCCGTAGTTCTGGCCAAAGGAGGCCTCGCGGTGGTCGGAAAGGGTTTCCACCTTGTCGATGCCCATGGCCCCGCACCAGCGCTTCTGGGCAAAGGGCAGGTCCATGCTGATGGTCAGGATGCGCACGTCCGAGCCCAGCTTGTCGGCCTCGGCGTTGAAGCGCCGCGTCTCCACCGCGCACACCGGGGTGTCCAGCGAGGGCACGCTGACAAGGGCCAGGGCCTTGCCCGCGTAGTCGGCCAGGCTGACCGTGGCCATGTCGTTGGTGACCAGGGTGAAGTCCGGGGCTTTCTGCCCGATGGCGAGCTCCGGTCCCAAGAGGGTCAAGGGGTTGCCCCGCATGGTGACGAGGCCGGATCTTTCTTGCATGACGGTCCTCCGTGTGATCTGGGCGCGATGCCTGGACAGAGCATACGCTGGCCCGCCAGGAAAGGGAAGGGGGCTGGCCGCAAGGTCCGTTCCGGGAAGTGTTCTTCAGAAGTGGCGGGGTGTTGCGCGTCAGCCGTGGGCCCTTTGGCAGCGCGGGCAGAAGGTCGTGCCGCGTCCGGCCACGCGCATGGTTTGCATGATGCTTCCGCAGGCCAGGCAGGGCTGGCCGCCGCGCCCGTAGGCCCGGAAGGAGTTCTGGAAGGCTCCGGCGTCGCCGTGGGCGTCGCGGTAGTCGCGGATGGAGCTGCCATTCTCGGCGATGGCTTGGGTCAGCACCGCCTGGATGGCCGCGAAGAGCGCGTCGCGTTTTTTGGGGGACACCGCCGCAGCCGGGGTGTCGGGCCGTATGCCCGCGCGGAACAGGCTCTCGTCGGCGTAGATGTTGCCGATGCCCGCGAGCACGCGCTGGTCGAGCAGCAGCGCCTTGATGCGCGCCCGGCCCTGGCCCAGCCGCGCCTGGAATTCGGCTGCGCTCATGCCGAGCGGCTCCGGCCCCAGGCTGGCGTAAAACGGCCAGGCGTCGATTCCACCCGCCGCAAAGGCGTGCATGGACCCGAAGCGCCGCACGTCGGAAAAACACAGGCGCGCGCCTTCGGACAGCTCCAGCACGGCGCGCGGCCCGGGGCCTTGGCGCACAGGTTCGTTGCCCGGGCAAAGAGCCACCACGCGCCCGGTCATGCGCAGATGCACGGCCAGGATGCCCCGGTCGTCCAGGTCCAGCAGCAGCAGCTTGCCGCGCCGCCGCACGCCCGTGATGCGCCGTCCGGCAGCCAGGGCCGCAAAGGACGCGGGGTCGGGCTGCAGGGCCGAGGGGTCGAAGGTTTGCACGGCCAGAATCTCCCGGCCCACGACCTCCGGGGCCAGGGTGCGGGCGATGGTCTCGACTTCAGGCAGTTCGGGCATGGCGGCTAGGGCATGGCGGGCTGGGGGCCAACCGGCCGCTGCTGGCCGTTCTGCGGCTGGCCAAGAGGCCCAAGGTCGACGCTGTAGCAGGCTTGGCCGCGCCGGATGTCCAGCACCAGGGATTTCTTGGCGCGGTAAGCGTCGCTGCCCGCCAGGTGCAGGGCGGTGAGCGAGTCCATGCGGTAGCCGCCGACCCGCGTCACCACGTCGCCCGGGCGCAGGCCGGCGGCCTCGGCGCGGCTTCCGCGCCGGACCTCGGCCACCAGCACCTGCGAGCCCTCGCCAAAGACGCGGTGCTCCAGCACCATGCCCATGCGGCTTTCGAAGCTGAGCGGGCAGTACACGCGCACCTGGGCGTCCTTCGGGTCGAGGTCGTCGCCGCGCCAGGGCGAAACAAGCAGGATCTCCGCGCCGGGGTCCAGCACGGCAAGGCGCCGGGCGATGCCCAGGCCGCCGTCCACATGGCCCGTGCCCGCGATGACCGCCACCTGGCGCTTGGTCGCGGCGCGCAGGGCCACGGCCTGCTCGGCCATGGCCGAGTCCCACACGCTCTGGATGAGCAGGAAGCGCGCCACCTGCTTTGAATCATCGACGTTGCGGCCTTGCGGGTGCCCGCTCATGACCTCGCGCAGGAAGGCCAGCTGCTCCGGCGCGGGCTCGATGATGCGCTTCGGAAGCAGGGCGCGGTCCTCGGCGGACAGGGCGGCCACGGGGCCGTCAAAGCTGTCGCTGGCCGTGGCGTTGTCCAGGGCCGCGGCCGAGAGCCTGCGGATCACGTCCGGGGGCACGTTCAGGCCCGCCGCTGGCAGCTTCCATTGGCGGATGGCCAGGAAGACCGGCAGATAGCGGGCAAAGGGGTGGCCCCAGGTCTTGCCCCAGTCCAGCCGCGCCTCCAGGTCCTCGGGCGCGATGTTTCCAGCCACGAAGTCCTTGAGCACCGCGCTGTTCCTGGCCGGGACCATCTCCAGGCCCACTGCCGGGCCGTGGCCCTCCCCAGCCGGATTCTGGGCCAGCAGGGTCAGCAGTCGGCGCTCGGCCTCGTGGTCGCAGCTCTGGCCGTGCGACTCGCCGATGAGCACATAGGCCGCGGTGCGGGCCTTGGCCAGGAAGGCCTCCGGGGACAAGCGGTCGCCCGCGTTCGTGAGCAGCTCGCCCGGGGCGGGCAGGAAGTTCACGGTCATGGCCTGGTCCACGGGCGCGGGCCGGGCGCAGGCCGCAAGCAGCGGCAACGCGGCCGCGAGCAGCAGGGCGGCGAAACGGGCCACGCCCCGGCCCCTGCGCACAGCAGGAACCAGGGCGTGGAAAGTGGCCGGGAAAGGCATGGGGGCTCCCATTCTTTGGCGGTCCGGGGCTAGTCCCAGGTGCGCTTGTCCTCGATGGGCCGGATCTGCGGGGGCAGGGTGCCGGGGGCCAGGATCTTCAAGGTAGGGCGCAGCTTGATCTTCTCGCGGAAGTTGTGCAGCAGCTCTTCCTCGCGCTTGAAGGCGCCGGACTCGATGGACAGGACCATCTCGTCGATGCCGCCGGGGTTGGTGACCTCGATCTGCCAGCGCTTGATCTCCTCGTACTTGGCCATGACCTGCTCCACCTGGTGCGGGTACACGAACATGCCCTTAATGCGGGCGGTGGTGTCCACGCGGCCCACGATGTTGCCCAGGCGCGGGCTGGTGCGGCCGCACTGGCAGGGCGCGCGGTCGATGTAGCCCAGGTCGCCCGTGGCCAGGCGGATGAGCGGGTAGGTCTTGTTGAAGGCCGTGACCACGATCTCGCCCACCTCGCCGTCCTTGAGCGGAATGCCGGTGTCCGGGTGGCAGATCTCCACAAAGGCGCGGTTGGAGAGGTGCAGCCCGCACTTGTGGAAGCACTCGTAGCCGATGCAGCCCACGTCCGCCGTGCCGTAGCCCTGGCGCATGACGCAGTCGAGCTTCTTTTCCAGGGTGGTGCGCATCTTTTCGGAGAATTTTTCGCCCGTGACAAAGGCCACCTCAAGGAACAGGTCCTTGCGCAACGAGAGGCCGGTCTCCTCGGCCTTCTGAGCCAGGTGCAGCAGGTAGCTGGGCGTGCCGATGTAGCCGGTGACGCGCAGCTTCTGCATGATGTCGAGCTGGGAGCTGGTGTTGCCCGGTCCGGCGGGAATCACCGCGCAGCCGAGGTTCTTGAGGGGCTCCTCGAACATCAGTCCCGCCGGGGCCATGTGGTAGGGCAGGGTGATCTGGGCCACGTCGCCCGGGCGGAAGCCCACGGCGTAGAAGCCTTCGGTCCAGCCCCAGTAGTCGTCCTGGCGGTCTTCGGGATCGAAGATGGGGCCGGGGGACAGGAATACGCGGCGCAGCTCGCCAAGGTCCTTGGTGAGCAGGCCGCCCAGGCGCGGTCCCATGCTCTGCAGGAAGATGAGCTCCTTCTTCTTGAGGATGGGCACGTGCTTGAGGTCGGAGAGCGCCTTGAACTTGTCCACGTTGAACTGGGCGCGGTCGAAGCGCTTCTTGACGTCCTCGGAGTAGCGGTAGGCGTAGGACAAGAGGTCCTTGAGCTGGAGCTGGTAATATTGGCGGCGCTCGGAGTCGTCGAGCACCTCGCGACGGCTGTAGATGCCCTCGGTGCGGTCCTTGCGGGTCATGTGCGAAGTCCTCCTGAAAATATCATAAAAAGCGGGGCGCTATTCGGCCAATAGCGCAGCTTAACGGATTGGCCGCCGAATATCAAGTCCCGAGGCGGGCTGGGCCTTACGCGGGCCAGAACAGCCAGACCAGCGGGGCCAGGGCCAGGCGGTACAGGGCGAAGGGCAGCAGCGTCATGCGCGAGACCAGGCCGATGAAGGCCTTGACCGCCACGATGGCGGAAAAAAACGAGACCACGAAGCCCACGGCCAGAAAGGCCAGATCGCCCGCCTCGAAGAGCCGCCAGCTTGTGAGCAGGTCATAGCCCACGGCGGCGCACATGACCGGCACCGCGGCCAGGAAGGAGTACTCGGCGGCGGTGCGCCGGTCCACGTTCAAGAGCATGCCGCCCATGATCGTGGCCCCGGAGCGCGAGAAGCCCGGCCACAGGGACAGGCACTGGAAGCAGCCGATGCCCAGCGCCAGGCCCGGGTTCAGCGAGTCGAGCCCGCCCACCTGGCGCGCCCGGCTGCGGCGCGCGGCCAGCGCCTCCACCGCGAACATCATCAGCGCGCCGACCACGAAGGCCAGGGCCACGGTGCGCGGGCCGAACAGGTGCTCCTTGATGGCGCGGTGGGCGAGAAAGCCGAGAATGAGCGCGGGCAGCGAGGTCAGAAACAGCAGCAGCACCCCGCGCGCGCCGGAGAAGTTCCGGGCCGGGTCGGCCTTGAGCAGCCCGGTGAAGCGCTCGCGGTAGAGCACCACCACGGACAGGATGGCGCCCAGCTGGATGGCGATCTCGAAGCTCTCGGCCCGGGGACCGGTGAAGCCGAAGAGGTGCCCGGCCAGGATGAGGTGGCCGGTGCTGGAGACGGGGAGAAATTCGGTGAGGCCTTCCACGAGGCCCATGAGCAGGGCGACATACCAGGGTGCCATGTGGGGCGGGGCTCCTTCGTGCGGGGGGTTGCGCCGGAAACGACAAAAGAGTCGTGCGCCGTTGCCGGTTCACCCGGCTGGCTCCGGTCCGTTTGGGGTGGGACAGCGGGGCTCTTTGTTACGGCGCACTTTTCTTTGTGTGGACCCCTTCCGGGGTCAGGGGCGGCTCACTCCGCCAGATTTTACGAGCTTTGCACACTGGTTTCGCCTCCCTCCTGTCTCATTGCCATATCGCCTGGGGCCGCTGGCCCCTTGTGAATACATGATAAGCACGGAGCGGCGGATGTAAAGGGAGCGGCGCGCGTTTTTCCGGCTCGCCGCCCGTCTCGCCGTCCGTGTTGACTTTCCGCCCGGGGCGAAGCACCATCGCGGGCATGAGTCTTTCGCTGGCATTCATCGAGCGCATCGCCGAGGAACGCATCCGCGCGGCCCAGGAGAACGGCGAGTTCGACGACCTTCCGGGCCGGGGCAGGCCGCTGGACCTGGAGGACGACGCCCACGTGCCGCCGGAGCTCAAGATGGCCTGGCGCGTGCTGAAGAACGCGGGCTGCCTGCCGCCCGAGCTTGCGGCCGAGCGCGAGATACAAAGCGCGCTGGAGCTGCTTTCGGCCATGACCGACGAGGCCGAGCGCTACCGCCAGATGCAGCGCCTGAACCTCATGGTCACGCGGCTCAACGAGTCGCGCCGCCGCCCGGTGTTCCTGGAGGCGGAGCAGTTCTACTACGACAAGATCGTGGCACGGGTGCCCGTGCGCAAACCTTCCGCCTGAGGAGTCCCGCCATGAAGCTCTATCGCTGCATCACCGGCCCGGACGACGCCAACTTCTGCCTCCGCGTGAGCGAGGCGCTGAACAACGGCTGGGCGCTGCACGGCGGCCCGACCCTCACCCACGACGGCGCGCGGGTCATCGCCGGGCAGGCCCTGGTGAAAGAGGCCCCGGGCCAGTTCAGCCGCGACATCGACCTGTCCAAGCACTAGCCCATGCGTGGCGTCCTTCTCCTGTCCGGCCTGCTGGCCGTGCTTCTGCTGGCGGCCTGCGACGGCCAGCCCGCGGCCTCGCGCGATGCCGAGGTGCGGGCCCTGCGCGAGCGCGTGGAGCGCCTGGAGCGCGAATCCGCACAGGAGCGCGCCCGTCTGGCCCAGGACGTGAACGCCCTGCGCGAGTCCCTGGACGAGGCCAACCGCCAGCTGGCGGCCCAGGAGGGCGGCGGGCAGGCGGGCACGGCTCCGGCCGGCCAGGCGGGCAGGTCGCCGCGCGCGGCCCTGCGGGAGTCCTTCAACCAGGCCGTGGAGGCCTCGCGCCAGGCCCTGGAGCGCTTGAACAGGAGCCTGGACGAGTCCCTGGCCCGCTCCAGGCCCCGGGAGCCCGCGCCGGAGCCCGCGAAATAGCCCGCCACTCCGGAAAAGCCCGCCGCCGCACCGTCCAAGAGGGTGGACGAAGGCGCCGCCCTTGGGGCATAGTCGCTCTCTGTCCGTCCGCCACGCGGTCGAGCCCTTCTGCAAGGAGAATCCATGCGCGCCCGCGTTTCCGCCCCGTCCGTCCTGTTTCTTCCGGTTTTGACGTTGGCCGTCTGCCTGTGCCTTTTGACCCCTGCGCCCGCCCAGGCGGATTCGCCCTATGTGCAGGGCCTTGAGCTGTACCGCCAGGGCAGGTACCCGGAGGCCCTGAAGGTTCTGCGGGCGGCCCTGCCCGCGCCGCTCCCCGCCCCGGAGCCGACCGCTCCCGGCGCGCCGCTTGCGCCGCCGCCCGCCCCAGCGCCGGAAGGCGAGGAGGCGTCGCACGTGCGCGCGGTGCTCGGCTTCACCCTGCTGCGCCTGAACCAGCTGCCCGAGGCCGAGGAGCAATTCTCCCTGGTGCGCGCCGATGCGGCCCTGGAGTGCGTGGGAGCCTTGGGCCAGGGCTGGACGGATTTCGCGCGCGGGCGGACCTCCGCCGCCGTGGACGCCCTGAACGAGGCCTTGGCCAAGGGACAGCCGAACTCCTCCTTTCCGGACATGCTGCGCGAGTCCGTGCCCGCCGACGCGCGGCTGGCCCTGGGGCTCATCGCCCTGGGCCGGGGCCAGGCCAGGGAGGCGCTGAAGCATCTGGAGGCCGCCGCACCGGGGCCGGACGTGCTGGCCTCGCCCAAGGAGCTGTTCCTGGCCCTGGGCGATGCCCGCGCCCAGCTCTCCGACACCAGGGGCGCCCTGGCCGCCTGGGCCGAAGTGCCGCGCCGCGCCTCGCGCTTTCCCGGCGACGCCCCGCGCGACGAGCTGGCCCGGCTCAAGGCCGCGCACCTGCGCGAAACCGTTGGCGATGCCCACGAGGCCCTGTCCCTGTATGCTTCCCTGGCCGGGGGGCGGCATTATCCCGCCGAGGCCCTGCTGGGCCAGACGCGCACCCTGCTCGGCCTGGGCCGGGCGACGGAGGCCTTGCCCGCGCTGCGCCGCCTGGTGCAGCTGGACCCCAACCTGGCCGAGCCGCTGGAGCCCAAGGCGCTCGCCGATCCTCTGCTCCGGCCCGCGCTCAAGGATTGGGGCCTCGCCTTCTTCCACCGGGCGGAGTACATGGCCGCCCTGTCCAAGCTCTCCGCCTATCTGGACGATGTGGACCCCCAGGACAGCGCCTGCCTTCTGGGCATGGGCTGGAGCTTCTTGCGCCTGGGCCATCTGGGCCGCGCCTGGGACTGTTTCAGCGATGCGGCGACGCTCAAGCCGCAGGCCGCCGATCCCCTGGTGGGCATGGCGGCCACGGCTGTGGCCCTGGGCCGCCAGGACAAGGCCCGCGAACTTTTAGGCCGCGCCCTGGGCATGGAGCCGGGCAACGCCCTGGCCCTGAACACCCGGGGGCACTTGGAGCTCTCGCAGGGCAACACGCAGCAGGCGCTGGAGAGCTTCCGCGCCGCGCTCAAGACCCGGCCCGACTACGTGGACAGCCGCCTCTCGGCGGCACGCATCCTGTACGACCGGGCCGAGTATGACGCCGCCGCGGCCGAGTATTTCCGCCTGGTGACCCAGGAGAAGCGCTCCACCACGGGCTGGAACGGCCTGGGCTGGGCGCGTCTGCGCCTGGGCCAGTACGACGACGCCCTGGCCGCCTTTGCCGAGGCGCGCCGCCAGAACCCCTCGCTGCCCGCCGCGGCCTACGGCATGGGCATCACCCTGGCCCGGCAGGGCAAGGCCGAACAGGCCAGCCAGCGTCTGGCCGAGGCCATCTTCCTGAACCCGGACTTCGCCGCCACCCCGGAGGTGCTGGAGCTCATGCGCTCGCGGCCGGAGTACCTGGAGCTGTTCCTGGAGATGGGCGAATCCTACGCGCGCAGGCTCTACCCCACCACGGCCGCGCCGTACCTTGAGGAATACCTGCGCAAGAATCCCAACAGCCGTCCCGGCCGCCGCGCCCTGGCCTGGGCCAGCTTCTGGGCCGGGCAGGAGGACAAGGCCCACGCCCTGTTCCAGACCCTCATCACCGTGAACAAGGACGACCCGGACGCGCACCTGGGCGACGGCCTGGCCCTGCTTTCGCGCGCGCGGCTGGATCTGGCCGAGCCGCACCTGCGCGACGCCGTGCGCCTGGACCCGAAGAACTCCCTGGCCTGGCGCGCGCTCGTGCTTCTGCTCAGCCGCCAGGGGCGCGAAAGGGAGGCCGTGGCCGTTCAGCAGCAGGCCCCGAAATCCCGCCTGGAACGCCTGGACCGCATGAGCGCCAGCGGGTTCGCCGCCCTGTCCGAGGGCCGCATCCGCGACGCGGTGCGCGATTTCCGCCGCGCCATGAGCCTGGACACCAGCCTGGCCGGGCCGCGCTACGGCATGGCCTTCGCCCTGGTGGCCCAGGGCGAGCACGAGCAGGCCCGCGAGGAGTTGTTGGCCGGACTCAACCTCGATCCCGCCTATCTGGACGACCAGGAGCTCTCCACGCTGCTCTCCCGCCATGCGGAGCTCTCGGCCCTGGCCATGGACCTGAGCTGGAGCCAGCTCTACGCCCTGAACCTGCCCGCCGCGCGCGCCGGGTTCGAGCGCATCCTCGCCAACAGTCCGGCCAGCATGGAGGCGCTCTTCGGCCTGGGCGCCACGGCCTATCTGCAGGCCGACTGGGCCCTGGCCGAGTCCTGCTTCGACAAGATCCTGCCGCGCGCGCCGCAAAGCGGCCCCTCCTGGGACAAGTGGTGCCACCTGCTGGATAAGCTGGGCTGGAGCGCGTATCACCAGCAGGACTATGACAAGGCCATGCAGGCCTTTGACCAGCTGCGCACCTACAACCCGGAGACGCCCTACGCGGCGGCCCTGGGCGGCCTGGGCTGGACGCTTCTGGGCAAGGGGCTGCCCCAGCAGGCGCAGCCCATGTTCATGCGCTCGCTGACCATCTTTCCGCGCAACCTGACGGCCATGCAGGGCATGACGGCCCTCAGGAAGGCTCCGGAGACCGACGACGAGGACATGGACGACGAGCCGGAACCGGTGGTCAAGCCCAAGAAGAAGGCCAAGGCCGCCAAGGTTTCCAAGTCGTCCAAAACCACCAAGAAATCCAAGGCGGTTCAGGAGCCCAAGGGGAAGAAGTCCACGGTTTCGACAAAGGCCTCGGCAAAGAAGGCCTCGACGAAGAAGCAGCCGGAGAAGAAGCAGACGACGAAGAAAAAGACGGCGAAGAAGGCCAGCTAGGCGTTACGCGACCCGCGAGGCCCTCAAATGCGCGCCACGCCCAGGAACACCGCGTGCAGCGCCGCCACCAGGGTCAGAAACGCGGCCCGCGCCCTGGCCGGGGAAAGGCCCGGAAAACGGTAGCGCATGGAGTCGTGCGGACAGGCTCCCACGCAGTCGCCGCACAGGGTGCAGGACAATCCGGGCCGCCCGGCCTCGATGTGCTGCGGCGTCAAGGCCGAGTAGCGGCAGGCGCGCGCGCAGGCGCCGCAGCGCGTGCAGGTGTCCAGGCTGATGCCCATGCGCCAGGGCACAAGCCGCCCCAGCAGGTTGCCGACCAGCCCGATGGGGCAATAGGCCGTGCAGTGCGCCATGGCCCCCAGCCGCCGCGAGGCGGACAGCATCACTCCCACGCCCAGCAGGCCGAATCCTCCGGCCAGAAACGCCGCGACCGCCCCGGACACGCCGAGGCCGCGCAGGGCCAGCGCTCCGCCGCAAACGAGAACCAACGTGGCCAGCCTGCCGCCCACGCTCCAGCGCGGCGAGAGCACGCGCGGAGTTTTTGGCCCCCGGCGCGAGCAGGCGTCGTCCCAGGCCCCGATGTAGCACAGATGGCTGCACCAGGCCGGTCCCACCAGCAGCACCGTGGACGCGAACAGGATGGGCATGAACAGGCCCTCGCCGCGGAACAGCGGCCCGGCCGCGATGAGCGCGGGCACGGGCAGGTGCAGCCGTCCGGTCATGAGCAGGTCCGGCAGGCCGCCCAGGCCCAGGGCCAGCTGGCCGAAGAAGACGAGCGAGAACAGCGCCCAGATGCGCGGCCGCAGGCGCCTGTGCTGGCGCGGGTCAAGGATGCGCCCGGCAAGCCAGGCGGCGTAGAACGCCAGCAGCGCGATCTCCAGCCAGCCCGCGCCGGGCAGGAAGCGGTCGGCCAGCAGCACGGGCACGCTGGCCTTGCTCCGCGCCAGGGCAAGAAGCGCGGCTGTGAGCAGAAAGGCCGCGGCCTGCGGGCGCTCGGCCTCGCGCTGGCCGGGGAACAGCGCCCGCGCCCGCGCGCCCAGCAGCCACAGGCCGGAGGCCAGGGTCAGGCCGCACACGGCTGCGAGAATCAGCGCCAGGCGCAGCCAGGGCTCGCCAAAGGCCAGACGCACCTGGACGAATTCCACTCCAGCCGAGACCCACTGGGCCGCGCCCAGAAGCAGCGTCGCCGCCGCCACAAGTCGGGTCCAGCCCTGGCGCGTCACAAGGGCCAGGGGCAGGGCGGCCAGGGCCAGGCACAGGCCCCAATCGCCCCGGCGCAGGGCGTGGGCCGCGAGCAGCAGATGGGCCAGCGCGGCCAGGCAGAGCATCAAGGCGTTCATGGTTGATTCGTCTCCCGTTGAAGGGTTGGCGTGGACGCAGGCCTGAAAACGATCGCCGCCGCCCGCCGCCGATTCAGCGCCGCTGGCTTCCTGGGCCGCTGGTACCACGCAGCGGCGGGAAACGCAGCCGGAATGTCGAAGGCCTTGGCGGCCTGCCCGGGCATGGCCGCGCACAGCGGTGGGCGGCGGTGGACGGCGGCGTGCTGCCCCTTGGTGTGCCACAGCCGGGCCAGCCTGGCCTTGACTTGAGTCAGGCGGTCGGGTGGTGGAAGTGATTTTGTGGGGCAGCAATAAATTATTGACAAACGATGATGAATAGTCGAAATACGGCATCACGACACGCGAAAAGGAGTCCGCAATGACCAAGATCCAACGCTTGAGCTCCCGACTGCGCCTGCTGTTCCTGGCGGGCATCGCGCTGGTGCCGGTGCTGCACGCCCTGGGCTGGGCCTTCTTTGAGCAGATCATCAACACGCCGCCGTTCAGCTTCAGTCCGCTTCTGGGCCTGAGCTGGGGCGAGCCGCCGTTCATGGCCGGGCCGGTCACCGGGACCATGAAGGTCCTGGGCTTCGCCGCGTCCATGCTGCCCGGCGCGGCCACCATGTACAGCTTCGCCTGCCTGGCCGGACTCTTTGGCCGCTTCGGCCAGGGCGAGATGTTCAGCGCCCGCACCGTGGGGCTGCTGCGCCGCCTGGGCTGGGCCGTGCTGGCGACCCAGGGCCTGCGCGTGCTGCACGGCTCCCTGGTGAGCCTCATCCTGACCATGGACAACCCTCCGGGCCAGCACATCATCTCGGTCGGCCTGGACAGCGCCACCCTGTCGGAGACCGTGACCGGCGTGGTCGTCATCCTGGCCTCCTGGGTCATGGACGAGGCCCGCAAGCTCAAGGAAGAGCAGGAACTGGTCATCTGACCGCAGACGCGAGGAGCATCATGCCCATCATCGTGAACCTGGACGTCATGCTGGCCCGGCGCAAGACCGCCTCCAAGGATCTGGCCGCCGCCGTCGGCATCACCGCCCAGAACCTGTCCATCCTGAAGACCGGCAAGGCCAGGGCCATCCGCTTCTCCACCCTGGCGGCCATCTGCCGCGAGCTGGACTGCCAGCCCGGCGACGTGCTGGAGTACGTGCCCGGCCCGGAGCCGGAGCAGGACGCCCCCGGCTAAGGCCGCGAGCCGCAATGCGTTCTTGCCACCGCGCGCGGGCGCGGCTATGAAAGGCGACAATCACGCGCTTCCGGAGGCTGGATGGAAAAGGACAAGCTGAGCGCCCTGGCCGGGGTCAAGCTCTTCGAGGGGCTGCCCAAGGCGCAGCTGGAAACCCTGGCGGAGATCGCCCTGCTCAAGCGCGCCAAGGCGGGCGAGATACTGTTCGAGGCCGGCCAGCCGGGCGCGAACTTCTATGCCGTGGTCACGGGAAAGGTGCGCGTGTACCGCGCCGCGCCTTCGGGCAAGGAGCAGGTGCTGCACGTGTTCGGCGCGGGCGAGGCCTTTGCCGAGGTGCCGGTGTTCGAGGGCAAGACCTATCCGGCCAGCGCCCAGGCCCTGGAGGAGAGCCTGCTGGTGTGCATTCCGCGCAAGGGCTTTGTGGAGGTGCTGCGCCGCGACCCGGAGCTGGCCCTGGCCGTCATGGCGCTCCTGTCCGCCCGGCTGCGCGCCTTTGTGGGGCAGATTGCGCAGCTGAGCCTGAAGGAGGTGCCGGAGCGTCTTGCCGGGTACCTGCTGCTGCTGCGCGCCTCGCAGAACCGCGACGACCTGACCCTGGACCTGCCCAAGGGGCAGATCGCCGCCTACCTCGGCACCATCCCGGAAACCCTGTCGCGCGCGCTCAAGAAGCTGGCCGACCAGGGGTTCATCGAGACCGCGGGCAACCGCGTGACCCTGCTTGACCCGGACGGGCTGGCCCATCTGGCCGAAGCCGGGCGCTGAGCCGCCGCGTCGGCGGAGGGGGCTTGGCGGCCCGCTCCGCCGACGCGCGGATCCGGACCTATTCCCAGGAAATGCAGCTGACCGGGCAGGCGTCGATGGCCGCCTGGATCTCGTCCGCCGTGGCTCCGGTGGGGTTCACCACCTTGGCCTTGCCCGCGTCCGCGTCGAACTGGAACACGCCCGGGGCGAGCTCGCAGCAGGTTTCGCAGCCGATGCACTCGTCTTCGTTGATGGTCACTGTTCCGGCCATACGTTCCTCCGTTTGTCTCCCCCTTATACCACTCGCGGGGCCGTTGCCAAGGGGGGGCGGGAGTTTTCGCCCAGCGGCCTCAGCGGGCGAAGACCCCGGAACGCAGGTCCGGGTGCTCGGCGCGCAGCACGGCGCGCATTCCCGGATGCCCGACCGCGGCGGGCAGGCCCGGCGTGCTGGAGTCGTGTCCGTGCTCCAGGCGGAAGCTCCCCGGCGGCAGCACCGGGCGCTTGAGTCCGGGCAGGATGAGCGTCAGGCCCTCGGGCCGCGCGGTGTCGAAGGTGCCCTTGAGCTCAACGTCCCAGGCTGTGGCCTCGCCGTTGGCGGGGGCCAGCACGCGCAGCATGGGCATCCGGCGCGCGGCCAGCCTGTCCAGGCCGGGAATCTCGCGCCGGGCGTCGGCCCCGAAGAGCCCGGTCGTGAGCGGGCGCGTGGCCGCGTGGCGCAGTTCGGCCAGGGCGGCGCGCGGCGCGAAGTTGCCGTTTGCCAGGGAGTCCAGGGCGAAGCGCCAGGCATCGGCCACCACGGCGAGGTAGGCCGAGCTGCGTGTGCGGCCCTCGATTTTGAGGGCGTCCACCCCCAGGCGCGCCAGCCAGGGCGCGTGCCAGAGCAGGCACAGGTCCTGGGGCGCGAAAAATTGCGACCACGGGGCCTCGCCCGGAGCAGCGGGCGCGTCGGTCCATTGCTCCAGCACCTCCCAGGCCTCGGTCCCCAGGCGCTTGCGCTCCTCCACCACGGACCGCAGGCGGTACTCGTAGCGGCAAGGGTGCGCGCACGCGCCGAGCGAGGCCGTGCGTCCGGCCTGGTTCACGCCGCGCTCCACCATGTGCACCGAGAGCGCGCAGCGGCCCGAAAGCGCCATGCACTGCGCCCCGTGGGCGAAAACCTCCAGCTCGAAGCCCGGCAGTTTTGCATCGCGCGCGCGGGCCAGGGCGGCCACCTCGCCCGCCGCGCACTCCCGCGCTAGGTTGACCCGCGTGGCCCCGAGGTCGCGCCAGAACGCGAGGCCCTCGGCGTTGCGCGTGTTGGCCTGGGTGCTTATGTGCAGCGGCAGGCGCGGGGCGTGCCGCAGGGCCAGCCGGGCCACGCCCGCGTCGGCCACGATGAGTCCGTCCGCCCGGGCCTCCACGGCCTGCTCGATGCCCTGGCGCACAAGGGGCAGGTCCTGCTCGCGCGGGCTGGCGTTGAGGCAGACGTACACGCGCACCCCGGCCGCGCGGGCCAGCGCCGCCGCGCGCGCCAGGCCCGGTCCGGCAAAGCCGGCCGCGCCAGCGCGCAGGTTCGGACCGTCGGCCCCCAGGTACACGGCGTTTGCGCCGTAGAGCAGGGCGGTCTCCAGGGATTCCATGTCGCCGCAGGGCAAAAGCAGTTCAGGGATGCGCATGGCCGGGTGGTAGCCTTGGCGGGGCTGCCGGGTCAAGCGGCGAAGGCGCGTTACGGCATGAAGCAGACGCTGGGACGGTCTCTCTGGACTTTTTGTAGATTCTCGGCAAAGATGCCCGAGCCAGGATATGCGCACGGAAGGCGCGCCAGGCGGGAGGACCATGCCGAAAGGGAAGCAGCACTGCGCGGGGCGCACCGGACGATGGGCCTGCTGGCTCGTGGCGCTCCTGTTCTCCGCCCTGTGCCTGTCGCCTCCGGCGCCGTCCCTGGCCGCGCGCCCGGCTCCGGCCAAGGCGGCGAGCAAGGAAAACCCCGCTGACGCTCCGGTGCGCCGCCTCCAGACCCTGCTGACCCGCAAGAATGTGTCCACGGAGGCCCTGCGCCCGCTCGAGGCCGAGTTGGAGCAGGCCAGAAAGGTCCGGCCCGATGGCCCGAACGGGGCCAAGGCCACATTCTTTCTGGCCCGCGTGCGGCAGGAGATCGCCAAGAGGACCGGGCAGAAGGCCGACTGGTTCAAGGCCGCCGAGACCTTCGGCCAGTGCGTCGAACATTTCCCGAAATACCAGCTCGCCCCGGACGCCCTGCTGCACCGGGGCCTCATCCGCCTGGAGCGCTTGTCCGACCCGGCGGGCGCGGCCGAGGACTTCAAGGCCTTGCAGCGCTCCTACCCCCGAAGCCGCCTGGCGGGCAGGGCGGCGGACTTGAACCGCAAGGCCGCCAAGGTCCGTCCGGCAGCGGTCAAAAAGGCCGAGCCGACGCCTGCCCCGGCAGCCGGCCCTGCCACGGCGGCAGGCAAGGCGGAGCTTGTCGGCGTGCGCCCCAAGAACACCGGCAAAAGCGCGCGGGTCGTGCTCGATTTGGACGCCAGCGTGAAGTACCGCTACCAGCTTCTCGAGGCCGAGGGCGGCAAGGGGGCCGCCGGTCGGCTGTATGTGGACCTTCTGGGCGCGCAGGCCCGCACCGGCCTGGCCGAGGAGACGCAGGTGCCCGGCGGCATCCTGCGCAGCGTGCGCGTGGCCCCGCGAGGCGCGGACGCGACCCGGGTGGTGATGGAGTTCTCCGAGATCAGGGACTACCGCGTCACGGAACTGGACGCGCCCTTCCGGCTGGTCATCGACGCCTTTGCCGCCGAGGGGGGCAAGGCCGCCACGCCGCCGCCCGTGGCCGCTTCGGCCAGGGAGCCCGACCCTCCGGCCTTCAGCGCGCCCAAGGGCAACCGCAAGAAGCTCGCCGCCAACCTGGTGGAGCAGCTGGGGCTTACGGTTCGCACGATAATGCTTGATGCCGGGCACGGCGGCAAGGACCCCGGCGCGCAGGGCAACGGGCTGGTGGAGAAGGACGTGAACCTGCGCATGGCGCTTGTGCTTGGTTCCGTGCTCAAGAAGCGCGGGTTCAACGTCATCTACACCCGCACCACGGATGATTTCTTGAGCCTGGACGAACGCACCGCCCTGGCCAACGCCAAGAAGGTCGACCTGTTCGTGTCCATCCACTGCAACGCGCACACCGACCCGGCCATGCAGGGGCTTGAGACCTACAGCCTGAACCTGGCCCGCACCCCGGACGCCGTGCGCGTGGCCGCGCGGGAGAATTCCGTGTCCGACAAGAACATCAGCGACCTGCAGATGATCCTGACCGACCTGATGCTGACCTCGAAGATCAAGGAGAGCGTCGACCTGGCCCGGGTGGTGCACAGGAAGGGGCTCTCGGCCATCCGCAGCAAGTGGCGGGTCAATGACCACGGCAACCGCGAGGCGCCCTTTTATGTGCTCATGGGCGCGAAGATGCCCTCGGCCCTGCTGGAGATCGGCTACATCACCAACAAGACCGAGGCCGCGCGCCTCAAGAGCGACGCCTACCTCAAGATCCTGGCCAACGGCATCGCCAACGGCATCAAGGAATACAAGCTGCAGATCGAGCGCTATACGTCCAAGTGATTCGGCTGGGGGCCGGCGGCGTTGCGCGCCGGGCGGCTGCTTTGCACGCGCGGGGGATTGCCTAACGGTGCTGCGCGCGCTTTTGCCGGGCCTCCCGGCTGCGTAGGCATGGCCGGGAGGCCCGGTGGGAGAGGCGGGCGGCCTTTAGCGCGCGTCCGCCCGGATCTCAAGCGCGTCCGCCGGGGCGGCGGAGTTCGTGGCATGGGCCTTGGTGAGGCCGGAGAAGAGCAGCAGGGCAAGGACGGCCATGGCGGCGATGATCACGAGGTGCCCGGGACCCACGTAGGGGGCGGGCGCGGCGAGGGCGATGGCCCTGGGGCGGTTTGGGTGGCGGGTCATGTGATGATGCCTCCTTGCGTTGCGAGGGTGAGGCGGGAACGGAGGTGGAAGAGCGGAACCCCCGTTCCCGGCAGTGCAAACCCTCTCTGCACACGGTCTGCATTAGGCAAGCTCCGTGCCAGAGCAAAAATCTCTCAAAATTCAAATGTTTAACGTCAGCGCGAATAGTCGAAAGACCGCGCCATGTGCACCAGCGTGCACTTTTGCGCAGTCGGTGTTGCACATGCTGCGCACGTTGTTCCCTCGTGCCGGGAACTGTGAAGAGGTGCTGGTTTTCTAGGCAAAACGGCTTGACGTTTCATGGGGAGTCTGGAATAGACACCGGGAGATATTGTTACCTTATTCACAATGGTTTTTGGGCGTCAGGCCAGCTTTCCGCGGGGTGGGAAAGCCGGGCGGTCGTCTTGCATTACGGTCTGTTCGAGGGGGGCGCATGGGGTTGTTTGAGGCGGTGGCGGAGCGTTCCGAGGAGTTGTCCCAGAAGTGGGCCGAGCTCATCCTTGGCACATACCCCCCGGAAACCCAGGCGGTTTGGCGGAAGAACCGCGACCAGTTCACCAACCCTGTGGGCTGCTGCATCCTGGAGTCCACCTCCAAGCTCATCCCCCTGCTGCTGACCTGGAACGACGCCGAGGCCGTGGCCAAGGCCCTGGACCAGATCGTGAAGATCCGCGCGGTTCAGGATTTCTCTCCCAGCCAGGCCCTTTCCTTCGTTTTCCTGCTCAAAAAGATTCTGCGCCAGGAGTTCGTCCAGGAGCTTTCCGCCACGGGCGAGCTGGAGGACCTGCTGCGTTTCGAGACCCGCGTGGACAATCTGGCGGTCATGGCTTTTGACCTCTATGTGGCCTCGCGCGACCAGATTGCGCGGATGCGCGTGGACGAGGTGAAGCGGGCGCACACGAACATCGTGCGCCGGGCCAATCTCATGAAGGCGGACGTT
Source organism: Desulfovibrio sp. (assembly GCA_050251495.1). Taxonomy (GTDB): domain Bacteria; phylum Desulfobacterota; class Desulfovibrionia; order Desulfovibrionales; family Desulfovibrionaceae; genus Humidesulfovibrio. Next base: position 12,825 of record JBFWMQ010000006.1, on the reverse strand, counting down.
GCGGCCACCAAGGCCGTTTAGTTTTTTACGGCAGGGCGCTCCCGGCTCGTTGGCGGGGCGGCCAAACTACAAGCGAGGTGACGGCAGATGAAAGCGATCTTTTCACTCCTTATGGTCCTGGCCCTGGTGGTGATCGCCACAGTCGGGGCGGGCGCGGCAAAGATGCAAACCATCTTCGCGTACTGCATCCCAGGCACGGCATTCATCATCTTCCTTGTCGGGTTCGTGTGCAAGATCATCTCCTGGGCCAAGCGGCCGGTGCCCTTCCGCATCCCCACCACGGGCGGACAGCAGCAGAGCCTTGACTGGATCAAGCAGAACAAGTGGGACAACCCCTCCACCGGCCCGCAGACCTTCATCCGCATGGCCCTTGAGGTGCTGGCCTTCCGCTCGCTGTTCCGCAACACCAAGACGGTGCTGACCCACGACGACGGCAAGAACCCCATCGTGGCGTATGTCTCCGCCAAGTGGCTGTGGCTCTTCGCCATCATGTTCCACTACGGCTTCCTCATCGTGGCCGTGCGGCACATGCGCCTGTTCATGCAGCCCGTGCCCGCGCCCATCGCCTTTCTGGACTGGAGCGACAGCATCCTGCAGATCCTGACGCCCAGCATCTATATTTCGGACCTGCTGCTGCTGGGCGGCCTGACCATGCTGCTGCTGCGCCGGTTCGCCGACGCCAAGGTGCGCTACATCTCGCTTGTGAACGACTACTTCCCGCTGTTCCTGATCCTGGGCATCGCCCTTTCCGGCGTGTACATGCGCTACATCGCCAAGGTCGACATCATGTCCATCAAGGACGTGGTCATGGGCCTGGCCACCTTCAACTTCAAGGTGCCCGCCGGGGTTGACGTGAGCTTCTTCGTCCACCTCTTCCTGGTGAGCACGCTTCTGGTGTATTTCCCCTTCTCCAAGCTCATGCACATGGGCGGGGTGTTCCTCTCCCCCACGCGCAACATGCCCAACGACACCCGCATCAACCACTACGAGAACGTGTGGAACGATCCGAACATCAAGCCGCACAGCTACGAGGCCTACGAGGACGAGTTCCGCGAGCCCATGCATGAGGCCGGCCTGCCCCTGGAGAAGACCCCGGAGGAGGCCGCCTAAGAGCGGCTCGGCCCTGGCCCCCCGGACTTGACGAGCAACAAACTTTTTCCGTGAGGAGAAGACATGGCAAACATCATCAAACCCGATGAGATGCTCAAGAGTATCAACTATACGCCGCCAGCCACGAACTGGATGGACCTGCCGAACGATCTTTCGCCGGGCCGCTTCGCCTATCCCGCCAAGCAGGACAAGGTCGAGTACCTGATGCACGAGATACCCGGACAGTTCGGCAACCCGCGCGAGTGGAACCCCTCCGAGGCGGACTGGAAGCTCCCGGCCAACTGGAAGGAAATCGTCATGAACGGTTTCCGCGAGCGCCTGGACAAATACCGTTCGCTCAAGGTGTTCATGGACATCTGCGTGCGCTGCGGCGCCTGCGCCGACAAGTGCCACTTTTTCATCGGCGGCGGCGATCCCAAGAACATGCCGGTGCTGCGGGCGGAGCTCATGCGCTCCATCTACCGGGGCGAGTTCACCCTGGCCGGCAAGATCCTGGGCAAGCTCACCGGCGCGCGCGTCATGGAAGAAGAGGTGCTCAAGGAGTGGTTCCTCTACTTCTACCAGTGCACGGAGTGCCGCCGCTGCTCGCTCTACTGCCCCTACGGCATCGACACCGCCGAGGTGACGATGATGGCGCGCGAGCTGCTGCACCTGGTGGGCGTCAACATCAACTGGATCCTGGAGCCGGTGGCCAACTGCACGCGCACCGGCAACCACCTGGGCATCCAGCCGCACGCCTTCAAGGACATCGTCGAGTTCATGGTCGACGACATCGAGACCATCACCGGCAAGCGTCTGAACGTGCCCTTGAACGAGAAGGGCCACGAGGTGATCTTCATCACCCCGTCCGGCGACGTGTTCGCCGATCCGGGCATCTACACCTTCATGGGCTATCTGATGCTCTTTGACGCCATTGGCCTGGACTACACGCTGTCCACCTACGCGAGCGAGGGCGGCAACTTCGGCCTGTTCACCAGCGCCGACACCATGAAGGCCATCAACGGCAAGATGTACAGCGAGGCCAACCGCCTGGGCGCCAAGTGGATTCTTGGCGGCGAGTGCGGCCACATGTGGCGCGTCATCAACCAGTACATGGACACCATGAACGGCAACCTCCAGGGCCCGCAGATGCAGACCCCGGTCAGCCCCATCACCGGCACGGTGTTCCACAACGCCAAGCAGACCAAGATGGTGCACATCGCCGAGTTCACCGCCGACCTCATCAAGCACGGCAAGCTGAACCTCGACAAGAGCCGCAACTCGGACATCATCGCCACCTTCCACGACTCCTGCAACCCGGCGCGCGGCATGGGCATGTTCGATGAGCCGAGATACGTGCTCCAGAACGTGGTGGAGAACTTCCACGAGATGCCCGACAACACCATCCGCGAGCAGACCTTCTGCTGCGCCGGCGGCTCGGGCCTGAACACGGACGAGATCATGGACATCAGAATGCGCGGCGGCCTGCCCAGAGGCAACGCCCTGCGCCACGTGCAGGAAAAGCACGGCGTCAACACCATGACCTGCGTCTGCGCCATCGACCGCGCCACCCTGATCCCCCTGGCCGACTACTGGGCGCCGGGCGTCAAGATCACCGGCCTGCACGAACTGGTGGGCAACGCGCTGATCCTGGACGGCGAGGAAGAGCGCACCATGAACCTTCGCCAGGAGCCCCTGCCCGGCATGGAGGAGGAATAAGATGAAACTGTATAATGGCGGAAAAATCATCACCGGACTGGTGATCTTCCTGGGCATCTTCCTGGCCCCCTTCGCCTACAACATGGGCAAGGCGGCCTACAACCAGCCCAAGCTCAAGATGCCGGAGAACGAGAAAGAGTGCATCGAGAGCAAGGAGTTCATGCGCACCAAGCACATGCAGCTGCTTGACCAGTGGCGCGACTGGGCCCTGCGCGACGGACAGCGCGTGTACGTCAACAGCAAGGGCAAAGAGTTCGAGATGAGCCTGCAGAAGACCTGCATGAAGTGCCATACCAACAAGGCGGAGTTCTGCGACAAGTGCCACAACGACGCAGCGGTGACCCCCTACTGTTGGGATTGCCACATCCAGCCGGAGGGGTTGAAGAAATGAACCACACCAGAAGAAACTTCCTGAAGTTCATGGGTGTCGCCGCCGCGGGCCTGTGCGCGGCCTCTGCGGGCAGCGCGCTGGCAGTCTCCGGCGCGGGCTCGAAAATCAAGGACAGCGCCGCCGCCGTCAACGCCAAGCGTTGGGGCATGGTCATCGACACCAAGAAGTGCGGCACCAAGGAGGCCATCGAGGTTCTGACCAAGGCCTGCCACGCGGTGCACAACGTGCCGGACATCCCGGGCAAGCAGAACGTGAAGTGGATCTGGGCGGAAGGCTTCGAGCAGGCCTTTGACCAGCTGAACAACTTCATGGACGAGGGCCTGGAGAAGCGCCAGTTCGCCACCCTCTGCAACCACTGCACCAATGCCCCCTGCGTGCGCGTGTGCCCCACCCAGGCCACCTACAAGCGCCCGGACGGCATCGTGGCCATGGACTACCACCGCTGCATCGGCTGCCGCTACTGCATGGCCGGCTGTCCCTTCGGCGCGCGCAGCTTCAACTTCATGGAGCCGCGCAAGCACCTGGATCTGACCAAGCTGAACAAGGAATTCCCCACCCGCATGCGCGGCGTGGTCGAGAAGTGCAACTTCTGCGTGGAGCGGCTGGCCCACGGCAAGCAGCCCGCCTGCGTGGAAGTGTCGAACGGGGCCGTGGTCTTCGGCGACCTCTCCGACCCCGCCAGCGAGGTGCGCAAGCTCCTGCGCGAGCACTACACCATCCGGCGCAAGCCGGCGCTCGGCACCGAACCGAGCGTGTACTACATCATTTAGGGGGCGGTCATGCTCGAAAAAGCACTTAAAGGTAGTCCCAAGTACTACATGTGGGTCGGGTTCCTGCTCCTCTTGATCGGCGGAACCTCTGGCGCGTACGTCATGCAGCTCATGGAAGGCCTCACCATCACCGGCATGAGCCGCGACGTGTCCTGGGGCTTCTACATCGCCCAGTTCACGTACCTGGTCGGCCTGGCCGCCTCCGGCGTCATGATCGTGCTGCCGTACTACTTCCACCATTACAAGAAGTTCAAGGACCTCGTCATCTTCGGCGAGTTCATGGCCATCGCCGCCGTCGTCATGTGCCTGGGCTTCATCGTGGTCGACATCGGCCAGCCCCAGCGCATGCTCAACGTGGTGCTGTTCCCCACGCCCAACTCCATCCTGTTCTGGGACATGGTCGTGCTGAACGGCTACCTGGCCCTGAACCTGCTCGTGGGCTGGACCTGCCTTGAATGCGACCGCCAGCACCTGCCCCATCCCAAGTGGAGCAAGGTGCTCGCCTACACGTCCATCATCTGGGCGTTCTCCATCCACACCGTCACGGCGTTCCTGTACCAGGGCCTGCCGGGCCGCCACTACTGGCTCACCGCCATTCTGGCCGCCCGCTTCCTGGCCAGCGCGTTCTGCTCCGGTCCGGCCATCCTGCTGTTGGTCATCATGCTCACCGAGAAGGTGACCACCTTCAAGGCCGGCGCCGAGGCCATCGCCACCCTGGCCAAGATCATCACCTACGCCATGTGCGTCAACGTGTTCTTCTTCCTCCTGGAAGTGTTCACGGCCTTCTACTCCGGCATCCCGAGCCACCAGCACTCCATCGTGTACCTGTTCGCGGGCACCCACGGACACCACGAGCTGGTGCCCTTCATGTGGACCGCCGCCGTGCTCGCCATCGCCAGCCTGGCACTCTTGATTCCGCCCAAGCTGCGTGACAACCTGAAGATCCTGCCCTGGTCGCTGGCCATCCTGGTCATCGCCACCTGGATCGACAAGGGCCTCGGCCTCTTGATCGGCGGCTTCAACCCCACGCCGTTCGAGACCATCACCCCCTACTGGCCCACCGGCAAGGAGCTGCTCATCTCGCTCATGATCTACGGAACGGGCGCCCTGGTGGTGACCATCCTGTTCAAGGTCGCCACCGAGGTGAAGCAGGAGATCGGCGCTTCCCAGAAGCCCGCCCCCATCGCCGAGTAGCCGGACCCAGCCTCAATGCACAAAAAGGGCGCTCCCGTCAGGGAGCGCCCTTTCCATTTCGCGGGTCCATTTCGCGAATCCAGGGGCGCGGAGCCCCTGGCCTGCGGAGCAAGTTCCCGCGGCTACTTGGCTTCTGCTCCCAGGAAACGCCCGGTGATGGAGTCCGGGTTGGCCATGATCTCCTCGGGCGTGCCCTGGGCGATGATCCGCCCGCCGCTCTCGCCGCCGCCGGGGCCGAGGTCGAACACGTAGTCGCTCGCAAGGACCACGTCGGCGTTGTGCTCGATGACGATGACGCTGGCCCCCTTGTCCACCAGCCGGTGCAGCACGCGGATGAGCTTGCCGACCTCGTGCATGTGCAGGCCGGTGGTGGGTTCGTCCAGGATGTACAGCGCGCCGGGCAGGTTGCGCTTGCCCAGCTCGCGACTGATCTTGATGCGCTGCGCCTCGCCGCCGGAGAGCGTGGTGGCGGGCTGGCCCAGGCGCAGGTACGACAGGCCCACCTGCTCCAGCACCTCCAGCCGCCGGGCGAGGGCGGTGTGCGCGCCGAAGAACTCGCGCGCCTCGGCCACGGTCATGTCCAGCACCTCGGCGATATTCTTGCCCTTGTGGCGCACTTCCAGGGTCTGGGCGTTGTAGCGCATGCCCTTGCACACGTCGCAGGTGACGAACACATCGGGCAAAAAGTGCATCTCCACGCGGATCTGGCCGTCGCCCTGGCAGGCCTCGCAGCGGCCGCCCTTGACGTTGAAGCTGAAGCGGCCCGGCGCGTAGCCGCGCATCTTGGCGTCCTTGGAGTTGGCGTAGATGCTGCGGATCTCGTCAAAGGCCTTGGTGTAGGTGGCCGGATTGGAGCGCGGGGTGCGGCCGATGGGCGTCTGGTCGATGGCGATGATCTTCTCGATGGCCTCGGCCCCGAGGAAGGCGTCCACCGGGCCGGGCTGGTCCACCTTGATGCCCTGGGCCAGGGCCAGGTGCTTGTACAGGGTGTCAACCACCAGGGAGCTTTTGCCCGACCCGGACACCCCGGTGAAGCACACGAGCATGCCGAGCGGAATGTCGAGGTCCAGCCCCTTCAGGTTGTTGGCGCGCGCGCCGCGGATGCCCAGGTGGGTGCGGCCGCCGATGATCGCGGGCGCGCGGCGCGCCTCGGGTCGCCAGGAGCGCAGCTCGCCGCGCAGGTATTGCGCGGTCAGGGACTGGCTCTGGCTCATGAGGCTGTCCACGGAGCCCTGGAACACGATTTCGCCGCCCAGCTCGCCGGAGCCCGGGCCAAGTTCGATGACATGGTCCGCGCTCATGATGGTGGGTTCGTCGTGCTCCACCACAAGCACGGTGTTGCCGCGCGCCTGGAGGCTGCGCAGGGTCTTGAGCAGGCGTTCGTTGTCGCGCGGGTGCAGGCCGATGGAGGGTTCGTCCAGCACGTAGGTGACGCCCACCAGGCCGCTGCCCAGCTGGCTGGCCAGGCGGATGCGCTGGGCCTCGCCGCCGGACAGGGTGGCCATGTTGCGGGCGAGGGAGATGTAGTCGAGCCCCACGCCCTTCATGAAGCCCAGGCGGTGGGTCAGCTCCTTCAAGAGCGGCCCGGCGATGAGCGCGTGCGCGCCGGAGAAGTCCTGGGCGGACAGCCAGTCCAGGGCGCGGGCGATGGAAAGCGAACAGAACTGGTGGATGTCGAGCCCGTCCGGGGTGGCGGGCACGCGCACGGCCAGGGCCTCGGGCTTGAGGCGCGCGCCCTGGCAGGCCGGGCAGGGCCGGGTCTGGCGGAAGCGGGCGAGCTCGTCGCGCCAGAAAGGCCCCAGGCTGTAGCCCTGCTCAAGCAAGGGCTCCACGCCGGGCCAGCCCCCGCCCGCATAGGCGGCGGGGTCGCCGTCCACCAGGGCCTGGCGCGCGGCGGGGGAAAATTCGGCCAGCGGGGTGTCCAGGCTGAAGCCGTGGCGCTTGCCCAACCGCTTCAGGTCGTCCTCGTGCCGGGCGAAGAGCTTGGGGTTGCGCCAGGGCAGCAGGCCCCCGGCCCGAAGCGACAGGCCCTTGTTCGGCGCAAGCAGGTCGAACTCGAAGGCGTCCACGCTGCCCAGGCCGGAGCACGCCGGGCAGGCCCCCTGCGGGCTGTTGAAGGAGAACAGCTGCGGGGTGAGGGCGGGCATGGACACGCCGCAGGTCGCGCAGGTGCTGGAGGTGCTGAAAAGGCGGTCGGCGTCCTTGGCCGGCTTGCCGTGCTCGCTCACAATGAGGCTGCCCTTGCCCTGCCTGAGGGCCAGCTCCACGGAGTCGCCCAGGCGCGGGCGGATGTCGGGCTTGACGGCCAGCCTGTCCACCACCAGCTCGATGGTGTGCTTCTTGAGCTTGTCCAGCTCAGGAACCTCGTCCAGGGTGTGGACCTCGCCGTTCACACGGACGCGGGCGAAGCCCTCCTTGCGCAGCCGGGCGAAAAGGTCCTTGTGCGTGCCTTTCTGATGCTCCACAAGGGGCGCGAGGAGCAGCAGCCGCGTGCCTTCGGGCAGGGCCATGATGGCCGCCAGGATCTCGTCGCCGCTTTGCGCCGCGATGGGCTTGCCGCACTTGGGGCAGAAAAAGGCCCCCAGGCGCGCGAAAAAGACGCGCAGAAAGTCGTAGACCTCGGTGACGGTCCCCACGGTGGAGCGCGGGTTGCGCGAGGTGGACTGCTGTTCCAGGGAGATTGCCGGGGAGAGTCCCTCCACCTTGTCCACAAGGGGCTTGTCCATCTGCGGCAGGAACTGGCGCGCATAGGCCGAGAGCGATTCCACGTAGCGGCGCTGGCCCTCGGCGTAGACGATGTCGAAGGCCAGCGTGCTTTTGCCCGAGCCGGACGGTCCGCACACGACGACGAGTTGCTCGCGCGGGATGTCGAGGTCCAGGTTCTTGAGGTTGTGGTGGCGCGCGCCTTCGATGTGGATGACGCCGCGCGGGGCGGGGGACTGCTTCGGTGCGGTTTCGGCTTGCTTTGGCATTTCCCGCAGGTAATCATCGCGCCGGGCTTGGCAAGGGGGCGGCGGAGCACTTGACGAAATCCGCGCGCGAGGCGTATCGTGTCATGGCCTGGGACCATCTGCGCGCCTCTGCGCGGGATTGGGCCCCGGGGCATTGGGGGCACGCCATGTACGGACTCACCGACAACATCGTCGCCGGACCGGCCGGGCACATCACCGCCGGGCCAGCCGGACATTTCGAGGCCGGGCCTCCGGGCAGCTTCACCCCTGGGCCCGCGGGCCAGGTTCCTGTCAGCGAAGGCGGCTGGGTGCCCATCAGCGAGGGCGGCTACGTGCCCATCGACTGCACCCCGGCGGTCATCCCCTATGCCGCGCCGAGCGGCGGCTTCGTGTTCATGGAAGGCTCCACCCAATCGCCCATCCCGAGCGCCTCGGGCGGGCATTCCATCGTCAGCGGCGGTGGCGGCGGCCCCAGCACCGGCTCCGGCGGGGTGAGCTATCTGCTGGGCGGCGGCGGTGGCGGCTCCGCTGGCGGCGGCGGTGGCGGCAGCATCGGCGGCGGCGGAGCCGTGAGCGTTGGCGGCGGCGGCTCCATCGGCGTTGGCGGCGGTGGCGGCGGCGGCGGCGGTGGCGGCGGCGGTGCCGTGAGCGGGGGCGGCGGCTTTGTTGGCGGCGGAGGTGGCGGCGGCGTGAGCAGCGTTGGCGGCGGCTCCGGCGGCGGCGCTGTCGGCGGCGGCGGTTCGGGCGTCAGTTATCTTTTGGGCGGCGGCGGCAGCGTCGGCGGCGGCTCCGGAGGCGGAGCGAGCGTCGGTGGCGGTGGCGGCGGCGTGGCGTACACGTCTTCCACGGGCGCGGGCATGCCCCCGGTGGAGATGCGCGTGGCCCAGGCAACGGCCCAGGCTACCGGCTCCATCCCGGTGACCCCGGCCACGGAAGGCTTCACCGTCAGCCCCGGCGGACGCACGGTGCCAACGCCAACGGGCTATGTGCACCCGCCCCAGGCCTCGCATTTCCACGGCCAGCCCAAGACCCATGTGGCGCATCACCCGGTGCGCGTGGACAACAACGTTGTCACCACCGAGGCCTATCAGCCCTACGAGGCGGCCTACGTGTGGCAGGGAAGGCCCATGGCCTCGCCCCCGCCGCCGTTTCTGGCCAGCGACTACCTGAAGCCCTCCCTGTACGACCCGCCGCGCGTGGTGTTTGCCGACGAGAAGCCGAGCGCCACGGTCATGGTGGACGGCAGCGTGGGCGGAACGCCCTTGCAGACGAGCGAGATCACCCACCAGACCGTGAACCTGGACTTCGCCCAGACGCGCAACGTGGAGTTTGCGAGCAACACGCTGAACGAGAAGAACGTGACCCTGGACAACTCGGAGACGCGCAACACCACCATCAACCAGCCGGAGAACCGCGAGGTCAACACCAGCGTGGACCTCTCGCAGACCAACAACGCGGACCTCTCCACCCACCGGCAGGAGACCACGCAGATCAACGTGGAGGACGCGGCGCGCGTGCTGAACATGTTCTTCCTGGATGCGCCGGCCGCAAGCCCGGCGGAAGTGACCCTGGGCGGCCCGGTCATGGCCCGCGTGGCCTGACCAGGGCACAGGCCGCCTGCGCACGATGCCAGACGCCGCCGCCTTGCGACGCGCCCGCTTTCCGCGCGGCCTCGCCCAGCCTGAGGCCGGCTTCCGCTTCGGGGCCGACACCCTGCTTCTGGCCGCCTTCGCCCATGCCAACCTCAAGACCGGAAAGGCCCTTGCCGGGCTCGACCTGGGCACGGGCTGCGGCGCGGCCAGCATCGGCCTGCTGCTCCTGCGCCCGAGCGATCCCCTGCGCATCATCGGCATCGACATTGGCCCGGAGATGGTCGCCGCGGCGCATGCCAACGCCGCCGCGCTGGGCCTGGAGCGGTTCAGCCCGTTGCTGGCCGATGCCCAGGACTATCGCCCCGCCGGGCCGGGCTATGATTTCGTCCTGGCCAACCCGCCCTTCCGCGCGCCGGGCACGGGCAAGGCCTGCCCGGACGACGGTCGCCACCGGGCGCGCTTCGAGGGGCCGGGCGGCTTTGCCGCCTTTGCCTCCTGCGCCGGGCGCTGCCTGCGCGTGGGCGGGCGGCTGTTTCTGGTGCACCTTGCCGAGCGTCTGCCGGAACTCATGCGCGGCCTGACCGAGGCGGGTCTGAACACCCGGCTGCTGCTGCCCGTGCAGGGCCGTGCGGACAAGCCGCCCCGGCTGGCGTTGTTGATGGCCGTGCGCGGCGGCGGCGAAGGCCTTTGTCTGGAGCGTCCGCTCATCCTGTATACCCCGCACGGCGAGTTGACCCAGGAGGCCCGGACCTTTTGCCCGCATCTGGCGGCCAATCCCTCCAGAAAGGCGAGCCAAGCCGGGGGTTGAAGGCCCGCACAGGGCCTGCGCCCCTTGCAAACGCATCGGAAGCGCGCTATTGTCCACAGCCTGTTGCATACGACCCCTTGCGGCCGATGCCGGGCACACACGCCACAACATCATAAAGAGGTATCGCACCCATGAAGAAGCTCTGCGCACTCCTGCTCCTGGCCCTCGCGGCCAGCGTGCTCGTCGGCTGCAACGACACCAGCAACAAGATCGCCGTTGTCGACGGCGCCAAGGTCTTCCGCGAGTCCAAGCCCGGCCAGGAGGCCATGGCCTACCTGCGCGACAAGAGCACCGAGCTCCAGGCCGAGGCCAAGGCCGCCCAGGACAAGGTCCAGGCCAAGCAGACCCAGGAGAATGCCGCCGCCTTCCAGGAGGCCGTGACCAAGTACCAGACCACCATGGGCGCCGAACAGCAGCGCGTGGTCGGCCTGCTCCAGGACCAGTTCAACAAGATCCTTGAGAAGTACCGCAAGGACAACAAGGTTGACGTGATCCTGGCCAAGGACGTGGTCCTCTCCTACGAAGAGACCTCGGACATCACCAACAAGATCATTGAGGAAATCAACAAGGCCAGCATCGACCTGAAGGCCCCGGCCGCCCCGGCCGCCGCCACCGCGCCCGCAGAGGCCGCTCCGGCCGCCCCGGCCGAGGCCCCCAAGGCCGCCGCCGCCCCGGCTGCCCCGGCTGCGGAAGCCAAGAAGCCCTAGGCTTCTTTTTCCAGCCTATCAGGGCCGCCGCGGACGTTGTTTCGCGGCGGCCCTTTTTTTTCGCACCATGCTCCCCGCGCTCCCAGGGCCTCGGCGCCCATCGAAATCACCCCCCCGGATGCCTCGCCAGAGCGCCCGCGCCTCGACGTCACGGCATCGTCACCTGCGCGCCGCGAGAGGGGGCTGGATTTCTTTCGAACAAAAGTTTAGAAAATTTTTAAGTAGGAACCACAAAAGCTTTTTCACCGGAGGTGAGGCGGCGGCGTTAAACCATTCAGCACGACGACGGAGGACCCTGTCGGCCCGCTCTGGGCCGAAACCACCAGCCCAAGGGATCCTGATGGCAGCAAAAAACTTCGTGCTCGACACAAACGTGCTCATTGAGAACCCCAAATGCGTCCAGGCACTTCGAAACGGCCAGGACAACACCATCCACATCCCCTACACCGTGCTCACCGAGCTGGACCGGCTCAAGCGCGACCCGCGCCTGGGGCATGTGGTGGCCCAGGCCGTCAGCGTCATCCTCTCCGATCCCGACGTGCACATCTTTCCGCCCGGCGGCAGCGCCCTGCCCCTGGCCACGGACGAGTCCCCGGACGACCGCATCCTGCGCGAGATCGGCCACCACCCCATCGCCGAGCCCATCCTCGTCACCAATGACCGCATATTGCAACTCAAGGCCCGGGTGTCCGGCATCTCCTGCGAAGGCTACCGCGACTCCGTGCCCTTTCAGAGCGCATCGCAAATCTACACCGGCTTTGTGGACGAGGGCGAGGAGGCCGTGCCGAACTGCTTCCGCTGGGAGAACGGCAGCCCTGTGTTCCACGGTCCGGACGGCCCGAAGCCGATCAACTACAGCCATGAGATCTGGGGCATCAAGCCGCGCACAATCTATCAGAACCTTGCCCTGGAGCTGATGCTCGACCCGCGCATCGACCTGGTGTCCCTCCAGTCCGAGGCCGGGTACGGCAAGACCTACCTCGCCCTGGCCGCCGCCCTCTACCTGACCCTGGAGCGCAAGGACAACCCGTTCAAGCGCATCTACCTGGTCAAGCCGGTGGTGGAGATCGGCGCGAAAATGGGCTTTCTGCCCGGCGACGTGGAAGAAAAAATGGGTCCCTACGTGCGCTACATCACCGATCTGCTGCTCAAGCTGCACGAGATACGGCCGGCCAACCGCATCTTCCAGGACCCGCAGGCCGACAGCCTCAAGCTGAACCCCAAGCGCTTCATCATCCAGCCCATCGCCTTCATCCGCGGCATGAACCTGGAGAATTGCGTGGTCATCGTGGACGAGATGCAGAACCTCTCGCGCGGGGAAACCAGAGCCCTGCTCACCCGCATGGGCGAAGGCGTCAAGTGCATCTGCCTGGGCGACACCCGGCAGGTGGACAACCCCTACCTGAACGAGAGCAACAACGGCCTCAACTGGACCGTCAAAAAGCTCAAGGGCTTCAAGAACTACGCGCACATGGTGCTCAAGGGCGAGAAATCGCGCGGCCCCATCACCGACATCGTGCTGAAGTCGAAGTTGTAAGGGGGGAGAGAGGGGGGGGGGGGCCCCCCCCCGCACCCCCCCCCGAGGGGCAAGGCCCCCTGGTCCC
>JBFWMQ010000005.1:0-126790 GCA_050251495.1 Desulfovibrio sp. | reverse complement strand
CGGGGGGGGCAGGGAGGTGCGGTTCGATGTGGACCAGAGCCGTTTTCCCCAGGCCTGGGTCGACGCCGTCGGCGAAGGGCTTTCCGATGGCTTGGCCTGCGGCGTTCTCGGGGGCTTCCCCGTGCAGGACGTGCGGGTGCGCGTACTGGATCTTCCGCGTCGTGAAGGCGAATCAAGCGCGGCAGGGTATCGCATGGCTGCGGCAATGGCTTTGCGGACCGTTCTGGCCCAGGCGTCCCCCATGCTTCTGGAGCCCATCATGTGGGTCGAGCTGAACGTGCCGGACGCCTTTGTGGGCGAGGTGGTGGGGCTTCTTGGCTCAAAGGGCGCCAAGATCGAGAACATTCAGGACCGCGGCGGCCAGAAGCTCATCCAGGCCTTTTCCGCCCTGCGCCAGATGTTCGGCTTCTCGACCAACCTGCGTTCGGCGACCCAGGGACGCGCCTCTTTTGTCATGAAATTCGCGAAATTCGACGTGCTCGCCTAACCCTTTTCGGCGCATGGACCGATATTCCCGACGAACCGATGAAAGCATGGTTCGCGTTGCATTTTCCCCTGCGCGGGGATATGTTCGTGAGACTTGGACAGATGCCGTTGGGGAAGTGATCTGATGCGGGCCATGTGCTCCCGTCTTGCTGGCGCGGCCAGAGGCCTGATTTCGCATGAACCGGTGGGGTGTGATTCTGCCGTGAGGAGCCTCACGTAATGTCAGACGACGAAAGCCGCGAGATCTTCCGGGAAGAGGCGCTTGACCTGCTCTCGGAATTGGAATCGAGCCTGCTGGAACTGGAGACCAGCCCCCACGACATGGACCTGGTGAATCAGGTCTTCCGGGCCCTGCACACCATCAAGGGTTCCGGGGCCATGTTCGGCTTTGATGACATCGCCGACTTCACCCATGCTTTGGAAAGCGTCTTTGACAAGCTCCGCAATCAGGAGCTTGAAGTCACCAGGGAACTCATCAGCACCTCCTTCGCGGCTCGGGATCATATCCTTGGGCTTCTGAACGGGGTGGACGAACTTGGAAACGGCAGCCCGGAAAAGGGCGAGGCGATTCAGGCCGAAGTCCTTGTGCTCTTGTCCGGGCAACCCAGTGCGGCTGTGGAGACGTCCTCCATGGAAGAGGACCCCCAGGTTGAAGCTCCAGCCCCGCCAAGCCAACTGGATTCGCCCCCTGCAGGCAATGCGGCGGAAGACCGGGCGCAGGGCCAGGAGTGCGAATCAGCGGCGTTTCCCGTGCCGTACCGCATCACCATTCGTCCCCGCGACCCGAAGGTGAACAAGGAGCTGAACCTCGACGCCATCTTCGCCGAGCTCCGCGCGCTGGGCCAATGCTCGGTGCGCCTCAATGAGCGCGCCCTTCCAGGGCTGGAGGCCCTCGAACCCCAGACCCTGTACCTCTCCTGGGAGGTTGATCTCACCACTACTGCGGATCGCGCCACCATACTTGATCTCTTCTTCTTTTCCGACATCGACCTGGATGTGGAGGTTGTTGCCGCCAATGCCGAGGAGTGCTCACCGGACTCCTCAGGAGCGGAGACTCCAACTCAGGAAGAGGCCAGGGGCGATGTCACGGCTGAGCCAAGTTCACCCGCACACCCTGTGGAGCCCCAACCCTGGGAACCCGATACCGCCGCCTTGCAAGCGTCGGTGCAACCGCCGGTTGCGCCGAAGCAGGCAGTCACTCCTGCCGTTGCGGGCGTGTGCCAGTCGAAATCCCTCTCCGAACCGGGCGCAAAGGCCGCTCCCAAGGATACGGGCAACAGTCTCCGCGTCGCTGCGGACAAGCTGGACACCCTTGTCGATCTTGTTGGGGAGCTGGTCATTGTGCAGGCGCAGATCTCGCAAATGGTTTCCGAGCGGAGCGATCCAGCGCTGACGGTCCTGGCCGAGCAGCTGGAGCGCCTGAGCGCCGACCTGCGCGACAGCACCCTTGGCATCCGCATGTTGCCCATCGGCTCGGCCTTCAGCAAGTTCCGCCGCCTGGTCCGCGACCTGTCCTCGGAACTGGGCAAGGACATTGAGCTTGTGACGCGCGGCGAGGAGACCGAACTCGACAAGACGGTGCTTGAGCGCCTGGCTGATCCCCTTGTGCACCTGCTGCGCAACAGCATCGATCACGGCATCGACATGCCCGACGAGCGCAAGGCCGCGGGCAAGCGCCCCCAGGGGCTGATCCTGCTTGAGGCCGAGCACTCCGGCTCGGAAGTGCTCATCCGCATCACGGACGACGGCAAGGGCATGGACCCGGAGGCCATCCGGCGCAAGGCGGTTGAGAAGGGCTTGCTCGCAGCGGACTCCGAGCTTTCCGGCAAGGAGCTTTTGAAGCTCATCTTCCTCCCCGGCTTCTCCACCGCCGCCACGGTGACGAGCATTTCCGGCCGGGGCGTGGGCATGGATGTGGTGCACCGGGCCATCGACTCCCTGCGCGGAGTCATCGAGATTTCGAGCGAACTGGGCCACGGCACCACCATCACCATCCGCCTGCCCCTCACCTTGGCGATCATCGAGGGCTTGCAGGTCCAGGTCGGCGACGGCTTCTTCGTCATCCCGCTCTCCCTTGTGGAGGAATGCGTGGAGCTCCACCAGAAGGACGTGGATCCGTCTGGCCGCAAGCGCATCATCAACCTGCGCGGCGAGCTTGTGCCCTATGTCAACCTGCGTCGGTGGTTCGAGATCGGAGGCGAGTCCCCGGAGATAGAACAGATCGTCATCACCGGGGTCGAGGGGCGGCGCGTCGGCATCGTCGTCGACCACGTCATCGGCGAGCACCAGACGGTCATCAAGAGCCTTGGACGCGTGTACCGGGACGTTGAGGGCATTTCCGGGGCCACCATCAAGGGCGATGGCAGCCTGGCGCTCATCCTCGACGTGCCCCGGCTTGTCCGCTCCGTTGTCGCCGATAACGACCTTTGATGCCCGCGCCAGCCGCCATGAAGGATCAAACCAGACGCCCCGGCGACGCCAACGGAAAGTCCCGGCCGGAAACCTTGGGCCTTGCGCGCATGGACGACAGGATTTTTGAGCGTTTCAGCGAATTCATCAAGACCGAACTGGGCATCAAGATGCCTGCCTCCAAGAAGACCCTGCTTGAGGCTCGGTTGCAGAAGCGCCTGCGCGAGCTGTGCATCGACAGCCATGAGGAGTATTGCGACTATCTCTTCAGCCCGCAAGGCATGGAAGAGGAGTTGGTGAAGCTTGTCGATGTGGTGACCACGAACACCACCGACTTCTTTCGCGAGCCCAAGCATTTCACCCTGCTGCACGACCTTGTCCTGCCGACCTTGTTTGCGCGCCGGGGGGCCGGGCGAAAGGTGAACATCTGGAGCGCCGGCTGTTCATCCGGAGAGGAGCCGTACACCCTCGCAATGGTGTTGAGCGAATTCGCCCGGCTGAATTCCGGATTCAGCTTCAGCATCCTGGCCACGGACATCAGCACCCAGGTGCTGCGCATGGCCGTTCGCGCCGTGTACCCGGAATCCAAGATCGGACCGATACCCCAGGAGTACCGCAAGCGCTATCTGCTGCGCAGCAAGGACAGGACGCGCGGGCTGGTGCGCATTGGCCCGGAGGCCCGCAGCCACGTCCGCTTCCGTCGGCTCAACTTCATGGAGAACTTCAGCTTCGACGACCAGCTCGACATCATCTTCTGCCGCAACGTGGTCATCTATTTCGATCGCCAGACCCAGGAGAAGCTATTCGCCAGATTCTGCCGCAAGCTCTTGCCCGGTGGCTACCTGTTCATCGGACACTCGGAAAGTCTGGCCGGGATGAACTTGCCGCTTGAGCCTGTTGCGCCGACGGTATATCGAATGGTCTAATTCTGCGCACTTGGGGAGGAACGGAGTAGTGGGCAAGCCCATCAAGGTTCTTGTGGTTGATGATTCGGCCTTGGTGCGCCAGACGCTCATCGACATTCTGAATTCCGACCCGGACATCACCGTCGTCGGCGCGGCTGCCGACCCCCTGGCCGCCGCCGAGAAGTTGCGCGAGATCGTTCCAGACGTCATCACCCTGGACATAGAGATGCCGCGTATGGATGGCTTGACCTTCCTGCGCAAGCTCATGAGCCAGCACCCCATCCCCGTTGTCATTTGTTCCTCCCTGTCCGAGGCGGGCGACGAGACGACCTTCCGCGCCCTGGAATACGGGGCAGCCGAGATCATCACCAAGCCCAAGCTGGGCACCAAGCAGTTCCTGGAAGAATCGCGCATCCGCATCATCGACGCCGTGCGGGCGGCAGCCAACTCCAAGGTGCGGCCCTTTGTCGGCTCCACAGCGCTCAAGATCACGCCAAAGCTCGACGCCGATGTGATGCTGGCCAAGGCAACGCCTGGGGCGCCACACTTCCGCACCACCGAGAAGGTCGTCCTGGTCGGCGCCTCCACAGGCGGCACCGAGGCGCTTTTGACTTTTCTGCAGGCGCTGCCCCTGGATTGCCCGGGCATCGCCGTGGTGCAGCACATGCCCGAACATTTCACCGCCGCCTTCGCCAAGCGGCTCGACGGAGTCTGCCGAATCAGCATCCGCGAGGCCAGGGACAACGACACCCTTCTGCGCGGGCAGGCGCTCATCGCCCCTGGCAGCAAGCACATGCTGCTCAAGCGCAGCGGCACCCGCTACCATGTGGAGATCAAGGACGGACCGCTGGTCTCCCGCCACAGGCCAAGCGTGGACGTGCTGTTCCGTTCAGGAGCGCGGTATGCGGGCAAGAACGCCGTGGGGGTCATCATGACCGGCATGGGCGACGACGGCGCCAAGGGGCTGCGCGAAATGCACGACGCCGGGGCCTTCACCATCGCCCAGGACGAGGCTTCTTGCGTGGTCTTTGGCATGCCTCAGGAAGCCATAAAGCTTGGCGGCGTGATGAAGGTCATGCCGCTCACGTCCATCGCGGCCGAAGTGGTCCGGCTCTGCAAAAGCTAGCTGGCAGACAGTTCCCACTGTCCCGAAAGGGCGTCAGATCGCATTCCAGCATCAAGAAGCGTAAGAAATTCGCGGCGCGGGATTTCCTGGGCCCCAAAGCGCAGCAAGTGCGCCGTGGTCTGCTGGCAGTCGATGAGCGTGCAGCCCCGCACGCCCAGCCAGTGCACCAGGGTTGCAAACAAAGCCTTGCTCGCGTTTGGCGCGTTGCAGAACATGGACTCCCCGAAAAACACGCTGCCCAGGGCCACGCCATAGACCCCGCCCGCCAGTTCGCCGTCCAGCCAGGCTTCGGCGCTGTGGGCGAGGCCCAGGCCGTGCAGGGCCTCATACGCCACCACCATCTCCGGCACAATCCAGGTGCCTTCCTGGCCTGGGCGCGGGGCCTGGGCGCAGGCCCGTATGACTTGGCCGAAGGCCTGATCAAGGCTGAAGCGGAAGCGACCGGAGTTCAGGGTGCGCTTGAGGCTCGCGGGCACATGCAGGGAGCGCGGGAAGAGCACGAGCCGAGGGTCGGGCGACCACCAGAGGATGGGCGAGCCCTTGGAGTACCACGGGAAGATTCCGCCCGCGTAGGCCGTTATCAGCCGCTGCGGCGAGAGGTCGCCGCCGATCGCCAGCAGGCCGTCCGGGTCCGCCTCAGCCGGGTCTGGGAACACCGGGTCGTCGAAGAGGCGGTAGATGGTCATTCCACCAAAGCCGGTTCCGCAGCGTGCGCCTCAAGGGCCATATAGCGGAACTCGAACTCGCCCGAGCATTCTCCACTGTTCATGCCGCCAGCCTTGGCCGGGGCGTGCGGGTCCTTTCCCGGGGCAAGGTCAACCAGCACAGCGCCGCCCTTTTGCAGCGAGCCGAAGAGCAGCTCCGGGGCGATGGCGTCCTTGATCTCCACCTGCACCACCCGGGCCATGGGTCTGGCCCCGTAGGCCGGGTCGAAGCCAAGCACGGCCAGGCGCGTGCGCGCGGCCTCGGTCAGGCGCACGCTCACGCGGCGCTCCTTCAGCTGCTCGGACAACTCGCGCACGTGCTTGTCCACGACCTTGAGCATGATCTCGTGGTCCAGCGCGTCAAAGGGAACGATGGCGTCCAGCCTGTTGCGGAACTCCGGGCTGAACAGGCGCTCGATGGCCTTGAGCGAGCCGCTTTTGCGGTCCCCGGCGGTGTTGCGGGTAAAGCCAAGCCCGCCCTTGGCCAGTTCCTGCGCCCCGGCGTTGCTCGTCATGAGCAGGACGGCGTGGCGGAAGTCGGCCTTGCGGCCGGTGTTGTCCGTCAGCGTGGCGTAGTCCATCACCTGCAAGAGGATGTTGAACACGTCCGGGTGGGCCTTTTCGATCTCGTCGAAGAGCACCACGCAATGCGGGCTCTTGCGCACTGCCTCGGTGAGCAGGCCGCCCTGGTCGAAGCCCACGTAGCCCGGAGGCGCGCCGATGAGCCGTGCCACGGCGTGCTTCTCCATGTACTCGCTCATGTCGTAGCGCAGGAACTGCACGCCCATGACCTGCGCAAGCTGCTTGGAGAGCTCGGTCTTGCCCACCCCGGTGGGGCCGGTGAGCAGAAACGCGCCCAGGGGGCGGCCTGGCTGCTTCATTCCCGCGCGCGAGCGCCTGATGGCCTTGCACAGGATGCCGACGGCCTGGTCCTGGCCGTACACGGCCTTCTTGATCTCGTTTTCCATGCCCTGCAGGCGGTCCTTGTCCGTGCCGGTGAGGCGGCGTGCCGGGATGCGGGCCATGCGGGCCACCACGCGCTCCACGTCCTGCACGGTGATGCGCTGGTTTTTGCGCGGCCGCGTGGAGAGCTTGAACTGCGCTCCGGCCTCGTCCAGCACGTCGATGGCCTTGTCCGGCAGAAAGCGTTCCGTGATGTAGCGCGAGGACAGCTCGGCAGCGGAGCGCAGGGCCGGTGGCGTGTACACCACGCCGTGGAAGTCCTCGTAGTAGGGCTTGAGGCCCTTCAATATCTCAACGGTCTCGTCCACGCTCGGCTCGGTCAGGTCGATGCGCTGGAAGCGGCGCGAAAGGGCGCGGTCCTTCTCGAAATTGTTGCGGTATTCCTCAAAGGTCGTGGACCCGATGCAGCGGACCTCGCCTGCCGCCAAAAAGGGCTTCAGGATGTTTGAGGCGTCCATGCTGCCGCCGGAGACCGAGCCCGCACCGACGATGGTGTGGATCTCGTCCACAAAGAGGATGGCGCCAGGCACGCGCTTGAGTTCGGCCAGCACGCCCTTGAGCCGGGCCTCGAAGTCGCCCCGGTACTTGGTGCCGGCGAGCAGGGCGCCCATGTCGAGCGCATACACGCGCGCGTCCTCGAACTGGCGGGGCACCTTCCCCTGGGCGATGAGCAGGGCGAGGCCCTCGGCCAGGGCCGTCTTGCCCACGCCAGGGTCGCCCACGAGGATGGGGTTGTTCTTGCGGCGGCGTGCCAGCACCTGGATCATGCGCTCCAGCTCCGCAGCCCTGCCGATGATGGGGTCGATTTCCCCGGCCCTGGCCTTGGCGGTCAGCTCCCGGGTGAACTCTTCCAGCGGGTTCTTGCGCTGCTGGCCGTCCTGCCTCTGGGCCTGCCGGTCCTGCGCCTCATCGTCGCCGGGGGCGTCGCCGCCCACGCCGCCTGGCTCGCGCAGGCCGTGGGAGATGTACTCCAGCACGTCCAGGCGCGAAACGCCCTGGTTGGTGAGGAAATGCACGGCAAAAGAGTCTTCCTCCTCGAACATGGCGGCGATGACGTCGCCCACCTCGACCAGTTCCTTGCCGGAGGATTCCTTTTGCCACACGGCGCGCTGCATCACCCGGCGAACGCTCAGGGTCTGGACGACCTCGGTGTCCGTGTCCGGGGGCAGCGGGTCCATGTGGTCGCGGAAAAAGCTTTCGAGCTGGCCGCGCAGACGCTCGACGTTCGCTCCGCAGGCATCAAGGATGTTGCTGCCCACAGGCTCGTGGGTCATGGCGTAGAGCAGGTGCTCCAGGGTCAGATACTCGTGGCGGCGGCGGCGGACCTCATGGAACGCATTGGTGAGAACGGATTCAAGTCCCTTGCTCAACATGTCCGTCAAACCTCCTCCAGGCTTGCGCGCAGGGGATACCCCGCAGCCTTGGCCATCACATGCACCGTGTCGACCTTGGTCTCCGCGACCTCGGCGGTAAAGACTCCGCACATGCCAAGGCCCTGCTTGTGCACGGCCAGCATGATGCGCATGGCCTCTGCTTCAGGCTTGTGGAACACTCGTTTCAAAACGTGCACAACAAACTCCATGGTCGTGTAGTCGTCGTTGTGGAGCAGCACCTTGAAGCGCCTGGGCTCACGCGTTTCATTCGCATAATCCAGGCCTGGAGCCTGGCGCGTATCCGTGTTGCCGCTCATTTGACGCGTCTCCAACTCTTGGGGAGATTTTTCATGATAAGCAGTGTAGCCATTCGCGGGAGTTTGTCGAGTACTTAGATTGACTAGTCCGTGGCCCTGCGCGCCAGAATCTTGGCCTTGGCCGCGTCGTCGAACACGAAGGATTCGTCCGGGGGCAGGCCCAGCGTCTCGCGATGCAGGCGGTTCAGGTCGTGGTAGGTGGCCTTGGAGGCGGCGCTTTGCGGCAGACCAAGGGCCTTCGCACAGGCCAGGATGTCCTGCTCGCAGCCCTCAATCTCGGCGAAGCTGCCAAAGGGCAGGGTGTCCAGGCAGATTTCACAGCCCTGAAGTCGCCACTTCTCACGGACCTTCTCGTAGCGCAGGACAGGAAGGTAGCCCAGCCCGGCCAGCAGTTCGCGTGTGGCCGGGGCGTTCAGCACTTCCGTCTCCGCCTCGTCATAGACCTTCGCCAGGGCCGATCCCTGCGTGGAAGCGGTCTTCAGCGTAAGCAGGAAACGGTTGTTCTGCTCTCGCAGGCGCAAGAGCGTGCCGCGCGCAAGCAAATTCCTTGACGCATCGTCGTACACCACATTCGCCTCGAAACCGCGCGACAGAAAATGAGCGCCAAGCCCGACAAGGCGCTTGCGCAGGTCCTCATGATCGACATTCAGGAACTTGATCTCGGTTTCGAGCGCCATTTTCCGCTTTTCTCCTTAAAGCCGTACTGCTAGGGTTCCCATCGCGCCAGACGGGCGCATGTGGGGAATTGTCCATGCCGCAAAAATATCTTGTGCTCAGCTTGGCCGGTGCGGCCGGAACCCTTGCCCGGTTCTGGGTGGGCGGGTTTGTGCAGCGCCTTTCCGGCGAGGCTTTCCCCTTTGGCAATTTTTTTGTGAACTTGAGCGGCTGTCTGCTTTTCGGCCTGGTTTACGCCCTGGTGGAAAACCGCAGCGGTTTGCCTGGAGAGCTGCGCCTGTATGTGCTTACGGGCTTCATGGGCGCGTATACGACCTTTTCCACATACATGTTCGAATCCGTGGCGCTTCTGCAACATGGGCAATGGCTGGCGGCCTCCGCGAACCTCGTCGGCCAGACGGTTCTGGGCATAGTGTGCATCATGGCCGGGCTGGCTGTCGGGCGTTTCTTCTAGGTCCCCACGGTCGCTGGGGGCGCCGTGAGACCACATCCCGGCGCGCTAGCCGGCCGAAGGCTCGGTCTCCACGATGGGCGGATGCTGGCTCAAGTCGTAGAATCCCCGCAGGGCGAAGCCCAGGTCAAAGTGCGGTATGCGTTCGAAGTGAATGAAGCCGATGCTCTTTCCTTCAGTTATGTCCGACAGGGCCATGAGGCCGATGGGCACGGGGAAGGGAATGGGCGCGGAGAATATGGCCGTGACCCTGCTGGCGTAGTGTTCTTTCAGATAACCGATGATCTTGTCGCGCTCCTCGACGGTGAGGGACTCCAGCACGACCCGGCGGCTTCCAGCCGCCTCGGGCGCCTCGCTCATGCCCTGCGCGGCGAGCAGCTTGTCCCAGTCGATGGCTTCCTCCTCCTCGGGGTCCCAGGCATGCCGAAACAGGTGCACTTCAACATCGCGGCGGCCTTTGAAGCTCTTGATCGTCATGGACACGGCATAGGCCCTGTCAATGGGCAGGGAACGTTCGGGCGCAATGAGATTGATCTCCACGGGTATCCTCCGGCTCTTTACGTAGGAGGAATGTAGTCTGTTCGCCCCCTGGACACAAGGGGCTTTCGGGGCAAAGGAATAGGTGCCATGTCCAAAGTATTTGAACTTGTAAGTGATTTCGTGCCAAGGGGCGATCAGCCCCAGGCCATTGGCGAACTCGAGGCAAATATCAGGGCCGGGGTGCGCGATCAGGTGCTGCTGGGCGTCACCGGATCGGGCAAGACATTCACGGTGGCGAACCTCGTCGCGCGGCTGAACCGCCCCGCGCTCGTGCTGGCGCCCAACAAGACCCTGGCCGCGCAACTCTTCAACGAGTTCAAAGGCCTGTTCCCGAACAACGCCGTCGAGTATTTCGTCAGTTATTACGACTATTACCAACCGGAAGCCTACCTGCCGCATTCAGACACGTACATCGAGAAGGACTCCAGCATCAACGACGACATCGACAAGCTGCGCCACGCTGCAACGCACGCGCTGCTCACCCGGCGCGACGTGCTCATCGTGGCCTCGGTGTCCTGCATCTACGGCTTGGGCTCTCCGGAATACTACGCCAAGATGATCATCCCGGTGGAGACGGGGCAGCGGATGAGCCTGGAGGCGCTCATCAAGCGGCTTGTTGAAGTTCACTACGAACGCAACGACACGGATTTCCATCGTGGCGTCTTTCGTGTCCGCGGCGATGCCCTGGAGCTCATCCCGGCCTATGCGCGGGAAAAGGCCCTGCGCATCAGCTTCTTTGGCGACGAGATCGAGAGCATCCAGGAGACGGACCCGCTCACAGGGCAGGTGCTGGCCACCCTGCGCAAGACGGTCATCTACCCGGGTTCGCACTATGTCTCCGACCAGGAGAACCTGAAGCGCGCAACCGGTGCAATCCGCGACGAACTCCAAGGGCGCTTGGCCGAGTTTCGTGCACAGGGCAAGCTGGTGGAAGCGCAACGCTTGGAGCAGCGCACCATGTTCGACCTGGAGACCATCGAGGAACTGGGCTATTGCAACGGTATCGAGAACTATTCACGCCACCTGGACGGACGCGAACCGGGCCAGCCGCCAGCCACGCTCATCGACTATTTCCCGGAGGACTTCCTGTTCTTCCTCGACGAAAGCCACATCACGGTCCCGCAGGTGGGCGGCATGTTCAACGGCGACTTTTCGCGCAAAAGCACATTGGTGGACTTCGGGTTCCGCCTGCCCAGCGCCCTGGACAACCGCCCCCTGAACTTCGACGAGTTCAAGCAGCGCCTTGGTCAGGCGGTGTACATTTCGGCAACGCCCGGCCCCTGGGAGTTGGAGCGCAGCCAGGGCCTTGTCGTGGAGCAGGTCATCCGGCCCACCGGGCTGGTTGATCCTGAAATCGAGATCCGGCCCGTGTCCGGACAGGTCGATGATCTGCTGGGCGAGTGCAAATTGCGCGTTGCCCGGAATGAACGTGTGCTCGTGACCACCCTCACCAAGCGCATGGCCGAGGATCTGACGGACTATCTGAACCAGATGGGCGTCAGCACGCGGTACCTGCACTCCGATGTGGAGACCCTGGAGCGCATGGCCATCATCCAGGCCTTGCGCATGGGCGAGTTCGATGTGCTTGTGGGCATCAACTTGCTGCGAGAGGGGCTGGATATTCCAGAAGTTTCGTTGGTTGCGATTCTGGATGCCGACAAGGAGGGTTTTCTCAGGAGCACACGCTCGCTCATCCAGACCTTTGGCCGCGCGGCGCGCAACGCCGGTGGACGAGTGATGCTTTACGCGGACAGCGTGACGCCCTCCATGCGCGCGGCCCTTGACGAGACGGCCCGGAGAAGGGAGAAGCAGCTTCAGTACAACGAGGAAAACGGCATCGTTCCGCAGACGATCATCAAGGGGCTGGACAACCTGCTTGGCGCGCTGGCCGCGCATGCCGCGCCAGACGGCCAGACGCCGACCCCTGACGAGTTGTTGCGCGAGCTTGACCCCAAGCGGCTCAAGAAGGAGATCGCCGCCCTGGAGCGTGAAATGCGCGAGGCGGCCAAGGAGTTGGAGTTCGAACGGGCCGCGGCGCTGCGCGACCGTGTCCTGGGCTATCGCGAACGGCTGCTGCAACTGGGAGAGTGAATGGGCGCAACGCTGAACATCGCGCGAATCCGCGCCTTCAAGGACAAATGGGGCTCGCTGTTCCAGCTTTTGCTTGGAATCTGCATCATGTGCCTTGTGTTTGTCTTCGGCCTGAGCGTGTTCATGTTCATCGAAGGCTGGTCCTTTGTTGACAGCTTCTACATGATGGTGATCACGCTTTCCACCGTCGGTTTCGGCGAGATCCAGCCCCTTTCGGACCGGGCGCGGCTTCTCACCTCGGCCATCATCATCCTCGGTGTGGGCAATTTCGCCTATATTGTTGGCTCATTCACCCAGATGATCGTTGATGGACATCTGCACAATCTCTTGTGGAGGCGAAAAGTGCAACGGCGCATAGACAAACTCGACAACCACTACATCATCTGTGGCTTTGGGCGTATTGGCAGCGTGGTGGTGCAGGAGATTCTCAAGGTCAGCTCCGATGTCGTGGTCATCGAACATTCGCCGGAACTCATTGAGCTTCTCAAGCGCGACGGCATCATGCACCTCTGCGGCGACGCCACGGACGACTCCGTGCTCATGGCCGCGGGCATCAAACGCGCCAAGTCCATCGTCACCGCGCTGACCGACGAGGCCGCCAATGTCTACGTGACCTTGACCGCGCGCCAGTTGAATCCCGGCATCTCGATCATCGCCCGCGCCAACAACGCGTCGCACATCACCCGGCTGGAGTTCGCCGGTGCGGACCGGGTCGTGCTGCCGCACCTCATCGGCGGGGTGCGCATGGCGCACACCGTGCTCCGGCCCACGGTCACGGACTTCCTCGACCTGGCCGTGCGCGGCAACATCGACCTGCAACTGGAGCAGCTCGCCATCAGCCCGGAATCCGAATATGTCGGAAAGAACCTGATGGAGTCCAACATCCGCAAGGACTATGACCTGATCATCGTGGCCATCAAGCGCGACGACGGAACCCTCGTGTTCAACCCAGGCTCCCGGGAAGTGCTCTGCGCCAAGGATACGCTCATCACCTTGGGCAGGCAGACCGACCTGCAACGCATCAGCGAGCTTTTGTGAACCACGACACCACATCCTCCATGGACCCTGCACAGCGGATCGACGAACTGCGCGAACGGTTGGAGCACCACAACCACCAGTATTACGTCCTTGATAGTCCAGAGATTTCAGACGCCGAATATGACGCGTTGTTTCGGGAGCTTGCCGCGCTCGAAGCCGAACATCCGGAGCTGGCCGACGCCAACTCGCCCACCCGGCGCGTGGGCGGACAGGTGGCGGATGGCTTTGCTCCGCATCGCCATGCCCTGCCCATGATGAGCCTGGACAATGCCATGAGCCTGGACGAATGGCATGAGTTCGCGGAGGTGAAGCTGCCCAACGCCTTCCGGGACGCCGTCACTGAGCTTGCCCTCGTCGGCATGGAGACATGGCTCGGACGGCCGCTTCTGCAGAGCCAGGACAAGAAGAAGGACGAGCGCAAGGATCTGGCCACTAAGCTGCGCCCCTTGGCCGCAGGCATGCTGCTCGGCGGCGAGGGCGGCTGGACTGCGTTCATCGACGCCGCCCAGCGCCTGTGCCCGCGCACGGTGCAAACGGCGTCCGCCTCGGGCCAGGGGCTGCTGCTCCCCGGGCTTGAGATGCCCGCCCCACAGAAGCCCCAAAGACCCGCTCTGTTGGAACTCAAGGGTCTTGCCCGCGAGATCCCGGACCCGCGCGCTGCCTTGGCCGAGTTCTGGGTGGAACCGAAGATGGACGGGCTGGCCGCAGAACTGACTTATGAATCTGGCGCCTTGAGCGTGGGCTCCACGCGCGGCGACGGCGAGGTTGGCGAGAACGTGACCGCCAACCTGCGCATGGTGCGCAACGTGCGCGGGCATCTGCTGTCGTCCTCCGGGGACGTTCCGGCCCTGCTCGACGTTCGCGGCGAGGTGGTCATGGCGGTGGCCGACTTTGTCGCCCTGAACGAGGCTCAGGCGCGCGCGGGCCTGAAGCCCTTCGCCAATCCACGCAATGCCGCGGCCGGGTCCATCCGCCAGCTCGATCCGAATATTGTGGCGGCCCGGCCACTGCGTTTCCTGGCCTATGGCGTAGGCCGCGTGTCCGATGCTGTGAGCCGGGTTTGGACCACCCAGGAGCATGTGATGCGCGGCGTGTCGGCCCTGGGCCTGGCCACGGCTCCGGAAGCCTGGCGCTGCGGCTCTGCCGAGGCCGTGGCGGAATTCTACCAGGACTTGCTGGCCCGCCGCAACACGCTGCCGTTTGAGATCGACGGGGTGGTCGCCAAGATCAACAACCTGGCCTTGCAACGGCTGCTGGGCCAGACGGCGCGCGCGCCCCGCTGGGCCTTGGCGCTCAAGTTCCCGCCCGAGCAGGCCAGCACCGTGCTCAAGGCCATCAACATCCAGGTGGGCCGCACGGGCGTGCTCACCCCGGTCGCCGAGCTGGACCCTGTGCGCGTGGGCGGGGTGGTCGTCTCCAGCGCGACTCTGCACAACGCAAGCCATATTCAGGAGCTGGACGTCCGCGTGGGCGACACTGTGCGCATCCAGCGCGCGGGCGATGTCATCCCGCAGGTGGCCCAAGTGGTGAAGGACGCGGCGCACGAAGCGCGTGAGGCTTTTTTCTTCCCGGATAGGTGCCCGGCCTGCGGCAGCGTGGTCATTGCCGAGGAGAAGTTCACCTATTGCCCCAACCATGCCTGCCCGGCGCGGGTGGTGCTGGGCATTGCGCACTTCGTGTCCAAGGCCGGGCTGGCCATGGATGGGGTGGGGGAGAAGTGGATCGAGCGGCTGGTGGAGAAGGGTGTCATCGCTTCGCCCGCCGACCTGTTCGACGCGACGAAAATCAGCCCAGTACGTTTGCAGTCCTTTGAGCGCATGGGGGCCAAAAGCGCTGAGAACTTCGTGCGTTCGGTGGAAGAAGGCCGCAAGAACGCCACCCTGGCCCGGTTCATCAGCGCCCTTGGCATAGAGCAGGTGGGCGAGCAGACGGCCAAGGAACTGGCGAAACGCTTTGCCGACATGGACGAGCTGTGCGCCGCCGACGACACGGAACTGATGAGGCTCAAGGATGTTGGCCCAAAGGTTGCCGCCAGCATCCGCGCATTTTGCTCGAACGAGGGCAATCAGGCCATGCTGGCGCGCTTCAAGGAACTGGGACTGTGGCCGAGTGGCGGAACATCCGGGGAGAGCTTGCCGCTCTCCGGAAAAACCTTCATGTTCACAGGTAAACTCTCCGATGACATTCCGCGCAAGAAGGCCGAAGCCTGGGTGGAGAGCCTGGGCGCTTCGCGCGCCACAAGCGTGTCGGCGAGGCTTGATTACCTCGTTGCCGGCGACAAGCCGACGGCGCACAAGGTCGAGAAGGCTCGGAACCTGGGGCTCACCATACTGGACTTCCAACAGTTTTTGGATATGCTGCGGATACACGGGATGACGACCCCCTAATCTGGAGGAAACCATATCATGACAACCAACCTCATCACTGATGTCATCATCATGGGTGGCTGCGGACGCATGGGCAGCACCCTGGTGCGCATGTCCCAGAATGACCCGGAGCTGAACCTCAAGGCTGTCATTGAGCGTGCGGACAGGCTCTCCGAATTGGAGAACCTGGACTGCCTCGTCTCCGCCGACCTCGACGAGGTTTTGCCGCAGTCGCCGCGCGCAATCGTCGTGGAGTTCACCTCGCCCGAGGCGACCATCGAGCATGTCGGCATCTGCAAACGCCACGGCAATCCTGTAGTCATCGGCACCACGGGCATGAAGCCCGACCAGTTGGCCATTGTGCAGGAGGCCGCGACTCGTGTGCCCATTCTGCTGGCCCCGAACATGAGCCTGGGAATCAATGTGCTCTTGAAGGTGCTGCCCCAACTGGTGCAGATGCTTGGCCCAGCCTATGACATGGAAATGATGGAGATACACCACAACAGGAAAAAGGACGCCCCCAGCGGCACGGCGCTCAAGCTTGCGGAGTGCATGGCGAGCGCGCGCGGCTGGGTCTACGATGAGGTGAAGAAGCATTCACGGGACGGCATCATCGGCGAGCGCGGCGAAAAGGAACTCGGCGTCATGGCCATTCGCGGCGGCGACGTCGTGGGCGACCACACCGCGTATTTCTTTGGCCCTGGGGAGCGCATCGAGGTGACCCACCGGGCGCACTCGCGCGAGAACTTCGCCCAGGGCGCGCTGCGCGCGGCCAAGTGGCTTGCCAAAAAAGAGCCTGAGCGGCTCTTTGGCATCGGCGACATCTTGTAGTTTCTCTCGTGCTTTAAACGCAAAGCGCCGGGTCTCTTGTTGAGGCCCGGCGCTTTTTTAGGAGGATGGCGCGCAGTGTGATAGCCGCTAGCCCAATGAAACTTCCTGCCGCATGATCGCGAACACGGTCTCGGCCTCGCGCTCGACCTTTGCCAGGGCGTCATTGGGGGCTGAGGCTTGCCCGCCTGTTTCCCTGGCCGCGAATTCAAGCTCACGGCAGGCGTCGCGCAAAGGCTCCATGCCCATGGTCGCGGCAGCGCCCTTCATCGAATGCGCATGATAGCAGGCCAGCTTCAGGTCGCCCTTGGCGATGGCCTCGGCCAACTCGCCAAGGCGCTTGGGCTCGTCGGCCAGGAACATGGAGAAAAGCGTGCGCAAGAGTTCCGGCTTGGCGGAGCGCATCCTGGCAAGCCACTCGGCGTTAATGGGCGGGCAGGCGTTGGTCATCGGGATGAAGAAGGGGAGCCCGAAGGCTCCCCACCTGATTACATTTTGTAAAGCTTCTCGCCGGGCACTATGGCGATGTTGTTCTTTTGCAACAGCTCAATGGCCTGGTCCGTGCGGTCGAAGCGGAAGATGATGATGGCATGTTCGCCGGTCTGGTTGACGAACGCGTACATGTATTCCACGTTGATCTTGGCGTCGCGCAACATCTCCAGGATGCTGTTCAGCCCGCCGGGCTGGTCCGGCACCTCGACGGCCACGACGGTGGTGCGCCCGACGGTGAAGCCGCCAGCCTTCAGGTTGGTCTTGGCCTTCTCGAAGTCCGAGACGATGAGCCGCAGGATGCCGAAGTCCGAGGTGTCGGCCAGGGAGAGGGCGCGAATGTTCACCCCGGAGTCGGCCAGGATGCGGGTGACCTCGGCCAGGCGACCGGCGCGGTTTTCCAGGAAGATGGAGAGTTGATCGACCTTCATGATTCTCCTCGCTTGGTTTTTTTGCTCGTGCCCGGATGTGCTCGGCAGGCGCATCTATTGCGGGCGGGCTACGCCTGGCTGTTGCGCATATCGATGATGCGCTTGGCCTTGCCCTCGCTGCGTTCGATGCCCTTGGGCTCCACCAGCTTGCACTTGGCGGTGACGCCCAGGAACTCCTTGATGTTCTTTTCTATCTTGATTTCAAGGCGCTGTAAATTCTTGATCTGATCGGAGAACACAGCCTCGTCCACCTCAACGCGGACCTCCAGGGTGTCCAGGTTGTTGGAGCGGCCGACGATCAGCTGGTAGTGGGGCGTCAAGCCTTCGGTCTCAAGCAGGATGGTCTCGATCTGCGACGGGAACACATTGACGCCACGGATGATGAGCATGTCGTCGCTGCGGCCCGTGACCCGTTCCATTCTCGCGGTTGTCCGCCCGCAACGGCAGGGCGCGGTGTTCAGCCTGCTGATGTCGCGCGTGCGGTAGCGCAGGAGCGGGATGCCCTCCTTGGTCAGCGTGGTGATGACCAGCTCGCCTTTGTCGCCGGGGCTCTTCTGCTCGCCGGTTTCCGAGTCGATGATCTCCGCCAGGAAGTGGTCCTCCTGGATATGCAGGCCTTTCTTGACCTTGGCGCATTCAATCGCCACGCCCGGCCCCATGATCTCCGACAGGCCGTAAATGTCGATGGCCGTGATGCCGAGCTTGTTCTCGATTTCGGTGCGCATGGACTCCGTCCAGGGCTCCGCGCCGTGAATGCCGATGCGAATGGGCAGGTCGTGGAAGTCGATGCCCATCTCCTTGGCCGCCTCGTAGAGGTGCAGGGCGTAGGACGGGGTGCAGGTGAGCACGGTCGCGCCGAAGTCTCGCAGCAGCATGGCCTGCCTGCGCGTGCCTCCGCCGGAGATGGGGATCACCGTGGCGCCCAGTTCCTCCGCGCCGTAGTGCACGCCAAGACCGCCGGTAAACAGGCCGTAGCCGTAGGCATTATGGATGAAATCGCCGCTGTGCGCGCCAGCCGCTGCCAGACAGCGGGCCACCATGTGCCCCCAGTTCTTGATGTCGCGCTTGGTGTATCCGACGACCGTGGCCTTGCCCGTGGTGCCGGACGACGAATGCAGGCGCACGATGTTCTCGCGGGAGACCGCGAACAGGCCGAAGGGATAGTGGTTGCGCAGGTCCTGCTTCTCGGTGAAGGGCAACAGCGTCACATCGGAAAGCTTCTGGATGTGCTCCGGCTTCACGCCGCGCTCGTCGAGCTTCTTGCGGTAGAAGGGCACGTTCTCGTACACGCGCGCCACAACGTTCTGCAGACGCCGGAGCTGCAACACCTCCAGTTCTTCGCGAGGCATTGTCTCGTGTTCCACGTCAAAAATCATCGCCTGACCTCCTTCAAGGACACGCAGGGTGCGAGCTGCGTCGGCGTATTCAAGTGAGGCGGGCAAGCACCCGCTACAAGTAAGTCTGATTCACTCGTCCATGGCCCTGGATTCGCGCGTCGCCCCGCTGTATCCGTGCCATGGCCTTGGCGGCTAAAAGGCCGGCCCAAAGGGGAGCGCGTGACTTCCGGGGAGTGACAGCATGAAAAATCCTTGCCCGAATCCCCTTTGCCAGTCAAGGAATGCGGCAGATTCGGCAACATCCTCCGATGTTCGCTTGTCATCGCGGCACGGCTGGCATAGAGCCCATTCGTGATGTTTCTTTCAGGGGTCGTGATGCAGAATCTTGTGCTGGCCGTGTTCGCCGTGGTGTACCTGGGGATGATTCTGGGGCATCTGCCGGGGCTTGTGGTGAACCGCGCGGGCGTGGCGCTGCTCGGCGCGGTGGCGCTTCTTGCCGCTGGCGTCGTTGATTCGCGCGAGGCCTGGGCCAGCGTGGACATGCCGACAATGAGCCTGCTCTTCGGCCTCATGCTTGTCTCGGCCCAGTTGCGCCTAGGCGGCTTCTACACCTTGCTTGCCCGGCGCATCGCCCAGGCACAATCCTCCGCGCCGGGGCTGCTTTTGCTCGTCATGCTGGCGGGAGCCGGGCTCTCGGCCTTGCTCGTCAACGACATCGTCTGCCTGGCCATGACGCCCATCCTGATCGAGGGAACCCTGCGGCGCGGGCTGAATCCCGTGCCCTTCCTGCTCGGACTGGCCTGCGCCTCGAACATCGGCTCGGCCGCCACGCTCATCGGCAACCCGCAGAACATGCTCATCGGCCAGGTGGGCGGCCTTCCCTTCGGAGCCTTCATGCTCGACGCCCTGCCGCCTGTGTTGGCCTCGCTGTTGTTCGCCTGGGGCATTATTGGGGCGCTTTCAAGAAATGAATGGAACCTTGACCGGCAGGTGGTTCCGGCCCCTGCCGTGGAGTTCCGTCCCTGGCCCACACTCAAGGGCTGTCTGCTCATGGGCTTCGCCCTTGTCGGCTTCCTGTTTCTAAACATGCCGCGCGAGGTCGTGGCGCTGACCGCTGGCGGGCTTGTGCTCTTGAGCCGGCGCACGGAATCACGCGTGGTCTTTGCTCTTGTAGACTGGCAGCTGTTGCTGCTGTTTCTCGGGCTCTTTGTGGTCAACCATGCCGTGGCCCAGGTCGGCCTTCTGGACCGGATGTTCGAGGGCGTCCGCTGGCTTGGGGTCGCGGTGGAACAGCCCGCCTGGCTCTTCGCGCTCACCGCCGTGCTGTCGAACATCATCTCCAACGTACCGGCCGTGATGCTGCTTTTGCCTGTGAGTCCGACTCCGCAAGCCCGGCTGCTGCTCGCGCTTGTGAGCACGCTTGCCGGGAATCTCTTCCTGCTTGGCAGTATCGCGAATCTCATTGTGGCCGAACAGGCGGCCCGGCAGGGCATCTTCATCACCTGGCGCAGGCATCTGCGCGTCGGGCTGCCCGTCACCCTGGCGAGCTTCGCCATCGCCGCCCTCTGGCTGTGGCTGCGCTGGGACAACCTGCTGGTGGCCGGATAGCCAAGCGCATTGCGCTTGCGGCCCGTTTTCAGTACAAGCCAAGCCAAGCCAGCATCCGCCGCGCTTCGCGGCCAGAGGAATCATGAAGAAAAAATCCAATCAGCCGACCACGCCCGCCATCCCTACCGAGCAGAAAAGCCAGCTTCTGGCTGCGCTTCTGGACGAGAAGCAGGGGGAAGACATCGTCGTGCTCGATGTCACCGGTATCTGCCCCATTGCAGAGCACATCGTCGTTGTGAGCGCGCGCGGACAGCGCCATGCCCAGTCCCTGGCCGACGCAGCCCTGCACCTCGCCAAGGAAAAGAGTTTCATTTCCTTCGGCATGGAGGGATACGACGCAGGCACCTGGATTCTCGTCGATCTGAACGACATCATCATCCATGTGTTTCAGGACGAGATCCGCCGCTTCTACAATATCGAAGGTCTCTGGGCCGAGGGCAAGCGCGTGGACGCGCCCTCGGGTTTGCGGCCCGAGCGTTCGCAGGAGGACTGATGCCGGTCATCCCGACGCTGCTGCTCATCCTGGACGGCTACGGCCTGGCCGCGGCTGGGCCGGGCAATGCCGTGTCGCTCGCCAAGACGCCGGTGCTCGACGGCCTCTTCGCCAGATATCCGCACACGCGGCTTGCCTGCTCGGGCAGGGCGGTGGGCCTGCCCGATGGTTTCATGGGCAATTCGGAAGTGGGGCATATGAACATCGGCGCCGGGCGCATCGTCTACCAGGACATGACCCGCATCGACATTGCCATTGAAAACGGTGAGTTCCTGACCAACTCCGTGCTACTTGAGCTGTGCGCCAAGGCCAAGGCGGGCAGCGGGCGGCTGCACCTCATGGGCCTTGTGTCCGATGGCGGCGTGCACAGCCACCAGAACCACATCCACGCCCTTGTTGCCCTTGCCAAGAGCCAGGGAATCAAGGAAATCTTTATCCACGCCTTTCTCGATGGCCGTGACACCCCGCCCTCCAGCGGGCTCGCCTACGTTTCAGGCCTTGAGGCCAAGCTTGGCGAACTTGGCGCAGGGACGGTGGCCACGGTGACGGGCCGTTACTACGCCATGGACCGGGACAAGCACTACGAGCGCAATGAATTGGCCTATCTTGGTTTGGCCTGCGGGCAGGGCGTGGCTGTGCGCGATGCGGTCTCCGCCATCCGCGACGCCTACGAAGCCGGTGAGACCGATGAGTTCGTGAAGCCCCGCATGGTGGTGGACGAGGCCGGAAAGCCCCTTGGCCAGATCGGCGATGGCGACGCGTTGTTTTTCTTCAATTTCCGGGCTGATCGCGCCCGTCAGATCTGTCGCGCTTTTTTCGAGAAAGACTTTAACGAATTCCCTCGACCCTACTGCCCCAAGCTTTCCGCCTTCGCGACTATGACCCGGTACGAGTCCTCGTTCCCGCTGCCAGCGGCCTTTGGGCCGCAGTCTCTGGATGGCTTTCTGGGCCAGGTGGTGAGCGAGAACGGCCTCAAGCAACTGCGCATCGCGGAGACCGAGAAGTACGCCCATGTGACCTACTTCCTCAACTGCGGGGTCGAGGAACCGCTGCCGGGCGAGGAGCGCGTGCTCATACCCTCGCCGCGCGAGGTGCCCACCTACGACCACAAACCCGAGATGAGCGCGCGCGAAGTCACCGAGGCGCTTCTTGCGCGCCGCGCCGGGTTCGACCTGTGCGTATGCAACCTGGCCAACCTGGACATGGTGGGCCATACGGGCATCATCCCTGCGGCCATCCGGGCCTGCGAGACCGTGGACGAGTGCGTGGGCAGGCTGGTGGCGGCGTTCCTTGCCGCTGGCGGCCAGGTGTTTCTCACCGCCGACCACGGCAACGCCGAGGAGATGCTGGACGCCAGCGGCGGCCCGCAGACCGCGCACAGCACCAACCCCGTGCCCCTTTTGTATCTTGATGCGACTGGCGGACGTGGGCTGAAGCCCGGCAAGCTGGGTGACATCGCGCCCACCATTCTGGCCTCCTGGGGCCTTGAGAAACCGGCCGCCATGAGCGGCGAAAGCCTCTTCGCCGGCTAGGCGCGGAGCAGGGGAGCAACATGTCCAAGCCCATCACGCCCGTGCGCCCGGCTGGAATGGAGATCATATTCCTGTACCAGTGCCCGCATTGTGGCCGAGAGGTCACGCTCATCGCGCCCACCCGGCCAGCCATGGCCCAGTGCGACGCCTGCCGCAAAAACTTCCCCATCGTGCCCGTCGATGAACGCGCCCTGCGCTACTACAAGATCATGCTGGCTGGCGGAAAGGCCGCCATCGACCCGGATTTCCTCTAGCAGCCTTGCTGAAACCACTTGCGGCTGCGCATCCTAACAAGATGCGCGGCCGTTTGTTTTTGCAAATTGCTTGGCAGTATTTTCGCATAAAATCAGTATGTAGATTATCTTGAGATTATTTCTAGATAATAGGGTTGGCAAATAACCGTTCTTGGCGGACCAATATCTGGTTCAAGCAGACTTGCGGCGAGCCAGAAAGAAGCGTTTCAGCAGCGCGGAGCAGTCTTCGGCCATGACCCCCTGGAGGACCCAGGGCCTGTGGTTGGAAAAGGACAGGTTCGCGCCGTCAAGATGCGAAACCAGCGCACCGGCCTTGGGGTCCAAAGCGGCGAACACAATGCCCGCCACCCGCGCGTGCAAGAGCGCGCCCAGGCACATCAGGCAGGGTTCAAGGGTCACGAACAGGACGCTGCCGGGCAGACGGTAGTTCCCGGCCCTGGTCCCGGCCTGGCGGAGGCAGAGCACCTCCGCATGGGCCGTTGGGTCGTTCAGGGCGATGGGGCTGTTGTGGGCGCGGGCAAGCACGGTTCCCTGCGCGTCGATGAGCACGGCTCCGACAGGGGCTTCGTCTTGCGCCCCCGCCGCGCAGGCCTCGTCAAAGGCCAGGGCCATGAGCGAACGCCAGGTCTGGCCCCTCTCGTGTCCTGGCGGAAGGGCGGGCGGGCAAGGCGCTTGGCGCATGGCCTACAGGGCTTTCAGGTAGCGCACCCCGGCTTCCAGCAGGGTAAGGCCCAGGGCGGAGGTCTCGCCGCGGGTCCAGCCGGGATGGTTGCAGGGGTGGTTGTACGCCTCGGGATGGGGCATCAGACCCAGGATGCGGCCTGTGGGGTCGGTGAGTCCGGCAATGGCGTTGGGCGAGCCGTTGGGGTTCAGCGGATACTCAAGCGTCGGCTGGCCTGTTTCCGGGTCCAGGTAGCGCAGAGCCACCAGATTGTTGGCTTCGACGGCCTCAAGCGTAGCCTGGTCCAGGGGCACGATTTTGCCCTCGCCGTGCCGCACGGGCAGGTACAGGCGGTCGATGCCCTTGGTGAACACGCAAGGGCTGTTCTTGTTGACGCCAAGGTGCACCCAGCGGTCCTCGAAGCGCGCGGAATCGTTGTTTGAAAGCGACATCTGGCGCTCGAAGTACTTGCCGTCGAGCGCTGGCAGCAGGCCAAGCTTCACGAGCAGCTGAAACCCGTTGCAGATGCCGAGGATGATGCCGCCCGCCTCGAAGAACGCGCGCAACTGGTCAATGACAGGCTCGCCCGTTGCCGTTTTGGCGAAACGCCAGCGCAAGGCCGCTGCCTGGGCCGAGCCCAAATCGTCGCCGTCTAGGAAGCCGCCGGGAAAAATGAGGAAGTTGTAATTCTCCATCCGTGTGTGGCCGGAGGAAATATCGGAAAAATATGCGATATCCGCTTCGTCGGCCCCGGATTGCCGGGCCGCGTGTGCGGATTCCTGTTCACAATTGGTGCCATATCCGGTAAGAACAAGTGCTTTGACGCGGGCCATGATCGTCCTCCTGCGGCGCTGGACGCGGGGGCCGTTAAAATTTCGGCCCCGCAAACGAAAAGAATACGTGTGCGTGCGTGAGTCGTCAACACACGACAATAACAGAACCTGAGCAGACTTGAAGGGGTGTTTGCATGAAGACCAAGTACATATTCATTACTGGCGGGGTGCTTTCCTCTCTGGGCAAGGGGCTGGCCGGAGCCTCCATCGGCGCGCTCTTGCAGGCTCGCGGCCTCAAGGTCACCATCCAGAAGCTCGACCCCTATATCAACGTCGACCCCGGCACCATGAACCCCTTCCAGCATGGCGAGGTCTACGTTACCGAGGACGGGGCCGAGACCGACCTCGACCTGGGACACTACGAGCGCTACCTGAACATCCACATGGGCCAGGGCAACAACTTCACCTCCGGCCGCATTTACGAGAACGTCATCAACAAGGAACGCCGCGGCGACTATCTGGGCGGCACGGTCCAGGTCATCCCGCACATCACCGACGAGATCAAGCACGCCGTGCTCAACGTGGCCAAGAACGACGAGGACGTGGCGCTCATCGAGATCGGCGGCACGGTCGGCGACATCGAGGGCTTGCCGTTTCTGGAGGCCATCCGCCAGCTCAAGAACGATTTGGGCAAGGAAAACGTCCTGTATCTGCACCTGACCCTGGTTCCGTACATGCGCGCGGCCGGGGAGCTCAAGACCAAGCCCACGCAGCACAGCGTCAAGGAGCTGCGGGCCATCGGCATCCAGCCCGACATCATTCTCTGCCGTTCCGAAGTGCCTCTGCCCGATGAACTCAAGGCCAAGATCGCGCTCTTCTGCGACGTGGACCGCGACGCCGTGTTCTCCGCCGTGGACGTGAAGAGCATCTATGAGGTGCCGCTGGAGTTCTACCGCGAGGGCGTGGACCAGAAGATCGCCATCCTCTTGAAGCTGCCGGCCAAGAACGCCGAGCTCGACCCCTGGAAGGAGCTGAACCGCCGCATCCAGAATCCCAAGGGCAAGGTCAAGGTCGGCATCGTGGGCAAGTATGTGGACCTGAAAGAGGCGTACAAGAGCCTGCACGAGGCCCTGGTGCACGGCGGCGTGGCCAACGAGGTCGCCCTCGAACTTGAATATGTGAACTCGGAAGAGATCACGCCCAAGAACGTGGAGAAGCGCCTGAAGAACCTGGACGCCATCCTGGTGCCGGGCGGCTTCGGCTCGCGCGGGGTTGAGGGCAAGATTCTGTCCATCAAGTACGCCCGCGAGAACAAGGTGCCTTTCTTCGGCATCTGCCTGGGCATGCAGTGCGCGGTCATCGAATTCTCGCGCCACGTTTTGGGACTTGAGAAGGCCAACTCGCAGGAGTTCGACGAATTCACGCCAGATCCGGTCATCTACCTCATGACCGAGTGGTACGACTTCCGCAAGAAACGGGTCGAGAAGCGCAACGAAGCGTCCAACAAGGGCGGCACCATGCGGCTGGGCTCGTACCCCTGCAAGCTGATGAAGGACACCAAGGCCCTTGAGGCCTACGGCGAGCCCAAGATCGAGGAACGTCACCGCCACCGCTACGAATTCAACAAGAAATACGCCGACGCCCTGCAGAAGGCCGGGCTGGTGCTCTCCGGCACCTCTCCGGACGAGGAGTTGGTGGAGATCGTGGAGTTGCCGGGGCACCCCTGGTTTTTGGGCTGCCAGTTCCATCCGGAGTTCAAGTCCGGCCCCATGCACCCGCACCCCCTGTTCCGGGAATTCATCGCCGCGGCGGTGAAGTATGCCAAGGGCAAGTAGCATGACCAGGGACAGCGCCGCGCTCTACGCCAAAAGCCTGACAGGACCGTTCCTGCTGGCCGGGCCGTGCGTGCTGGAAAGCCGCCAGCTTGCGCTTGATGTGGCGCGCGAACTGGCGGCCATCTCCGAGCGCCTGGCGCTGCCGATCATCTTCAAAAGCTCCTACGACAAGGCCAACAGGACCTCGGTGACAAGCTTCCGTGGCCCGGGCATGGACATGGGGCTGTCCTGGCTGGCCGAGGTGCGCGAGGCCACCGGTCTGCCCATTGTCACGGACATCCATCTGCCCGAGCAGGCCCGGCCTGTGGCCGAGGTGGCCGACGTTCTGCAAATTCCTGCATTCTTGTGCAGGCAGACGGACCTGCTGGTTGCGGCTGCTGAAACCGGTCGCATCGTCAACGTCAAGAAGGGCCAGTTCGTGGCCCCCTGGGACATGAAGAACGCGGCGGAAAAGCTGCGATCAGCCGGGAATGGCCGCTTCTGGCTCACGGAACGCGGTTCGAGCTTTGGCTACAACAACCTCGTGGTGGACATGCGCGCAATCCCCATCATGCGCGGCTTCGGCGCGCCGGTGGTGTTCGACGCCACCCATTCCGTGCAGTTGCCGGGAGGGCAGGGCGGGTGTTCCGGCGGCCAGCGCGAGTTCGTCTCGACCTTGGCCAGCGCGGCTGTTGCTGCTGGAGCAAACGGCGTGTTTCTGGAAGTCCATCCGGACCCGGACCGCGCCCTGTGCGATGGCCCCAACAGTCTGCCCCTGGCGCAGCTTGAAGGACTTCTCAAGCGCCTGCTTGCCATCTGGAGCGTGCCCAGTGTCGGATAAAGCTTTGCTGGCCCTTGGAAACTCCGTCAAACTTCTGATTCTGGACGTGGATGGCGTGCTGACGGACGGTGGGCTGTATTACGACCACGAGGGCCATGTCACCAAGCGTTTCAACGTGCAGGACGGCCTTGGAATCAAAATTGCACAATCATTTGGCCTGGGCATAGCCGTCATTACCGGCCTCACGCATGTGGCGGTGGAGAAGCGGGTCCGGGAACTGGGCATCACGGAGTACCACGCCGGGCACGTGGACAAGGTGCCCCTGATGGATGCGATACGAGGAAGACTGGGCCTGGAGCGCTCAGAGGTCGCCTACCTGGGCGACGACTGGGTGGACGCGGGCGTCATGGGGGCCGTTGGATTCCCCATGGCCGTGGCAAACGCGCAGCCGGAAATCCTCGCCCTGGCCAAGTGGATCTCCCAACGCACCGGCGGGCAGGGGGCGGTCCGCGAGGCCGTCATGTTCCTCCTGCGCTGTCGCGGTCAGTTCGATGCGGCCTGGGAGAAGTGGAGCTAATGAATGCGCAAGCCTTTTGTCACTGTGGTCGTGATTTTCCTGCTTGGTCTGGCCATCGGTCTGGTGGTCAATCAGCAGCGCGCGAACCACAGCACAACTCCTGCACCAGAAGTGCAGCCAGCCAAGGCCGAACCAGACGTGGTGGCCGAGGACCTGG
The DNA here is from genome assembly GCA_050251495.1 of Desulfovibrio sp. Taxonomy (GTDB): domain Bacteria; phylum Desulfobacterota; class Desulfovibrionia; order Desulfovibrionales; family Desulfovibrionaceae; genus Humidesulfovibrio. Next base: position 99,611 of record JBFWMQ010000005.1, on the reverse strand, counting down.
AGCTTGTGCAGGGCAGCGATGGCAAGGAGTTGTGGCGCATCCGGGCGAAAAGCGCCCAGTATAGCCTGGACCAGCGGATCGTGCAGGTGATCCGTCCGCAGCTCTCGGCGTATGTCGGGGCTGACCGGGAGGAAGTGTTCATCATGTCCGACCTGGGCGAGATCAACCAGTCGGGCAACACCGTGACGTTGCGCGACAATATCGCCGGCCGCTTCGGCTCCTTCGCGCTGACCTCGGACGTGTTCGACTACATCGGCGCGATGAAGAAGGCCTATTTCAAGGGCCGCGTCATCGTCACCCGGCCGGACTTCACGGTAAACGCCACCACGGTCGAGATCAACCTGGAGACCCGTGAGTTGACTGCCGCCGGCGGCGTTGCCGCCGAGTTCACCCCTGAGAGCTTGAATTCCCTCAAGAAGGAGAAGAAGTAGTGAGGCAGCGCAGGAATCCGCTTTTCATAACGGCTTGTGCAGCCGTGTTCCTGCTTGTCTGCCTGTGCGTGCAGGGTGTCGCGGAACAGACGAACGTTCCGGCTCCGCAGACGTGGGGCGAAGTCCGCGTGGTTGAGCAGCCAGTCAACGTGCGTCTGAAGCCGGACCCGGCCTCGCCGCTGGTCCGCACCATGAAGCCTGGCGATCGCGTGCGCGTCGATTTCGTCCAGCCGAATGGCTGGGTCGCGCTCTTCGACATGACCGAACCGAAACGGGATGTGACGAGGGCCATCGGATTCGCGGAAATCAAATTCCTTGTCCCGGCCAACCAGGCCAAGACGCAGGCCGCGCCTACCCCGATGGAGACTCCTCAGCCTGCGGCTCCAACCAAGACTGCGAGCAAACCGGTTGCCGATTCTACGCTGAAAAGCCCGGTGAAGGACAATCGCAGCCTTTTGTCCGGCAAGGCTCCCGAGGCTGGCAAGGAAGATCCCGTGCGCATCACAGCGGACAAAATGGTCTACAGCCAGACCGAGAATGCCGTGGTTTTCCAAGGCAATGTGCACGGCACCCAGGCCGACATGGCCATCTGGGCGACCAAGGTCACGGCGTATTTCTCTGACAAGGGCAAGAAGAGCGCCGCAAAAGACGGCCAGGAAAAAGGCCCAGGCGATTTCGGAGACAAGATCGAACGCATCGTGGCCGAGGGCGACGTCCGTCTGGTGGCGGGCAAAAACGAGGGCGCTTGCGCGCAATTGACGTACTATGTGGCGGATGGACTTTTGCGTATGGAGGGCAACCCCATCCTGCGCGAAGGACAGAACACCGTGCGCGGCGACGTCATCAAGTTCTATATCCGCGAGAACCGCAGCGAGGTGCTGAGCGGTTCGCAGCGCCGCGTGGAGGCTATTTTCTTCTCGCCCAAGGGAGGCGTGAAGTAGCATGGCCATAATCACCGCCACCAACCTGTCCAAGCGTTATGGCGAGCGCGAGGTTGTGCGCCACATCAATCTGACCATCAGCGACCGCGAGGTCGTTGGCTTGCTTGGCCCCAACGGCGCGGGCAAGACGACGACCTTCTACATGCTGGTTGGGGTGGTGAACCCGACTACGGGCAACGTGCTGCTGGACGGCCAGGACGTGACCGAGATGCCCCTGCACGAGCGTGCTCGCCTTGGGCTGTCCTATCTGCCGCAGGAAAGCTCCATTTTCAAGAAGCTGTCCGTGCGCAAGAATTTGGACGTCATCCTGGAGCAGATGCCCATGACCCGCGCCCAGCGCAAGGACCGCGCGGTCGAACTGCTGGAGATGTTCAACATCAGCAAGCTGGCGAACCAGCCCGCCATGTTCCTCTCCGGCGGTGAGCGCAGGCGGCTTGAAATCGCCCGCGCGCTTATCGTGAACCCCAAGTTCATCCTGCTCGACGAGCCCTTTGCCGGCATCGATCCCATCGCCGTCATCGACATTCAGGAGATCATCGCCGTGCTCAAGAAAATGGGCATCGGCATACTCATCTCCGACCACAACGTCCGCGAGACCCTGAACATCTGCGACCGGGCCTATCTGGTCTACGAAGGCATGGTCATCCTTGAGGGCAGCCCCGCCGAGATCGTTCAGAGCAGCAAGGCCCGCAAGCTCTATCTTGGCGAGTCCTTTAGCCTCTGACATTCTGCTTTTTCCATTGATTCCGCAGAAGGAACAAGCCTGTTCCCAATGGTTTGTGCCAAGTCTTCAGTTTTGTGGATTTACACAAGTACTGAAGGTTGGTACACTTTTTTCATGTGCCGACGTGAAATATGAAAATGTGCGTATATTTGGTGGGTTATCAGAAAAATCTTGCACAAGATCAGTCGCTGTGGCAGCATAAGTTCGTGCAAAGTTGAAGAGTCGAAAGTATTTTTGAATTATCCGTTATGATGGACGTGGAGGCAGCAGAATTTCTCTATGGGTCTTGAGCTTCGCCAACAACTCAAGCTGACGCAGCAGCTGGTCATGACGCCGCAGCTGCAGCAAGCAATCAAGCTTCTACAGCTTTCGCGGCTGGAGCTTGTTGAGTCAATTCAACAAGAGCTCATGGAGAATCCGTTCCTTGAGGAGCTCGACCCCGATGTCGTCGATACCGCTCCCGCCACAGACAACCTAGACGATTACGAATCCGCCCATACCGATTCGCAAAGCAGGGCGGATGAAGACCTGATGCGCACCGCCGACTGGGAGAACTACCTGGGCGAGTTTTCCAGCGTCACCAAGCAGTCCCTGGGCCGTGACCTGGAGGTGCCCGAGGAGGGGCTGTCCTTTGAGGCCCGGCTCACCTCCAAGCCCACCCTTGAAGGCCATCTCAGCTGGCAGATGCGGCTTTCGAATTTTACGGAGCGCGACTTGGCCATTGGCGAGGTTGTTGTCGGCAACCTTGACTCGCGCGGGTACCTGCAAGCCTCGGTCGAGGAGATGCGCGAACAGCTTCCGGATGTCGATCTTTCCGACATCGAGGCCGTGGTCCGCAGGATTCAGCGTCTTGATCCCGTCGGGGTCGCCGCCCGCAGCGTTCAGGAATGTCTGCTGGTGCAGATGGAGGTTCTTGGCCTCGATTCCGATCCGGCGCTCGTCTGCCTTGTGCGTGAGCACCTGGAGGATCTGGAAAAGCACCGCTACAAGCCGCTCATTAAGAAGTTCCGCATCAGCATGGATGACCTGAAGTCGTACCTGGACCTGCTTCAAACCCTGGAGCCGATGCCGGGCGCGCATTTCTCCACCGGCGAACCGCAGTACGTCAGTCCTGATGTCTTCGTTTACAAGCACGGACAAGACTTCGTCATCGTGCTGAACGAGGACGGCATGCCCAGGCTTCAGCTCAATTCCTATTATGTTGAGAATCTGCATGCCAAGAATCCGGCGGAGAAGGACTATTTCCAGGACAAGGTGCGTAGCGCGGAATGGCTGATGAAGAGCCTTTACCAGCGGCAACGGACCTTGTATAAGGTAATGGAAAGTATAGTCAGGTTCCAACGTGAGTTCTTTGAGCACGGCGTCACCAAGCTCAAGCCTCTTATCCTGAAGGAGGTGGCCGAGGACATCGGAATGCACGAGTCCACGGTAAGCCGCATCACCACGAGCAAGTATGTGGCGACACCGCATGGCATCTACGAGCTCAAGTTCTTCTTCAATAGCGCGCTGGACCTTGACGACGGCACCCAGGTCGGCTCCGAATCAGTCAAGGCCTTGATCAAGCAGCTTATTGGGGAGGAGAATCCCAAGCGCCCCTTGAGCGATGAGCAGATAGGCGAGATCCTTAAACAGAAACTGGAGGTGAACATCGCACGACGCACTGTGGCCAAGTACCGTACGGCCATGAACATCGAGTCTTCCTCCAAGCGCAAGCAAGTCTTCTAAACAGGCGTCGCCGCCATCAAGCATTCTGGAGGTATTGCATGAACATCTCTTTCGCCTTCAAGAACTTCGACCCCTCTGATCACTTGAAGGAATACGCCTCTTCCCGTTTCGAGAAGATGGCCAAGTTCATCGGCGATACCGTTGAAACGGACCTGCAGGTCAACCTTGCGGTTGAGAAGTTCAGGCACCAGGCCGAGGTCGTGCTCTTTGCCGACAATCTGCACATCTCCGCCTATGAAGAGTCCGAGGACATGTACTCCACCATCGACATGGTGCTGGACAAGCTGGAGTCGCAGCTCAAGCGCATGCGCGAGCGCCACAAGGAGCGCCGCCGCGCCGGGACGCCGCGCGCCGCGCGCATGGATGTCATCAGCTTTTCCGACGAGACCGGAGGGCGTGCGCCCACCATCAAGGATACGGACAATTTCGAGCCCAAGCCCATGAGCGTCGATGAGGCCGCCATGCAGCTTGAGAGCCTCAAGTTCGAGTTTCTGGTCTTCCGCAACGCGGAGACCTCGCGTGTCAACGTCATCTACCGCACCAAGAACGGAGACTTCGGTCTCATTGACCCTGGAAACTAACGATGCGTCTTGACGAGTATCTTGACCCGGGCTTGGTGCTCCCGAACCTTCAGGCCACAACCAAGCCCGAGGTTCTACGGGAGATGACCGGCGCCATTGCGGCCCGGCATCCCCATCTTGATGCCGATCTCGCCCTCTCGGTCCTGCTGGACCGGGAGGGGCTCGGCACCACAGGGATCGGCGATGGAGTCGCCATCCCTCACGGCAAGCTCCCCGTTCTGCAAAACATCGTCCTGCTTGTGGGCCGAAGCCTGCACGGCGTGAATTTTGAAGCCCTGGACTTCAAGCCGTGCAACATCTTCTTCCTCGTGCTCGCGCCGGAGCAGATGACCGGAGTCCACCTGCGCATCCTGGCGCATATCTCGCGACTCATCAAAGATGAATCCTTCCGCAGGGACTTCTTCGAGGCTGAAGACAGCGGCACGCTGTATCGCCTGCTTCAGTCCTACTGAGGGCACGACGGCATGACGCAGACACCCTCGGACTCTTTTTCTGTCGTTGTCGTCACCGGGCTTTCCGGCTCCGGCAAAAGCACGGCCCTGAATGTGTTCGAGGATCTCGGCTACTTCTGCGTAGACGGTCTGCCCGCCGCGATGCTTCCCAAGCTTGTCGCGCTTTTTTTGGGCAAGGATTCAAAGCATCGCGGCTTGGCGCTGGGCATGGACCTGCGCCAGGAAGACTTTCTGGAGCAGTGGAACGACGCCGTGCAGGAGCTTTCCAGCAAGGGTATTTTCGTCCGCGTGCTGTTCGTGGAGGCCACCTCCGCCACGCTCATGCGCCGCTACGCCACGACGCGTCGGCCACATCCGCTCGAAAGCGGCGAACTGGGCCTTGAGCAGGCCCTGGCGAAAGAGCAGGCCATGCTTGCGCCCTTGCGCAAGGATGCCGAACTCGTGCTCGACACGAGCGAGTATTCCATCCATGACCTGCGGCGCATGATCCAGGAACGCTTCAGCCCCAAGGGACACTCCGGACAGGGGATGCGCGTGCATGTCATCAGCTTCGGCTTCAAATACGGCGTTCCGGCCGAAGCCGATCTGGTGTTTGATTTGCGTTTTTTGCCCAACCCCTATTTCGTCCCTTCGCTACGGCCGCTCTCGGGCAAGGACGCCGCGGTGGCGGAGTATGTCTTCAAGGCCGAGCCAGGGCTGACGTTCAGGAACAAACTCCTGGAATTTTTGCTGTACCTTCTCCCTCTGTACGCGGCGGAAGGCCGCTACCGGGTGGCCGTCGCCATCGGATGCACCGGTGGTCGGCACAGATCCGTCGCCATGTCCGAGCTGCTGCACGCAACCTTGCGCGACTTAGGCTATTCCGTGACCTTGGAGCATAGGCACTACGAACTGGGCTAACCGTTTGTGCCGGAACCATGTGCGCGGAACAGGTGCGCACGCAGGCAAGTAATGGCAGAAATGAATGATACGAATTCTCCTCCCCGGCAGGTGGGCGTCCTAGTCGTCACCCACGGCGAGTTCGGCGCGGCGCTGATTGATGCCGGGCAGATGATTCTCGGTTCGCAGCAAGGCGTCCGGTCGGTCAGCGTCCAGGTTTCGCGCGGGGTGGACGAGATCGTCAGCGACCTCAAGGCCGCGCTCTCCAAGTTGGAATCCGGATTGGGCGTGCTGGTTCTGACGGATCTTTTTGGCGGAACCCCGACGACCTTGAGCCTTTCCCTGCGCAAGCTCGGCAATATCGAGGTGGTTGCCGGGGTGAATCTGCCCATGCTGCTCAAGGTGCTGCAATCGCGCTCGGAGCCCCTTTCCGATCTGGCGGCACAGGCCAAGGCGGCCGGACTCCAGGGCATCGTGGTTCCTGGCGAGATGCTCCGCAAGAAGAACTAGGAGAGGACGGGTGTTCTGGGTTCGCGTGGACAATAGACTCATCCACGGCCAGGTCGTGGAAGCCTGGGTGCCGTTCATGGGCACCCGGCACATCATCGTCGGCAACGACGAACTCGCACAGGATGATCTCCAGCAGGAGATCATGTCCCTGGCCATTCCGCGCGCGGTGGAAAGAGCCTTCCTGCCGATAGACGCCTTGGCCGGAGACGCCCGCCTTGTCGGGCCGGGTCGGGAATCCACGCTCTTGTTGTTTTCGACCTGCCTTGATGTGCGGCGCGCCTTTGAGAAGGGCCTCGGGCTGTCCATACTGAACATCGGGAACCTGCACTACGGCACCGGTAAGCGTCAGATTTCACCCAGCGTGTCGCTCGGTCCCGATGACGAATCGTGTCTGCGCTTTTTGCAAGACCACGGTGTCGAGCTTGACTTTCGATGCGTCCCCAACGATCCCGTCACGGTGAGGTTCGCCTGATGGAAATGAGCATGACCGCGCCCCTGTGGTTCGCCACGATTGGTTTTTTTTTGCCCTGTTCTCGCTGTTCCGCTTTTCGGTAAGCCTCGGCCTTTTTGAGCGCCCGCTTGTGGTCGGGCTCTTGTGGGGGCTCTTCATGGGCGACCTGGAAACGAGCCTATACGTCGCCGTTTTCTACGAACTGCTCTGGCTCGACTTCATCCCCGTGGGCACCTACATTCCTCCGCACATGACCGCGGCGACCTTCACCGCGCTGACCCTGAACCATTATTTCGGCTTTGCCTCCTTGCCCCTGGTCGGCTTGTCCCTCGTTGCGGGCTTGCCAATGGCTTGGCTTGGGGCGCGCTTCGAGCGCACCATGCGCGACCGCCTGAACCGCTCCTACGGCGGCATATTGCAATGGGTCCGCAAACCGGTGGATCCGTCCGTGCCAGGGCGTCTGCTTCTCGGCACAGTGATAAGCAAGATCCTAGTGAACTGGATTTTCTTCCTGCTCGGGGCAGGGGGGCTCACTCTCGTGACAGGGCTTGTCCTCAAGCATTATCGACCGGAACTTGCTTCGCTCCAGGTCAGCTGGAACATTTTGCTCATAAGCGCCAGCCTTGGCGGCCTTTTGGCTCTTCGTCTGCGCAGCCTGTACATTTCCGTGGCGGCAGGCGCGGTTATAATGGGAATTTTGCGCTACCTCGGCATCTTCTGACTTGGCAAAGCGTTTGTCTTGTGATAAATGGAACAATCGTCCGTGAGGAATGGACCTTTCGTGGCATACACATAATATTCAGGAGGACTTTTCATGGCTATTATCGTTGCTGGTCACAAAAATCCCGATTGCGATACCATTACCGCCGCCATCGCCGTTGCCGACCTGCTGAGCAAGCGCGGCATGGAAGCCGTCCCCGTCGCCCAGGGTCCCTGCACCCCGGACACCGAGTTCGTGCTGAAGACCTTCGGCCTGGCCGCTCCGGCCATCGAGACCGACGCCACTGGCAAAGACGTGGCCCTGGTTGACACCACCGAGCTGTCCCAGGCCCTGGACAACCTCGACAAGGGCAAGGTTGTCGTCGTTGTCGACCACCACAAGCTGGGCGACGTCACCACCGCCAACCCGCTGGAGATGTGGGTTTGGCCCGTGGGCTGCACCGGCACGGTCATCAAGGCCATGTACGAGTTCTACGGCATCGAGATCCCCAAGAACATCGCCGGCGCCGTCATGCTCGCCATCCTGAACGACACCGTTCTGTTCAAGTCCCCCACCTGCACCGATGCCGACAAAAAGGCCGTCGAAAGCCTGGCCAAGATCGCCGGCGTTGCCGACTACAAGGCCCTGGGCATGGACATGCTGAAGATCAAGGGTTCCGTCGAAGGCATTCCCGCGGTTGACCTGATGAACCGTGACTACAAGGACTTCAACATGGGCGGCAAGAAGGTCGGCATCGGCCAGGTCGAGGTTCTGGACCTCTCCCTGCTCGACAAGATCAAGCCCGCTCTGGTGGAAGAGTGCAAGAAGCTGCAGGCCGACGGTCGTCACACCGTCATGCTGCTCCTCACCGACATCATGAAGGAAGGCTCCGAGATCCTCGTGGTCTCCCAGGACGGCTCCCTGGTCGAGAAGGCATTTGGCGGCAAGCTCGGCGGCGCGCTCAACTCCATGTGGGTTGACGGCTGCATGAGCCGCAAGAAGCAGGTCGTTCCCCCCATGGAAAAGGCCTTCGCCTAGTCCACTATCAGTCTGACGCGCTTCAAGGCGGGCTCCTGCGGGGGTCCGCCTTTTTTGTGATGCAATGCTTTGTCAGTTCCAAGACACGCAGCACCTGGCTGCGTCGGGTTGCTATTGATTTGACGGCCTAGCCTCGACAATCGCTGCATGCCCCGCCTTGGCGCAAAAAAAGAACCGGCTCAGGCCGGTTCTTTGCGTGATTTAGGGACAGGAGAAGGTGCGTTAGAACTTATAACCTATAGAGAAGCCAGCCATGTAAGCGCGGCTGTTTGTGATCTGGGTCGCGCCCATCAGGTTTGGGTTGGAGTCCATGCTCCGGTCGTTGTTCACCAGATACATGAGCGAAAAGTCATAGGTGAGTTTGTCGTCAATGATGCCGAATCCGGCGCTGTAAATCTTCCGGTCATTGCTCGGCAGCATGTAGTCCTCATAGCCCCGGCGGATGGGGTCCTGGTCCCACACGAAACCCGCGCGAAGCGCCAGCCAGTCGGTGGCCATGTACTCGCCGCCGAGCTGGAAACGCCACACATTGCGCCAGTGCTTCCAACTCGTGGAGTCGGCCTGGTCTTCAAAGTCGTATTCAAGCTTCTTGTAATCCTGCCATTGAGTGAACACGGCGTCGGCCTCAAGCTTCCATTTCTCGTTCGGCTTGTAGGCCACGCCCAGGCTGTACGAAGCGGGCAGGGTCATCTTGATGGTCAAGGCCTGGTCGCGCATCAGGGCGTTTTCCGTGTAGTGGACATGCCCGGAGTCGGACTGTTTCTGCGACGAATGGTACACGAACCCCGCAGACCACTGGTCATTGAACGTGTAGTGCAAGGAGGCCTGCGCGCCAAAGCCGACGCCGTCCACAAGCATCTTCATGTCCGTGGTGGACGTGGGGCGCTTACGGAGGTCGGCGGAGCTGTAGATGATCTCCGGTCCAAAGGCGAAGGAGAGTTTGTCAGTGACTTTAAAGGCGATATTCGGGGCCAGGGAGTACGAAGCGAGCTCGGCCTTGTAGGTTTTCGTGGTTCCAGCCCATTCGTAGCCGTACTGGGTTCCGAGCCCGAAGCGTGTGTACAGGCCAACGCTGAGCCAGACCTTATCGTTCAACTGGTGCACAAGATAGGCGTGCGGCGGTGTGTAGATGTTGGTTTGCAGGGTCGTTTCCGCGCCAGCCCCTGCGCGTACGTCAGCCGTTGGAGCAATGGCCGTGGCGCCGAACATGACGCTGGTGCCAGGCTGCTGCGTGATGCCTGCGGGGTTATAGATTGCGGCGGAGGCGTCATCCGCCAGGGCGATTGTGGCTCCGCCCATGGCGTTTGCACGCGCGCTCAGTTCGTTCAGGGCGAAGCCGCCCGCATGACAGACGGTTGGGAGGAACATGAGCAGCGCCAGGGCGCGAAGGCTTGCGGTCACGTGGGTAAGCTGACGTTTCAAACGCATTGAGATCCTCATGAATATTGAATTTTGGCACATCTGTAAGTCAAGCTAATGCATTGCTTTTGCAGAAATATCGATGATCGGTCAAATCAATTAGCAGGTTGTCTAGAAAAAGTAAATATGCTTCTCCAGGAACCGGCGTTGGTTGAAAAAAAAGTAGGGCGCATTGCTGCGCCCTACTTTTAGGGAAACCGGACACCCGGGTTCGGACCGCTACCGCTGCTCCCTTTCGGGCCTGACGGGGTTCACGGCGAACTCGCCGTCCGGCTTCCCCGGGGTGAAAAATGGCGGAGAGGAGAGGATTCGAACCTCCGGTACCCGTTAGGGTACACACACTTTCCAGGCGTGCTCCTTAGGCCAGCTCGGACACCTCTCCGCGAGGACGAACCAATTAATACGAATCATCATGCCTGGCAAGCGAAATCTGCCATGCCAGGACGCTTTCTGTCGATTCAGCGTTTAATCAAGCTTGAGGCTGCCGCGAAGCTCGGAAAAGTCATGACAGCGGGCCTTGACCATGACCCGTTGCAGATCATCCACAATGCGGAACGCCTGATCAGGCCTAAGGAAATTCGCTGTGCCAACCTGAATTGCCGACGCGCCCACGAGGATGAATTCCAGCGCGTCCTCCGCGGTTCCGATGCCGCCAATGCCGATGACGGGAATCGTGACGGCGCGGCAGGCCTGGTACACGCAGCGCAAGGCCACGGGCTTGATCGCCGGTCCGGAGAGGCCGCCCACGACGTTCGCCAGCCGGGGCTTGCGGGTGCGGATGTCCACCGCCATTCCGAGCAGGGTGTTGATGAGCGACACGGCGTCTGCGCCGCCCTCCTGGGCCGCGCGCGCGCACAGGCCGATATCCGTGACATTGGGCGAAAGCTTGACGATGACGGGTTTGCCGCCGGACCGTTTCTTGACCTCTTCCGTGACCTTGCGGATCTGCACCGGGTCCTGGCCAAAGGCCGCGCCGCCGCTCTGCACATTGGGGCAGCTCACGTTGACCTCAAGGGCGGCGACGCCTTCCTCTCCGGCAAGCACGCCGCTCAAGTCGCCGAACTCCTGGGCCGAGCAGGCATAGAGATTAGCGATGATCGCGGTCTCGCGCCAGGGCAGCAGGGGCAGCTTGTCGCGCACAAACGCCTCGACCCCGGGATTCTGAATGCCGATGGCGTTCAACATGCCGCAGGAGGTTTCCACGATGCGCGGCATGGGGTTGCCCTCGCGCGGCTTGAGGGAGAGCCCCTTGACCACAATGCCGCCAAGGCGCTTCAGGTCGCCGAAATTCGAGAACTCAAGCCCGAAGCCGAAGGTGCCGGAGGCGGTGATGATCGGGTTCTTGAGCACCAGCCCGGCGAATTCAACGCGCAGATCCATTCCTCGCTCCTTGCTTACAAATGCACGTCGTCGGACTTGAACACCGGCCCGCGCGCGCAGACCTGCACGTGCTTGTCCTGGCCGTCCTTGCACACGCAGCCCAGGCAGGCCCCAACGCCGCAGGCCATGCTCCGCTCAAGGGAAAGCTCCGCTCGGACCTTGTGCACGCGGGCGGCCTCCTGAATGGTCTTCAGGAAGGGCAGGGGGCCGCAGGCCAGCACCAGCCCGCCCTTGGCGTCGCGCACCTCGCCTTCGATGCGCTCAATGATCAGCGGCAAATCCTCTGGGCTTTTCTCCTGCAAGGCTTCGACGCGAACAGTCTCGGACAGCTTCTGAAAGGGATAGGAGTCGATGCTGGCGCGGTGGGCGAAGACAAGCCGAAGCATATCTGTCGCAGGGTGCTTTTCGATGTAGCCGCGAAACGGCGCAATGCCCATTCCGCCAGCCAGGAGCAGGGTGGGCGTCTTTTCGGACACGCTGAAGCCGTTGCCCAGCGGCCCCCAGATGATGACCTCGTCATCGGGCTTGAGCCGGGCCAGGCGCTCTGTTCCGCGGCCGACCACCTGGAAAAAGAAGGTCACGGAGTCGTTATCGGCGCGGGAAATGGAGAAAGGCCGCCCCCAGGTCAGCTCCAGCCCCCAGTGCTTGGGGCGCAGCATGGCGAACTGGCCGGGGAGGTACCCGTCCCACCCAGGATTCTCCAGGGTGAGCTCCACAAAATCGCTGGGCTCGTCCCAGGCCCCCAGGAAGCGCACCTCGCGCACCTTGACTTCACGGCAGTTTCTGACCACGATCTCACATCCTTTGTCCTGCGCGTTGCGGCAGGACTCTCGCACTCTCAGCCAAAGGCGTTTTCCCCGAATGGACAGACATGTACCCGAAATCATGGCCCCTGCGGGCGACCGCGCGAGCTTTCTGGCCGGTGTGGCCGCTGGCGCCGATGCCATCTACCTGGGCCTGAAGCACTTTTCCGCGCGGATGCAGGCCAAGAACTTCGGCCTGGGCGAGCTTTCCGCGCTCACCGACTATGCCCACGAACGCGGCGTGCGCGTGTACGTGGCCATGAACGTGCTGCTCAAGCCTGACGATGCGCGCGCCGCTGGCGGGCTCATGGAGCGTCTGGCGCGCACGGTCAAGCCCGATGCGCTCATCGTGCAGGACCTTGGACTCATGCCCCTGGCCCGGCAGGCGGGCTTCGCTGGCGAACTGCACATCTCAACCCTGGCCAACGCCACGCATCCAGCCGCGCTCGCTGTGGCGAAGAGTCTCGGCGCAAGCCGCGTGGTGCTCCCGCGCGAGCTGGACCTGGATGAGGTGAAGCTCATGGCCGGAAGCTGCCCCGGGGGGATCGGCCTGGAACTCTTTGTTCACGGAGCCCTGTGTCATTGCGTCTCGGGCCGTTGCTGGTGGAGCAGCTTCTTTGGCGGCAAGAGCGGACTGCGTGGCCGTTGCGTGCAGCCCTGCCGCCGCTTGTACAGGCAAGGCGGCACCAAAGGCAAGCCCGAGAGGCTGTTCTCCTGCCAGGATTTGAGCCTGGATGTGCTGACAAAACCCTTGCTGGATGTGCCGCAGGTGACGTCCTGGAAGATCGAGGGCCGCAAGAAGGGACCGCATTACGTCTATTATGTCGTTTCTGCCTACCGCCTGCTGCGCGACCAGTCTGCGGACCCCACCGCGCGCAAGACAGCCGTCTCGCTTTTGGAGCAGGCCCTCGGCCGCCCCGGCACCCACGGAGTGTTCCTGCCGCAGCGCACGCATCCGCCCGTCAAACCCAGCCAGGAGACGGCCTCCGGCCTGCTGGTTGGCCAAGTGAAGCGCGAGCCCAGCGGGAAGGCCTTCCTGCAGCCCCGCGAGGATTTGCTGCCCGGTGACCTGCTGCGCCTGGGCTGCGAGGACGACGTCTGGCACCAGACCATCCCGCTACGCCGCCGCGTGCCCAAGGGCGGGAGGCTGGATCTGCCCGCTGTGGCCTTGGGCAAGGCTGGTCCGCATCGCGCCGCCGCCGCCCCCTCCAAGGCTCCGGTTTTCCTCATCGACCGCCGCGAACCTGAGCTGATGCGAATTCTTGCGGACATGGAGAAGGACCTGGCCACCCGACCAGAGCCGCCGGAGAAGGAGCCGTCCAGCTTCCGGCCCAAGACCTTTACCCCGCCGCAACCCGGCAAGCGGTCCGAAGTGCATGTGTTCCGGGCCTTGCCGCGCGGCGCGGCACGTGGCGGCAAGGCGGCGGAGACCGGCATCTGGCTTGAGCGCTCGTCCCTGCTGGACGTGCCCCGCCCAGTCACCGGACGCATCTGGTGGTGGCTGCCGCCGGTCATCTGGCCGAGCGAGGAAGAACGCTACCGCAGCTTGCTGGCCGAGGCGCGCGAACGCGGCGCGCGCATCTTCGTGCTTGGCGCGCCCTGGCAGGCCGGGCTCTTCGAGAACCGCGACGGACTGCGCCTCATCGCCGGGCCGTTCTGCAATCTGGCCAGCGCCCAAACCGCCTCCTTGTACCAGGGCCTTGGCCTGGAGAGCGTCTTCGTCAGCCCGGAGCTTTCCGGCGAGGAGCTGCTGTCCCTGCCGCGCACCAGCCCTGTGCCTCTTGGCATCGTGGTCGGCGGCTTCTGGCCGCTTGGCATCACACGCATCCTGGCCGAAGAGGTGCGCACCGAGGAACCCATTCTGAGCCCACGCGGCGAGGTGGCCTGGGTCCGCAAATACGGCGGGAACCACTGGATCTTCCCTGGCTGGGAACTTGATCTCTCCACGCACCGGCGGGAGCTTGAGCAGGCCGGATACGCCATGTACGCGAATTTCCGCGAACCCTGGCCGAAATTCCTTGAATCCGCGCCGCGCACCAGCGTGTTCAACTGGGATCAGGGACTCTTATAGAAGAGGAGGGCGCATGGACGAACCGCACACCGCTGCTCCCGCGCAGGACGGCAGACCCAAGCTCGGCATCAGCCGCTGCCTGCTTGGCGAAAACGTGCGCTACGACGGCGGCCACAAGTTGGACCGCTTCCTGCGCGACGTGCTGGGCCGCCATGTGGATTTCGTGCCTGTATGCCCGGAGGTGGAGTGCGGCCTGCCGGTCCCACGCGAGGCCATGCGTCTCGTGGGCGATCCCGGCAGCCCGCGCCTGGTCACGATCAAGACCAAAGAGGACATCACCGCGCGCATGACCCACTGGGCGCAGGGTAGAGTGGCTGAATTGGAACAAACCGGACTCTGCGGCTTTGTCTTCAAGTTCGGCTCGCCCTCAAGCGGCATGAGCCGGGTCAAGGTCTATCCCGAGACTGGCGGCGCGCCGACGCTCGCGGGACGCGGGCTGTTCGCGGCCCAGGTCATGGACGCCCTGCCGCTGCTGCCTGTCGAGGACGAGGGGCGGCTCAACAATCCCGCCCTGCGCGAGAACTTCCTTGAGCGCATCTTCGTCATGCACCGCTGGCTGCAAATGGCGCGGCAGGGGTTCACCCTGGGGCGTCTGGTGGACTTCCACACCCGGCACAAGCTTCTCGTCATGGCGCATAGCGTGGTGCACTACAGGTCCCTGGGACGGTTGGTGGCCGAAGGCGCGCGTGCAAGTCTTGATGAACTGCAACGTGCGTATCTGGCCGGGCTGATGCAGGGCCTGCGTCTGGAGGCCACGGTCAAAAAGCAGAGCAACGTGCTCTCGCATGTCATGGGCTATTTCAAACGCCAGCTGAGCCCTGATGAAAAACAGGAGCTGCTTGAAGTGCTTGAGGCCTACGCCCGCGAGCTCGTGCCGCTCATCGTCCCCGTGACCTTGCTCAACCATTACGTGAGGAAATACGGGGAAAGCTACCTGGCCGGGCAGTGGTACCTGCACCCGCACCCGGCGGAGCTGAAACTCCGCAACCACGTGTAGATTCTCGCAGCGGCGAGGCCGTTGCCGTGCGCATGCCTGCAAGTTGGCGAAAGGAGTGCACCATGACCGTGCGACAGCTGATTCCCCAGGATGCTGCTCAATTCCTTGATTCCGTTCGGCTTGGCGAACGCACGCTGCTCGATGTGCGGCAGGACTTCGAATACGCCGAAGGGCACCTGCCCGGAGCCCGGCACATCCCGTTGCCGGAGCTCTCCGAACGTCTGAATGAACTGGAGAGGAACCTTCCCATCATAACCTACTGTCGTTCCGGAAAGCGCAGTCTGGCTGCGGCCAACATGCTGGCTGGGCAGGGTTTTCAGGAGGTCATGAGCCTGGAGGGCGGGATGCTGGCTTGGCAGGGGGCGCAGGCGCAGGGCTCGGCGGATCTCGGGATCGCCTCCCTGGCCGCCGCGCAGACCCCGGCCCAGTTGCTTGAGCGCGCCTGGGGCATGGAGCTTGCCCTGGAAACATTCTATTCAGCCCTGGCTGGGCAGACGTCTGACACTGAACTGGCTGCGCTATTTCAGCGTCTTGCCGGGTTTGAGGAAAAGCACCGTCGCACGCTGTTCGAGATCTGGTCGCGCCTTGCTGCCGGGCAGACGGGAACGGCTTCCGCGCGCGCTGCTGACAAAATCGACTTCGAGGCCCGCGCCAGGGCGTCATACAATCCGGGAATCCTTGAGGGCGGCATCCCTGCCCAGAGCTACCTTGAGCATATGGATGATCCCGCGAGCCAGAGCGAAGCGCTGGAACTGGCCATGGCCGTGGAGGCGCAGGCTCTTGATCTGTACATGCGGCGCCATGAGGCGGTGCAGGATGCCGGACTGCGCAGGACCTTGAACCTGCTGGCCGAGGAGGAGCGCGCCCACCTGAAGGTGCTCGGGGCGTTCGTCAACGACCGCGGCGGTTTCTAGCCCCGGCGCTGCCCCAGGAGGTTGCCCGCCAGGATGAGCGCCAGCCCGGCGTAGGTGGTGGCGTGGATGCTCTCGCCCAGGATGGCGTGGATGAACGCCAGTGAAAGAAAAGGGGACAGGAAGATCAGGTTGCCGATGCGCGCGGTGGACAGCGTGAGCCGCATGGCCATGAGCCAGAGCACGAAGCTGACCCCCATCTCGAACACGCCGACATACGCGGCGGCGGGCAGTCCGGGGTTGTCCCAGGCGGGCAATTCCGAAAAGATCAGCGTTGTTCCCAGAATCAGCGGAAAAGCGGCCACAAAGTTGAGCAACAGGGCCAGAACCGGGTCCGTGCCATTTCTCGTGTTCCCGATCCAGTACAAGGCCCAGATGAGCGTGCTCCCCAGGGCCAGGCCGACGCCAAGCGGACTGCCGAAGTCCAGACCAGTCAGTCTGCCCTGCGTGGAGAGCACCACAACGCCCAGGTAGCTGACGCAGACCGCCGCAAGATCGCGCCGGGACAGCTTCTGCCCGAGAAGCGGCACGGAGAGCAACGAAAGGGTGATGGCCCAGGTGTAGTTCAGCGGCTGGGCCACCTGGGCGGGCAGCAGGGAATAAGCCTTGAACAGCACGAGATAATACAGAAAGGGGTTCAGCACCCCAAGCCCGCAGTTGCGCAGCAGCTCGCCCCTGGTCAGGCTGCGGATGAGGTCCAGCCGTCCCTGCACGGCGAGGATGCCCAGCAGGGTGGCGATGGAGACGACATCCGCCGCCAGCAGAAGCTGGTAGTGGTCAAGATCCTTGAGCGCGATCTTGAAGGCCGTGGCCACAGTGCTCCAGATGAGCACTGTCCCCAGGCCGTAGACATAGGCCTGCCGCTGGCGTGTGACCTGCGACACCCGCGCGCCTACAGCACTACGTGACGCCTGACATGGGCCACGGCCTCTTCGCTGGAGTCCGTCACCAGGAACAGGTCCATGTCCTTCACGTGGCAGTAGCCGTCAGCCACCAGTCTCTCGCCGAACCAGTCCACCAGGCCGCCCCAGAAGTCCTTGCCCATGAGCACGATGGGAAATGCCCTGATGCGTTTGGTCTGGATGAGCACAAGGGCCTCGGAAAGCTCGTCCAGGGTGCCGAACCCGCCGGGCAGGGCGACATAGGCCATGGCGTACTTGATGAACATCAGCTTGCGCACGAAAAAGTAGCGGAAATCACAGCGGGTGTTCAGATAGCGGTTGTTGACCTGTTCAAGGGGCAGGTGGATGTGCAGGCCCACGGATCTGCCCCCGGCTTCGAAGGCGCCTTTGTTGCCAGCCTCCATGAGCCCTGGCCCGCCGCCCGTGATCACCGTGAACCCGGCCTCGACAAACAGGCGGGAAAGGTCAACGGTTCTTTCGTACCAGGGCTCGCCAGGCTTTACCCGGGCGGAGCCGAACAGGGACACGGCCGGGCCGATGTCGTTCAATGTCTCGAATCCGTCCACGATCTCGGACAGGATTTTAAAGAGCCGCCAGGACTCCTGCATGGACAAGTCGTCAATGAGGTACTGCTTGGAATGGGGCATGGCTCGTCTCGGACTCCTGAATAGTGGTTGCGGGCGAGCGCAATCTTTGGCTAACATGCGCGTCTGCCGGGATAACGCAACCTACACGGATTCCGGCAAGAGCGAAAGAGGCGCAGGCGGCGCAGGCCTGCACCGGCAGCATCCTACCATCCTTGAACGCGGGGGAAAAATGAAGATCAATTTCCTTGGAGCCGCGCAGGCCGTCACCGGTTCCTGCTACATACTTGAAACCGGAGGACATCGTTTCAGCATAGATTGCGGCATGCATCAGGGCAACAAGGAGATTGAAAAGCGCAATCTCAACATGGACAACTACCGTCCGGCCAACCTGGACTTTGTCCTGGTCACGCATGCGCATATCGATCACATCGGCCTTTTGCCGCGTCTGGTCGGCGCAGGCTTCAAGGGCAAGATCTATGCGACGCCGCCCACCATCGACCTGATGAAGATTTTGCTGCTGGACAGCGCGCATATCCAGGAGATGGAAGCGGAGCAGCGCCTGCGCAGGGGGCTGCGCCGGGGCAAGGCCGCGCCGCAGCCGCCAGCGAGCGAACGCCGAGGCAAGGTCGCGCCCAAGACCACCTATCCCCCTGTGGAGCGCAGAGCCTCGGTTATGGAGGAGAAGCCGCTATACACCACGGAAGACGCCGTCGCCACCTTCCCGCTCCTGCAGGCCATCGAATACGACACGACCTTTGAGCCCGCGCCCGGCATTCGCGTCACATACCGTGACGCCGGGCACATTCTTGGTTCCGCCTTTGTCGAGGTCGAGTACGTCGAGGATGGCAAGCCGACCAAGATCATTTTCTCCGGCGACCTTGGACGCCCGGACCAACTCATTCTGCGCGATCCGAGCAAGGGCGGAAAGGCCGACTATCTTTTCATGGAGTCGACCTACGGCGACCGGAACCACAAATCCACGGAGACCAGCCGTCAGGAACTGGCCGAAGCCATCGCCTACAGCTACAAGAACCGCGAGAAGGTCATCATCCCCGCCTTTGCCGTGGAACGCACCCAGCAGATTCTCTACACCCTGTTCCAACTGCGGGAAGAGGGCAAGCTCCCCGCCGACATGCCCGTGTACCTGGACAGCCCGCTCGCCATCCAGGCCACGCAGATATTCAAGATGCACCAGGAATACTTTGATGATGAGACAAAAGCGCTGCTCAAGGCCGGGAAAGATCCCCTCGCCCTGCCCAATCTCCGCTTCAGTCTGACCAGCGAGGAGTCCCGGGCCATCAACACCATGACCGGCCCCGCCGTGGTCATTTCCGCAAGCGGAATGGCCAATGCCGGCCGCATCCGTCATCACCTGCGCCACAACCTCTGGCGCAAGGGCGCGAGCATCGTCTTCTGCGGCTACCAGGGCGAGGGCACGCCTGGCCGCAAGATCGTTGACGGGGCCAAGCACATCACCATCTTTGGCGAGGAAGTCTCCGTGGCGGCCAAGGTCTTCACCATCGGCGGGTTTTCGGCCCACGCGGGCCAAGCCGAGATACTCACCTGGCTCAAGAGTTTCGACGGCCAAAGCACCAAAGTCATCCTGATCCACGGCGAAGTGAAGGCGCTCAACACCTTGTCCGAGATCGTGAAAGAGCAGCTGGGCATGGAGGTCCACGTGCCGAGCTACCTTGAGGAGCTCACGCTCGAACCCGGCAAGGTCATGGTGCCCGTGGTGGATGAGGCCAAGGCGCTCCCGCGCATCGATTGGGAGTTTTTGCTTGCGGACTCCAGGAACCTCTTCGCCGAATTCCAGAAGCGCATGGAGCAGGCCAAGGACAAGCCCTGGGTGGCGCAGACCGAAATCCGCGACCGTTTCCTGGACTTGAACCGCAAGATGGTGGAGATCATCTCCGAGCTTTGATATGCGCATAATCGCGGGCGAATACGGCGGACGGGGCATCCGCACCGTGGAGGGGCCGGGGTACCGCCCGGCCACCGCCAAGGTGCGTCAGGCGGTGTTCTCCATGCTCGAAGCCAGGGGCTTGAGCTGGCAGGGCGCGCGCGTGCTGGACCTTTTCGCCGGGAGCGGCTCCCTGGCCATCGAGGCCTTGAGCCGAGGCGCGGCGGAAGCCTGGTTCATGGACAAGAATCCCCGCGCCGTGGCGGCCCTCAAGGGCTCTCTTGCGGACCTGCGCGTTGCGCCCGGGCGCTTTCGCGTTCTGAACGTCGATCTTCTGAAGGCGCTGGAGCGCCCGGCCCAGGCGCCTTTTGATCTGGTGTTCGTGGACCCTCCGTACGGACTTGACCTTTTGCCCCCGGCCATGGAAAAGGCCGTGCGCGGCGGCTGGATCGCCCAAGGCGGGTTTGTTCTCGCCGAGGTCGAGGCCAAATGCGACTTCACGGGCCGCATCCCGGCCCAACTCATCCCGCAGACCGACAGGCTCTACGGCCAGACGAGGATACTGTTGTGGCAGAATTCGATCCCAGGCTCGCAGTCTACCCAGGCACCTTCGATCCCCTGACCCGGGGGCACATGAGCCTCATCACCCGGGGGCTCAAGGTCTTTGAGAAGGTCGTGTTGGCCATTGCGCAAAGCACCCCGAAGAAGACCTGCTTCAGCCTGGAGGAACGCGTCGAAATGGCGCGCGCGAGCTTTGCCGACGAGCCGAACATCATTGTCGAGTCCTTTGACGGGCTGCTCATCGACTATGTCGCCAAGCGCGGGGCAGGCTCGATTTTGCGCGGGCTGCGCGCCGTGTCCGACTTCGAGTACGAATTCCAGATGGCGTTGATGAACCGCAGGCTGGCGCGCCAAGTGCAGACCGTGTTCCTCATGACCGACTACAAGTGGATGTACTTGAGCTCCACCATCGTAAAGGAGGTGGCCCTGCACGGAGGCAACGTCAAGGGTCTGGTCTCCGAGCCGGTGCTGGCCAAGCTGACGGAGAAATACGAGGCGCTGCAAGGGCAAAGGTAGGCGGAGAGCAATGGGCAACGTGCGCGCCGTCTGCATCCTCGGCCCCACAGGGTCCGGCAAGACCGAGGCCGCCCTCGGCCTGGCGCGGCACATGCCCGTCACAGTCATCAATTACGACTCGCGGCAGCTCTACGCCGATTTCCCCATCGTCACGGCCCAGCCGGAGCCGCACGAGCAGACCCAGTGCCCGCACAGGCTGTATGGCTTCCTGCCCACGTCCCAGGCCATGAGCGCGGCCCGCTTCGCGGAGTTGGCCCGGCAGGAAATGGCACAGGCCGTTGCGGCAGGGCGAATGCCCGTCTTGGTGGGTGGCACGGGCTTGTACGTCAAGGCTCTGGAGTGCGGCTTAGCCGACATCCCGCCCATTGAGCCGGACATCCGGCAGTGGGTGCTGGAGCGCATGGCGCGCGAAGGACCGAACGCCCTGCACGAGGATCTCGCCCAGGCCGACCCGGAAACCGCTGCGCGTCTGCACCCGAACGACACCCAGCGCATTTCCAGGGCCCTTGAGGTCTACCTCGGCACAGGCCGGACGCTCTCCGACTGGTTCCACGAGCAAAAGCGCGGGCACACGGGCGTGACCCTGTGCAAGGTGGGCGTTTCCACCACCCTGGGCGAGCTGGAGCCCCGCCTGCGGCGGCGCATCGGCCTCATGCTTGAGCGCGGCGCGCTGGAGGAGGTGCGCATGGCCTGGGAGCGCACACCGGACCGCGAGTCGCCGGGCTATTCAGGCATCGGCTGCGCCGAGCTTCTTGCGCACATCCTGGGAGAGCTGGATTTCGACGCGGCCTGCGAGCTGTGGTACCGCAACACACGCTCCTACGCCAAGCGCCAGCTTACCTGGTTCGCCAAGGAGCCGGGCGTGCGTTGGATCCGGCCCGAAGGCTTTGACCGGCTGCCGGGGCTGGTCCGCGAATTCATCGCAGTCACCGGAGACCGCAAATAGAAGGGGCACGGACATCGACCAACGTCCGCGCCCCCCGTATCGCATTCGTGCCTGCTACCTCTGGAACACGCCCTCGTAGATCCCCCGCACATCGGCCTCGGTCATGGCCACCGGGGTGTTCGTGAAGTTTCGCGCATCCTTGAGCCGCATGGCGGCGGCCACATAGGCCGGAATCTCCTGGGCAGAATAGCCCATGTCCTCGGCGCGCAGCCCGTCCAGGCCAACGGCTTCGAGCAGGCTTTGCAGGCCCGCAAGGAACGGATGCCCCCCGCCGTCCGCATCCGCGCCAAAGCCCATGGCCACGGCCAGATTCAGGAGCCTGTCCAGGGTATCATCCTGGCCTTGGGCCTGCGCACGTTCGATCAAGTGCCGGAAATAGGGCCTGGAGAGGACAACCAGCCCGGCCCCATGCTCCGAGCCCCGTCCGGAGCCGCTGAAGGAATACTCCAGCGCGTGCTGCGAGATGGGCGAGGACAGGGCCAGGGCCATGCCCGCCGCTGTGCTGGCCCAGGCAAGGGCCGTGCGCGCGTTCAGGTCGTCGCCCCTTTCCACGGCCTGGGGCAGAAAGCGTGTCACCAGATGCGCGGCCTCAAGGCAAAGCATGTCGCTCATGGGCTGGCGCGCGTTGGACAGGAAGCATTCGGCCGCGTGGAAAAAGGCGTCCATGCCTGTCACTGCCGTGAGGTGCGGCGGCATGGAGGCGGTCAGCTCCGGGTCCACAAGGGCCAGAGCCGGAAAGAAGGCCGGGTGCATGAACCCGCGCTTGCCCGGCTCGCCGCAGATGAGCGCCGCACCGTTGCCCTCGCTGCCGGTTCCGGCGGTGGTGGGGATGGCCACCAGTGGCAGCCCTTCGACACCTTCGTAGACTCCGGCCTCAAAGCCCTGCCAAAACTGGGCCTCCTTGGTGGCGGCAAGGCAGATGGCCTTGGCCGAGTCGAGGACGCTGCCGCCGCCAAGGCCCACGATGAACTCGGCTCCAAGGCTTCGTGCCTGGGCCGCCGCGGCGTCCACATCCTCGGTGCGCGGGTTGGCGCGCACCCCGTCGTAAACCACGGTCTTGACGCCGCGCGCGCCAAGCAGGCCCTGCACGCGGGCAAGATAGCCCTGGCGCAGGATGTTTCCGCTTTGGCCGATGACGATGAGGGCCTTCTTGCCTTTAGGCAGAAGGGGAGTGGTCTCAAGCTCGTTCAGGCGGCCAGGGCCGAAGAGCAGGGTTGTTGGCAGCCGGTAGGTGAAGGACAGCATTGGGGACTCCTTATGGGCGTGCTGTTGATTCCAGGGCTTTCTCAAGCTGTGCGGGCGTGAACAGGTCGCGCAGCACAAGCGGGCGCTCCGGCGCGTTCTTGGGGAAGATCGCCCAGACCGGGATGCTCTTGCTGCCAAGGGCGTGCAGCAGGGCCTCGGCCTCGGGATTGCTTTCCGTCAGGTCCGCCACCATGAGGTTCAGTTGATAGCGGTTCTTCATGTCCCCAAGCCTCGAAGGCGTCAAGGTGGTCTGTTCCAGCACCTTGCAGGAAGGGCACCAGTCGGCCGTGAAGCCGACGAGCACCGTCTCCTTGCCGAGCATGGCCCGCAGGGACGTCTCGGAATAGGGGACAAGGTGGGCTGATGACGCGGGAGCCCGGAAGCCGAGCCACAGCCCCAGCCCCAGCAGGAGCGCGGCCACAAGCTTCAGCAGCACGCTTTTTACGGAGTCGAACCCAGGCCCGGTCGCTCCCCATATCCATGCGCTGGCCGCGGTGAACCACAAAAGGATCAGCGTCGGGATGAGCCGGGCGACCGGCAGGATGGATAGGAGATAGATGCAGGTGCCGATCAGCAGCACACCCACGGCCTTCTCCAGGTGGCCCGCCCAGGGGCCGGGCCTGGGAAATAGCCGGACCAGGACAGGAAACAGCGCCATGACAAGGTATGGCAGCGCCATGCCCGCGCCGATGGCAAGCATCACCGTGCTGATGACCCAAGTCGGCTGCATGAGCGCCCAACCCAGCACCCCGCCCAGAAATGGCCCGCTGCAAGGCGTGGCCAAAAGCGTGGCCAAGAGCCCGGCGAGCAGCGCCTGCAACTTCGGATGTGTGGTGATCTGGTCGAACTTCAGATCGACTATGGGCAGGCAGAACACTCCGAGCAGGCTTAGGGCCAGGGCGAAGACAAAGGCCGTAAGCAGCATGATGATGAGCGGCTCCTGGAACAGATGCCCCCAGGCGAGCCCGGTTGCGCCCAGGACAGCGCTCAAGAGGAGGAAATAGAGCAAAATGCCAAGGGCGAAATAGAGGTTGTGCTCCCGAAACTTGCCATGCCGCGCCTTGACATTCGAGGTCGAGCTGCTGGCCATGAGACTGGAAAGCTTGATGCTGATGACCGGCAGCACGCAGGGCATGAAGTTCAGGATCAACCCGGCCAGCAGACCCAAAAACACGGCCTTGAGCAAGCCGCCAACCTCCAGTTCCGGCAGATGGTACTGCGGGGTCAGGCCGGACCAGTCGCCAGGGGAGGGAACTTCCTGGGCCGGGGCTGCGGCCTCTTCTTCAGCCAGGGGCGCAGGCTCGGTGGAGGCCGGTGGTCCCGCAGCGGCCCGTTGGGCGGCAAGCAGCAGTTCCGGCCACCAGGATTGGCCACGGGCATCGGGCAGTGCGCCGGCAGGAACGGAAGACGCGAGATCCAGCTTGGCCGGATAGCACTTTTCCCGGGTGCACAGCAGAAGTTCAAGCTGGGCCGAGAGTTGTCCCCCAGGAGCATCCAGCAGCACGAACAACGGCGTTTTGCCGATGTAAGCCTGGATCCTGGCCCCCGGAGTCAGCAAATCGTCCTTGGGCGTTCCGAGGGGGTAGAGCACCCGCACGGGCCTGCCCGAAAGGCGGACCGAAAGACGGGTAGGCTTGGCAAAGCCGCCCGGCTCATGGGCGTAGGCGTACCAGCCTGCATCCGGCTCCACGAAAAGCACGGCCAGGCGGTGGGCCTCAAGGCCGGACTCGTTTTGAGCCTGCTGCCCAAGCCGAAAAAAAGCCCACGAGGTGGTGAGGGGCAGGTCCTCGTGCCGCTCCGCGCCAATGGCCGCGGTTGCCCAGAAAACGCTGAGCAGGAGGAGGCAAATCAGGGACCGCAGGAATTTGTGTGACATTTTTTCCACTCGATGCATTTTTTCGTGTTGACAAAGGATGCCCGTCCGCGTAGACCCCTTTTCGCGCTGACGACGACAACGACGCCGACGCAAACGTGGGTCACTAGCTCAATTGGTAGAGCAGCGGACTCTTAATCCGGAGGTTCAAGGTTCGATTCCTTGGTGACCCACCACGTAAGACACAAAAGCCGATTCCGAAAGGGTCGGCTTTTTCTTTTGAGAGGTCAGGGAACGCGTTCTTGCCTGGGACACTGCATGCGGAACACGGACACGAGGCGCTGAATTGGAAAATCATTCCTTGTTCTGCGCATTTCACCCTTCCGTGTCAAGACGGCCGCACGGCGCGGGCGTGAAGACGGCCTGATTTGTCTTGGCAGAGTTGAGATCAAAAGCTATAGTTCCCCGTCCAGGAGCGGGAGCTCCTGCCCCCTCAAAAACACTTCCAGGAACGAACTGCCACAAGGAGAGCCTATGGGCTTCAGCTTCTTCCCCAAGGAGATTCAGTTTTTCGACTTGTTTCAGGAACAGTATGAGAAGCTGAATGAGGCAGTCTCCGCTTTGAACAGCATTTTTCAAGAGTTCAATGACATCGAGAACAAGTGCAAAGCGATCAACATCATTGAGGAGGATGGGAACGGCGTCGCCCGGCGCATCTCCCAGCAGCTCTCCCTGACCTTCATCACCCCCATCGACCGCGAAGACATCCACAACATCAATATCGCCCAAGAGGATCTCCTCAACCTCATCAAGGCAATCTCCACGCGCATCGGGCTGTACGACTTCCATGTCGTGAAGTTCCCGGCAAAAAAACTGGTCATGAACCTCTCCATCATGGTGCAGGAAGGCGGCCGGATGTTGGACCGCCTGCGCGAACGCAAGCCGGTGGAGGCAAACGCCAAGAAGGTCAAGTCCCTCAAGTACGAGTGCGAGATGCTTCTGCTGGTCGCCCTGGGAGAGGTCTATGACCTCAAGCTCAACGGCTTTGAAACGGTCATGGAGATCGTCAAATGGACGCACATCTACGACCGCATCGAGCAGGCCGTGAACCAGGCCGAGCGCCTGGCCGACATCATCGAAGGCGTGGTGCTCAAAAATGCCTGATGTCTCCATGATGCTGGTGGCCATCGTCGCTCTGGCCCTGTTCTTCGACTACACCAACGGAGCGCACGACTCGGCCAACGCCATCGCCACCATCGTCTCCACCAAGGTGCTTTCGCCTAAAACCGCCGTGATCATGGCCGCACTCCTGAATCTGGTGGGAGCGCTCATCGGCGAACAGGTGGCCAAGACCATCGGCAGCGGCATCGTCAACGCCGAGGTGGTCGCAGGCTGCCAGACCATCGTCCTCGCGGCGTTGTTCGGCGCGATACTCTGGAACCTGCTCACCTGGTATCTCGGCCTGCCCTCGTCCTCGTCCCACGCGCTCATCGGCGGCCTCATCGGCGCCGCCGTGGCCTACAGCGGTTTCGAAGCCTTGAACTTCATCTCCATTTTCAAGAAGGTCATCATCCCCCTGGTCCTATCGCCCATGGCGGGCTTTGTCGGCGGCTACCTGATCATGGTCATACTGTCCTGGTTGTTCCACAAGGCGAAGCCCCGCAAGGTGAACAGCCTGTTCCGGAAGCTCCAGATCATGTCCTCGGCCTTGATGGCCACCAGCCACGGGCAGAACGACGCGCAAAAGACCATGGGCATCATCACCCTGGCCCTGTTCCTGTCCCATCAAATTCCTGAAATCCATGTGCCGCTGTGGGTGAAGCTCTCCTGCGCCTTGGCCATGGGCCTTGGAACCGCCACTGGCGGGTGGAAGATCGTGAAGACCATGGGGCACAAGATCTTCAAGCTAGAGCCCGTGCACGGGTGCGCGGCGGAGACCGCGGCCGCAATGGTCATCACCGGCGCCAGCCATTTCGGCGCCCCCATCAGTACCACGCATGTCATCTCCACCGCTGTGCTCGGCGTCGGCGCAAGCAAGCGCCTCTCAGCCGTCCGATGGGGCGTTGCGGGCAACATGGTCGTCGCCTGGATCATCACCATTCCCGCCTCTGGCCTTGTGGCAGGGGTGACCTTCCTGTTGCTCCAGCACTTTGGCGTGAAGTAGCAGCCTTGTAGCGCCACGAATGAGCATAGCGAATATGCTTCCAGGCCAAGCCGCCCCACAATTCACAGATTCGGAAAGGGAGATTCTTGAACGCTTCGGCAAGGCCGCCGTCAGCCCGCTGGGGCTCTTCGAATACCCCACAGGCCGAGAGGGCCTCGCAGCGCTCGACTATCCCGGGGACTTTGTCCATTCCCTGCCGGACAGCGTGGCCCACTGCTACTGCGGGGTCGGCAATCCCTTCGCTCCCATGCAGCCCGGCTCAGGCTGGCGCGTGCTTGACGTTGGCTGCGGGGCAGGCGTGGACGCCTTGGCGGCCTCCAGTTTTGTCGGTGGAGAAGGGCTTGTCGCTGGCCTGGAGTTTTCGCCGGAGATGCTTAAGCGGGCCGCCGAGAATCTTCGCGTGTGCGATGTCCGGAACATCTTCTTGCATCAAGGCGGCGCCGAGTCTTTGCCCTTCCCGGACGCCGCCTTCGACATGCTCATCTCCAATGGCGTGTACAATCTGGTGCTGAACAAGCAGCGCGCCCTGGACGAAGCGTTCCGCGTGCTCAAGCATGGCGGCGTCTTCCAGGTCGCAGACCAGATATTGTGCTCTGACCAGGCCCCGGCCTGTCCGTTGCCCGTGCCGGGAGTTCCAAGGGAAGCCACGGCCTGGGCGAGGTGACTGGACGGCGCTGTTCCGGGAAGGTTCTTCCTGGAGATGCTTGCGGCGGCTGGTTTCGCCGATGCCCGGCTGTGTTTCCGAACGCCGTTCAAGAGTTCCGCGCTCACGACTGGGGCAGTCTTTTCCTGCCGCAAGCGCTGACCGGACGCAAATCATCCCGCCTTTTCCCTGGATTGGCTTGCTACAAATTCCCGCACAGGCTATCATCACACATTCTCTGAAATCCGTTCCGGGACGCCACGCACGCACGGTCCATCCCCCCGCCGATAAACGCACTGGGCGATGGCTGGACCATATCCCAACAGTGTGCGAACAAGCGCTCCCGTAGTAAGGTTCAGGAGGCATCAAGCATGAGCGTTGATCTGCCAGACCTTGCCCGTAGCATTGCCGAACCCGGTGGCGAGCTCCTGGAGGCCACCGGTGATTCCACACACGCAGATCGCGCCACGAGCCAGAGTGACAGCGAGATGCGCTTCGGCGTCCTCACGCTCCGCGTGGTTGACGGCGCAGGATATCTGGCCTTGCCGAAGGACATTTCGCTTTCCGTGCTCAAGGATCTTCATGGGGCCTTGCTCGCGGGATTGGAGCGCTGCTCCGGCGTGACAATCGATATGAGCGCAGTAACACGGTGTGATCTGTTCTTCCACCAACTGCTTCTGGCTGCCAAACGCCGCTATTTCTTTTTTTCCAAGCGGTTGACGGCTACAGGAGCGCTTTCCGATGACCTTCGCGCGGCCAGCCAGACACAGGGGTTCGAGGTCGATGCGTCCGGCTGCGTCCTCCCCCTCGCGCCCCCAGGCTAGGCTTGCGCCTGGGGGGGATTCGATGCTCCACGCGAAATCGCCGCCGTCGGGGCGGGCAAGAGCCGGAAGAGCGTATCCGCTTCGGCGAAGGCTTCGAGTTGACAGCGCGACAGGTCAGCCAAAGCCAGCCCCGCGCTCTTCGCCAAACGGGCGGCATGATCCCACTCGGCATTCTCCATGGTCAGGGCCAGAGACAGCCAGGAGGAGAGACTGCTTTTTTCACCGCAAAGGGCAAGCCGAATGGAGTCCTCAATAGGAACGTTCGACAACACTTGGTGTGGTGGCATTTCAAATATCGGCTCCAGATACGACAACAGGCCAAGGAGCGAGAGTCGCGGAACAAGCCGCTCCATGCCGGCTGCGCGCGCGACACGCTTGAGAAAGCCCGCGCGTTGAGCGGCGTAGTAGCACAGCTCCTGGTGCCGGGCTGAAGGCGAAAGGTCTGTGAGCAGCGCCACCTCAAGCCACTTTCTGAGGGGCTGCCAACCCGCCAGGACGATGGCCTGCTGGATCGACGTCACCTGGCGCGCCAATCCGAAGCTCGCGGAGTTCAGAAACAGCAGCAAACGATAGGTGAGGGCTGCGTCCGCCTCCACCACCTGTGCGAGGGCCTTGAAGTCCGCATCTGGCTTGCCCAGGCACTCCAGAAGGCGAAGCCGGGAGACCTGCGTTGCGGTGAGGCTCTTGCCGCTTGGACGCAAGTTCATTCTGTTGAAGAAAAACCCCTGCAACAGGTCGGCGCTGGCGGTACGGGCATGCAACATGGAAGCCCAACTCTTCAAGCCGCGCACCAGCACCTTTGCTCCATAGCTGTGGGCTGCGGAAATCATCTCTTCAAGAGAATCCCCTTGCTGATTGTCAGCGGCGGAAATCACGATCAGATCGGCCAGGGAACTCAAGGGGCGGCAGTCGGGCTGGTTGCTGAAGTCTGCGACGGCCAACGCATACCCCGCCTGCTTCAGGGCTGCGGCGACCGAGACGATGCCTGGCAGGAAGCAGGCCTGTTCGTTCACCTCCACGGTTATCCCTTGCGGCCACAAGGCTCGCGGAATTCCATCCAGCACAGCTTGGTCTGGAAACGCAACGATGGTGGGATGCCCAGGGCCTCGCTGGGGAAGATGCGCCTCAAGCAGAACGCTTGCGGTTGTCTCATCGGAAAACAAAGCGTCGTCGTTCTCTGGCTGGACAAAGCTAATGGCCGTCCCCCAGGGCTGAATCCCGCGATCAAAAACCGGCTGGCGACTCACCATGAAGCCGCCCATGCACCCATCCGAATCTTCTGACATTCGCGCTCCTGCGTGTGAAGACCTGGGCCACAATCGCCATATTACGTATATGCCAGGACAAGAAACTGGTGCCAGTCTCGGCCTCTATGCATAAATAGCACAATGGGACAAAAGAAAGCAACGAGTTACGCAGTTGTCTGGCATCAGTACTTTTCCTTGCCCGAGCACCAAGAATTCAAACAAGCAACAACCGTGATTACTATGTGTAACAATTTGTTTTTTTAAGGATAGAATCGGCAGACAGAAACTCCGCCATCCCTCCCCCCACGCCACAACGAAAAAGCCCCGCATCGGCATGATACCGTTGCAGGGCCTAGTCGGCTCTGGAGCCAGCGCGGGGAATCGAACCCCGGACCTGCTGATTACGAATCAGCTGCTCTGCCAGCTGAGCTACGCTGGCTGACTCGCGTCGCGCTTAGATATACAAGGGGTGTGGAGCGGTCAAGGCAAAATTCAACTCTCCGTAGGTGACAGCGTCAGCGCCCTGCGTGGCAAGGCGTTCCCTGTTCTCCGGGCCCTCGTCAACGGGCATCAGTTCAGCCGGTAGCCGCGCCGGTTTTCCCATATGGGAATCATGGGAACCAGTTCCTCGTTCTCCACCTTGTCCGAAATGATCAAAAGCCCTTGCGCTTGCAGCATGTCCAGACGCGCCTCGCGCGAACGGTCGAGCAGGGGCTGGGCGTGCAGTTCCGCGCCAAGCGCGGAAACAGTACATGGCACCAGCCGTTCCCACCCGAGTGGGGCGGCAATGGGCATGAGCTGCGGCCGGGCCAGGATGGGCCCGGGCACTGGAAGCGTCCGTCCGCGCAACCAGCATACCGCCGGAAGCACGATGGCATGCATCAGCGCGAACACGGCCCAAGGGGTTCCGGGCAGGGCGAAGAGCAGGGTGCCATCCCGCGTTGCGGCAAACATGCTCTTGCCGGGCGTCAATGCCAGACCGTTGAACAGGGGCTGAAAACCGGCGTCCAGCGCGGCCTGCATGACGAAGTCGCGCTGTCCAGGACCCGTACCGCCTGTGGTGATGATGCAGCGAAATTTATCTGACCGCAGCCTGTGACTGATGGCCGAGGGATCATTGAGGCAGACCTCGGTTGCGACCTCGGGCACACTGCGCTGGCGCAACAGTCCGGCCACGAGCAGCAGGTTGTCCGCAGGCATCCTCCCAGGCAAAGGCGCGGATTCCAATTGATCAAGCTCGTTGCCGAGGGCCAGGGCCAGCATCTTGGGCGGCTGGAAGGCAGACGCCCGCTGCGTGCCGGAGACCGCGAGCGCCGCCAGCACGGGGGGGCTCAGGTCCTCGCCGCGACGGACGATGCGCGTCCCGGCCTTGAGGTCTCCGCCGACACCGCGCACATGCTCCAGCGGGGCGACGGGACGCGTGATTTGTATCGTTCCGCCCTCGTGCAGCACCGACTCCGAGGTCACGACGCAGTCTGCGCCGATGGGAAGCGGCCCGCCGGTAAGAATGCCAATGGCTTGGCCCGGGGCAAGGCTCGTGGGAGCCGCCGAACTTGGCCGTATCTGGCCGCTGGCGGCAAGCTGCGCCGGGGCCTCCGGCGTCGCATGCCGGGCGCTCTGGCTGGCGAAGGCGAAACCGTCCACTGTCGAACGCGGTTCGGAGGGGGTTGAGTGCATGGCGAACATATCCTGTGCGCACACAAGCCCCAGGCTTTCCATCAGCGACATGTCCCGCGCGTCAGCCGGAAAATCGCGGGTGTGGTGGCGGATTCGTTCCAGCGCCAAATCACGGGAGATGCGGTCCTGGGTCACGTGGCGTTCTCCTGTTAGGGACGCAGACTGGCTGCGGTTTCGCGCAGGGAGCGCAGTTCGTCCGGGGTGTTGGCGTTCATGAAGGAAAGCATCTGGGGGTCGGCCTGAAGCAGCGTGGCCACAAGCAGCGGGCTCACGCGCACGTGGTCGAAAAAACGGATGATCTTGTGATCATCTCGTGCAAGCTGAGCCTCGATGAACGGCAGGCAACGCCGGGAATACAGCGCGCAGAGGGGTTCGAAGTATCCGTCCGGCTTGAGCGGCAGGACCACATCGTCCTCGGGGCGCAGGTGGGCGAGCAGGGCGTCGACAAGGGCCGGACGCAGCAAGGGCGTGTCGCAGGCGGTCAGGAACACATGCTGTGTCCGGGCGTTCGCCAGGGCCGTGTGGATTCCTGTGAGCGAGCTGCGCCCTGGCAGGGCATCCAGGGCCAGGCGAAAGGGGGTTTCCGTTCCCTGCGGCTGGCAGAGGCCGTGGTACGGGGCAGGCTCCTTGGCCACAAGCAAAATCTCAGCAAAGCGCGGCGCGAGAACCGCGCGCAGCCAGTCGAGAATGCTTTTGCCGGCCACTTCCAACAGGGCTTTGGGCGTTCCCCCCATGCGTGTGGCGGCTCCGCCAACCAGGATGGCGGCGCTCACCGTGTCGGAGGGAAGAGTGCTTGAAGCGGTCAGCATATGACATCCATACGTTCTGACGTGCTTTTCGGCAACACATGCGGTGGAGTTTTCTCCGGAAAGATCGTTGCCGGGCGCGGCAGCCCCTTGAGGCGCGGGGCGCTAGCGTGTATCCATGCCTATGACAGGCGGCATCGGAAGTCTGTCTTGCCGGGAACGGCAGCGCCATGAAAAACCTGGAGCGATACGTGTATCAAGGCCCGCTGAAGGCATTCTTCGCCCCCAAGACCGTGGCCGTGGTGGGCGCATCGGCCTCGCCAGGCAAGGTTGGCAATGCCGTGGTGGCCAACATGCTGGCTGCCGGGTTCAAGGGCCGCCTGTATCCAGTGAACCCCAAGGGCGGTAGTATCGAGGGGCTGCCTGTGGCGCGCAGCGTCGCGGACTTGCCAGGCGGCATTGATCTGGCCGTGTTCGCCGTGCCGCGAGACCTCGTGTTGCCGGCTTTCGAAGCCCTTGCCGCGCGCGGCCTCAAGTCCGCTATTGTCCTGAGCGCGGGCTTCCGCGAGGCCGGACGCGAGGGCTATCATCTGGAGCGAAAGCTGACCGACCTGGCGTTGGCGCACGGCATAGCGCTTCTCGGCCCCAACTGCCTGGGCATGATGAACACCGCGCACGGCGTCAATGCGAGCTTCTCCGTGTCGCAGCCCGTGGTCGGAAACGTTGCCTTTTGCTCGCAGTCCGGAGCCCTGTGCCAGGCGATTCTCGACTGGGCGAGCGGCGAACGCTTCGGCTTCTCCAAATTCATCAGTCTGGGCAACAAGGCCGTGTTGAATGAAACCGCGCTGTTGCCCTACCTTGGGGCCGATCCGGATTCCAAGGTCATCGTCGGCTACATGGAGAACGTGGAGGGCGGCGAGGAATTCGTTCGCGTGGCGCGCGAGGTGAGCCGCAAGAAACCGGTGATCATGCTCAAGGCCGGGTCCACCAACGCCGGGGCCAAGGCCGCCAGCTCCCACACGGGAGCCATTGCCGGCTCGGACGACGCCTGCGCCGCTGCCTTCCGGCAGTGCGGCATCGTGCGCGCCCCGGACCTGGAGTCGCTGTTCTTCCTGGCCGAGGCCTTCGCCACCCTGCCCCTGCCGCGTGGCCCCAATGTCGCGGTCCTGTCCAATGCGGGCGGCCCAGGCATTCTCGCC
Source organism: Desulfovibrio sp. (assembly GCA_050251495.1). Taxonomy (GTDB): domain Bacteria; phylum Desulfobacterota; class Desulfovibrionia; order Desulfovibrionales; family Desulfovibrionaceae; genus Humidesulfovibrio. The sequence goes on along the minus strand of JBFWMQ010000005.1, from coordinate 66,625 downwards.
TCCGACGCCTGCGAGAAAACCCGGCTGCACATGGCCCGCCTCTCGCCGGAGACCATCCAGCGGCTGCAAGCCGTGCTGCCGCCCTATGCGTCGGTCTACAATCCGGTGGACATCATCGGTGACGCCGGGGCCGAGCGCTACCGCAAAAGCCTTGAGGCCGTGCTCGACGACCCGCTTGTGCACGCCGTGCTGCTGCTCGTCGCCCCCACCGCGATGGTGGAAATCGAGGCGACCGCCACGGCCATCGCCCAGGCGGCGAGGCGCTCTCCCAAGCCCGTCATGACCTGCCTGCTGGGCCGCGCCCACGGCAGCATAGGGCGCGATATTCTTCGCCAGGCCGGTCTGCCGTGCTACGCCTTCCCGGAACCGGCGCTGCGCAGCATCGAGGCCATGTACGCCTATGCGCAATGGCGGCAGAAGCCCGTGCCGGTGTTCGAGCCCCCCCGGCGCGACCTGGACACGGCCCGGACGCTGATCGACTCCGCCCTGGCCCAAGGGCGGCAGGAGCTTACGGACTTCCAGGCCAGAGAGCTGCTCGGCGCATACAACCTGCGCACGCCGGCCACCATTCTGGCCCGCAGCAGCGCCGAAGCGGTTCAGGCGGCCGCAGCGATCGGCGGTCCGGTGGCGCTCAAGGTGTTTTCGCCCCAGCTGACCAGCCGTCAGGAGGTCGGTGGCGTGGCCCTGCGACTTTCCGGGCCCGATGCCGTGCGAAAGGCCTTCAAGAGCCTCACCGCGCATGTGCAGCGCATCTGCCCCGAACTGCCTGTTTCCGGCTGCCTGGTGCAGGCACTGGCCCCAGCGGGATCCATCGAGGTGGTGGCGTCGATGCGCCGCGACGACCAGTTCGGACCGGTGCTCATGTTCGGTCTTGGCGGCATCCATTCGTTGATTCTCAAGGATATTTCGCACCACCTGACCCCCTTGAGTCGCGACGAGGCTTTTGGCATGATACGCTCCATACGTTCCTATCTGCTGCTCAAGGGCGTAGGAGGGGACCCGGCCGTGGATTTCCGCGCCTTGGAAGATGTCCTCCTGGCCCTGGCGGCCCTGGTGCACGACTTTCCGCAGATAAACGAGGCTGAGCTCAATCCTGTTTTTGTGAATCACGAGGGGGCGCTGGTGGCCGAGGCCCGGCTGACCATGCGCACCTGATGACACCAGGCGTCCACAAGCGCCCCGCGCCAGTTGGCGCGCGAGGAGGAATACATGGTCGGCGTGTACATCGGCTCCACCACAGGCTACTCCGGCAAGAATCTCATTGCCATGTCCCTTGGCCTGCGCTTCAAGAAGCTGGGGCTCAAGGTCGGCTACATGAAGCCCGTTGGCGCAATGCCCCGCAAGGAGGACTCCCAGCCGGGCGACGAGGACGCCATGTTCCTGCAGGAGGTGCTTGGCCTGCGGCAGGACCCAGCGCTGGTGACCCCGGTGGTGGTGACGCGCGAGTTCACGCGCCGCGCCTTCAGCGAGGACGTTGGCGATTTGATGCCCGGCATCGTTGCCGCCTACGCGGAGCTTTCCGAAGGCAAAGACGTGATGATCATCGCAGGATCAGGCAACTTCCTCGGCTCCGGAACCTACTGCGGCCTTGATGGGGTAAGCGTGTCACGCGCCCTGGGCGCCAAATCCGTGATCATTGACCGCTATAAGAACGAGCTCAAGTACGATTACCTGCTGCGCTGCCGCGAGGTGCTTGGGCACGACCTGGCGGGCGTGATCCTGAACGATATTCCGGAACACTACCGGACCGAGGTGGACGAGGTACTCGTGCCCTTCTTCCGCCGCAAAGGGGTGGAGGTCCTGGGCGTCATCGCCTCGGACCCGATCATGAGCGCGATCAAGGTGAATGACCTGGCCGAGCGCCTGGGCGGAAAGGTCATCAGCGCCCACCACAAGGCTGATCGCGTGGTGGAGAACTTCCTGATCGGCACCATGCAGGTGGAGAACTTCCTGGCCCATTTCGTGCGGCACAAGAACTCGGCCATCATCGTCGGCGGCGACCGCTCGGATGTACAGCTCGTGGCCCTCGAAGGCAGTTGCCCCTGCCTGATCCTGACCGGCAACCTGCACCCCAACGACATCATCCTCACCCGCTCGGAGGTGCTGCAAACGCCCATTATCATGGTGCGCGAGGACACCTTCTCCGTGGCCAAGAAGATGGAGAACATCCTCTCGCGCCATAAGCTGCGCGACATGATCAAGGTCAACCACGGCGTCAGCCTGGTGGCGGAGGCCCTTGATTTTGAACTGCTGCGCCAACGCCTAGGTTTGGATTGATGCGGCCTGTCCTTTTCCGAGGGCCTGAGCCTCTTCTTAGGAATCATTTCCCGGTCCGGCCAGCACCAAAGCCCCGCCACAGACAACAGGAGATTTCATGCCGCATCATAAACCACTGAGACATTTCGCGGCCCTGTCCGCAGCGCTGCTGCTCACGACCCTCTGGCTGCTTCCCCTCCAGGCGCAGGTTCCGCAGCAGACCCTCTCTGACCCCGCCTTCGCCGAGCCCAAGGCCATGGCCGTGCCCTTCAAGCACAATGAGCACAACGCCAAGGCCAAAATCACGAAGTGCGCCACCTGCCATCATGACTTCAGCCAGGGCACCCGGGTCATGACCGGCGGAACCACCACCGAGCGCCGCTGTTCCTACTGCCATCAGGTGCAGCCAGCCCCCGCCGACCACACGCCGGCCCTGATGATGGCCTATCACAAGCTCTGCCAGGACTGTCACCGCGCCAAGGGCAAGGGACCGCTCAAGTGTGGCGAGTGCCATGTGAAGTAAGAGCCGCATGGCTGCTTCCAAAAAGAAAGGCCGGGAAATCCCGGCCTTTCTTTCGCTATTTTCCTCGGCGTATGTTGTACACGGCCCGGCCAACGGCCACGTGCCGGTCTGGATCGCCCTCGCTCCACAGCACCACATGGGCGTTGCCCACTCGGTTGCCCAGCAGCCGCACCGTGGCCTCGGCATACAAATCCTTGGCCGTGGCCGGACGCAGATAGTCCACGCTCAGGTCGATTGTGGCCAGGCGGTCCTCAAGGTGGCACGAGGTCCACACGGCGAAGCCGCCGCTCACGTCCACGAGACTTGAAAGCACCCCTCCGTGCAGGGCAGGCCTGCGCGGATCGCCCACCAACTCGGGCCGGAAGGGCACGCAGAGCTTCACGTAGCCCTCGCGCAGCTCAACTGCTTGGATCCCAAGCAGCTTATTGAACGGCAAGCCTTCTTCGATGATTTCCTTGAGCGCGGCGAAGTCCATGCCTTCTCCTACAAGATGTACCGCGAAAGGTCGCGGTTCTCCACAATATCAGTAAGTTGTCCACGCACATAATCGCGGTCGATGGTCACGGACTGGCCGCCCTTGTCGGAGGCCTCAAAGGAAAGCTCAGCCAGGATCTTCTCCATGATTGTGTACAGCCTGCGCGCGCCGATGTTCTCGGCCTCCTCGTTGATGCGCTGGGCCGTGGCCGCGATCTCGCGCAGGGCGTCGTCGGTGAAGGCGAGGGAGAGCCCTTCGGTGCCGAGCAGAGCGGAATACTGCACAGTAAGCGCGTTCTGGGGCTCGGTAAGGATGCGGTAGAATTCCTCCTGCCCGAGGGCGGAAAGCTCCACGCGCAAAGGGAAGCGCCCCTGCAGCTCCGGGATGAGGTCGGACGGCTTGGCGTAATGGAAGGCGCCCGCCGCGATGAACAGAATGTGGTCGGTCTTGACCATTCCGTACTTCGTGTTGACCACGCAGCCTTCGACAACGGGCAGCAGGTCGCGCTGCACGCCCTCGCGGGAGACGTCCGGTCCGCCGTGGTCTTGCCTGCTGGCGATCTTGTCCAGTTCATCCAGGAAGATGATGCCCGACTGCTCAACACGCTCGCGGGCGATATCCTGCACCTTGTCCATGTCTATGAGCTTGTCGGATTCCTCCTGCACCAGGGCATTGAAGGCGTCCTTGACCTTCATCTTGCGCAGGCGCTTCTTTTGCGGAAAGAAGCGGCCCAGCATGTCCTGCACCTGGCCGCCCATGTCCTCCATGCCGGGGATGCCCATGATGGACACGCCAGCGCCATCCTGGGTGGCGATCTCAAGCTCCACCATGCGGTCGTCAAGCTTGCCCTCGCGCCAGAGCTGGCGGAACTTCTCCCGCGTGGATTCGTTGGCGCTGGCCACGGGCTGCGCGGCCTGGGGCGCGGCCGGGTCCGCGATGGGCGTGAAGGAGTACCCGGAAGGCCTGGGCGCACTGCCGGGCAAAAGCAGATCAAGAAGCCGGTCCTCGGCGTGCTTTTCGGCGCGCACCCGAACCTTTTCGCGCTCCTCGGCGCGGACCATTGTGATGCCGATCTCCATGAGATCGCGGATCATGGACTCCACATCGCGGCCCACGTAGCCCACCTCGGTGAACTTGGTGGCTTCCACCTTGTGGAAGGGGCTCTTGGCCAGCTTGGCCAGCCTGCGGGCGATCTCGGTCTTGCCCACGCCGGTTGGGCCCATCATGATGATGTTCTTGGGAGCGATCTCCTCGCGCAGCTCTGGTTCAAGGCGCTGCCTGCGCCAGCGGTTGCGCATGGCGATGGCCACCATGCGCTTGGCCTCGCCCTGGCCCACGACGTACCTGTCCAGCTCGGAGACGATCTCGCGCGGGGTGAGAGAGCTCATGGCCTGGCCTCCCGTTCCTTGGTTTCCAGGGTGATGTTCTCGTTGGTGAACACGCAGAGCTCGGCCGCGATCTTCATGGCCGCCAGGGCGATGTCCTTGGCGCTCATGGCCGTGTGGCGCTTGAGCGCCCGAGCCGCAGCCAAGGCGAAGGAACCGCCGGAGCCGATGGCCGCCATGCCGTCATCCGGCTCAATGACGTCGCCCGTGCCGGTGATGAGCAGGATAGTTTCCGCGTCAGCGGCAAGGATCATGGCCTCAAGCTTGCGCAGGTACTTGTCCGTGCGCCAGTCCTTGGCCAATTCCACAGCCGCGCGCGTCAGGTTGCCGGAGTGCGACTCAAGCTTTTTCTCGAAACGCTCGAACAGGGTAAAGGCGTCCGCCGTGGCCCCGGCGAAGCCGACCATGACACGTCCCTTGTAGATGGTGCGGACCTTCTTGGCCGTATGTTTCATGGCCACGCTCTGGCCCAGGGTCACCTGGCCGTCCCCAGCCATTGCCGTGCCTTCTTCGCCGCGCACGGCAAGGATGGTGGTGCCGTGAATTTCCATAATCGCTCCTTGATGCTAGGGAATCTGCGGCGGGCCGAAGAGGCTTCGCGCCCTGCCGCTCCAGAAATTATAAGCCTCGGCCCCGCGCAGCCACAAGGCGGCCTCTTGCACAAGCCCGGCCTCAAGCCCGGCGCGCAACTCGGACAGCGCCACAGGAGCGGCCAGTTCCAGCGGGTAGCCATACGCCCCGCAGCTGATGGCCGGAAAGGCGATGCTCAGAATGCCGTGCGCACGGGCCAGCCGCAGGCTCGACGCATACGCGGAGCGAAGCAGGTCTCCCTCGCCGTGCTGGCCGCCGCGCCAGATTGGCCCGACCGTGTGGATGACATGGCGTGCCGCAAGCCGATACCCTGGCGTGATGACCGCCTGGCCCGCTGGCAGGCTGCCGATTTCCTCAATGATGCTGCGACACGCCGCAAGCAGGTCCGGTCCAGCGGCGCGATGGATGGCCCCGTCCACTCCGCCACCGCCCAGCAGCCCGGAGTTGGCCGCATTGACGATGGCATCGGCCCCGGAGCGGGTGATGTCGCCCTCGCGAAGCTCGAGGCGTCCGTGCGCATAGGTCCAGATGGTCACCGGGAAGTTTGCCGCCGCTTTTAGTCTGTCTCTTCGCCGCTCAAATCCGCGCCTGGCTGGGCGTCCGCAGTGGCGAGGATGACGCGGCCAAGGCGAACGTCATCGGCGATGCGGGCCTTGAGGGCTTCGATGCTCTCGAATTTCCGCTCCGAGCGCAAGCGCTGCACGAACTGGAGCGAGAGCCGCTGTCCGTAGATGCTGCGGTTGAAGTCCATAATGTGCGCCTCTAGGGTCAGGCCGGTGTCGCCGAAAGTCGGATTGTCGCCCACGTTTGCCACAGCCTGATAGGTTTCGCCATCCAACTCGGCCCAGACGGCGTACACGCCCGGCTTTGGCAGAAGCGTCCCCTCCAGGCGCAGGTTTGCCGTGGGAAAGCCCAGCTTGGACGCGCCGCGCTTCATGCCGTCCACGACATCGCCCTGAACCTCGAAGAACCTGCCCAGAAGCGGTCTGGCGTCCCAGACATTGCCGGACTGGATCAGGTCGCGGATGCGCGTGGAACTGACTACCGCCCCACCAACGATGACGGGGTCGAGGCGTTCAACGCCAAAGCCCAGCTGCTGGCCAAGGGCCATGAGCAGCTCATGGTTGCCCTTGCGCCCCTTGCCCATGGCGTAGTCGTAGCCGATGACCAGCTCGCGCATCGCCAGCCCGTCCACCAGATAGCGTTGGACGAACTCGTCCGGCTCCAGGGCGGCCATCTGGCGGGTGAACTCCAGCACGAGCGCAACGTTCGGACCCTGCTGCTCGATGAGCTTGAGGCGCTGGCTGGTGTTGGTGATGAAGGGCGGCGTCTTCTGGCCCATAAGCACCGTCATGGGATGCGGGTCAAAGGTGACGACCACGGAGACGAGGCCGCGTTTTCTGGCCTTTGCGCAGGTGCGCGCCATAAGCCGCTGGTGGCCCATGTGGACGCCGTCGAAATTGCCGATGGTGACGCAGGAACCGGAGATGGTTTCGCGAAGCTCTTCAATTGTTCGTGCGACGATCATGTGCTTTTGAAGCTTCCTTTTGCTGTGCGTGGGAATTGCTGAAAAGATTAGAAGAGCCTTGCCCGCTGGGCCTTTGTCGGTTCGGCAGGCTTGTCGCGTCCATCCTGCGCCTCCTTGGGCTCGTCGCCAGAGCCGGAAACGACGCGCTGAAGCTTCTCGATCTCGCGCTTCTGAGCGTCCGTGGAGGCCAGAGACTTGGCCTTGTCGAGGTGAAAGGCGGCCTTCTTGCGGTCACGCCCGTAGAAGAACGAGTAGCTCAACTGCACGTGGGCGCCGAAGATGTCGCCGCTTTCGCCCTTAATGCGGCCCAGGTGATAGCGCACTTCCGCGTCCATGGGCACCTCGCGTGAAACGCGTTCCATAAGGCTGATGGCGTTGGAGTAGTCCTTGCGATCGGCCATGATGCGCGCGGTGAAGAACATGCTCATGACGTCGCGCGGGTTCATTATGGCGGCTTTCTGCAACAGCGGCGCGGCCTTGTTCGTGCTGCCCCGGTTGAAATAGAAGATGCCGGCCTCGCGCAGGACAAGCGGGTCATCCGGCCCGCAGGCAAGGGCGGCGGCAAAGGCTTGGTCCGCCTGCTGGTGGCGCTTCAGGCGGTCCAGGGTAATGCCGCGCCCGGCCATATCCAGGCAGCTCACCTGGTCTTTGGGCTGGGCGTCGTAATAGGCGAGCGCGGTTTCCGGGGATGTCATGCGCGCGCGCAGGATCGTCTGGATGCGCAAGAAGCGGTCGCGCTCGAAATCACGTGACACGACCTCCGCCGGCATGTGCTTGATGCGGTCCCGCAGGTAGACGATGCGTTCGTCCAGACCCGGGTGGGTGGAGAGGTAGGAAGGGATACTGTCACCGGTCATGAACCAGCGCTTCTTGTTCATCAACTCGAAGGTTTGCGTCATGGCGGAGGGGTTGTAGCCGGACTTGACGAGGTAGTTGAGGCCAACGTGGTCGGCCTCGCGCTCGTTCTCGCGCGTGTACATGAGAAAGGCCGATTGCGCGCCGGCCATGGAACCCATTGCCAAGGCCTGCCCCATGTTGCCCGTGCTCCCGCCGCTTCCGCCCAAAAGCGCCCCGGCCACCATGCCGGCTAGCGAGGCGATGTTCAGGTACTTCGTCTGGTCCATGCGCTTGGCCACGTGGCGCTCGGTGACGTGTCCCAGCTCGTGGCCGATGACCGAGGCGAGCTGGTCTTCGTTTTCGACGCCCAGAATGAGCCCGGTGAAGATGTAAATGTAACCGCCGGGGATGGCGAAAGCATTCATGGCGTTGTTGGCCACCACGGCGCTGCGGATGGGATAGGCCTGGGCCGGAAGCGCCTTGGCCACACGCTCCACGACCCCGTTCACATACAGCAGGACCTCCGGATCATCGACGAAAGGCATCTGCGCGCGGATGGTCGCGTCGAACTTCCTGCCCATCTCGATTTCATCGGCAACGGTGACTGACCCGAACATGCCCGCGACGGCAGGACTGGTTCCGAAACCTGCCGTGAGCGCAAGCGCGACGATGATGAGCCGGATCAGAATTGCGGACCGGTGAGTCATGCTCCATCCTGGCGTTGCGGAGGCCGAAACGGCACGGCCCCCTTGCCTATTTATCTAGCACAGCTCGGCAAAAGAAAAAAGGATGCGCACATCGCGCATCCTTTTGGGAATCGACATGAGAAAACAAGTGGTTACTTGTTCATGATGTTCAGGAACTCGTTGTTGTTTTTTGTCTTGCGCATCTTGTCCAGCAGGAACTCCATGGAGTCGATGGAATTCATGGGCGAAAGGACCTTGCGCAGGATCCAAACGCGGTTCAGCACCTCCTCGTCGAGCAGCAGCTCTTCCTTGCGGGTGCCGGAGCGGTTGATGTCGATGGCCGGGAACACGCGCTTTTCGGACAAATGGCGGTCCAGATAGATCTCCATGTTGCCGGTGCCCTTGAACTCCTCGAAGATGACCTCGTCCATGCGCGAACCGGTGTCGATGAGCGCGGTGGCGATGATGGTCAGGCTGCCGCCGGATTCGATGTTGCGCGCCGCGCCGAAGAAGCGCTTGGGGCGCTGCATAGCGTTGGCGTCCAGGCCGCCGGAGAGCACGCGGCCGGAGGAGGGCGTGACGGCGTTGTAAGCGCGGCCCAGGCGGGTGATGGAGTCGAGCAGGATCACCACGTCGCGCTTGCGCTCAACCAGGCGCTTGGCCTTTTCGAGCACCATCTCGGTCACCTGCACATGGCGGGTGGGCGGCTCGTCAAAGGTGGAGCTGATGACCTCGGCGCGCACGGTGCGCTCCATGTCGGTGACTTCCTCGGGCCGCTCGTCGATGAGCAGCACGATGAGGTACACGTCCGGATGGTTGGCGTTGATGGAGTTGGCGATGGTCTGTAGCATCATGGTCTTGCCGGTGCGCGGCGGGGCCACGATGAGCCCGCGCTGGCCGCGGCCAATGGGGGAGAGCAGGTCGATGACGCGCGAGCCGTGATTCTCCGCGCCGTTCTCCATGATGAACCGCTTGTTGGGGTACAGCGGCGTCAGGTTGTCGAATAGGACCAGATGCTTGCTTGCCTCGGGCGGCTCAAAGCCGATCTCGCTGACCTTGAGCAGCGCGAAGTAGCGTTCGCCCTCCTTGGGGGGGCGAATCTGGCCGGAGATGACGTCACCCTTGCGCAGGCCGAAGCGGCGGATCTGCGACGGCGAGATGTAGATGTCGTCCGGCCCGGGCATGTAGGAGTAGAGGGGAGAACGCAGGAAACCGAAGCCGTCGGGCAGGATCTCTAGCACGCCTTCGCCGAAGATCTGCCCGTTCTGGGAGGCGCATTCCTGCAACAGGGCGAAGATCAATTCCTGCTTGCGCAGGTTGCTCGGATTCTCGATCTTGAAGTTGTTCGCCAACTCCATGAGTTCCGGCATGCTCTTCTGCTTCAGTTCGGTGAGATTGAGCTTGTTCTCGGATGTGGAAACGTACTCTTCCTCGACGTAGTCCGGGATGCGATCGGACTGACGGTCCGGCAGCCGATCGGGCTGACGGTCCGACTGACGGTCTGGCTGGCGGTCCGAGTAGCGGTCATGTGTGCGTTCTTGTGGACGGTCGCCTGGGCGCTCTTGCGAACGGTCGTGCGAACGGTCATGCGAACGGTCCTGGGAACGGCTCTTGTGGGATTGATTTGGGTGTTTTTCGCGGGGCATTGAAAGCCTCACGCTCCGTAGGATGAGGTTTGTGGGATGGTAAGCGCCTCACGCTGAGGGCTGGCAGTGGGAAATATCGGTGTCAGGTGCTCGCGCGACTGGATCGATTCATCCAGTCCCTGGACAGGTGCAGGACATGGCGGTTCATATTCCGTATTTGTACCAGCGGGAACAGGTATCCGAATGGTATTCTGCCTGTAGCGGAAGGGGAATATGCCGCGCGAATGCGCTGAAACTAGCGCCTACATTAAAGGAATGGCGTTGACAAGGGGGCTATTTGGCTTTTTGCAACTTTTCCTGTTGCTTCATTATGACATCGGCAAACATTTCATTGATGTCGGCCTTGACGGCAGCCTGGTCGCGCCCGAGGGAAAAGGCCAGCTCCATGGAAACAAGCGTCATGGCCTGCTCCAGCAGGCGGCGTTCGCCAAAGGAAAGCTCCTTGTCCATGCCGATGAGGAACAGTTCCTTGAGGACATAGGCAACGTCGGAAAGGTCGACGCTTTTGAGCTTTTCAGAGTATTCGCGGTACCGGCGGTTCCAATTCTGGCCGGTATATCCGGTGAACCCCGTCCTGTCCTTCAAGGATTCAAAGACTTCCTGGCCGCTGCGCAGACTGCACACATGGCGCAGTCCGACATTGCGGGCGTTCTTAACGGGAACCATGAGCGTCACGGAATTGCTCAAAATGCGGACAATGTAATAGTCCGCACGCATTCCACCAATTTCTTGGCTGTCAATACGCTCAATGCGGCCAACCCCCTGGGCGGGGTAGACCACTAACTCATTGATTTGAAACACTTCAACTCCTTCCACATGGGGGGGAAACACTTCCGGTGAATGTTTACACTACCCCAATGTGCCGGGAGTGTCCATCTTCTCAAGGGGGGCTGAAGGTTCAGGCAGCCGAAAAGCGTTGAGCATCTGGACAGCCTCATTGAGACCACGCCGAAAGAACAGCGCCAGCCCCTTGACCGCGGCCTGCCGCACGGCGTCCACGGCGTCGAGATCCTTCGCGTCGAACTCCTCGAGCACATACGTGGCGACATCGGACGAGAACCGCGGCCGCCCGATGCCCAGCCGCAAGCGCAGGAAATCTTCGGTACCGGTGTGTTCGACAATGGACTCGATGCCCCTGTGCCCGTTGCTGCCGCCCCCCCGCTTGAGCTTCATGCGTCCCAAGGGCAGGTCCAGTTCGTCGTGCAGAACCACCATGCTTGTTGCCGCAAGCGCGTACTTCCCAAGAATCCGCGCAGCAGCCTTGCCCGAGAGGTTCATGTACGTCATCGGTTTGGCCAGAAGACAGTTCACGCCACCGAACGTCAGGGAGTGGAGTTCAAAGTCTCCGCTGGCCTGGAGCGGCTTGAGGGCCATGCTCTTGCGTCCGGAGGCCTGCGCAAGAATGGCGTCGGCGACCATGAACCCGAAGTTGTGCCTGGTTCTGGCATACTGAGGCCCGGGGTTGCCCAGGGCAATGATAAGCGGGGTGGAATCCATGACGTGCCAGTGCCCCCAGAGAGGCTGAGGCGGTTATGTGAAGACCTAAAAGGCGGAGGGGCTTTGGGGCCCCCCCGCCGTCAGGTCAAGAACGTGCAGGATGCGTGTCCGGCCCGGGGAACTACTTGGCGGCTTCGGCCTTCACTTCTTCGGCTTCAACAGCCACGACGCCGACCACGGAGTAGTTCTCGTCATACACGGCGCGCACACCTTCGGGGAGAACCACTTCGCCCACGTGCAGATTCACGCCGATGTCCAGATCGGTGACATTGATGACGATCTTCTCAGGCACGTTGAGGGGCTTGCAGATGACTTCAATGGTGTCGCGGAAAACTTCCAGCTGGCCGCCCATGATGATGCCCTTGGCCTTGCCTTCCACCACAACGCGCACATCGACCTTGATGTCGCGGTCAAGGTCGACGCCGTAGAAATCGACGTGGATCGGGGTCGACTTGATGGGGTCGTACTGCACGCTCTTGAAGAGCACAGGCAAGGTTTCGGTCTTGCCGTCCTGCTCAACTTCAATGTTGAACACGCGGGAGGCCCCGAGCTTGGCATGCAGCTTGGTCAGCGGCAGCATCTCCACCTGCACGGCGAGATTCTTGCCCTGCTGGTTGTAGTAGACGCCCGGCACCAGGTTCTGGGTGCGGATGCGGCGGCAGGGGCACTTGCCCTTTTCGCTGCGGGGGGTCACGGAAAGCTTCATAAGATCGGCCATGATCGTCTCCTTTCTCAAGCGGGCTTAAGTACCGCCAGAAATTTGTTTATACAAAAAGAACGCTGACGGAGGTTTCCCCGTGGACGTTCATTATGGCCCTGGCCAGAAGGTCGGCCACGGACAGCACCTTGATCTTCTGGCAGGTGCGCTTGCGCGCGTCCAGAGGAATCGTGTCCGTCACCAGTATCTGCGAAAATACGGATTTGTCCAGGCGCTCGATGGCCGGGCCGGAAAGAACGGGATGCGTGGCGCAGGCAAAGATCTTGTTGGCGCCGTTGTCGGCCAGAACCTGGCCCGCTGCGCACATGGTGCCGGCAGTGTCGACCATGTCGTCGAGGACGATGGCGGTCTTGCCCTGAACGCTGCCAATGAGATGCATGGCCTTGGCCTGGTTGGGCGCGTCGCGCCGCTTGTCGACGATGGCCAGCCCGGCGTCCATGCGCTTGGCGTAGGCGCGCGCGCGCTCCACGCCACCGGCATCGGGAGAGACGACCACAAGCTCATCGCCCAGGTCACGGAAATAATCAAGAAACACCGGAGCGGCGAAGAGGTTGTCCACAGGACAATTGAAGAAGCCCTGAATCTGCCCGGCGTGCAGGTCGATGGTCATGAGGCGGTGCATTCCGGCCACGGACAGAAAGTCCGCCACGAGCTTGGCGCTGATGGGCACCCGGGGCACGACCTTGCGGTCCTGGCGCGCATAGCCGTAGTAGGGCACCACGGCGGTGATGCGCCGGGCGCTGGCGCGCTTCAGCGCGTCGATCATCAGGCACAGCTCCATGAGATGAAAATTCACCGGGGAGCTTGTGGGCTGCACGACAAAGACATCGTCTCCGCGCACATTGTCGTCGATCTCGATGCGGATCTCGCCGTCGCTGAACTGCTCGCGCAGGACAGGGGTCAGGCGGCAGCCGATATTCCCGCAGATGGCCTCGGCCAAATCGACGTTGGCCGAACCGCTCATAATCTTCAGGTCGCTAGTGCCAGACATTTTTAATTCCTTCGCGTGCAATGGCTGGGGTGGAAGGATTCGAACCCTCGAATAACGGGACCAAAACCCGTCGCCTTACCGCTTGGCAACACCCCAGTGTCACAGGGCCTCCACATGGACGGGCACACCATTCAACCGCACCGCTTCCGCAGCTTTTTGCGCCAAGCCGGTGTCCCGGTACAGGGCGGCTATCGCAGCCCCGCTTCCGCTCATGACCGCGCAGACAGCTCCAAGACGGAACAGCTGCTCCTTGATCACGCGCAACGCACCATTGGCTGGAAAGACGACGAGCTCGAAGTCGTTCCGGGCCACCACGGGCGAAAGGGAAACACGTCTCTTATTCGCCGTTGTGGTGCTTGTCAAGCAATCCATTCCCAAGGACGCGGGGATTTTCAGAGGGGCAAGCGCATCGTAGGCCGCGTAAGCCCAAGGCGTGGAGATGTGAGTCTCGGGCATGGCCAGCACAAGGGTGAAGGCCGAAAGATCCAGGGCGACCGGGGTGAGTTTTTCTCCGATGCCCTCCGCCAGGGCCGGGCCGGACAGCAGGAAGAAGGGCACGTCCGCGCCTATCGTCCCAGCCAGGGCGTTCAATTCCGGCGAGGCCAGGGCCGCCGCTCCCGCCTTGCCCTGCAGCCAGCGCAGCATGGCCGCGGCATCGGAACTGCCGCCGCCCAGTCCCGCGCCAGCGGGGATGCGCTTGGTCAAATGCACAAGCACGTCCGGCGAAAAGCCCGTGGCCTTGCCGTAGGCCGTCCAGGCCTTGTGCACAAGATTGCGCTCCTGCGGGCAATCCGGCAACGCGGGTTCGACGCGGCACCCGGTGCCGTGTGGCGCAGCCGACACTTCAAGGCTGTCCGAAAGGCCAGGCACGGGCACGAACAAGCTCTCGAGTTCGTGGTATCCATCGGCGCGCCTGCCCGTTATGTGCAGGCAGAGATTGATCTTGGCAGGAGCCGAAAGGATTTCTGACATGGGCGGATGGAGGGCTACAGGGTGGGGGAGCGTTCGCCCCCCCACCTCTGCACGGAATGCTATTGCTTGTCCAGGGGAATGGCGCGCAGGAGATTGCGGCCCTGACGCTTCAGAAGCAGCATCACAAGCCCTTTCTGCCTGGAGTCTGCCACGAGCTTCTTCAACTGCTCCACTGTGTTGACCGGAGTCTGGTTGGCCTCGATGATCACGTCACCGGGCAGGATGTCGATCTGGGAAGCCGGTGCGCCGGGCTGAATCTCCAGAATGAGCAGCCCCTGGGGCTTTTGGAGTCCCAGAGCCTGCGCCTCCTCGCCCCCCGCAACGGGGCGCAGGGAAAGCCCAAGCAAGGTTGCGGCGGCCTGTGCCTGAGGGCTTCCCTTCTGCTGTTCGGCCACGAAGTTCGGCTTGCGTTCGCCAAGGGTGATGACAAGGTCGGTCATGCGGTTTTGCCGCCACACGCCCAGCTGGATCTTCTCGCCGGGACGCATGGAGGCGATGCGGGCGAGCAGGGTGGCGGAGCCGTCCACAGCCTGGCCATTCACCTTCATGATGACGTCACCGATCTTCATGCCGCCCTTGTCGGCGGGATCGCCGGGAATGACGTGGGCCACGAGCACGCCCTTGGTGTCTTTCAGTCCCACGGCCTTGGCGGTGTTCTCGTCGAGCTCCTGCATGGAGATGCCAAGCCAGCCGCGCATGATCTTCTTGCCATGCTTGAGCTGTTGGATGATCGCGTCGGCCATGCTGGAGGGAGTGGCAAAGCCGATGCCCTGACCATTTGGCACGATGGCGGTGTTGATGCCGACAACCCTGCCGTCCATGTTGATGAGCGGCCCGCCGGAATTGCCGGGGTTGATGCTAGCGTCGGTCTGCAGGAAGCTGTCGAACGGTCCTGCGCCGATGTGCCTCCCCTTGGCGCTGACGATGCCCGCCGTGACCGTGTGGCCCAGTCCGAAGGGATTGCCGATGGCCATCACCCATTCGCCGACCTTGGTCGCATCGGAATTGCCGAACTCAAGCACCGGCAGGTTGGCCCCGGCCTCGATCTTGAGCAGCGCCAGGTCGGTTTCGGGATCGCGGCCAATGATCTTGGCGTCGTAAGGCTTTTCGCGGCTCAGAAGCTTGACCTTGATTTCGTCCGCCTCGGCCACCACGTGGTTGTTGGTGACGATGTAGCCATCACTTGAGATGATGAAGCCGGAACCGAGGGAGTTCAGCTTTCTGGGCTGGGCGTCCGGCTGGCCGAACTGGCGCTCAAACTGCTCAAAGAACTCGCGCAAGGGGTGATTCTTGGGTGCGTTCTTGAACATCTCCTGAAGTTGGGAACCCCTGCTTGGGGCCATTTTGGTGGTGCTGATGTTGACCACCGCCTTGCCGGCGCGTTCCGCCAGATCCGTAAAGTCCGGCAAGCCCGCTTTCGCCAGGACCGTACCCGGCAAGGCCAGCATGACAACGAGCGTGGTCATGGCCAAGAATCGTTTCATGAAATACCTCCATCTCTCGCCGCCACCCCGACGGCGTTTGACAAATTATAGTAGCGGTTTTGGATTTGTAAAGCCATGCGGGAGGGCGCTGAGCGCTTCGATATTCAACTTGAAGGGCGTGCGGGAATTGTGTAGGACTCCCTCTCCGGCGACCAGAACGTGCCCTCGTAGCTCAGTCGGATAGAGCACAGGATTCCTAATCCTGGTGCCGCAGGTTCGATTCCTGCCGAGGGCACCACGCCGCCGCCCCCCTTCCAGTCCGTTTCCGCTGCCTTACCGGCCTCTGCCCTTTCCATGCAGGGCCGTCCTGCGGCAGCCCCACAATGGCCGCAAACGCTTTGCCTGCTTTCTGGACTTCCGCACGGTCCGCTGTTATTATCAATTAATGAAAACAATCACTGGTTCCTTGGTGCAAAGCGGAAAAGGCAGCCCGCGACCCCATTTCGTCTGTGGCTGCAAGCATGTCATGACAGAATACCCTCTGGCCCCGGTCATTGCCGTGGTGTGCCCGAAATGTAACGCCACCAAGACATTTCACGTCGTGGAGTTCGCCCCTTCCCGGTGGCGCATCAAATAGCGCCCGAGATCCCCCCGATCCATCCGGTCAGGCCTTATGTGAGGCATGCGAGACACACAGTCGCCTGTGTGCCCCTGCTTTGTTGCGCCCTTGGGGGTGCAGGCAACACACAACGGGTGAACCGTATACGACCTCGCCCCACCAAGACGCCCCCCCCTTTGCTCCCGACCGGAATCACGATAGTGTTTTGTAGACGAAGAAAACAATCGCTGCCCCAGGGAGAGCCCATGCGCATTCTTGTCGATGCCGACGCCTGTCCTACAGTCATCAAGGAGATTCTGCAGCGCGCGGCCATGCGGCTCAAAATTGACACGACCCTTGTGGCCAATAAAAATCTGACCGTTCCCGCATCGCCACATCTCGCCACCCTGCGCGTGGGGCAGGGCTTCGATGTGGTCGACGAGACCATCGCCAGATTGGTCCAACCGGGGGA
The DNA here is from genome assembly GCA_050251495.1 of Desulfovibrio sp. Taxonomy (GTDB): domain Bacteria; phylum Desulfobacterota; class Desulfovibrionia; order Desulfovibrionales; family Desulfovibrionaceae; genus Humidesulfovibrio. The sequence goes on along the minus strand of JBFWMQ010000005.1, from coordinate 50,026 downwards.
TCTGGTCATCACCGCTGACATCCCCCTCGCGGCGAAAGTCATCGAGCGGGGAGCAACCGGCCTGAATCCACGCGGCGAGCTCTATACCAGGGAGAACATCGCCGGCCGGCTGACCATGCGCAACATGCTCGACGAACTGCGCAGCACCGGCGTGACGACAGGCGGGCCAGCGCCGTTGAGCCTTGCGGACAGGAACGCCTTCGCCAATCAGTTGGACCGCTTCCTCACCGCCGCGATGCGAGACGGCGCGTGACAGGCCAGCGGATTGTCTCAGCGGGCGGCCATGTTGCGTCCTGCACGTGACAATTGCCGTTGTTTGAGACTTTCGCAACAAGCTCTACACATTGTTTCAGCACAGGGAGGGATGCGATGAGATTGAGTAGCACTCGGCGTTCCGGCATATCGTCCATAATGCTGGCCGCGCTCCTGCTGTGTTGCGCGGGATGCGCCGGGCCAGCGTACACGGTCTACGATCCCGACTACACGGTTGGCCCCTTCGCCGGCGCGAGTCTCCAGATTCCAGGCTTCCCTATCGACCGCATCGGCGTGTGCGGGCCATTTTCAGCCCAGATGACCGACACCTTCGCCTATGCCGGGTATCCCGCCTCCGATCTTGGGGACGACGCCTCCCTCTGCCCTGACAAGGCCGAGGAAAAGAAGCTGCGCTACGTCGCCGTGTGCGAACTGGAACGGGACGACAGCCCCGGCATCGGCATGGAATACAACATGTTCGTGCTTGACATGGAAACCGGCGATCCCCTCTGGCGCGAGGAAGGCGAGGAGGCCGGCAGCGGTAGCCGCATCCGCAAAAGCATGGGGCTGGAACTGGCGATGCGCGACATGGTGAACGCATTCGCCAAAATCTACCCGCCCGCCCAGAAGCGCGAGACACGGCGGGAATAACGGGCCTTGCGCCCGGTCTGGCGGAAAACAGATCGCCCAGCTAGAGCGCCCGCAGCACCGCGGCGCTGGCTGCTCTGTCGCGCAGGACCGTCAGCGTTGGCAGGGAAAAGGCAAACAATCCATCGCGCACGGAAAGGGTGCCTACCGCGGAGTCGCGCCGCGCGGTGAACGGCAGTTCGTCGGGCCCCCGCTGGCATTTGCAGTTGATGTTCACACGGCTCACAAGGGTGTGCAGTCGGCGCGCCAAGTCCGCAAGCTGCGTCGCCTCGCTCCCGAAAACACTGGCCTGCTGGCCGTAATCCGATGCCGCGACTGCGCGCAGGGCTTCGTCCGGCTCGTCGAACACGGCCACCGGTGCAATGGGGCCGAACTGCTCCTCATGAAACAGGCGCATGGCCGGGGTTACCGGGAAGAGCACGGACGGACCGAACAGCGTGTCGTCCAGCGGCCCGGCGCCAGGCATCAGTTCACGCGCGCCCTTGGCCAGGGCGTCGGCGCGCAGGGCCTCAAGGAATTGCGGTTTGCCTGGCTCCGGCAGCGGGGTGATGTGCACGCCCGACTCCCAGGGCAGACCAATTTTGAGCCCGGCAACAGCAGCGCACAGACGCTGCAGAAAGGCATCAGCGATGGCGCGGGCGACAAAGATGAGCTTGATGGCCGTGCAGCGCTGGCCGTTGAACCCAAAGACCCCGCGCAGCATCTCGGAAACCGTGAGATCAAGGTCTGCATCGGGCAGGATTATGGCCGCATTTTTGGCCTCGAGCCCCAGCACGCAGTGCAGGCGGTTCGGCCGGGGATGCAGGGCCCGCAAAGCCTCCGCAGCCCGGCTTGTGCCGATGAAGGCCAGCGCGTCCACCTGGCCGGAGGTCATGGCCGGAGTCACGGTCTCGATGCCGCCGGAGAGGATGTTCACCACGCCGCGCGGAAAGGCCCTGTGGAAGCAGTCCATGAGCGGAAAGAACAACAGCCTGCCGATCCGGGGCAACTTGACCACCGCCGTGTTGCCCATGAGCAGGGCGGGGACGAGCGTGGCCAAGGTTTCATTCAGCGGAAAATTGAATGGCCCCATGCACAGCGCCACGCCGAGGGCGGAGCGGCCGACCCGTGCCGCAAGGCCTGAAGCCTTCACCGGGCTCTCCGCCTCGGCGAGCAGTCGGCGCAGTTCCGCCAAAGTGTCCTCAATGTACTCGATGGTGCGATCAAACTCCTGCTCGGACTCCTGGCGCGATTTGCAGATCTCCCAAACCATGAGCCGGACGATCTCCGCGCGTCTGTCCTTCATGCGGCGGCAAAAGTCCTCCACGCAGGCCATGCGCGCTTCCGGGGAAAGGTTCGGCCACGCGCCAAGGCCCCTGTCCCAGGCCGCGCAGGCGGCGGTAAGGGCCGCCTGGCCAGCTTTGGCGTCGTGCACAGGGCAGGAGCCCAGGAGCATACGCCCCGCGCCATCAGGCTCGGCAACGGCAATGGGTGAGAACACCTCCTGACAGGCCCCGCCCCAGGTGCGCAACTCGCCATCCAGCAAGTACTCGCGCAGGTGGAGAGGCTCGCGCAGGGCGAATTCTGCCGGAATGTCTTGAGCCTTGATCAAAACACGCGGGGGGAGAAACACCATGTACTGAAATCCTTCAGGTTCATGCTTGCCGGATAATGCTGGGCCGCAGCGCGCACCAGAGGCCTTGAGACGGGCGACAAGCTTGCGCGCTGAAAACCCGGCAAGGAAGCGTCAAAGGATGGCCACGGCCTCGATCTCGACCATGAAGCAGGCATCCACAAGGCGCGACACCTCGACGATGGTGGTGGCCGGGCGAATGTCGCCGAAGACCTCGCCGTGGGCCTTGGCGATGTCGTCAAACTTCGAGGCATCGGTGACGAAAATACGCGTGCGCACCACATCCTTCATGCCCGCGCCGGCCTCGGAAAGCGCCGCGCCGATGATCTCCAAGGCGCGCTTTGCCTGACCATACATGTCCGGTGCCACGGAACCGTCGGCCTCGACGCCGCAGGTGCCGGAGACATAGATGGTGCTGCCCGCGACGACAGCACGGGAATATCCCAGCAGCGGCTCCCACTTGGAGCCGGAGGTGATGCGTCTCTTCTCGGTCATGTCGTGTCTCCTGGGATGTTTGAGGTTTCGCTGCCTGGACAGGCCTTGTGCCAGATTTTACAACGGAGCGGAAGGCCTGGAATTCAAGGGCGCCAGTGGAAGCGAAACAGGCAGCTGCCTGCTCCTTCTAAGATGGTCTGCGGACGCACCAGGCGCAGTCTGGCCGAATAGCCCTCCGCGAACGCCGCATCGCGACGGCAGGACAGGGTGTCGTGAAGAAATGCGGGCAGTCCAAGTTCGCGGTACATCTCCATGTAGCCGCAGCGGGTGACGCAAAAGCTCAAACTTTCGGAAGTAAGTTCAACATTCTCGATTGACAGCGCCCCACCGGTTTGCCAGACGCGCAGCACCTGTGAGAAATGCTCCAGGCAGGGAGTGGAGTAGGGCGCGCGGGAGGCGAAGGCCCGGCCTGCGGCGCGAGCGGCCTCATCGATGGCGTCGTTCAAAACCTGCAAGGCGGCCGGGTGCCCCAGGCTTGGCAAGGCGGCTGTATAGACGCGCTGGGCAAGCTCGGCCTCGATGGCTCGCCGCGCGTTCAAGGGAATGGAACTCAGATCGATGCCCATATCGCCTCCGTTGCTTTTGCACTCGTCTTCACCTAAACTTTTGGTCCAGCCAAAACACATCCCCACTCAAACATGGAGCACAAGCAATGCGCATTCGCAAGAGCCTCGTTGTTTTCGCGGTCTTCCTGGCGGTCCTGCTGCCGGCATCCGCGCAGGCCAACAAAATCGCGGACGCCATCCAAAAGCGTTACGACTCTTTAAGCGCCTTCCAGACGGATTTCCAGCAGGAGCTGACCAACGCCGCCAGCGGAAGCGTTGAGAAACGCAGCGGCAAGATCTGGTTCAAGCAGTCCCTTGTTCGCTGGGAGACGCACAAACCGGAGAAGGAACTCCTGGTTGTGGGCAAAAACGCGGTGTGGAACTACTTTGAGGCCGAGAAGCTGGCCATGAAGTACCGCACGAGCCAAGTGTTCAATTCCAAGACCATGATCCGATTCCTCTCGGGCAAGGCCAATCTCAAGGAAGACTTCAAGATCGAGGAGCAGGGCACGGAAAATGGCCTCGTGAAGCTGCGACTGGTTCCCAAGGAGCCGGAGCCGACAATGGTTTTGGCCTATATCTGGGTCGACACCAAGACGAGCCTGCTTGGGCGTGTGCTCATCGTGGACTTCTTCGGCAACGGCAATCAGGTGAGTCTGTCCAACCTGTCGATGGACAAGAAGGTCGACGCCCGCCTGTTCGAGTTCACTCCGCCCAGCGGCACGCAGGTCAAGGACAACACCAAGCAACAATAGCCGTTACAACCCGACAGCCCGGCGCAGGCCGCGCACCTCTTCCGGGGTGAGCGGCCTGCACTGGCCGGGGTTCAGCGTCCCGAGAGAAATGGGACCCTGGCGTACCCGGATGAGCTTCAGCACTGTGAGGCCAAGGTCGCGGCACATGCGGCGGATCTGCCGGTTCAGCCCCTGCATGAGCGTCATCTCAAGCCAGACCCCGCCCGCATCGCTGCGCAGGAGACTAACCTCGACGGGCGCGAGCTTCTCGCCCTCCTTCAGGGTCATGCCATCGCGCATGATGCCGAGCTTGATCTCCGAGACAGCGCCCCGAACCAGCACATGGTAGACCTTGGGCAGGTGCCAGCGCGGGTGGATGAGCCGGTTCATGAGGCTGCCATCCGTGGTGAGCAGCAACAATCCCTCGGAAAAGTAGTCGAGCCGCCCCACGTGAAGCAGACGTTCGTTCTCGTATTCACGCGGCAGGATGTCGAAGACCGTTTGCCTGCCCTGCGGATCGCTGCGCGTGGTGACCACCTGCACCGGCTTGTGCAGCAGAAGGGTCAGGTCACGACCGCCGGAGCCGGAGGCGAGCGGATGCTTCACGGGCGCGCCGTCCAGCAGCACCCGGTCGCTTGTCGGATCGACCCGCACGCCGGGTTCGGTCACGGCGACCCCGTTGAGCTGCACGCGACCGGCCAGGATGAGCTCGTCCGCGCCACGCCTGGAGGCCACGCCGCACTCTGACAGGTACTTATTGATGCGGAGCAGGGGAGATTTGCTTTCAGTCATTGATTTCTGTCCGTTACATTCTCTAGGTTATATCTAGAGAAAGTCAAAAATGGGTATTCCAAGGTCTTGCTCTCAAAAACGGCAGCATTGCCGCTTGCGGTCATCCTTTGGACAGGCGCTGATTTCCATTGCAAGCCGGGCCAGCAGCCAGTACACAACAGGCCGTGCCGCGCACAGCAGGTGCGCACATTTCAACCGAACCGGGAGCAGTTTTTTGGCGAACGACAAAGCCCTGCATTATTTTGGGAACAGGCACCTCATCGAGCGCTGCCTGAGCTACTTCCTGCCCTTCAAGTTCAAGGTGGTTGCGGCCTTCCTGTCGATGTTCGTGGTGGCCGGATGCACGGCGGCCATGGCCTATCTCATCAAGCCCGCCATCGACGAAATCTTCGTGAACAAGGACATGGAGGCTCTCAAGGTCCTGCCGTTCATGCTCATGGGCGTCATGGTGACCAAGTGCACCTTCCGCTTCGTGCAGACCTACTTCATGAACAGCGTGGGGATGCGGGTCATCGAGGCGCTGCGCAATGATCTCTACAAAAAAATCGTCGTCTTGCCCATGCGTTTTTTCGAAGAGAGCCAGGTGGGCATGCTCATGTCACGCATCCTCAACGATGTTGTCGAGATACGTAACAGCGTTCCGGCTCTTGTCATGCTCATTCGCGAGGTCTTTGAGGTTGCTGGCCTGATCGGCGTTGTCTTCTATCAGGATGCCGAGCTGGCCTTCTATGCCGTCATCGTGTTGCCCATTGCCGCTTATCCTCTTGTGTACTTCGGCAAGAAGCTGCGCAACCTGGGCCGCAAATCCCAAGCCGGAGTGTCCAACATCAACGTGCTGTTGCAGGAAAGCTTCAGCGGCATCAAGGTCATCAAAGCCTTCGCCACGGAAGCGCAGGAAAGCCGACGTTTCGGTGATGAGAACAACAAGCTGATGAAGCTCACCGTCAAGCAGGTGCTGAACAGCGAACTTTCGTCCCGCGTCATTGACATGTTGAGCTCTGTCGGCATCGGGCTGGTCATCTTCTACGGCGGCATGCGTGTTATCGACGGAACGACCACGGCGGGCACCTTCTTCTCCTTCATGGCCTCGCTGATCCTGCTGTATGAGCCGATCAAGAAGATCGACGCCTGCAACATCGACATCCAGCGCGCCCTGGCTGGAGCCGAGCGTGTGTTCGACATCCTGGACTCGCCCCAGGTTGTGAGCGAGTCCGGCGGTACGCAAGAGGTGGAGCTTCCTTTCCGGTCACTGAAATTTCAGAATGTCCGCTTCACATACCCCTCGGCCACGCGTCCGGCCCTTGATGGCATCAACCTTGAGGTGCGCGCGGGGGAGCGCGTGGCCATCGTCGGCCCCAGCGGTTCCGGCAAGACCACTCTCGTGCACCTGGTGCCGCGCTTCTACGACATCGACGCCGGGGCCTTGCTGCTGAACGACCGGCCACTCAAGGACTACACCTTGCGCAGCCTGCGCCTGACCCAAGGAATCGTCTCCCAGGACGCCTTCCTGTTCAACACCTCCGTGCGTGAGAACATCTGCTACGGTCAGGCCGGATTCTCGCAGGAGGAAATCGAGGCCGCGGCAAAGGCGGCCTTTGCCCATGACTTCATCATGGAACTGCCGGACGGCTACGACACCATCATCGGCGAACGCGGCGCAAGGCTCTCCGGCGGGCAGAAGCAGCGGCTCACCATCGCCCGCGCCCTGCTCAAGAACCCGGCCCTGCTCATCCTCGACGAAGCCACCAGCGCCCTGGACACCGAGAGCGAGCGCATCGTTCAGCTGGCCCTGGAAAACCTCATGCGCGAGCGCACCAGCATCGTCATCGCGCACCGGCTGTCCACCATCCTCTCCGCGCACCTCATCGTGGTCATGGAGGACGGCAAGATCGTGGCCCAGGGCAAGCACCACAAACTGCTTGAGACCTGCCCGCTATACGCCAGGCTCTACCAGATGCAATTCGCCGACAGCTCCGCCGAGGCGCTTTTCACCTAGGGATCGTCATGCGCATCAACCCGAACCTCATCAGCCCCGCGCTCACGCTCGTGTACCGGGCCTGGGTGCGCAGCATCCGCTTCGATGACCGGGGCGACCTGAGCATCCTCCTGGACGCCCTGGCAACAGGCCGCCCCCTCATGCTGGCGATCTGGCACGCCGAGCTGTTCGCCCTTACCGGCTACGGCATGTGCCGCCTGGACGGCAAGCTGGCCACGGTCGTCAGCGACAGCCGCGACGGCGAAATCATCGCCCAGGTGCTGGAACGCATCGGCTACGGCACGGCGCGGGGCTCGAGCACGCGGGGCGGGCTCAAGGCCCTCATCGCGCTCAGGCGGCACATGGACCAGGGCCGCATCGGCGTCATCACCGTGGACGGGCCGCGCGGCCCGCGGCACAAGGTGAAGGATGGTGCGGTGTATTTGGCGCACAAGACCGGCGCGCTGCTGTTCCCGGTGCGCTCGCGCCCGGCGGTCAGGCATGTGTTCGAGCGTTCCTGGGACCGCTTCGAGCTGCCCATGCCCTTTTGCCGCTGCCCGGTGTATTTTGGCGCGCCGCTCGAGTTTCCCGGAGACAAGCCCACGCCAGAACTTCTGGAACAGGGCAGGCTGCGGCTGGAAGAGGCCCTGCACGCCGCGTTGCCGCCGAAGTAGCGCTCAGTTCGCTGCGCTGTTGCGAAAATGAAAGGGGGAGCCGAGGCTCCCCTTTTCTTTGCTGATGGCCGGGGCCTAAGCCAGTTTCATGCGCGCCGTGCCATTGGGATTGAAGGGCAGGGCGGTGCGCTGGGCCTCCAGGTCGCCGCGCTGGGTGCGCACCAGGAAGTCGTTCTTGTCCGCATGCTCGGCGGCCACATAGGCCAAGGCCACGCAGTGGCCAAGGGACGGAGCGAAGGAGCCGCTGGTGACCATGCCCACCTTGGTCCCGTCGGGCAGGTGCAGGGTGTCGTAATGGCGCGCGCTGCGGCGACCGGCCAGGGTGAGCGGGATGAGACGCTCACGCCCCTGGTCCAGGGCGGCCTTGCCCGTGAAAGGCTTCTGCTTGGTGATGAGCGCGCCGAAGCCGGCCTCGACCGGTGTGTGCTCCGTGTCCAGGTCCTGGCCGTAGAGCGGGTAGCCCATCTCCAGGCGCAGGGTGTCGCGGGCGCCCAGGCCGATGGGCTTCACCAGCGGATGCGCGGCCAGCGCCTCCCACATGGCCGGGGTCTTGGAGGAATCCTGATACAACTCGTAGCCAAGCTCGCCGGTGTAGCCGGTGCGGCTGACGATGAGCGGCGCCCCCTGCCAGGTGATGCGCTTGAAATTGAAATAGCCCGGAGAGACGAAGTCCGCGCCAAGGATGTCCTTGAGCACCTCAAAGGACTTTGGCCCCTGGAGGTCGATCTTGCCGGTGGCGTCCGAAATGTTGGCGAACTCGATCCCCTGCGGCAACTGGGCCTTGATCCAGGCGAAGTCGCCAGCCTCGCAGGCGCCGTTGACCACAAGCATGTAGTCGTCCGCGTCCAGGCAATAGATGATGAGGTCGTCCTGAACACCGGCCTTGTCATTCAACAGAAAGCCATAGCGGCACTTGCCCGGGGCCAGCGTGTCGAGATCCTGGGTGACCACGGCGTTCAGGGCGTCCTTGGCCCCCGGGCCACGCAGGGAGAACTCGCCCATGTGGCAGATGTCGAAGATTCCGGCATTCTGACGGGTGTGGTTGTGCTCATTGATGATGCCCTCGTACTGGATGGGCATGTCGAACCCGGCGAAACCGGCCATTTTCGCGCCCTTGGCCCTGTGCCAGGCGGTGAGCGGCGTTTGTTTGAGTGCTTCCACAGTATGCTCCTTATCAAATGATCTTGTGGACGAAATGGATTCTGCCACAATCTTGTCGACAGCTCAATGATATTGAACACTCAAAGCCTTCTCGGAGTTTCCGCGGTCAGTGGACTTGTTGACGCATGGAAGGAATTTCTTTAGAAATTCGCCAGGCGGTAACGCCCGGAGGTTTTGCATGCGAAAGATTGATCAATGTCCCCGAGTGGCCATTAATTCCAAATACTGCACCTGCACGCATTCCTCATGCAGCAAGCACGCTTTGTGCTGCGAATGCCTGCATTATCATCGATTGCGCAATGAACTGCCCGCCTGTTACTTCACGCCGGAAGAAGAGAAGACCTTCAATCGCAGCATTGAATTCTTCATCCAGCGCCGGTCAGGCAAGTAGGCCGCCATGTCCCTGCGTCTGCGCAATCCGCTCAAGATGCTGCGCAGCAAAGCCATAGCCATTGATATCGGCACCAGTCAGACCATTATTGCCGAGCCCAATGGCGAAGTGCTCCTGAACGAGCCGACTGTGGTTGCCCTTGAACAGGGCACCAGCAAGGTCCTCGTCACGGGGACCGAAGCCAAGACCTACCTTGGAAAGGCCCCGGACCGCATCCGCGTCGCGCGCCCGGTTGAGGCTGGCGGCATTGTGGATTTCGACGCCGCGCGTGAGTTGCTGCGCAGATTTCTGGCCCAGGTGCTGCCCGGCAACGGCGCGCGCATCAAGGCCTGCATCGCTGTCCCGCACGGCCTCACCGAATTGGAGAAGCGAACCATCGTCGATTGCTGCAAGGCGGCGGGCGTTTCCAAGGCCGACCTTGTCAGCGCGCCCCTGGCCGCAGCCGTTGGCGCGGGGCTCGACATCACCCAGCCCAAGGGCCGACTGGTCCTGGGCATTGGCGCCGGCCTGGCCGAGGCCTCGGTGATCTGTCTGTCCGACGTGGTGCACTTCGAAACCATCAAATGCGGCGGAGAGGCCTTCCACGCCGCGGTGACGCGGCATCTGACCGCGCAATTCCAAATCTCCATCGGCGAAAACATGGCCGAGATGGCCACAATCTATTTGGCCTATGCGGCCCCAGCGCCTTCTGAGCGGACGCTGACCCTCACGGGGAAATACGCAGCCACCGGGACCCCCTGTTCCCTTGAGTTGACCCAGGCGGACATGGAGGGAGCCCTTGCAGGACCTCTGGAGGATTTGGCGAACTTGGTGCAAAGCGTCATGGAGCACGCCCCGGCTGAACTCGTGGCCGACATCGGCGACTCCGGCCTGCTGCTTTACGGCGGAGCGGCGCAGCTGTGCGGCTTGGACCGACACTTGTCGGAACGCCTCAAGCTGCGGGTGACCCTTGCCAAGGATCCGAATCTGGCGGCAATCCTTGGTGCTGCGGCAGCCCTGAGGCCAGATCTCAATTTCCGGAAAATCCTGCTCCGCCGATGAACGCTTCCGAACCGAGTTTCAGCCCCGCGCTGCTCCACGAAGTCGAGGCGGCGGTCCGTGATGCTGGCGAGCTCATCCGGGAGCACAACCGTCGCCCAAGGCGCGTCCGCTGCAAGACAAGCCTCAAGGATCTTGTCACCGAGACCGACGGCGCTGTTGAGAAAATGCTGCGCAACAGCCTGGGAACCCTCGTGCCCCAGGCGGCATTCCTTGGCGAGGAGGGCAGCCCGGAGCAAGGCTTGGCGGGCTTGGCCTGGGTGGTGGACCCGCTCGACGGCACCACGAACTTCGCCCATGGCGTGCCCTTTGTCGCCACCTCCGTGGCCTTGTGCCAGGACGGCCATCCATTACTTGGCGTGGTGAATCTCCCGCTTCTGGGAGAGATGTTCGTTGCGGGCAAAGGGCTGGGCGCACGCATGAACGGCCTGCCCATCCACGTATCGCAGGTTGCCTCGCTTGATTCCGCGCTGGTGGCCACAGGCTTTCCCTATCGCATCGAGGAGCACAAGGAGGCCATCCTCCGGCAGCTTTCCCTGGCTATGCCGGGCACGCAAGGAGTGCGCCGGGCAGGAGCGGCGGCCCTGGATCTGGCTTTCGTGGCCTGTGGTCGCTACGATGGATTTTTCGAGTTCGCCCTTAACCCCTGGGATACCGCTGCTGGCGTGCTGCTTATCGAAGAGGCCGGGGGACGCGTTGGCTCAATGACCAGTCACGCCCCTTACCGCTTGGGCGGGCCGGACATCCTGACCGCGAACGCGCTGCTTTTCGGCCAGTTGCAGAAGCTGCTCAAGGCCGCCGCCGCCACAAGCCCTTGATGTTCAGGGTGTCGGCCAGCAGCAGAAAGCGGGGCGAGACCAGTTCGCGGAAATCGCGCAGCAGGCAGCCGAGTTCCTCGGCCGAAAAACGGTACTCCGCGGCATCGCGGTCCTGGCCTCCGGAGACATTGAACTCTGGCCGAACAAGGCTGAACACGTGCAGATATTCATTGTTGTTTTCAGGCTGGGCGGGCATCTCCAGAATGAGCCGCAGACGTTCCACATGGATGCCAAGCTCGGCCTGGAGCGATCTGGTCGCGGCATCGTGGACCGATTCTCCGGCCAGCACCGGACCACGCACAGGAACATCCCAGCGCCCGGATCGGAATCCGTGGGCCGCCAGGCTCCGACGCAACGTAATCCGCCCCTGGTCGTCAAAAAGCAGCACAGCCACAACGCTGTGACAGAGCCGCTGCCGTACGGCATCGACCACAGGCAGCACGGCCACCACCCGGCGCGAAGAGTCGAGAATCTCCACCAGCGGAGAAGAGGGGAGGGCGGAGGGATTCGAGAGGGCCATGCGTCTTGCGTGTCTCCTTCAGCAAACGTGCGCGGTGCACGCGCAACCTAAAGATAGCAGGACAGAGGCCGAATGCAAACCTGGAACTGCGCACGCCTTGGGGTCGGCGACCTCACCGAGGTCATGGACCTCGAACGCCTGTGCTTCCGCACCCACTGGACGCGGGAGCAATTTCTTCTCGGTCTTGAACGCGGGGCTTTCCACATTCTGGGCATCCGCGACGACGGGATGCTTCTCGCCTATCTGGCCTTTTCCCTCATCGCCGGCGAGATGGAAGTCATGAACATCGCCACACACCCGGCCCACCGGCGCAAGGGCTTCGCGGCCCGGCTTCTGGGCAAGGCACTGGAACTCGCCCGTCTGAAGATGGCGCAGCAGGCATTTCTCGAAGTGCGGCGTTCCAACCTTGGAGCCATTGACCTTTATCAAAAATTCGGGTTTATCCAGGTAGGCGCCCGGAAACACTACTACCCCGACAACAACGAGGACGCGCTGCTGTTCCGGCTGGACTTTCCGGCCCCGGAATGCGGCGCCTCGGAAGAACACTAGCCGCGGGGCACCTGTCCCGGCACCGGAGCGAATCACATGAACATGCTTTTTGCGGCCAATTGGAAGATGCACAAGACCCAGGCCGAAGCCAGGCAGACCTCCGAGGAACTCGTCCGGCTCGCCGGTTCAAGACTTCCGGCCGGCCGCGAGGTCCTGGTGATCCCCCCGTTCACTGCGCTTACCGCCACAGCCGCCAGCTTTGTCGATGCTCCCGGCTTCAGCGTTGGCGCGCAGAATTTCTATCCTGAAACACATGGCGCGTTCACTGGAGAGATCTCTCCGACCATGCTCAAGGACGCGGGGGCTGACTGGGCGTTGACCGGGCACTCCGAGCGCAGGCACGTTCTGGGGGAGAGCGACGCCTTCGTTGGTCACAAGACCGCCTTCGGCCTCGCGGCCGGACTCAAGATCATCCTCTGCGTGGGCGAAACGATAGAGCAGCGCAAGGCCAGCCAGCTTGGCGAAGTCCTCACGCGGCAGATCACCCTCGGCCTGGCGAAGGTTCCACGTGACGTGCCTCCGCAGGCCCTATGCCTGGCCTACGAGCCCGTCTGGGCCATCGGCACCGGGCTTGTCGCCGGACCTGCGGAAATTCTTGAAGCCCACGCCTTGGTGCGCTCCCTGCTGGAAGGGATTTTCGGCTCCGCAGCCCGGGAAATGCGGATTCTCTATGGAGGAAGCGTGAAACCGGACAATGCCGCCGAGATCATCGCCCTTGACAATGTCGACGGTGTGCTGGTAGGAGGCGCGAGCTTGAAGGCTGACGACTTCAGCCGCATCGTCCTTGCATAAAGGACGCACAGGCATCACGCGAGGAGAAAGCGTTGCAAACCCTTGTTCTGACCATTCATATTCTGACTTGCGTCTTTCTGGTGATCTTCGTCCTGTTGCAGTCTGGACAGGAGGGCATGGGAGTCATCTTCGGCGGCGGTTCCGGCTCGATGTTCGGCAGCACAGGTGCAGGCGGCTTGCTTGTGCGCGTGACCGCCGGACTTGCGGCGATTTTTCTCGTCACTTCTCTTGCATACAATGTCTTGACAAAGCCTAGTGCTTTGGGTGAAAGTACTTTGATGACGCAGGGAGCGGCAGGCATCGCCGCACCTGCTCCAGCCCAGACCCCAGTGCCCGGTGGCGTCTCCTTCGAGGAGAAGGCCCTGCCTAAGCCGGGTGAACCAACTGGGGAGCAAAAGTAAGACCTCTGCCGAGGTGGTGGAATTGGTAGACACGCTACTTTGAGGTGGTAGTGGGAGAAATCCTGTGGGGGTTCGAGTCCCCCCTTCGGCACCAAAGATTACAGGAAGGAGATTAGCCCAGGCTGATCTCCTTTTTTGTTGACTCGCAGGGCGCAAGGCGTACCCCTAAACGCACGGAAGCAAGGACGGCACGACATGGCAAGGGAACCACACGGCAACAGATTCGAGCGCAACAGCAAGGCCGTCATCGGCGTCCTTTTCAGCTTCATCGGCCTGGTGCTGCTTGTGGTCTGCTTCTTTGGCGTCAAGATCGTGCGCGATGAGATCAACCGGGGCTACGAGCGCACCCTTGTCATGCGGGAGCCGCGCATCAGCTCAGACATCGCCAAGACCCCGCCCGAGCACCTGCTGAAGATCGCCGACGGTCTTGAGAACAAACCCTACAGAATGCGCGTTGACGGCAACGGTTTCATCATGCCTTCCGCTGTGCATGAGAAGCCCGACGTCTCCGTCGTGTTCCTTGGCGGCTCCACCACGGAATGCCATTACATGGACGAAAATTCGCGCTTTCCCTATCTTGTGGGGCGCAACCTGGAAAGCGCCCTGGGAAAGCGGGTCAACTCCTACAATGGCGGTCAGGCAGGCAACAACACCCTGCACTGCAACCTGCTGCTCCAGGGCAAGGTGCTCCCCATGCGACCGCGTGTCGCCGTGCTCATGGAGGCCATCAACGACCTGACGTTCATCGCCGTGTACGGCGACTACTGGAGCCCCAGCGCGACGCGTGGCATTGTGCAGGACAAGGAATACAACATCTTCAAGCGCTGGATCATAGCGAACGTCATCGGCCACAAGGCGCCCGAGGCCGACGCGACTGACGAGTTCGCCAACGCGCGCACGCCGGCCAAAAATCTTTCGCCGGACATGGTTGCCGCTCATTACCGCAAGAACATTGAACTTTTCGTGTTTTTATGCCGCCAGCACGGCATCACGCCTGTGCTCATGACCCAGTTCAATCGCTTCACGGACGAACTCGCTCCCAATCTGCGCGAGCAGTTCCAGCCGGTGTTCGACAAATGGGGAATCGGCTACGAGCAGTATCACGCCAACTACAACGCCTTGAACGAGACCATGCGTCAGGTGGCGAAAGAGCGGAACATCCTGCTCATCGACCTGGATCGCCTGGTTCCCAAAACAAAAGACTACATGTATGATGTGGTTCACTTGAACGCTGACGGCGCCCGGCTCGTGGCGGACATCGTGGCAAAAGCCCTTGAGCCTGAGCTGGGCAAATAGGTCCCCTCACTCGCCTCTGGGAAAGCCCGCTGGCGCGAAACATACTACGGAGAGAATCATGGCACAGAAGGTTTTTGTCACTGGCGGCGCAGGCTACCTCGGCTCCACCCTTGTTCCGTTGCTGTTGGAAAAAGGCTATGAGGTCACGGTCCTCGACAACCTCATGCACGGGCAGCACGTCCTGTTGGAGTGCTGCGCCTACAAGGGTTTCGAGTTCGTCAAGGGCGACATCTGCGACCATGCGCTCATCAACGGGCTCATCGCCAAGCACGACATCATCATCCCGCTGGCGGCCATCGTGGGCGCGCCAGCCTGCAAGCTGAACCCGACCCTCACCGACATGGTGAACCGCGAAGCGCACCTGAACATGGTCACGGCCACCAGCCGCGACCAGCTGGTGATCTTCCCGACCACCAATTCCGGCTACGGCATCGGTGAGAAGGATGCCTATTGCACCGAGGAGTCGCCGCTTCGCCCCATCTCCTCCTATGGCGTCACCAAGGTGGAGATCGAAAAGGCCTTCCTGGACAAGGGCTCGGCAATCACCTTCCGCCTGGCCACGGTGTTCGGCATGAGCCCGCGCATGCGCATGGACCTGCTGGTGAACGACTTCACCTACCGCGCCTTCAAGGACCGCAGCGTCATCCTCTTTGAGGACCACTTCCGCCGCAACTACATCCACGTGCGCGACGTGGCCAAGGCCTTCATGTTCGGCATGGACAACTATGACAAGATGAAAGGGCAGGCCTACAACGTTGGCCTTTCCTCGGCAAACCTCACCAAGCGCCAGCTGGCCGAGAAGATCAAGCAGTATGTGCCGGAGTTTTATATCCATTCCGCCGCCATCGGCGAAGACCCGGACAAACGCGACTACCTGGTGAGCAACGACAAGATCGAGGGCCTGGGCTGGACCCCGGACCATTCCCTGGACGACGGGATCGTGGAGCTTCTGAAGGGCTACAAGATCCTCAAGCCCAACCGGTTCGCCAACGTTTAACAGCAAATGCCCGGGTTCGAGAAAGTAACAGCCTACGTTCTGGCGGGCGGGTTCGGTACCCGCCTGCGCCAGGCCGTGCCCGATCGCCCCAAGGCCCTGGCGGAAATCCTGGGCCGTCCGTACATCTACCATCTGCTCGACAGCCTTGTCCGCTACGGCCTCAAGCGCGTGGTGCTCTGCACCGGGCACATGGCTGAGCAGCTGGAACTGATGCTTGGCGCCGAATACCGGGGCCTGGAGCTCTTGTACTCGCGCGAGGATGTCCCACTGGGCACGGGCGGGGCCCTGCGCCTGGCTCTGGCCCGCCACCCGGCCGAACTGGCCCTGTGCATCAACGGGGACTCGCTCACCGATGCGGATCTCGGCGAATTCCTGATCTGGTTTGAACAGCGCGGCGTGTGCAACGGCGAAGACGGGGCGCTGCTGCTTGCACCGGTAGAGGATGCGGCGCGGTATGGCAGCGTGACCACGGACACGGCGGGCCGCGTGCGTGGTTTTGTGGAAAAGGGGCAAGGCGGGCCAGGCTGGATCAGCGCTGGAGTCTACCTGCTCAGGCCCGGCTGCCTGGACTTCATCGCCCCAGGCCAAGGCGCATCCATTGAGCAGGATGTGTTCCCGCTCCTGGCGGCCCGAGGCTCCCTGTGCGCCTTCCGCGCCAAGGCCCGCTTCCTGGACATCGGAACACCGGAGTCCTACGCCAGCGCCGGCCGGTTTCTTCTGGGTCTTCCCTCCGGTGAACGCCCGCCTCTGGCTGCTGTTTTCCTGGACCGCGATGGTACTGTCATCACCGAGAAGCACTACCTGCACGATCCAGCCGAGGTGGAGTTGCTGCCTGGAGCCGCCAAGGGCATGCGCCGCATGGCGGAAATGGGCCTGCGCCTGGTTCTCGTCAGCAACCAGTCCGGTGTCGGACGAGGCTATTTTGGCCGGGGCGACGTTGAACGCGTCCATGGACGGCTCATCGAGCTGCTTGAGCCGCATGGGGTACGCCTGGACGCCCTGTACATCTGTCCGCATTCCCCGGATGAAAGCTGCGCCTGCCGTAAACCCCTGCCTGGCCTCATAGAGCGGGCCAGCCAGGAACTCGGCCTGGACCCGGCGCTGAGCTTCGTCATCGGCGACAAGCCTTGCGATGTCGACCTTGGTCTGGTAGTGAACGCCAACACGTTTTTGGTCACTTCGGGCTATGGAGCGGGGCATGCCGCGACGGGCGACTGCCAGCCACACCACGTGACCGCGAGCCTCGACGAGGCAGCCGACATCATCCAATCCATCCTGAGCACACGCGCACGCGGCGGCATGGAGCATACATGATCATCTGCAGAACTCCGTTCCGTGTCTCCTTCTTCGGTGGCGGCACGGATTATCCCGGTTGGTACCGCGAGCACGGCGGCCAGGTCCTGTCCACGGCCATCGACAAGTACTGCTACATAACCCTGCGCTACCTTCCCCCTTTTTTTGAGCACAAGATCCGCGCGGTCTACTCAAAGATTGAACAATGCCAGACCATTGACGAGATCAAACACCCGGCCATCCGCGAAACCCTGCGGTTCATGAATTTTGAGCGCAACGTGGAGATCCACCACGACGGCGACCTGCCCGCGCGAAGCGGCATGGGCTCAAGCTCCTCGTTCACTGTGGGCCTTTTGCACGCCCTGTACGCCTTGCGCGGTCAAATGCCCAGCAAGGAGCAATTGGCGCGGGAGGCCATCCTGATCGAACAGGACATGATCAAGGAGACCGTAGGTTCGCAGGACCAGTGCGCCGCGGCCTACGGCGGATTCAACCACATCATTTTCCACCGCGACGGCGAAATCGAGGTGCGGCCGCTGACCCTTTCGCGCTCGCGCCTTGGCGAACTGTCCGACCATTTGATGCTCTTCTACACGGGCATCATGCGCACGGCCTCGGACGTTGCCGACACCTATGTTGAAAACCTGGGAGCCAAGGAAGACCTCTTGCGCACCATGCATGGCATGGTGGACGAGGGCATCAAACTGGTGCAGAGCAACCGCTGCATTTGCGGATTCGGCGAGCTGCTGCACGAGGCCTGGAAGGCCAAGCGCTCGCTCAGCCCCAACATCTCGAACGGCGTGGTGGACGACTTCTATGCCCGCGCGCAAGAGAACGGCGCCATAGGCGGCAAGCTCATCGGCGCGGGCGGAGGCGGTTTCCTGCTGCTGTTCGTTCCCCCCTCCGCGCGGGAGCGCGTGCGCGAGGAACTCTCCGAACTCCTGCACGTGCCCTTCACCTTCTGCCGCAACGGCAGCCAGATCATCTTCTACGAGCCGCCCAGCACTGATTATCGGCAGAGCGAACGCGACCGCAGAAACCGCTCCATCCATTCCTTCCGGGAACTCGGAACGCTGAAAGGTTGACCCATGCCCCTGACTGCTGACGAACAACTCTCCTTGTTCCGCACCATGCTGCGCATCCGGCGCGTGCAGGAGCGTATCGAGTCCGAATACATGAAGGACGAGATGAAGACGCCTGTGCACCTGTACATCGGGCAGGAAGCCATCGCGGCAGGCGTGTGCGCCTGCCTGCGCGACGACGACGCCATCAACAGCAACCACCGCAGCCACGGCCATTATCTGGCCAAGGGCGGCGATCTGAACGCCATGATGGCCGAGCTGTTCTGCAAGAAGACCGGCTGCTCAAAAGGCTATGGCGGATCCATGCACCTGGTGGACGTGGCCCACGGCAACATGGGCACCTCAGCCATCGTGGGTGGAGGCATCCCCATCGGCACGGGCCAGGCCCTCGCCTTCAAGATGCAGGGGCTTGACCGCGTGAGCGTGGTCTTTTTCGGCGATGGCGCGGCGGATGAAGGCACGCTGTACGAATCCGTGAACTTCGCCATGCTCAAGAAGCTGCCTGTTGTCTTCCTCATGGAGAACAACGGCTGGGCGGTGTGCTCGCGCACGCAAACGCGGCACTGCGCGGACAACGTGTTCCACAAGGGGGCCGATCCGGAGCTTCTGTTCACCGCCAAGATCGACGGCAACGACCCGGAACTGGTGCACGAAACCACCCAGAAGGCCGTTGCGCGCGCGCGCGCGGGCCAAGGGCCGTCGTTCATCGAATGCGTGACCTACCGCATTCTGGGCCACGCGGGCTGCCTGCAGCAGGACCCCAAGGGCTACCGCGACCCGGAGGAGGTCAAGGCCTGGCAGCAGCGCTGCCCTGTCTGCGGCTACCAGAACCGGCTGCTGGCCCAAGGCGCGCTGACTCCCGATGCCCTGTCCAGGCTTGAGGCGAACCTCGCCGCCGAAATCGACGCGGCCTTCGAGTTTGCGCGGCAAAGCCCGCTGCCCACGGCTGCGGACCTTCACCTGAACCTCTTCAGCGAGTAGCCCATGCCCTGGTCGCGCATCAAGCCTGACACCAACGAGCCGGAATTTTCCAACGACTGCCTTGCCGACAACCGGGCAGGCCGCCGCATCAGCTATGCCGAGGCCGTGAACGAAGCCCTATCGCAGGCGCTCAGCCTTGATCCGCGCGTGTTCGTCATGGGTCAGGGGGTCGATGACCCATCGGGCATGTTCGGGGCGACCCGCGGTCTGCACCTGAAGTTCGGCTCGGACCGCGTGTTCGACACGCCGCTGGCCGAGACCGCGCTTTCCGGCGTGGCCGTGGGCGCTGCCCTGGGCGGAATGCGGCCCGTGTACTTCCACAACCGCCCGGACTTCCTGCTTTTGGCCATGGACCAGTTGGTGAACCATGCCGCCAAGTGGCACTATATGTTCGGCGGCGCGGCCCGCGTGCCCCTGGTGTTCTGGGCCTGCGTGGGCCGGGGCTGGGGCTCTGCGGCGCAGCATTCCCAAGCCCTGCAGGGACTGTTCATGCACGTGCCGGGCCTGAAGCTTCTCATGCCCGCCACATGTTTCGACGCCAAGGGGCTCATGCTTGCGGCCATTGCGGACAACAACCCCGTGCTCATCATCGACCACCGCATGAACTTCAAGCAGCGCGGCCTTGTGCCGGAAGAGCCCTACACCGTGCCCATCGGCAAGGGCGTCATCCGCCGCAGGGGGCGCGATGTCACTGTGGTGGCCACCTCGCACCTGGTGTCCGACGCCTATGCGGCGGCCCAGGAGCTTGCGGCGGAGGGCATTGAGGCCGAAATCGTCGACCCGCGCACGCTCCGGCCCCTGGACGAGGAGCTGATCCTGGAAAGCGTCGGGCGCACGGGCCGTCTGGTGGTCACGGACACCGGCTGGAAAACCGGAGGCGTCACCGCCGAAATCGCCGCAATGGTGGCCGAGAAGGGCTTCGGCTCGCTGAAGGGCCCCATCGTGCGCGTGTGCAACCCGGATCTGCCCACGCCCAGCGGCTACACCCTGGAGCGCGCCTACTACATCGGCAAGGACGACATCAAGGCGGGCATCGTCAGGGCGGTGCGCGGCGCATGAGTCCTTCCGCCAAGATCTTCGTGGCTGGAGGCTCCAAGGCCCTGGGCGCGGCCATCCTGCGGGCCTTCCAGGCCCGGGGGCAGGGGGCTTTTGTCGGCGTGGGGGCCAGCGAACCGGATTTGCGCGACCAGCGTTCCGTGGACGCCTTTTTCGAGGTCGAGCGCCCGGGCTGGGTGGTCTACGCCGCTGGCAAGGCCGGGGGCATCGGCCTGAACCGCCGCGCCCCGGCCGACCTCATCCTGGACAATCTGCTTTCGGCCACCCATGTCCTCCACGCGGCGCACCGCTCTGGCGTAAAAAAGCTGTTGTATCTCGCCAGCTCCTGCGTATACCCGAAGGACGCGGCGCAGCCCATCAGCGAGGACAGCCTGTACACCGGCCCGCTTGAGCCCACGAACCTGGCATACGCCTCGGCCAAGCTGGCCGGGCTTGAGCTGTGCCGGGCCATCCGCCAGCAGCATGGCGCGGACTTCAACATCGCGGTGCCCACGAACTATTTTGGCCCCGGCGACGACTTCAGCCCGGAGAACTCCCACGTTGTGGGAGCGCTCATGGCGCGGATGCGCGCGGCCAAGGCCGCGGGCGATCCCGAGCTTTCCATCTGGGGCACGGGCCAAGCCAGGCGCGAGTTCCTGTATGTGGACGACGTGGCCGACGCTGCCGTGTTCCTTATGCTGGGCCACAGCTGGGACGGGCCGCTGAACATCGGCTCCGGCGAGGCCGTATCCATCGCCGAACTCGCGGGGATGCTCAAGAACATTACCGGCTACAGCGGGCGTTTGACGTATGACACGTCCAAACCCGACGGCATGCCCGTGAAGGTGCTCGAATCCTCGCGCCTGGCGGCCCTTGGTTGGACGCCCAAGGTGCCCTTTGCCGAGGGCTTGCGCAGAACCTTCGATTGGTATCTCAAGCAGAAATAACGCAACATATTTGAGAGGTTGATATGGGCTTCAAGTGGCCGCTGATGGAAGACAACGTGACCCGGCAGGACCTGGACGTGCTCATTGAGTTTCTGCAGGGCATGCCGCGCCTCACCCAGTCCGAGAACGTGCGCGCCCTGGAGCGCGAGTGGTCGGCCTGGCTCGGCGTGAAGCACAGCGTGTTCGTGAACTCCGGCGCTTCGGCCAACCTCATCACCATGGGCGCGCTGAAGCACCTGCATGGCGGGGGCGAGGTCATCGTGCCCACGCTCACCTGGGTGTCCGACATCGCAAGCGTGCTACAGAACGGCTTCACTCCGGTCTTCGTGGATATCAATCCGAAGAACCTGTGCATGGACGAAGACCAAGTCATCGCCAAGCTGAACGCCAACACCCGCGCGGTGTTTTTGACCTACGTGCAGGGCTTCAACGGCCTGTCCGACCGGCTGCTGGACGAACTCAAGCGCCGCAATATTCCGCTCATCGAGGACGTGTGCGAGTCCCACGGAGCCACCTTCAAGGGCCAGCGCCTGGGCTCCTTCGGGCTGGCGTCGAACTTCTCCTTCTATTTCGCGCACCACATGAGCACCGTCGAAGGCGGCATGGTCTGCACCAATGACGACGCCTTTTATGACGCCATCCGCATGTTCCGCTCCCACGGCATGGTGCGCGAGGCCGAAAGCCAGGACACGAAGGCCCGCTACGCGGCAGAAAATCCTGAGCTTTCGCCGGACTTCATCTTCGCCTTTCCAGCCTTCAACGTGCGCTCGACTGAGATCAACGCCGTGCTGGGCCGCAGCCAGCTCAAGCGCCTGGACGCCTGCAACCAGCGCCGCCGCGAAAACTTCGAGCTGTTTTTGAAGCATATCGATCCAGGCAAATACCGCACGGACTTCGACCTGGAAGGCAGCTGCAACTATGCCTTCAATCTGGTGCTGAACAAACCGGACACGGCCCTGCGCGAACGGCTGGAAGCGAAGATGCGCGAGAGCGGCATCGAGTTCCGGCGCGGCAGCGCGGGCGGCGGCAACCAGCTGCGCCAGCCCTACCTCAAGGGCATCGTGCCGGACGGCGAGTACGCCAAGTACCCGGAAGTGGAGCATATCCACTTCTTCGGCTACTACATCGGCAACTATCCCAGCCTTGCCGCAGAGCGCATCATCGAGCTCTGCGACGTTCTGAACTCGGTGCAAGGGTAGGGCGGCGGCATGTCGCGCGGACCGGACATCCTGTTCATCAAGCCAGGCAGCCAGAAGCAGATCTACGGCGAGCTGTCGGACTATTCGCTGACCGCCATCGAGCCGCCGCTCTGGGCGGCCATCCTGGCCGGGTATCTGCGCCAGCAGGGCTACGCCGTGGAAATTCTGGACGCCGAGACTGACGGCCTTGGCTGGGATGAGGTGGCGCAAGCCGCGGTGGACCGGAACGCGACCTTGACCGCGGTCATGGCCTCGGGCCACAACCCGTCGGCCTCGACCATGAACATGAACGGCGTGTCGGCCATCACCACGCGCATCAAGGAGCTTGCTCCAACGCTCGCGGTCTGCCTCGCGGGCCTGCACATCAGCGCCCTGCCGGAGCGCAGCTTGCGCGAGGAGGCGGCGGACTTCGTCATCCAGGGCGAGGGCCTGCGCACCCTGCCGCCGCTCATCGAGGCGCTGAAGGCCAAAGCGGGCTCCTTCAGGGGCATCCCAGGCCTGTGGTGGCGCGACGACGGGGAGATCGTCCCCGGCGCCATGCCGGAGATGTGGGCCGATCTGGACACGCTGCCCATGCCCGCCTGGGACCTGCTGCCCATGAAGCGCTACCGCGCCCACAACTGGCATTGCTTCGACGACGTGACGCGTCGTCAGCCCTATGCCACGCTCTACACCAGCCTGGGCTGCCCGTACCATTGCTCATTCTGCTGCATCAACGCGCTGTTTGGCGAGCATCGCCTGCGCTCGCGCGGGGTGGACGCCGTCATGGCCGAGATCGACTTTCTGGTGAACACCTACGGCGTGCGCAACATCAAGATCATGGACGAACTCTTCGCCGTGAACGAGAAGCGCGTGCAGGAACTCTGCGGCCGCATCGCGGCGCGGGGCTATGACCTCAATTTCTGGGCCTACGCCCGGGTGAACACGGTCTCCGAGAAGATGCTCGCGGTCATGAAAAAGGCCGGGGTCAACTGGATCGCCTACGGTTTCGAGTCCGGCAGCAAGCGCGTCATCGAGGACGTGACAAAGGGCTACAAGCTCGACCAGGTCATGCGCGTGGTTGAGATGACCTACGCCCAAGGCCAGCACATTTGCGCCAACTTCATCTTCGGCCTGCCCGAGGACGACTACGACTCCATGCAGGAGACCAACACACTGATGCAGGAGATCAACGCCGAATGGGCCAACATCTATTCGGCCATGGCCTATCCCGGCTCCAAGCTCTACGATGACGCTGTGGCGGCGAAACTGCCCCTGCCGACGAGCTGGAACGGCTTTTCGCAGTACAGTCGCGATTGCCTGCCGCTGCCCACCAAATACCTGTCGGGCGGGCAGGTCCTGGCCTTTCGCGACTACGCCTTTGACGCCTACTACAAGAACCCCCGCTACCTCTCCATGATCCGCGCCAAGTTCGGCGAAGACACCATGTGGCACATTCAGGCCATGGCGAGCACGTCCCTTGTTCGCGACAACAGCGTGATTTAGCGGACAGCGTTGATGCCCACCCAGTCCCCGATTGGCACCCCGGCCCAGGCCAAGGGCTTGCGCCGGTTCATCGGACCAAAGCGTTTGGCCTTGTTGGTCTTTTATTGCATCCTTGGGGCAGCCATATGGTACTACTGGCGCGCCGGGATCTTAAGCCCGGAGAATGTTCTCGGCTACATCGCGCGCAACCCTGTGGCCGCGCCCTTTATTTTCATCGTTTTTTACGCGCTGGTTGTGCTGTTCATGGTGCCGAGCCTGCCCTTGAACCTTGGGGCCGGCTATCTCTGGGGACCGTTTCTCGGCAGCGTGTACACGCTTATCGGCTGCACCCTGGGCTCTGTCCTGGCCTTCCTGTTCGCGCGAACGGCCTTGGGGCAGCCCCTGGCCAAGCGCTTCGACAACAACATCCTGCAATGGCTGGCGGTGCAGATCGCCACCAAGGGCTGGCAGATGGTGGCCTTCATCCGCATCAATCCGGCCTTCCCCAGCGGACCTGCGAACTACTTGCTTGGCCTCACCTCCATTTCCTTTGCAAGTTTCTTTTGGGCTACGCTGGTTTTTCTCTACCCCCTGTGCCTAGCCTTCGCCTTTGTCGGCAAGACGGCCGGAGGGGTCATCCTTGATGGTGACGCCAAGTCCCTGGCGCAATTCATCATTGCAGCGGCATTGACGGTCTGCGTCCTTATCGCGGGCCGTGTTGCGTATAAACACTTTTTCCAGCGGACCGCCTGAAGGCCCGTCAGGTTATGCAATGAAAACCACGCTCCTTGTCATGACACTCAATGAAATCGAGGGCATGAAAGCCATCATGCCACGCATCAAGCGCGAATGGGTGGACCAGATCATTGTTGTGGACGGCGGTTCAAAAGATGGAACGATAGAGTGGTCCAGAGAACAGGGATATCAGGTCTACGTTCAGAAAAAGAAAGGGTTTCGGCATGCCTACTGGGAAGTCATGCCGCTGGTCGAAGGCGATGTGCTGCTGACATTCAGTCCGGACGGCAATTCGGTTCCGGAACTGATCCCAGACCTGCTGGAAAAGATGCGCGAAGGCTATGACATGGTCATCGCATCGCGCTATCTTGGCGACGCCACAAGTGATGACGATGATCCAATAACAGCCTTTGGCAATTGGCTGTTCACCAAGACCATCAACATCCTTCATGGCGGCCACTACACGGACGCCATGGTCATCTACCGCGCGTACAAGACACAGATGGTCTACGATCTCGATCTGATGGACGAGGGCGCCTACAGAACACCAGAGACGTTGTTCTTCACCAAGATCAGTTGGGAGCCGCTGCTCTCCGTGCGCGCCGCCAAGCGCCGCCTGAAGATCACGGAAATCCCCGGCGACGAGCCGGCTCGCATTGGTGGGGAGAGGAAGCTCCAGATCATCCGCTGGGGCGCTGCTTACTTCTTTCAGTTCTTCCGCGAAAAGCTTTGGTGGCGTTGAGGCGCGCCCTCAGGACAGCATGTGATCTGAGACGACTATAACAAGGCGGGAGGGCGAATGCGCAAACAGCTCATGCCAACGGCAAGCGCCATGACACGAAACAAAGACCTTGTGTTGCCCTGCGCGCTGCTGTTTCTTGGGCTGGCCTTCGTCACGCACCTGGATCAAATATTGCTTGGCCCATACGGCTTTGTGGACTTCTACGACACTGTCGAGGTCCACTTCAGCCACTTCCGGAATCTGGCCAGGCTGCTCATGCAATACGGCCCGTTCAGCTGGTATCCGTATCACAGCGGAGGAGTGCCCTCCTTTGTCGGGCAGCACCCTCCCTACCATCCGGCCGTCTTCTTCTCGGCGCTGATGCCGTATTGGCTGCTTTCCGTCCTCTGGGGCATCGGCCTGACCGCCCTTGCCGGCTGGGGCATGACCAGGCTGCTCCGACAGCTTGGGGCGCTGTCGCACGAAGCCTCGCTTCTCTTCGGCGCGCTCTTTGCCTTGCTGTTCATCAACAGCAACATCCACATCGTCTTTGCATACGCATTCCCGGCCTTTGCCGTCTGGACTCTGGAAGCCTTCGATACCGGGATTTCCAGAACGAATCGGCTGTTCCGCTGCCTTGGGCTTCTCTTCCTCTCTCTGCTTTCCTTCCCTGTGCTGACCCTGCCGCATTACCCGATCTTCCACTTCTTCCTGATCCTGTTCCTCGGCTTCCGTCGTGCTGATTTTGCCCGACAGGTGATGGCCGTATTCATTGTCTGGACGGCCTATGTCCTGCTTTTCGTGCCAAGCATCGTCAGCTTGTACCAGTTCATTCCGTATGCCCAGCGGGACTGGAACTTCCCAACGGTCACAGCGTTGCAGGCCAGCATCAGCTTCTTGCAGGCCTTCAAGGGGCGGCTCGTGGAGCTTGCGGTCTTTCCGCTCATTCTTCCTTCCCTGTACCTGTTGCGAAAGAGCCGCACAGGGCTCATCGCTTTTCTGTTTGTGCTCGTTCCCCTTGTCGTTTCCTGCATCTTCGGCTCTGAAATGAAGAATTTCCTGGCCAACACCTTCGTCGTGAAGATGGATTTGTTCCTGTCCTCCATGCTTGCGGGCTGTGCGTCGTTCATCTTTGCAGCCCTTGGATTCGATGCCTTGCGCAAGGAGCCAAAGGCGAGGCTCATCTGCCTGGCGCTTGCGATTGGGTCCATTTTTCTCCGCAAGGGCGAGTACGCGCTGCTGAGCGGACTCTTCACGGTGCTCGCCGCCGCAAGTCTGTTTGAACTCACGGGGGCAGGCGTCCGGAATCGACAGCGGCAGCTCATCCTTCTCGCCGTGCTGGCGGCCAGCCTCTCCGGCCTCGGCATGATGACGCGCCAACAATACATGTCCGCCGGAACGTTCCTTCCCCAGGCCTCGTTCGAGCGGCACCACATACTGAACGATCTTGCCGCCGAGTCGAGAAACGAACCGTTCCGCGTCGGTTGCCTCGACATCCACCCGGCTGTGGTGCAGGCTTACGGCTTGGATACTGTGGGCGGGAAATCCCCGCTGTTCAACAAGTACTACAAGCAGTATGTGCAGGGAGCTGTGGCTCCGCAACTCGCTTCCGAAGAACTCCAGAACGGCTTTGCCGATGTCTGGCGGCAATTATACCTCACCCGCTCCAGAGCGGACCATGACCAGCGCCCCCTTGTGTTGGCTGGCCCAGAACGCAGCACCAAGGATTTCAACATGCCGATGCTTGAAAGACTCGGAGTGCGCTATCTTGTTTCCGCAAGGCCGATGCGGGACACAGAAAACATCGCGGACCTTGTAGCGATGGATGATCTGGATATCTCCATACCGCGTTTTCTCAGAAACACCGAGGTCGGGCGCAGCTTCCAGCAGCCGCTGTGGGTATACAGGCTGCGCCACGCCAAGCCTCTGGGCTCAATAGCCGCGGCACAGGTGCTTTCCGGCGACGACGCGCCGCTGCAAAGGCTGATGTCTCTCCCTGGCCAAACCGGGGCCCAAAACACCTTTCTTGATGCGCGCGATGTGCCTCCCCAACTCGAAGGCGCCCTTGGCTCAGTAGGCGGTCAATCACCGAACGGGCAGGTGACGCTCAGTTCCTGGACGCCGGATGCGCTCACCTTTTCCGGATCAACCGATGCTCCGGCCCTGTTGCGTATCGCCAACAACCATGACCTGCGCTGGGCGGCGACCTATAACGGCGAGCCCGCTACGGTCATTCGCGCCGATCACGCCTTTCAGGCGGTTCCCCTGCCCAAGGCGGGGAACTTTAAAGTGACGCTTGAATATCGGTCCCCGCTCACTTGGTGGCTGCACATTGCCAGCTTTGCCGGGTGCCTGCTTCTGCTCACATGCCTGGTCCCCAGGGGCCGGGCCGGAGGATTGCCCACGACTCCCGAAACACCGCGGCTCGCCTTGCAGTTCCCGGTGCACAGCGTCCTGGCCGGGAGCGCCATGGCCGTCGTCTGGAGCCTGGGCTTCTCCTTGTTCGTCATGCGCAAGATTTCTCCAGAATCCGGCCACTTGCTGACAATGTCCTATGCAATGCTCACGATCCCGCTCCTTGGGCCGTGCATCGGAGGCTGGACAGCGTTTTTTGCCCGCCGCGCAGCGGAGCACACTGCCGAAACCGCCCCCGCACCATGCGAGAACAACGAGCAGGGTTGATTTTCCACGGCCAAGAGGATAACAAATCTAAGGAAATATTTTTGAAGGAGCCACTTTGCGATCCACAGCCAAGCCCCAAATCATATTGATCTATCCTAAAACAGGAATGGACTTCGGGTCCACTGTCGCTCCTCCCCACGCGGTGCTTTCCGTTGCGGCCCCACTGGATAAGGAGGGGTATAGAATAGCGATTCTGGATCAACGCACCCAGCCGATCACCCGGGAAGTGCTGCAGGAGCTTATCACGAGTGACACCCTGTGCGTCGGCATATCCAGCATGACCGGCACACAGGTGAAAAACGCCCTCAAGATCACCAGTATTGCCCGTGAGCTCACGGACGGCAAGATTCCCATCGTCTGGGGCGGCACGCACCCAACAGTGCTGCCAGAGCAGACGGCGTCCCATCCGAACATCGACGTCGTGGTCGTGGGCGAGGGAGAGCTGACCTTCGCAGCGCTTATCCATGCCCTGGAAGACAAGCGGTCCTTGAAGGATATCAAGGGCATCGTCTACAAGGATGGAGGCAAGGTCATCCGCAACCCGGACCGGCCGCTCATGGATATCGAGGACCTGCTCCCGGTCCCCTGGCACCTTGTGGATGTTGAGAACTACATCCATCGCGACATGTACGTGAAGCACCGCTCCCGCGTCCTGGACATCGGCCAGACCAGCCGGGGCTGCCCCTTCCGCTGCGGTTTTTGCTCTAGCGCCAGCATCCGCGGCCGGAAATGGCGCTCAATGAGCCCAGACAAGGCCCTGCACATGATCAGCGAGAATGTGCGCAAGTACAAGCTTGACGGCCTGTGGCTCCGCGACGACGAGTTCTACATCGACCGCAAGCGCGCCTTCGCCATCACGGAAGGCATGATCCGCGAGAACATCGACGTCAGCTTCTACACTTCCGGCACGCGCGTGGACGTGTTCCTAGGCGCCACGGACGACGAACTGCTCTCCATGAAGCGCGCTGGCGCCCACACCCTCAAGTTTGGCGCGGAGTCGGGCTCCCAGCGGGTGCTCGACCTGATGCAGAAGGGCATCACGCCGGAGATGACCCACAAGGCCAACCTCCGCTGCAAGCGGCTCGGTTTCGTCCCGGCGTTTGGCTTGGTCATCGGATATCCCACCGAGACCTTTGATGACATCAACATGACCATCGACATGGCCTATGCCTTGAAACGGGAAAATCATCAGGCCCAGTTGGAGACCATGGCGCAGTTTACGCCGCTTCCAGGCACGCCGAGCTTCGCCTTGGCCGTCGAGCACGGCCTGAAGCCGCCGCAGAGCCTGGAAGGCTGGTGCGACTGGCTTTTTGACGACTACGACATTGAGGGCATCAAGCTGCCGTGGTATACCCGCGAAGAGCGCATGTGGATTGGCAACATCAGCTACATGTCCATTCTCGGCAACGCCCTCTCCAATGCGCTGGACAGCGTTCGCTCGACGCCGCTGCGCCTACTCTTCAAGTCGGTGTCCCGGCCCGCCAGCGCCTACTTCCGGTATAGACTGCAGAACAAGCTCTATCGCAACGCGCCGGAGCTTGCCTTGGTCCGCCACCTGCGCCGCAAGCTGTTCTACGAGAGCGAAAACACGATGACCTAGAATTTCCTTCGCGTTCCCCCCAAACAAAGCCCCAGGCCGAAAGGCCTGGGGCTTTGTTTGGGAAATTCCCGGGAGGAAAATTGCGATCCAAGCCGACCGCAAAGAAGGGGAGGGGGCCTAAAGCTGCCGAAGGCACTTCTTCGTGACCATCTCCGGATGCGCGGCCACGCAGGCCAACAAGTCCTCGTAGATCCGCTGCACCGTAGCGACGGGCACGTTCGCCGCCACATTCAATACCGGCGATTCAGCCTCGAAAAGCGGCCACCACGGCTTGTCCTCCATATGCTGCCACGCCCCGCGCTTGCCATGATTGAACACGCCGTGGCGCAACTGGAGAGTCACCTGGAAGGCCTCATAGCGCATGACGTCATCCAGAAGCTCCGCAGGGGTGGAGTCGTGCAGTGCGCTGGCCTGGACGGAAAAGAACAGCACTGCGCCAAGCTCAATATCCTGAAACCAACGCTCGCCCGTCTCCACATTCTTCATGTCTTCCTTGAGCAAACTGCGAAAGTCGTCGGCCATGTTCATCTCCTGGTAGGGCTGGGCAATCCTTTGCGGTATCAGCATCAAGGCAGAACTAGAAAGGATAGATTGGTTCCCCGCCGTCTTTGATTATAGATTTGCCAGACTTGGTCTCAAGCGCGTTCAGACGGTTCCGAGCGGCCTCCTGCGCCTCTTTTGTGTCCGCCGTGGCGATGACGGACCGGAGCAGCTTCTTGGCGGTCTCGAAATTGCCCTTGATCTCGTAAATCATGGCGGAACGGTACATCGCAACGGTCGGCCACATGGGCTCCTGAGAGTATTCATAAGCCAAACGAAGATAATAATCCAGCGCAGAGTCATAGTTGCGCAAGGAATGCTCTCCTTCGCCCAGCCAAAAAAGGACCTCCGCCTGAAGGGGGCGGGGCATCTGGCCGCGCTGTTCCCACAGGATCAGCAGTTGCTTGCGGCCACCTTCAAAATCTCCCTTAAGCTGCAGGAATGTCGCAACATCAAGGCGGGTCCTGGAATCCATTTCCGCGCCAAGGGAAAGTATCTCCTGATAAGTCGCCAGGGCCAGATCATCCTTGCCACTCTCGCGCTCCATCTTGCCCTTGAGGCGCAAGCGCGACAGAGTGCGCGACTTGTCAGTTGACAATTCCGCCATTCGAGAGAGGTAGGTTTCGGCCAACTGAAAGGCCCG
The DNA here is from genome assembly GCA_050251495.1 of Desulfovibrio sp. Lineage (GTDB taxonomy): Bacteria > Desulfobacterota > Desulfovibrionia > Desulfovibrionales > Desulfovibrionaceae > Humidesulfovibrio. The sequence continues at coordinate 19,414 of JBFWMQ010000005.1, read as the reverse complement.
GTTCTCCACAGATCTTTGTGCGAGGAAAACGAGGCAGTCATACCCGTATGCGGTATCTGGAAACAGGAAAGCCGAGCGGCGGGCAAGTTCCGGTCCGGGAGCGGCCACCCAGCGGGCCTGCCAGTCCGCAAGGACCAACAGTCTGTCAAGCGGCCACAGCTTGTTGACATTGCTGTTCTTTCCAACATCGGCCCTGGTCCAGAAGGGGGCCTCGCCGGCCAAAGGAGATCCTGTGCCCCCGGCAGAAAGCAGGGCGGCCAGAGCGGGGGAGAGCTTCGCGGCAGCGCCGATCTCCTGGGGCAGAAGCGTCTTCAGGTCTTCCTGGTAGGCGATGCCGCCAGCGACCCGAAGAGAAATCGGCAGTTTGCGCTTGTCGAGCCCGTCCCAAACCGCACGCGCCTCATCAGTCTTGCCGTCCTGCAGACAGAGAATGAACTTGAGCGAACGCAAAAGGCGCGACATCTCATCGGAAAGGAGCAGCGATTGCAATTCCTTGTCAACGGCCTGCTGCGCTTCCTCACGAGTGATCTTGGCAAGACCAGCCTTGAATCTGGTCCAGGAGGGCGAGGAACTCCCAAGCAACCACTCCTCGCGGCTCCCAGCGTAAGGCGCAAGGAGGTTGGCGCTCCAAAAGCCTGCGGCCTTGGCATATCCGGCAGAACCGAGAGCCTTGGCGTCCGGGGCCATGCCGGTGTCCAAAAAGACCAACAAGCCGTTCCAGAAATCGCGCAGAGGCGGGGCTGAAACCTTGGACAGGAACTCCCTGGCCTGCCCATAGTCCTCCAGACTGGCCGCAGCCACGGCCTGGGCGATGAGCTGACGGTCGGCCTCGCCAACGACGAGCAGACCATCCTTTGCGGCCTTGCCCGAGGCCTTTCCCGCTGCCTTGCCCGCAGCAGGGGACTCCTCGCCCGTGGCCAAAAGAAGGGCCTCCTTGGACCTGCCCCAGAAGTTCTCCTGCCCCCAGGCGGTCTCGGCCTGGACCTGCAAGGTCCTCAGGGTCTCCTCAAAGGCATCGCGCGAGGCGGACGGGTTGCCGACAAAGGCCCAGAACTGCCTGCGCCAGACATCCACCCACAAAGCCTCCAGCCCGGGCTCGGCTCCAAGCTTGGCCTTCAGCTGCTTGGCATCCATGAGCTTGCACGACTGGCTGTACCAAAGCACGGCCTTGTACGGATCGCCCAGAGAGCGGTAGGCATGGCCGCCAAGCCACAGCCGGTGCGTCTCGAGCGCAGAATCCTCATAGGGCTGCTGTGCCTCGATGAGCGCCAGAGCCTGCATTGGCGCGCCCTGGAGCAGCTGCGCCTCGGCGCGCTTCAGCGTGGCGGCGCCAGGCTCATCGGCGGCGGAATCCTCGGGAAGCGCAATGCGGTCATACGCACCAAACTTCTTGAGCCATTGCTCATAGGCTGCGCCATTGGGCTCGCCGCTTTTCACATCCGGCTTGGCCTCGCCGACAGGCTTTGCCGCGGTTTTGGATACGGCCTTGGCCTGGGCTTTCTTTGAAGCCGCGAGAGCCTCCGACGAGGGCATGACAACCAGCGAAGGGACAACCAGCAGTCCCAGGAAGGCAAAAGCGGAAGCCGCGACACGGTGGAGATTCGTCTTCATCAGCGTTACGCCCCAATCATGGTTTCGTTCTGAAGCACAACAGGCAGAACGATCAGAGGTTTACAACACGTCCCCAAGGATAAGCGCCCTCGAAGCGCCCCCGAGAACAAGGGCCAAGCGAGAAGAAGGGGGCGAGAAATGCGATCCGCACACTTTAAAGTTTACATAATTTACATTATGAGACAAATAGCCTCCAGAAAATGGGGCTGCGGGGGAGACCCTGTGCTCACCTCGTGGCCCAGTCCTCAAGAAACTTCGCCAAACCGATGTCCGTGAGCGGATGCTTGACCGCGCCGAGCAGAACGCCGAGCGGAACGGTGGCCGCATCAGCGCCCAGCATTGAGGCCTGGAAGAAATGGTTGGCGTGCCGGATGCTCGCCGCAAGCACCTGCGTTGGCAGGTCGTAATTGCGGAACACGGTCATGATGTCCTGCAGGACCTGCATCCCGTCCTGACCGATGTCGTCAAGACGCCCAATAAACGGACTGACGAACGTCGCGCCGGCCTTTGCGGCCAGAAGCGCCTGATTTGGAGAGAACACCAGCGTCGCGTTCGTCTCGACGCCGCGCTCGCGAAGTGCGGAAATGGTCTTGAGTCCTTCAAGTGTCGTGGGCACCTTGATGACAATGTTCGGGGCGATCTTCACAAGATCACGCGCCTCGGCAAGCATGGCGGCGGATTCGGTGGCAAGAACCTCAACGCTCACCGGTCCGTCGATCTCCTTGCAGATCTGGCGGACAATTTTCTTCCAGTCGCCCTTCTCCTTCGAAAGAAGGCTCGGGTTGGTGGTCACGCCCTCAATGGCGCCCAGGGACTTGGCCTGCCGGATGTGCTCGATATTGGCGCTGTCGAGGAAAATCTTCATGAGGTCCTCCGCCCGGTCCAAAGGTTGAGACCTACGACTGTCCGCTCCCGTTCTCGCCTTCAAGACGCTTCAAATACTTCTCGCGGCATTCGTAGGAGCAGAAGTTGAGCACCACATCCCCCTGGCGCACGCGGATGTCGTTGTTCTTTGACACATAGGCTCCGCAAACGGGATCCTTGACCATCTCTCCGGAGGCCACAAGATCCTCCTTCTTCTCCTTGGCCTTGGTCTCCTTCCAGCGCTTGTCGCCGGCAAACAGCTTCCAGACGATAAAGACGCATACCGCCAGGACGAGAAGCTTGGTCACGCTCATCATGCGATTCATCCTTCCTTGGGGGGCCGGCTGCAAAAAGCCAGGCTCCCTACTTCTGGCTTATGTTGCGGCCATCCAACGTATAGGAAAGCGACGAAAGCGCCTGGTCGATGGTTCTGCCGTCGCGAAACACAAGGCCGGGCGCTATGTCGCGCAGGGGGATGAGGACAAAGGCCCGCTCCAGCATGCGCGGATGCGGCAGGGTCAAATATTCGCCCTGCATCTCCACGTCGCCGAACAGCAACAGGTCAAGGTCGATGTTCCGGGGACCGCCGACGATCTCGCCTCGGGTGCGACCCATCTGGGCCTCGACGGCCTGGAGCGTGGACAACAGACCTTCCGGAGCCCAAATGTCCGAGGAAGCCTTGAGGCGCACCACGCAGTTGCAAAACCACGGCTGGTCCTTGTGGCCCTGCGGTTCGGTGTTGTAAATGGGCGACTGGGCATCGAACACGAGGTCGTTGCCGTAGTGCTCAAGGCGCTGGAGCGCCTCTTCGAGATTCGCCATGGCATCGCCCTGGTTCGAGCCCAGGGAGATGTACGCGTCTAGAGTTGGGAAATCCGTAACACCGCCTCCTTCAGCAGATCCGTGTTCACAGTGAGCGAGATGCGGAAATAGCCCTCGCCCGGAGTTCCAAAGCCGTTGCCCGGGGTCGTCACCACGCCCGTCTGCTTGAGCACGCGGGTGACGAAGTCCTGGGACGAGACGCCCTGGGGCACCTTGGACCAAATATAAAAGGTGGCGTCGGGCACGCGGCAGGAGATGCCGGCCTTGTGCAGGGCGCTCACCACCACGTCGCGACGCTCCTTGTAAATCTTGCGCAGCTCGGCGCTGTAGGCGTCGCCCTGATTCAGCGCCACGATGCCCGCCTCCTGCACGGCCTGAAAGATGCCGGAGTCGACGTTCTCCTTCACCTTGCCCAGCCCCTTGACCAGCGAGCTGTTGCCAACGGCCATGCCGATGCGCCAGCCGGTCATGTTGTAGGTCTTGGACAGCGAGTGGAACTCAATGGCCACGTCCCGGCCGCCAGGGATTTCAAGGATGGACAGCGGCTTTTTGGCCTCGTCGAAATACATTTCGGTATAGGCGGCGTCGTGCACGACGATGACGTTGAACTCAAGCGCCTTCTGCACGAGCTTCTCATAGAAGGAGCGAGGCGCGGTGGCCGCCGTGGGGTTGTTGGGATAATTGACGTAGATGGCCTTGGCGCGTTTCCAGGTGTCGTTGTCGATGGCGTCGAGGTCCGGCAGGAAGTCGTTCTCGTCGATCAGCGGCAGATACATGGGGACGCCGCCGACGAATTCCGTGGTGACTCCATACACGGGATAGTTCGGCGTGGCGATGAGCACCAGATCGCCGGGATTGACGAAAGCCAGCGGAAAATGCGCAATGCCTTCCTTGGAGCCGATGAGGCTGACGACCTCGTTGTTCGGGTCCAGGTCCACGTCGAAGCGGCGCTTGTACCAGTCGGCAACGGCCTTGCGGAAGGTGAACAGGCCGACATAGGACGGATACTGGTGGTTCACCGGGTTGCGGGCCGCGGCACACAGCGCGTCGATGATGAAGTCAGGGGTGGGCAGGTCAGGATCGCCAATGCCCAGGCTGATGATGTCCATGCCCTTGGCGCGGACTTCTTCCTTGGCCTTGTCGATGGCGGCGAAAAGGTACGGGGGAAGGTTCGCAAGACGCTGCGCAAGCTGGAATTCAGACATGAAGGGCTCCTTGTGGTGCAAATGGAAACGTCTGTGTAATGCCAGCGTCCCCTGCTGTCAATCGAGCCGGACCTTTGGAGCGGAAGCTCCGCGCGGACTTCCAGCGTCTTGAAGCAACTCCTTGCCGAGCGACACGGAAACGTTTAGAAAAATTGTGCCATGCCAGGGACAACGTGGCATGAGTTGATCGCGCAAAACCGGCGCCCCTTGGCGTACTTTACTCCCAGGTGATGATCTGATGAACAGCGTTGACGAGACACCGACAAAGCACATCGTGCATCCCGTCTCCGACAGGTACCTTGAGCACCTGACTGTCGAGCGCGGCCTGTCGGAAAACACGATCGGGGCATACAGCGCAGACATTCACGCCCTGCTGACCTTCCTGGATGGGCTGGAAGTGGGCCTGGAGCGATGCACCACCAGACACCTTTTCCTCTACCTTACCCACCTGCGCGCCAAAAAGCTGGCCACTGCCAGCCTGGCCCGGCATCTCTCCACGGTCCGCGGCCTGTTTTCCTTTGCCGTCCAGGCCCGCCTGCTCGATGAGGATCCCTCCGCCCTGCTGGACAACCCGAAGCTCCCTTCACAACTCCCCGAGTTCCTGACACAAACGGAGATGGGCACCCTTCTCGACACGCCGAATACCAGCACCAGCCTGGGCTTTCGAGACCGCGTGATGCTTGAGCTCCTGTATGCCGCGGGCCTGCGCATCTCCGAACTCATCAACCTTGCGCTGGGTGACTACGACCCGCAGACGGGAATTCTGCGCGTGTTCGGCAAACGCGCCAAAGAGCGCCTGGTCCCGATCCATTTTGCTGCCCAGCGCCTGCTGTGCGATTACCTTGATTATAAGCGCTCTGAATTCAAGCCTTTATGCCAAAACATCTTCTTGAACCGCTCAGGCAAAGGCCTCACGCGGCAAGGGGTCTGGAAGCTCGTCAAGCGCTATGCCGAGGCGGCGGGCATCCGGCGCGGCATTTCACCGCACACCTTTCGGCACACCTTCGCCACGCACCTGCTTGAAGGCGGAGCCGATCTGCGCACGGTGCAATTGCTTCTCGGGCACGCGGCCATAAATGCGACGGAGATCTACACGCACATCCAATCCGGAAGGCTCATGCGCATCCACGAGCAGTTCCACCCGCGCTCCACGGCCTTTGCCGTGTCCCCCTCCCGACGCACAGGAAACAATACATGAACGCCCCCGCCCGCCCCAGGCCTAAAACCGTCATCACCGCCCACGCCAACGCCGACTTCGACGCCCTGGCGGCCATGATCGCGGCCAGCCGCCTGTATCCCGACGCCGTGCTCATTTTCCCAGGCAGCCAGGAAAAGAACCTGCGCAACTTCTATATCCAGAGCACCACCTATCTCTTCAATTTCAAGTCCTTCAAGGACATCGACCCCGTTGACGTTGAACTGCTCGTCATTGTCGATACGCGGCAGAGATCGCGGGTGGCCCATGTTCAGGCGTTGCTCGACAAGCCCGGCATCCGCATCCACGTCTTTGATCACCACCCGGACACCGACGAGGACGTCCAGGCCGAACGGTCCAACGTCAAGAACTGGGGCTCCACCACCACGATCATCATCCACGAGCTCATGGACCGGGAGATCACGCCGACCATCGAAGAGGCAACCGTGCTCGGCCTGGGCATCTTCGAGGACACGGGCTCCTTCACCTTCAGCTCCACCACGCCGGAGGACTTCAGCGCCGCGGCGTGGCTCCGCCAGCACGGCATGGACCTGGGCGTCATCTCCGACCTCTTGGCGCGCGATCTGTCCTCAGAGCAGATACGCATCCTCTCGGAGCTCATCGATTCGGCCAAGACCCATGATTTTCACGGCATCGAGGTCACAATCGCCGAGGTGAGCACAAATGAGTTCATCAGCGATTTCGCCTACCTCGTTCACAAGTTCATCGACATGGAGAACGTGCGGGTGATGTTCGCGCTTGGCCGCATGGGCGACCGCATTCACATTGTTGCGCGCTCACGCGCAAGCGACGTCAATGTCGGCTTCATCTGTTCCTTCTTCGGCGGCGGCGGCCACGGGTACGCTGCCTCGGCCACGGTGAAGGACAAAACCTTAAGCCAGGTGCGGGACGAGCTGATCGCCCTGCTCTACTCCCACATAAACCCGCAGATAACAGCGGCGACGCTGATGTCCAAACCGCCAAAGGTCATCGAGTCCAACCGGCCCATGGCCGACGCGGCGGAACTGATGACCCGCTTCGGACTGAAGGCCGTTGCCGTCGTGGCGCCGGGCACCATGCGTTGCGTCGGCCTGCTTGAGCATCGCACGGCGGACAAGGCGGTCGCCCACGGCCTGCGCCACGTGCCCTTGGTTGAGTACATGCTTGCCGACTTCGTCGCTTTGCCCCCCGACGCAACCCTGCACCAGGTCATGGAGATCGTCATCGGCAAGCGGCAGCGGTTCCTGCCTGTTGTTGACGCCGAACAGATCATTGGCGTCATCACCCGCACGGATCTGGTGAACCTGCTGGTCGAGGAGTCCGCGCGCATCCCGGAGACCTTGCTGCCGGACCCCAAGCGCGACCGGAACATCCGCACATTGATGCGTACACGCCTGCCCGGCTCCATCCTGGCGCTTTTGGAACAGGCAGGGATGCTGGCCAAGGAGCTTGGCTACAAGATCTACGCCGTGGGAGGCTTTGTCAGAGACATTCTGCTCGCCCGTCCCAACCTGGACATCGACCTGGTTGTGGAAGGCGATGGCATCCATTTCGCCAAGGAACTCGCCAAGGCTCGGCAGGGGCGCGTGAAGGAGCACCAGAAGTTCAAGACCGCCGTTGTGGTCTTCCCGGACGGTCAACGCATCGACGTGGCCACGGCCCGGCTTGAGTATTACGAATACCCGACCGCCCTGCCGACCGTGGAGCTTTCTTCAATCAAGATGGACCTGTACCGCCGGGACTTCACGGTCAACGCCCTGGCCCTCAACCTTTCGCCCGGGCACTTCGGCCAGCTCATGGATTTCTTCGGCGCCCAGCGCGACATCAAGGAGAAAACCATCCGGGTCCTGCACTCCTTGAGCTTTGTGGAAGATCCGACGCGCATTCTGCGGGCGGTGCGTTTCGAGCAGCGCTTCAACTTCCGCATCGACGGCCAAACGCTCCGCCTCATCAAAAACGCCGTACAACTGAACCTCTTCTCGAAACTCTCCGGATCACGGGTCGCTCACGAGCTCCAGCTCATCCTGGAGGAAGAAAATGTCCTGGAGTGCCTGAATCGTTTACAGGATCTCAAGCTGCTTGCGGCCATCCACCCACAACTGAATCTGGATGGAGATCGCTTGCGCGTGCTCATGGAACTTCGCAAGGTCCACGACTGGTACACCCTGCTCTATCTTGAGCCCGCGGTGAACACCTGGCGGCTGTACATGCTTGGCCTGACCATGGGCACGGAACGCGACCAGTTGGAGCAGATATGCCGACGCTTACGCTTCTCCGATCGCGAACTGCGCGAGTTCCTCGGCCTGCGCGATCAGCTGGGCGAAGCGCTCGCCAGGCTCATGACCTGGCAGGAGGCGCAGTCGAGCATGAGCGAGATCTACTTCACGCTTGACCCGCTCCCGGTGGAGGGAGTGCTCTTCCTCATGGCTCGCAGCAGGCGCGAGGTCATGCGCAAGAACATTTCCCAGTACCTGACCCGCCTTCGCAGTCAGGAGCTGCTCATCGACGGGTCAGACCTCAAGACCCTCGGACTCAAAAGCGGCCCTGGCTTCGCTAGCACTTTGCGCAAGGTTCGCGCAGCGGCCATTGATGGTCTCGCGGCGACCCGTGAACGACAGCTTGAACTCGCCAAGAAGCTTCTGACCACGCTCCGGGCGGAGCACCGCGACGATGCCCCGCCCAGGCCTGGCCAGAAACGGCATAAACAATGATCAGCGTGGTTGTATAACATGATCATGGCCTTGATGACAGCTGCCTGACACAAGGCAGCATTCACTCCAAGCATTTGAAGACGCCCTCCCGCCAGTCGGGGTCTGCCCACCTTCGCCGGGCAGACCGCACGCTAACCCGGCCCTCGGACGTTGTCGGGCCGCCTCGGATTCCGGCTCCTGCTTTGGCGCCCCACAAGGCCTTGCCCTTGGCCGGACGACAAGGTATGAGGAAATACGGCGTTTACGCTTCAGACCGTTCCTGAAAGGTGAGAGTTGTCATGAATGTTTTATGGGCTCCCTGGCGGATGGAATACATTCTTGGCCCCAAGCCGGACGAATGCGTATTTTGCGTGCCCGACCACCCAGGGGAGGATGCCGAGCGCTTCATCCTCCACAGGGGAAGGCACAGCTACGTCATAATGAACAGGTATCCTTACAACAACGCGCATCTCATGGTCACGCCCTACCGCCACGTCAGCTGCCTGACGGCCTTAGAACCGGTAGAAACGCACGAGTGCATGGACCTGCTCCAGTCCTGCGTGAAGATCCTGCAGGACGTATTCAAGCCACACGGCATCAACGCCGGCCTGAATCTTGGCGAGGCGGCGGGCTCCGGCATCGCCGCGCACATCCACTTCCAGATCGTGCCCCGTTGGAACGGTGACAACTCGTACATGGCCGTGTTCAGCGAAACCAGGGTAATCCCGGAGCACCTTCGCTCTACATTCGAACACCTGAAACCCCACTTCGACGCCCTGGGCTGACGCCAGGGCAATACCGTCAAGGAGTCCTCATGCGATATCTGAAGTTTCTGGTCCTGCTTCTGCTGTTTGTGGCGTCAATGCTGTTCTTTGTGCAAAACAACCAGCCTCTTTCCACCACAGTTCAGTTGGAGTTGAACATCGTCGCTGCCCATTTCTACTCGTTGCCGCTCCCCTTGTACCTGCTCGTACTGGGCGGCTTCCTCCTGGGGGCGCTGGTCAGCCTCGTCTATTTCCTTGTCGAACGCATCCGCCTGGGACTTGAGCTCAAGACGCTGCGCACGCGCTACGCCGCTCTTGAGGACGAGGTGCTTTCCTTGCGCACCATCCCCTTGAATCAGTCCCAAAACCTGCCGGGGCACACCACCGGCCAGGCTTCTTCCGGCCTGTAGGGAGGGGACGACGTTTGCCCTGGAACACGCTCTTCAAGCTCGGTCGCAGAAAGCACCCCCTTCCGGAGGGTGTGGCGTTGCGCGGCCCGGAGCCCATGACGCACCAGGACACGCGCGCGGCCATCGAAGAGCTGTCCCAGGCTGTTCGCAACAATCCGGAATCAATCGAGATATACCTGGCTCTCGGCAATCTCTACCGCTCCCAGGGCGAGATAGAGCAGGCCATTCATATCCGCAACAGCCTGATCCACCGCCCAGGCCTTGATCCGGAGCTGCGCGCCCGCAGTTACTTTGAGCTGGGCCGCGACTTCCGGCGCGGCGGCATGCTGGACAAGTCGCGCGAAGCCTTTTCCATGTCCGCCAGTCTCAGCGGCGACACCGAGGCCGTGCAGTTGGAACTGGCCCGCTTGGCCGCGGACTGCGGCGAGTTCGAGCGGGCCGCTGCCCACTATGGCCGTGTAGGCCGTGGCATGGCCCAGGCGCACTACCTGGCGCAACAGGCCCGGGACTGCTTCCGGCATGGCGATGCCGACAAGGGCGAGCGTCTTGTGGAACAGGCTCTGGCGGCCTTTCCCGCCTCGCCCGAGGCTTGGCTTGCCAGCGTGGTGCACAGCGCCCTGACCCGCAACCTGCCCGGACTGACAAAGGCCCTGAGCGATGCCTGCGCGAGCATCCCTCCGGACCAGCGCTTTCTGCTTCTGGAAGGGCTGCTTGATGTGCTCTCCGCAGCCCGCGTGGAGGACGGAACCCCGGGCCTGCCCCTCAAGCCGGAAGTCATCAGCGAGCTGGTGCGCGCCTGCGTGGAGGTGCTGGCCGGACTGGAGCCGGACGCGCTCATTTGCTACTACTGCGCCAAGCTCTGCCTCTTTGAGGCCGACCAGGACAACGCCCGGCACTGGCTGGAGAAATCCCTCGTCCTTAACGCGGATTTCTGGCTGGCGCGGCTTGAGCTGGTCAGCCTGGTGCTCACCGACCTCGAACTGACGCCCTTCCTGCGTGACCAGCTTGCCTACTTCGTGAGCCATGCGCGCAAGAGCAAGCGCTTTGTCTGCAAGACTTGCGGCTTCCGCTGGGACAAGACCTTCTTCACCTGCCCGCGCTGCCGCTCTTGGCACAGCATTCTGTTCCGCCAGGAGTTCTCGTGAGCCAGACCACCCTGTCGGGCCAGGCCTTCCAAAGCATGGAAGGGGCCAAGATGACCCCCATGTTCGAACAGTACATGCAGGTCAAGGCCGAGCACCCGGACGCCCTGCTGTTCTTCCGCATGGGCGATTTCTTCGAGCTGTTCTTCGAGGATGCGCAAGTCGCCGCGCGAGAGCTGCAGATCACCCTGACCACGCGCAACCCCAACTCTGAGTCGAAAATCCCCATGTGCGGCGTACCGCACCACTCGGTGAACGGCTATCTGGCCCAGCTCTTGGAAAAGGGCTACAAGATCGCGGTCTGCGACCAGATCGAGGACCCGCGCCAGGCCAAGGGGCTGGTTAAGCGCGCCGTGACTCGCGTGCTTACCCCCGGCACCATCGTCGAGGACCTCTCGCTGTCCGCAAAGACCCACAACTATCTCTGCGCGCTGTACTGGGATGCGGACAAAGGCGTCGGCGGCCTGGGCTGGGTGGACGTGTCCACGGCGGAATGGAGCGGCCTGCATTCTCGCCGCGAGGCCGAACTGTGGCAATGGGCCATGAAGCTGGCCCCGCGCGAGATCATTTTGCCACAGGGCAAAAAAGTGCCGCCAAGCTGCCAGGACCTCGCCGCCCAGGTGAGCCAAATGGCTTCACCAAGCTCCTTTGATCTGGCCTCCGCCATAGCGGCCGTGCTCGCTTCGCAGGGCGCGCCTGAACTCGGCGCCCTGGACCTGGCCGACAAGCCGGAACTGGTGCGGGCGCTTGGAGCTCTGCTCGCCTATCTGCGCATGACCCAGCGCACCGAGTTGCCTCCACTGGGCGAGTTCAGGCCGCTTGACCTGTCGCGCCATCTGGTGTTGGACGAGGTCACCGAGCGCAACCTGGAAATCTTCCGGCGTCTGGACGGCAAGGCCGGGCCGGGCACCCTCTGGCATGTGCTGGACAAGACCGTCACCCCGATGGGCGGCAGACTGCTTGAGTCGCGCCTGCGCCAGCCCTGGCGGGAGCTCGCGCCCGTCCTGCGCACCCAGGAGGCCGTGGCTTTCCTGTTCGACCGCGACGGCCTGCGTCAAAACATGCGGCGCTGCCTGGAGGATGTGCAGGATCTGGAACGCCTTGCCACGCGCATCGCCCTTTCGCGCGCCACCCCGCGCGACTTTGTGGCCGTTCGCGAAAGCCTGCGCCGCCTGCCCGCCCTGCGCGGCCTGCTCGAAGACGCCCTCGCCCAGCCAGAAGCCGAGGCCCCGGCGGAGCTGAAAAACCTGCTTACGGGCTGGGACGATCTGACCGACATCACGGACTTGCTCGTGCGCGCCTTTGTGGATTCGCCGCCCCTGGCCATCACCGACGGCGGCCTGTTCCTGCCCGGCTTCAATCCGGCGCTGGACGAACTCATCAACCTCACCGAGCACGGCGAGGCGCGCATCCAGGAGATGCTGGAACGCGAGCGCGATGCAAGCGGCATCCCAAAGCTCAAGCTCGGCTTCAACAAGGTCTTCGGCTACTACCTGGAAATCTCGCACGCCTACCAGGGGCAAGTGCCCGAGCATTTCATCCGCAAGCAGACACTGGTCAACGGCGAACGCTACATCACCCAGGAGCTCAAAGACCTGGAGGACCGTCTGCAAGGCGCGTCAGAAGAACGCAAGTCCCTTGAGTATAAACTCTTTGGCGAACTGCGGGAGACCATCGCCCAGGTGCGCACCCGGCTGATGTTCATGGCTGGCGGTCTGGCCGCCCTCGACTACTGGCAAGGCCTGGCCGAAGCCGCGCGCGTGAACGACTGGCGCCGCCCGGAACTGCATGAGGGCATCGAGCTGGAGGTGACGCAGGGACGCCACCCCGTGGTGGAAGCGGCAACCGGCCAGGCCGGTTACATCCCCAACGACCTGCGCATGGACGAGGCCCGGCGCATCCTGCTGATTACCGGCCCGAACATGGCAGGCAAGTCCACAGTGTTGCGCCAGGCCGCACTCATGAGCATTCTGGCCCAGCTGGGCTCGTTTGTGCCCGCCCAGGCCGCTCGCCTGGGGCTGGTGGACCGCGTCTTCTCGCGCGTCGGCGCTTCGGACAACCTTGCGCGCGGCCAAAGCACCTTCATGGTGGAGATGATGGAGACCGCGCGCATCCTGCGCCAGGCCACCTCGCGCAGTCTGGTGATCCTGGACGAGATCGGACGAGGCACCAGCACCTTCGACGGTCTGGCCTTGGCCTGGGCCGTGGTGGAGGAACTTTCCCGGCGCGGGCGCGGCGGCATCCGCACGCTGTTCGCCACGCACTACCATGAGCTCACGTCCCTTGAGGGGCGCATTCCCGGCCTGCGCAACATGAACATCGCGGTGCGCGAATGGAAGGGCGACATCGTGTTCCTGCGCAAACTCATCCCCGGCCCGGCGGACAAGAGCTACGGCATCGAGGTGGCCCGGCTGGCCGGAGTGCCGCAGCCGGTCGTTTCGCGCGCGCGCGAAATTCTTGCATCACTCGAAGAAAAATCGCAGAGTGAGCGCGGCGGCGGGCTCCAGGCGTCAAGCGCCCGGCAGAGCCTGCTCCCAGGGGTCTCCGCCCCGCTGGAACCAAAGGCCCCGGAGCCCGAGCACCCCATGCTCGTCGAACTGAAGCGCCTGGACATCAACGGACTGACCCCGATGGCCGCCTTGACCCTGTTGCACGAATGGAAAAAGAACGTGAGCCCCACATGAGCCGCATCCCGCCTATGACACAACGCAGCCGGGCAGCGCGCCACATTGCGCTTCTGCTGCTCGCCGTGCTGGCCCTTGGCCTGGTCTCCTGCGGCAAGCGCGACTGGCCAGCCCCGCAGGTCAGCGAGGACCGCTTCCGCATCCGGACAGTGACGGTCCAGCGCGGCCAGGGCTGCCTCATCGTGGACTGCGAGCTTGCTGGCGCCTGGGCCAACCTTGACAGCGTCCGCCTGCACATCGAGGCCATCGGCGACGAGCCGGGCGACGGCTGCCCCACCTGCCCCTTCGTGCCGCGCATCTCCCGCTTCTACGGACCAGGCGCGCCGGAAATGCGCCGCGACATGAACCGGCTGATCATCACCGCCTGCGATCTGGACCCGAAGAAGACCTACAGGCTCCAGCTGGTGGCCAGCAACGTCTATCCGGCCCTGGAGCTTGTCGTTTCCAGCCTTGTGATCTCAGCGCCGCAGTAACCACCCCTATTTGAGAGGAGTATCGTCCCGATGCATCATTTCGAGATGAAGAACGGCACCCTGTATGCGGAAGGCGTCAGCGTGAGGGAACTCGCCCAGCGCTACGGCACCCCCCTGTACATCTATTCCACGGCCACGCTCAAACGCCATTTTGTGGCCTTTGATTCCGCCTTCGACTCGGTGCCGCACCTCACCTGCTACTCCGTCAAGGCCAATTCCAATCTGTCCGTGCTGCGCCTGCTGGCCTCCCTTGGCGCGGGCATGGACATCGTTTCCGGTGGTGAGTTGTACCGCGCGCTGCTCGCTGGCGTTCCTGCGGAGCGCATCGTCTATTCCGGCGTGGGCAAGAAGGCCCCGGAGATCGCCCAGGCGCTGAACGCAGGCATCCTGATGTTCAACGTGGAGTCCGTGCAGGAGCTCACCCGCATCAACGACGTGGCCAAGGACATGGGCAAGACGGCCCAGGTGAGCTTCCGCATCAATCCGGACGTGGATCCCAAGACCCACCCGTACATCTCCACGGGCATGAAGAAGAACAAGTTCGGGCTGAGCATCGAAAGCGCCCTGGACGCCTACGCCCTGGCCCGCGACCTGCCCGCCATCGAGCCCGTGGGCATGGACTGCCACATCGGTTCGCAACTCACCACCATCGAGCCCTTCCTGGAGGCGCTCGACAAGCTGCTGGCCTTCTACGACAAACTAAAAGGCATGAGCCTGGACATCCGCTACCTGGACCTCGGCGGCGGCCTGGGAATCCCCTACAACGAGGAAGAGCCGCCGCATCCCAAGGAATTCGGCGCCGCGCTCACCAAGGCCCTTTCCGGGATCGACCTCAAGGTCATCCTGGAGCCCGGCCGCGTCATCGTGGGCAACGCGGGCATTCTGGTCACGGAGGTGCTCTACACCAAGCAGACCCCAAGCAAGAGCTTCGTCATTGTGGACGCCGCCATGAACGACCTCGTGCGGCCCTCCCTCTACGGCTCTTTCCACCGCATCGAGGAAGTGACGCCCCAGGGTCGCGGCGCGCTTGACGTGGACGTGGTCGGTCCCATCTGCGAGTCCGGCGACTTCCTGGCCAAGGACCGCATGCTGCCCGAGGTCCAGCAGGGCGAACTGCTGGCGGTCTACTCCGCCGGAGCCTACGGCTTCACCATGAGCTCCAACTACAACACCCGCACCAGGGCCGCGGAACTCCTGGTGGACGGCGAGAACGTCATCGTCGCCCGCCGCCGCGAGAGCTACGACTCCCTCGTGGCGAACGAAATCTGATCCCCGCGCGGGGCCGGGACACGCTCCTGGCCCCGCCTCCGGCACGACATGGCCCGCCTCAATTCCTACCATCTTCCGCCAGAGCGCTGGCCCGGACCAGACGGGAAGGCAATCCTCGACGGACCCGAAGCCAGGCACCTGCTGTGCGTTCTGCGTGCGCGCGTCGGCGAAGCCGTGCGGCTGTTCGACGGCGTCGGCCGCCACGGCCTGTTCGAGATGACCAGCGCTGTCTCCAAATCCAAGGCCGAACTGCGCCGCCTGTCTGAAACGATCGAACCCGCGCCCACGCGGGGAGTCACCCTGGCCCTGGGCTGGAACAAGGCCTCGCGCCGCGACTGGCTGCTGGAAAAAAGCGTGGAGCTTGGCGCCCTGGGCATCCTCTTCTGGCAGGCCGCCCGCAGCCAGGGCGACATGCCCGGGGAGCCCAAAACCTCCTGGACCGAGAAGTGCGTGCAGGCGGCCAAGCAGTGCCAGAGCACCTGGCTGCCGGAACTCGGCGTCCTGGCTGGCGGCATCGACGCGCTTCTCCGCGTTGCGGCGGACCATGACGGATGCTATGTGCTCTATGAAGGCGCTGGCCCGCAGAACCTGCTTGCGCCCAAGTCCCTGGTGCGCGGGCGCAGCCTGGTGGTGCTTGGGCCGGAGGGCGGATTAGAGGAACGCGAGGCCGCGCGCCTGGCCGAGGCGGGTTTTTCGCACCTGAGCCTTGGTCCGCTCCCCCTGCGCTGGGAGACAGCCGCCCTGTCCTGTCTGGCCCTGGCGCACCACGCCCTGCTCGAACCCTAACCACGCCCGGACCAGCAGATGCGCATCGAAATTTCCGAAAAGCAGCCCCTGGCGGACAAGATTCGCCCGCAGACCCTGAACGAATTCGTGGGGCAAAGCCATCTGCTGGAGCGCATCGCGGCCTTTGCCAGCGGCCCGCGTTTGCCAAGCCTGCTCTTTTTCGGCCCTCCGGGCTGCGGCAAATCCACCCTGGCCATGCTCATGGCCAAGGCGGCAAACAAGAAATGGGTCCGCGTCAGCGCGCCGGAAGCCGGCCTGACCGCTCTGCGCAAGCACCTGCAAGGGGCGGAGGTGCTGATCCTGGACGAGATCCACCGCTTTTCCAAAGCCCAGCAGGATTTCTTCCTGCCTATCCTGGAGAGCGGTGAGATCGTGCTGCTCGCCACCACTACCGAGAACCCGTCCTTCAGCGTCACGCGCCAACTGCTCTCGCGGCTGCATGTGCTGCGTTTCCGCTCGCTGACGCGCGAGGAGCTCATCCGCATGGCGCGACGCGGGGCCAAAGTGCTGGGACGCGAGTGGCCGGACGAAGTGTTCGATCTGCTGGCGGGCATGTGCGCTGGCGATGGCCGGGCGCTCTTGAATCTGGTCGAGCACGTGGCCGGGCTCTCGCCGGACAAGCTGGGGCTTGAGGCCCTGCGCCAGGCCTTGCCGGAAGTCATCATCAAGGGCGACCGCGAGGGGGATTCGCACTACGAGTTGGCCTCGGCCCTCATCAAGTCCATCCGCGGCAGCGATGTGGACGCGGCCCTTTACTATCTGGCCTGTTTGCTGGAAAGCGGCGAAGACCCGCGCTTCGTCTGCCGCAGGCTTATCCTGTCCGCCTCGGAAGACATCGGCCTGGGCGACCCGCAGGCCCTGCCCCTGGCCGTGTCCTGCCAGCAGGCCGTGGAGTATGTGGGAATGCCCGAAGGTTTCATCCCAATGGCCGAGACCGTGGTCTACCTGGCCCTTGCGCCCAAAAACAACGCCAGCTACGGCGGTTACCTGAACGCGCTCAAGGAAGTGCGCGAGAACGGCATGCAGCCCGTGCCCCTGCATCTGCGCAACGCCAGCACCAGCCTGCACAAGGAGTGGGGCTATGGGCGCGGCTACAAATACCCGCACGCCTTCCCTGGCTCCTGGGTGGACCAGGAATACCTGCCGCATGATCTGGCCAAGCGCGGAGCCCAGTTCTTTGTGCCCAAGAATGAGGGGGCCGAGGCGCGGATGCACGCCTGGCTGGCGTCGCGCAAGCGCGGCGTGAAAAAATCCTGACGCTTACCTGCCCTGACCGTCCTTGCGGGCGTAAAGCTTGCGCCACTCGTCCAGAAACAGCACCGCCGCGTCCATCTCTCCCAGCCTGCCCTGCTGCTGCCGGATGGCCCAGACAAGGTCGTCGAAGGCCGCGTCCGCAGGCAGGCCAAGGCGTTCCAGCAGGCTGGAAATGTCGGCGGCGAGTTCCTCAGGCAGCCCGTCCGCAGCGGCTGCGGCGGTCCGGGCCTTGGGCCAGCCAGGGCGGCGCGCGGCAATGAAATCAAGCAAAGAACGCATCCGCGCGGCGTAGGTGTGCTCCGCAAGCACCCGCGCCTGGCCGCGCTTGGCGATGGCCGCCCGCTCCTCGGGGTGGGCCAGATAGTGCACGATGCGCGGAGCAAGCTCCTCCATGGTATCGAAAACAGCCAGCTCGTCCTCGGCGAACAGTTCAGCCATAAGGCTTCTGCGGTCCACGAGCTGAAAGCCGCCGCAGGCGGCCACCTCAAAGGTGCGCGGATTCACAAAATCGCCGCCGGTGACAAGCTCCTGCGCCTGGACGCTGGAGTGCAGGTTGATGTTCACCTTGCTGGCGTTGAAGATGCGCACGCAGTCCTCGCTGGACACCCTGGCCCCGGCCATCTGCACATGAGGCGCGAGGATCGGGTCGCCCTCCCACTCCGTGCCCCAGATCTTGAAGTCGAAACGCACAAGATCGCGGAAGGCCACGCGGCGGTTGGGGTAACCCGCGCCCATGAAGGACACGTCCGAACCGAACCTGCGTTGCTCCACGCTGGAAAGTTCAAGTGGTTTGTGAACATCCGGTTGTGCGGCCAGGGGCAGATACAGCGTTTCCTCAACCCCGATCTGCCGAAGTTGTTCAAAGAAGTCGCCCTTCTGGATGACGGCGAAAAAGTCGTAATGCTGGGCAAAGGCCTGCCAGTAGGTGAACAGGCGGTAGTCCTCGACGAACCACATGGCCGTGGCCACGCCGTCGCGCCTCAGGCGCTTCAAGGCCTGAATGGACAACGGCGCCTGGGCCAGGGCCAGGACCAGGTCCGGCTCAAAGGTTTCCACCTTGGCCAGCACGGCCTGCGACACGATCTGCAGGTAGCTGTTCTCCAGGTACTGCAAGCGGTCGGACGTGACCTTGAGCCCCTTCAGGGCCTGGAACGAAGCGTAGAAATCCGGAGCCTCGAAGACCTCCACCAGATGTCCCAGTCCGGCGAGCGCGGACGCGCAATAGCGGCCCACAGGCAACGACCCGCCATACAGTGGAAGCACGACCAGTACCCTCATGAACGCCCCCTTGCCTGTCATTTCACCCCGCTGAACGCCGAACCCGGGGCAAAAGCGGAGTCTGATAAATTATAGATTTAGTCTAGACTTTCTTTAATATGCTTTTCAGGCTGTAAAATTTATCCAACAACACGGCCTCGGCGACTTTTGCTCGATTCAGGGTCCGGTACCATCCAGTCCCGCTCCGAGTACAGACGCTCAGCGAACTCCTGCACCGGTAACGCGTCCCAGGCCCCGCCCGCGCCGAGATGACGCGCCAGAAAGGCACGGAAACGCTTGCGCACAGGGGTCGAGGCATCCTCGCCCGCACGCGGCAAGAAGGTCACGCCAAGGCTGTCCAGGCCGGAATCCAGATCCAGCAGGCCTTCCGGCAGGTGCCCGGCCACGCCGGTGGCGAGGTAGCGCGTCAGCCGCGCGGCGCCAAAGGGCTTCAGGCAGGCGACATTCAGCTCGCACGGCTGGGACTCCAGGCAGGGCGCACAGTCCGTCACAGCCTGGAAAACGCGATGCCCCAGGCCATAAGGACCGGTCTCGCTGCACCAGGCCGAGGACAGGAATGTCGCCAGCACCGGCACGCCGAGCGCAGCGGCAAGATGCATGGTGCCGGTGTCCGGGGTCAGCAGAAGGTCCAGGCCGCCCACCACGTCGCGAAGGCCCGCCCAGTCCGTGCCGCCACAGAGGTTCTTGACCTGGCCCGTGCGCTTGGGCGGCAACTCGCGCAGCAACTGGTGCGCGGCCTTGGCCTCGGCGGCGCTGCCCAGCAAGGTGACGGCTCCTTCGCCTGTGACAATGCCCGTGTCCAAAAGCGCGGCCACGAGACCGGCCAATTCCTTGGGCGGCAGGGAACGGCGCGACTCGCGCCCGGCCAGGACCACGCCGAGCCCCCCTCCCCTGCCCTGCGCGGCGGGGTTGACCTCGCCCGGGGCCACGGGGGCCGGGTGGTGCCAGGCCCAGAAGTCCGCGATAT
>JBFWMQ010000004.1:0-196093 GCA_050251495.1 Desulfovibrio sp. | reverse complement strand
CCTGCTGTTCCTGGCCTTCGACGTGGACGTGCTCTACCTGTTCCCGGTGGCCGCGGTGTATCGCGCCACGGAAGGCTGGCTGCCCTTCCTCGAAAAGGTCATCTTCCTGACTGTTCTCGCTCTTGCCATCATCTACTTCTGGGCGAAAGGGGTGTTTACATGGCCGCGCAAAATCTCGTAGCGCAGAAACCGGATGTCATCGTCGCCGACCCGATCCTGAACATCGGGCCGGCGAAGCAAATCGTGGATCTTTGCCGGTCCATGTCCCTGTGGCCCATGACCTTCGGTTTGGCCTGCTGCGCCATTGAAATGATGGCCGTGGGCATGGCCAGATGGGACATCGCCCGCTTCGGGGCCGAGGTCTTCCGCCCCTCTCCGCGCCAGAGCGACCTGATGATCGTGGCCGGCACGGTGACCAAGAAGATGGCCCCGGCCGTGGTCCGCCTGTACGAGCAGATGCCCGCCCCGCGCTGGGTCATCGCCATGGGCAACTGCGCCATCTCCGGCGGCCCCTTCAAGTTCAAGGACCAGTACGGCATCATGGAAGGCGTGGACAAGCTCATCCCCGTGGACGTGTACGTGCCCGGCTGCCCGCCCCGGCCCGAGGGCCTGCTCGAGGGGCTTTTCCTCCTGCAGGAGAAGATCACCGGCAAGCGCTTCTGGCCCAATCCGCCCCTGGACGGGCCTTTTGAGGAGGGCAAGTAGATGGATGCGCTTTTGAAAGGTCTGGCCGTGAATTATCTGGCCGCCTGCGATTTCTCGAAGACCGGCAAGAACTGGCAGGTCATCCTGCCCGCCGCAAGCCTGGTCAAGGCCGCGGAGCGGCTCCGCGCGGCGGACTACTTCCTTGAGGACGTGTGCGCCCTGGATTGCGAGGAAGGCTTTGTGGTGACCTACCACTTCGCGCACTTCGCCATTCCCGGCCGCGTGGCCCTGCGCGTGGTGGCCCCGCATGATGCGCCCAGAGTGCCGTCCATCGCGCGCATCTTCCACGGCGCGGAGTGGCACGAGCGTGAGACCCGCGACTTCCACGGCGTGGTGTTCGAGGGCAACCCGAACCTGATCCCGCTGTTGATGGACCCGGACATGGCCGACTGCTTCCCCCTGCGCAAGGAGCCCAAGTCCAGGGCCAGGATGCGCGACCTTCTGGAAGCCGGGCAGGTGGTCCACTGCGACCCCGCCTTCGACCTCATGACGCCCGACGCCCCGGCTCCCGCTGGCGACAACGCCACGGCATAACAAGGACAGTGGCATGACACACACACCACTTCTCGAACAGGTCGCAGGCGACTTCTACACCAACAACTTCGCCAAAAACGCCCAGGAAGGCTCGCTCATCCTGAATCTTGGCCCCCAGCACCCGTCCACCCACGGCGTGCTCCGGGTCATCGTGGAGATGGACGGCGAGTACATCCTGCGCGCCGAGCCGGTGCTCGGCTACCTGCACCGGATGCATGAAAAGATGGCCGAGGTCAAAACAGCGGCGCAGTTCATCCCCAACATGGGCCGCGTCGACTACGGCCACGCCCTGGGCTGGAACTGGGCCTTCGTGGGCGCGGTGGAAAAGCTGGCCGGCGTCGAGGTGCCGGAGCGCGCCGAGTACGTCCGCGTCATCACCTGCGAGCTGAACCGCCTGGCCTCGCACCTGCTCTGGTGGGGCGCGTATCTGCTGGACCTCGGGGCCTTCACGCCCATCATGTACGCCTTCGACGACCGCGAAAAGATCCTGGACATCCTGCAGATTCCCACCGGCTCGCGCCTCACCTACAGCTACTACCGCATCGGCGGCGTGGCCGAGGACCTGAACGAGGACTGCATCCGGCGCATCCGCGAGTTCATCCCCTGGATGCGTTCGCGCCTGCCCATGTACAAGGACCTTGTCAGCGACAACATCATCCTGCGCAAGCGCATCGAGGGCGTCGGCGTCATCGAGCCCGAGGTCTGCCGCCGCTTCGGGGCCACCGGCCCGGTCATCCGCGGCTCCGGCATCGCCTACGACATCCGGCGCAGCGACCCGTACTCCGTGTACCCCAAGCTGGACTTCGAGATTCCCACCTCGGAGCTCATGGACGCGCGCGGCCGCTACGACGTGCGCATCGCCGAGTTCGAGCAGAGCCTGCGCATCATCGAGCAGTGCCTGGACATGATGCCCGAGGGCGAGGTCCTGGTTAAGGGCGCGCCCAAGCCTTCCTGGAAGGCGCCCAAGGGCGAGGCATACTTCGCGGTGGAGGGCGCGCGCGGCAAGATCGGCGTGTACCTCGTGTCCGATGGCGGCAAGAACCTGTACCGCACCAAGCTGCGCGCGCCGGGATACTGCAACCTGAGCCTTTTCGCGGAGGTCTCGCGCGGAACCATCCTGGCGGATGCCGTTGCCATCCTGGGCAGCCTCGATCTGATCATCCCGGAAATCGACAGGTAGGAGAACGCGATGCCCGCAGAACTCATACGCATCCTCATCGGCCTCGTGGCCGTGGCCGTCAGCGTGGGCCTCATCGGCCTGGTGATGGTCTGGGTGGAACGCAAGGTGGCCGGACACATCCAGCGTCGGCCCGGCCCCTTCGAGGTCGGCCCGAACGGACTGCTGCAGCCCCTGGCCGACGCCCTCAAACTTGTCGGCAAGCAGTTGTTCATGCCCGACAAGGCCGACCCCATCCTCTTCTGGCTGGCGCCGGTCTTGTCTTTTCTTCCAGTATTGCTGCTCTTCCTGCCCCTGCCCGTGGGCGACGGCCTCCAGGCCCTGGACATCAACCTCGGCCTCTTGCTTATCCTGGCCTTCTCCGGCCTGGCGGTGCTCTCGCTGCTTTTGGGCGGCTGGGCCTCCAACAACAAGTACGGCCTGCTGGGCGCGGCGCGCGCCGTCGCGCAGTCCGTGGCCTATGAGATCCCGCTGCTGCTCTCGGTCCTGGCGGTCAGCTTCGTGGCCGGCAGCCTGAACCTGGCCGAGGTGGTCAAGGGGCAGGGCACCTGGCCGTGGAACTGGAACATCATGACCCAGCCCCTGGCCTTCCTCATCTATATGGTCAGCGCCCTGGGCGAGACCAACCGCGCGCCCTTCGACCTGCCCGAGGCCGAAAGCGAGCTCACCGCCGGTTTCCACACGGAATACTCGGGCATGGGCTTCGGCCTCTTCTTCCTGGCGGAATACGCCAACATGGTGGTTGTCTGCTCGGTGGCCACGGCGCTCTTCCTGGGCGGCTGGCACGGCCCCGTCCTGCCCGGCCCGGTGTGGTTCGTGCTCAAGGTCTCGCTGCTCATGCTGCTGATGGTGTTCCTGCGCTGGACGTATCCGCGCGTGCGTTTCGACCAGCTCCTGAACATCAACTGGAAATGGCTCTTGCCCTTGGCCGTGCTCAATCTGCTCGCAACCAGCTTCTTCGTGAAACTGGCCCAGACCTGGTGATGAAGGAAGCCGTATGAACGCCATCAAGCAAGCATGCAAGACTGTCTCCGACCTGTGGAGCCTCATGGTCGGCTTGCGGGTGACCGGGAAATACTTCCTGGAGCCCCAACGCACCGTGCGCTACCCCTGGAAGGCCCTGGCAAACACCGACACCTACAAGGGACACCTGGAGCTGGTGGGCGGTGCGAAGGACCCCTTCAAGCCGCGCTGCATCTCCTGCGGCATGTGCGCCCTGGCCTGCCCCTCGAACTGCCTGACGGTGGTGAAGCGCAAGGCCCCCAAGCCCACGCCCGAGGAAGAGAAGGCCCTGGCCGAGGCCAAGGCCAACGGCGAAAAGCCCAAGGACAAGACGCCCAAGGACCCGGAAAAGCTCCTTTACGACTATTCGCTGTGCAGCCTGTGCGGCACCTGCATGGAGAACTGCCCGGCGGGCGCGTTGCGCTTTTCCAAGAACATCTACATGGCGGGCTACTCGCGCAACGACTTCCTCTTCGACCTGGTGGTGAAGCTTCGGGAGTGTGACGCGGGCGCCCCTGCCCAGACTGCGGCCCCCGCCGCAGAGAAGAGCGAGGCCTAAGCTATGGAAGAGATGGCCAAAGTCGCCTTCGGGCTCTATACGCTGATCATCCTCGGCGGCAGCCTCGTGGCCGTGGGGGCGAAAAGCCTCGTCCGGGCCATGGTCGGGCTCATCGCCACGCTGCTCGGCGTGGCCGGGATGTACATGCTTTTAAACAGCACCTTCATGGCCCTGATGCAGATACTCATCTACGTGGGCGCCATCTGCGTGCTGATCTTCTTCGCCATCATGCTCACCAAGGCCGACCCCGAGGGCGAGGAGGCGGAGAGCGCGCCAATCTACCAGAACGTGCTCGCGCTGCTCGCGGTGCTGGTCACCGGCGGGGTGCTGTCCTGGCTGGTCCTGACCCGGCCGCTCGCCACCACGGGCGTGCCGGTGGAGGTGACCATCGAGAAGCTGGGCCTTGGGCTGCTTGGGCCTTACGGGCTCGCGTTTGAGCTGATTTCCGTGGTGCTCTTGGTGTCAATGGCCGGAGCCGTGCTCCTGGCCTGGGAGAGGAGGAACGGCAAATGAGCCCGCTTACCCTGTATCAACTGGTGGCCCTGATCCTGCTTCTGGCGGGGCTGTTCGGCATCACGCAGCGCAGGACCCTTGTGGGAATGCTCATCTGCGTGGAGCTCATGCTCAACGGCGCGGGCCTGTCCATCGTGGCGGCGGCGCAGCTCACCCCGGCGAACGCCATGCTGGGGCAGCTGGGAACGCTCTTCGTCATGGGCCTTGCGGCGGCAGAGGCAACCCTGGTCCTGGCCATCATCGTGGTCATCGCCCGGCGGTTCGGCAGCACCAAAACCAGCGTCGTTTCGACTCTGAAGGGATGAGCAAGCCATGACAGGGATCATCGAAAGCGCACGCGTGCTCCTGCCGGTGGCCATCACCCTGGTGGCGCCGCTTCTCATCTGGCTGAACCGGGACAATCAGAACCGGCGCGAGGCGGTGAGCTTCGCCGCCGGCGGCCTGACCTTCCTCTCGGTTCTGTCCCTGGCGCCAGCCGTGCTGGCAGGAAACATTTGGAAGTACACGCTTTTTGACATAATGCCCGGCATCACGGTGACCTTCTGCGCCGACGGGCTCTCGCTGATCTTCGGCCTGGTCGCGAGCTTCCTGTGGATGTTCGCCACCAGCTACAACATCGGCTACATGCGCACCCTGGATGAACACGCCCAGACGCGCTACTACATCTGCTTCGCCGTGGCCATCTTCGGGGCCGAGGGCGTGGCCCTCTCCGCCAACGTGTTCACGCTCTACCTCTTCTACGAGGTCATCACCGTGTTCACGTACCCGCTGGTCGCCCACCACCAGGACGACGAGGCCTTCACCGGCGCGCGCAAGTACATCGTGTACCTGATGGGCACCTCGAAGCTCTTCCTCCTGCCGGCCATGGTCATGACCTACGTGCTCGTGGGCAACCTGGACTTCGCGCTCGGCGACGTCGCCACCGGCATGTTCAGCCCGGAGATCGTGGCCAAGCACCCGCTGGCCGTCACCATCACCTATGTCCTGTACATCGCGGGCATCGGCAAGGCGGCGCTCATGCCGTTCCACAACTGGCTGCCCTCGGCCATGGTGGCGCCCACGCCGGTCTCGGCCCTGCTGCACGCGGTGGCGGTCGTCAAGGCGGGCGTGTTCTGCGTCTGCCGCATCATCCTCTCCGGCTTCGGCGTCGGCGTCATGGACCAGCTCGGCCTGGGCATCCCAACCGCCATGGTGGCCGCCTTCACCTTGACCGCGGCCAGCTTCATCGCGCTGACCAAGGACGACCTCAAGGCCCGGCTGGCTTACTCCACCGTGGCGCAGCTCAGCTATGTCGTCTGCGGCGTGGCGCTGTTGACGCCCATGGCGGTGCAGGGCGGCATGGCCCACATCGCGCACCACGCCTTCTCCAAGATCACGCTCTTCTTCGCGGCCGGGGCCATCTACGTGGCCACGCACCTGAAGAAGATCAGCCTCATGGACGGCCTGGGCCGCAAGATGCCCTGGACCTTCGGGGCCTTCTCCATCGCGGCGCTGTCGATGATTGGCATGCCGCCGGTGTGCGGCTTTGTCTCCAAATGGTACATCGTGAACGGCGCGCTGCAGGCGGGACAGACCGTGATCTTCCTGCTCTTCATGCTCTCCACCATCCTGAACGCGGGCTACTTCCTGCCGGTGATCTACCGGGCCTTCTTCAAGGAGCCCGGCCCAGACCCGCACTTCCATCACTATAAGGAAGCTCCGCTGACCATGGTGATCCCGCTGTGCGCCACGGGGTTCATATCGGTTGTGCTGGGCCTGTACCCGGCGCTGTTCATGGATTTCGTCCGCGTGTTCGGCAAGTTCTAGGGGGCAAAAGCATGAGCCTGTTCGGAATGCTGCTTAATTGGTTGCGGAGCAAGACCGGCCTGCTGGCTGGCCTGTTCTTCCTCGGCCTGGCGGGCCTGGTGGTGGCGAACGTCTTCGAACGTCCGCACCAGGTTGAGTTCGTGTACGACGCGTACCCGGGCTTCTGGCCCTTGTTCGGCCTGGTGGGTGGCCTGGCCATGGTCATCATTATGAAAAAGATCATTCAGCCCATGATCAGCCGGGGAGATGACTATTATGAGCGCAATAGCTAGCGGTTTCATTCACCCCACCGTGGGCTTCTACGCCCTGGCGCTGGTCTTGCCGTTTCTTTCCGGCAAGGCCTGGAAATGGCTGCTTCTCCTGCCGCCGCTGGTGGCCATCTGGAGCGTCATGACCATCGAGCCGGGCCTGTACGGACAGATGAACTGGCTGGGGCAGACCATGCTGCTGGGCCGCGTGGACAAGCTCTCCCTTGTCTTCGCGCAGGTGTTCGCGGTCATGAGCCTGATCGGCATGGTCTACGCCCTGCACGTGGACGACAAGCTCCAGCACATCATGGCCTGCGTGTATGTGGGCGGCGCCTTCGGCTGCACCTTCGCGGGCGACTTCCTGACCCTGTTCGTCTTCTGGGAGTTCATGAGCATCGGCTCGACCTTCCTCATCTGGCTGGCGCGAAACCCGGCCAGCACCAAGGCGGGCTTCCGCTACTTCATGTACCACACCATCGGCGGGCTGTTCCTCTTGATCGGCCTGCTCATGCGCTACAAGGCCGTGGGCAACTTCGAGTTCGACCACGTCATGCCCACGCAGATGATGACCTATGACTGGATGATCCTGCTGGGCTTCTGCGTGAACGCGGCGGTTGTGCCCCTGCACGCCTGGCTGCCCGACGCCTACCCCGAGGGCACGGTCACCGGCTCGGTGTTCATGTGCGCCTTCACCACCAAGACCGCGGTGTACGTGCTCTTGCGCGGCTTCCACGGCGTGGAGGCCCTGGCCATCGCCGGAACGATCATGGCGGTGTACGGCGTGCTGTACGCGTGCATCGAGAACAACGCCCGTCGCATCCTCTCCTACCACATCGTCTCCCAGGTGGGGTACATGGTGGCCGGCATCGGCATCGGCACGGCCATGACCATGAACGGCGCGGTGGCCCACGCCTACGCGCACATTTTGTACAAGGGCCTGTTGTTCATGGGCACCGGCTGCCTGCTCTACGCCGCCGGGACCACCAAGCTCGACAAGCTGGGCGGGCTGGTGCACCGGCTGCCCTGGGTCATGGTGCTCTACATGGTGGCGGCGCTTTCCATCTCGGGCATGCCGCTGTTCAACGGCTTCATCTCCAAGACCATGACCATCACCGGCGCGGCCGAGGCCCACAGGACCTGGCTGGCCATCGGCATGGAGGTCGCGGCGGTGGGCACGTTCCTCTCGGTGGGCATCAAGCTGCCGTACTTCGCCTTCTGGGCCAAGCCGGCCAACGACACCATGGAGCTCAAGCCCATCCCGGTGAACATGTACGTGGGCATGGCCATGGGCGCGGTGCTCTGCATCGCCCAGGGCCTGTACCCGGACATGCTGTACCGCTACCTGCCCTTTGAGATGGAAGAGATGTACCATCCCTGGACCGTCTGGCACGTGTTGCAGGCGCTCATGCTCCTCGGCTTCTCCGGGCTGGCCTTCTACATCACGCGGGAGATCATCACCCCGCACGCCAAGACCAACCTGGACCTCGACTTCTTCTATCGGCTCATCGGCCGGGGCGCGTACGCCCTGGTCTCAAAGCCCCTGGCGTGGATCGACGACCGCTGGACCGAGGCGTACCGCGCCGTTGGTCTGGGCGGGCTGCTCGGCCTGGCGCGGGGTACTGTCTGGTTCGACACCAAGGGAATCGACACCGTGGTGGATGGCTCGGCGTATACGGTGCAGAACGTGGGCGTCCTCGGCGCCAAGGTCCAGTCCGGCAGGCTTCAGGAATACCTGGGCCTGGCCGCCGCGCTGGCCCTCGGCATCTTTGCCCTGATCTGGTACCTTGCCTAAACCCCGCAACGAGACGGAGAGCGAGCCTTGGACTTTGGATACCCGGTTTTAACAAGCCTCATCGTGTTCCCGCTTGTGGCCGCAGCGGGGCTGTTCCTCATCAAGAGCCCGCAGGTTGCGCGCGCCTATACCCTGGGCGCCTCAATCCTGGAGCTTATACTGGGACTGCCGCTGCTCTTCTTCCAGTTCAACGCCGACTTCCAGTTCGTGGAAAAGGCGGCCTGGGTGCCACAGTGGGGTTTGCAGTACTCCCTCGGGGTCGACGGCATCAGCTACCTGATGGTGATCCTGACCCTGGCAATCCTGCCACTGTGCGTCATGTGCTCCTGGACGTACATCTCAAAGCGCGTGAAGGAGTTCCACTTCTGCCTGCTGTTCATGACCTCGGCCTGCGTGGGCGTGTTCGCGGCGCTTGATCTGGTGCTCTTCTACGTGTTCTGGGAAGCCATGCTCATCCCCATGTACCTGCTCATCGCGGTCTGGGGCGGCGACCAGCGCCGGTACGCGTCGCTGAAGTTCTTCCTGTACACGCTGGCGGGCAGCACGCTGCTTCTGGCCGCCATCGTGGCCTTCCGCATCACCGGGGGCACCTTCAGCATCCCCGAGCTGATGCAGATCAACTTCAGCTTCCGCTTCCAGTACTGGGCGTTTCTGGCCATGGCGCTCGCGTTCGCCATCAAGGTGCCCATGTTCCCGTTCCACACCTGGCTTCCTGCGGCCCACGTGCAGGCGCCCAGCGCAGGCTCGGTCATCCTGGCGGCGGTGCTGCTCAAGATGGGCACCTACGGCTTCCTGCGCTTCTGCCTGCCGCTGACGCCCGACGCCAGCGTGTACTTCGCGCCGCTGATGATCGCCGTGTCCATCGCCAGCATCCTCTACGGCGGGGCCATCGCCCTCGGCCAGGAGGACATCAAGAAGCTGGTCGCCTACTCGTCCGTGGGCCACATGGGCTTCGTGACGCTGGGCATCTTCCTGTTCAACCTGCGCGGCGTTGAAGGCGCGCTGTTCCAGATGCTCAATCACGGCATCATCACCGGCGCGCTGTTCATGATGATCGGCTGCGTGTACGAGCGCAGCCACAGCCGCGCCATCAGCGACAACATGGGGCTGGGCAAGTACCTGCCGGCCTTCATGGGCTTCTGGGGCCTGTATGCCCTGGCGAGCTTCGGCTTCCCGGGCACCAACGGGTTCGTGGGCGAAATGCTCGTGTTCACCGGGGCCTTCCAGCAGAGCCCGTACATCGGGGCGCTCATCGTGCCCGGCGCGCTTTTGGGCGCGGCGTACATGTTCCGCGTGTCGCTCAAGATGGCCTGGGGCAGGCCCAGCACCGCCAAGACCTGGCGGGACCTGAACACCCGCGAGTGGGCGTATCTGCTCATCCCCGCTGTGTTCGTGTTCTACATCGGCCTGGCCCCGAAGCTTATCTTCAACATCATCGATCCGTCCGTCGAGAAGCTGGTGAGCGACCTGAAGGCGCGCACCACGGAGCAAGTGGTCGCGGCCCAGCCAGCGCCCGCGTCCGTTGCGGCAGTCGCCGTGGCGGAAACCCCCGCCGAACCGGTCAACAACTAGGGAGTGGTCGCCGTGGAGTTCAATCCCATCCTGATTGTCCCGGAACTGTATCAGCTTCTGCTGATTGTGGCCCTGTTCTGCCAGAGCCTGGGGGACGGGTCCGAGACCCCCCCTGCGGAACGCTGGCTCCCGTACTTTGCGGGGTTCGGCATCTTCGTGAACATTCCCGCGTGGGGAGCCCAGGGGCTCATCTTCGGCGGGGCCTACCAGATTGACGCGCTCTCGCAGTTCTTCAAGCTCGCCATTGCGGCGGGCTTCTACGTGGCCGTGCTGAACGCCGCGCGCCAGCCCAGCCTTGAGGAGCGTAAGCGCCCGGACTACTTCATGTTCCTGGCACTCTCGGCCTGGGGCCTGATGCTCCTGTCCTCGGCGGTGGAGCTCATCACCATCTACATCGCACTCGAGATCTCCTCCTACAGCCTCTACGCGGTCATCCCGCTGCGCACCCAGGGCGGCAAGGGGCATCGCGGCGCGGCCGAGGCGGGCATCAAGTACATCCTCTTCGGCGCGGTGGCCACGGCCATCGCCCTGTACGGCTTCTCCTACATCCTGGCCAGCCAGCACACCAGCTACATCGCCCAGCTGGCCAAGGGCAACTGGACCTGGGCCGGGCAGCCCATGGCCGTGGTGGGACTCTCGCTCTTTATGGGCGGCATGTTCTACAAGCTGGCGCTGTTCCCCTTCCACTTCTGGTGCCCGGACGTGTACCAGGGCGCGAGCAACGAGACGGCCGGCTTCGCGGCCACCCTGCCCAAGCTGGGCGCGGTGGTGGTGCTCATCCGCCTGGCCACGCTGCTCAAGCCCGGGCTTGAGATCACCACGCTTCTGGCGGTGCTCGGCGCGCTGTCCATGACCTTCGGCAACCTGTGCGCCCTGGCCCAGAAGGACATCAAGCGCATGCTCGGCTTCTCCTCCGTGGCGCACGCGGGCTACATCATGGTCGGCCTGGTCTCCGGCACGGCCATGGGCCTTTCGGCCGCGGCCTTCTACGCCATGGCCTACGTGGCCATGAACCTGCTCTGCTTCTGGGTCATCAGCCGCGTGGCTTCCGATGGCCGCAACCTCCAGCTCGACGACCTGAACGGCCTGTACAAGCGCTCGCCCGGGCTGGCCTTCGCCCTCGGCGTGGGCGCCTTCGCCCTGGTTGGCCTGCCGCCGACCATGGGCTTCATGGGCAAGTTCTTCCTCATCGCCTCGGCCTGGGACCACGGCTACAACTGGCTGGTCATCACGCTGGTGCTCAACAGCGCCATCGCCATCTTCTACTACTTGAGCCTGGTGCGGCACGCCTACACCCATGAGGCGGGAGAGGACGCCCCGGTGCCCGACAACAGCGCCTTCAGCGTCTGCGGAGCCGGAATCCTGGCCGCCGTGGTGTTGCTCTTCGGCATGGCGCCCAGCGGGCTCTTCGACTACGCCATCCTGGCGGGCAAGCAGCTGCTGCCCTAGCCCTTCTCACCTTTGGACAACAGAAAGGCCCGCTCGCGCGGGCCTTTCTCGCTTCAAAACCTAGGGAAATGCTGGAACGTCACCCGCCCTCGCCGCATGCGCGCGATGACCAGCGCGGCCATGAGGGCCGGAATCCCGATGACAAAGGCCGCGTACTTGTTGTATCCACTTATGGAGAAGTGCCAAAGTATCTCGTAGACAAGCAAGGCGCACAGGCAGCCCGCCACAAGCGACCACTTGAACAGATCCAGCACGCCGGTGCCGTAATAAATTCTGGCGTTGCAGCCGCCGCACACCCTGTCGCCATAAATGGATTGTGTGCCGCAATAGGTGCAAGCTATCGTTTTCATGGAATATCCTCTCGCGGCAACATCGCCTCCACGGCCAACAAAGTCAACACATCACGGAGGGCCGCCATGCATGAAGTCAGCCTGGGCGGAACGCTCACCGACTACCTCACCGGCCAGACCATCGAGGAGACCACCTACGAGGAATTCCGGCAGGCCCTGGCCAAGTTCCTGGTGGAGGAGAAGGGCTACCCAAAGCGCGGCCTCAAGGCCAAGGTGCCGCTCATCTTCAAGATCGACGGCCAGGACACCGGGCGGCACATCGACCTCGTGGCCCATGACGACGCGGGCAGCCCCATCGTGCTGGTCATCTTCTGCGCGGGCGACGTGGGCAGTTTCGAGCGCGAAACCGTGAGCTGCGCGCGGCTCTTTCCGGGCGGTCCCGTGCCCATCGCCATCGCCACGGACTCCATCGGCGCAAGCATTCTCGACACCGCCAGCGGCGACTGCGTCGCCACCGGCGTGCGCGCCATCCCCACCTGGGAAGAAGCCCTGGCCAAGTCCGCCAAGACCGCTCGCGTCCCCCTGCCCGACGAGCGCCGCCGCAAGGAGGAGCGCATTCTCCACGCCTACAGCGGGTTCCTCTACGGCACGTGCTGCTCCGAGTCCTGCCGCATTCCGCCCAAAGCGGGGAAATAGGCTGGGCAGGCCCCTGCGCCTGTGCGGGCTCAGTCGAGTTGCTGCTCCAGAAGCTGGCTGTTGGCCAGCGCCCGCTCCACGCGCTCCAGGGCACTTGAGATGTCCGTGTTCGGGCTGGCGCTGCGCTGGTCCGCCAGCCGGTAGGCCTGTTGCGACAGATCGTAGTTTCCCGCGTATTCCGCGCAGACCCCGCGCAGGTAGGGCAGGGCGTAGCCTTCGGGATGCGCCGCCTCGGCCTTGCTCCATTCTGCGCAGGCCCGATCCATGTGGCCTGCCTGGGCGAATTCGACCCCCTTGGCGATGGCGTCCTTTGTGGCCGCGTCCATGCCGGATTCGTCCGTTGTGATGAGCGGCACCTGGACATGCACCACGTGCGGGGCCACGGTCTCAAGGAAGCGCGCAATGGCGCGGCCTCTCGCCGTGTCCACCAGTCCGCCCCCGGAGGGCTGGGCATCGTTTGTCCCGCGGCAGAAGACCGCCTCGTCGTTCTCCGCGAATTCCTGCGCGAAGATAATCCTGCCGGAGCCGACGCTCACCACCTTGGGAGTGAAGGCGAAGGCTCCTGTCCGCTTGGTGCAGGGAATGTCGTGGGACTCATACTTGCGGCAGCCGCCGTTCTTGGTGCGCTCCACGCAGATGCTGCGCTTCTTGACGGTGCGCTCGTCGCGCCAGAAGGAGCGGCTGACCGTGCCAAGCACCAGGCCGTCGGCCCCGCCGCCCTTGTTGCGTGCGCGGTATTCCTTGAGGTCGAAGACCATCTTCACGCCCTGTTCGTCCGAGGTGTTTCGCAGCGCCCCGGAATCCACAAGGGTAAAGTAGGGACGCTGCCCCAGGGAGAACGAGGCCAGCGCCTGCTCCACCGCTGCGGTGGTCACCCCGCCGTCGTCGTTGTTGAACCGGGCCACGGCAAGGCGCCGCAACTGGGTCACATCGTGCGCGGCTGCCGGCTCCAGAACAGCCATGGTCACCTGTGGCGCGCAGCCGCACAGGGCAAATGACAGGGCAAGGGCAAGTGGCAGGGCAAGGGCTATCAGCCGCATCGGTTCTCCAGGTCGTGTTGTTTTGAATGGGCATGCTTCAACATGGCTTGCGCCAGCCGCCCTGGAAAGCATGGCGCCGCCGCCGATGGGCAACGCCTTCTGCCGGGGCGGAAGGCATTTGGCCGGACCGCCTTTGCGCCGCAAGGTGAGCCAGAGTGATGGGTTCTTCCAGGGCGCCGCCTTGTCCGTTTACCTCTCGACCTTCTCCAGCACCTCGTAGTGCCGCACGTGCTTGTCCGGCACGATTTCGTAGCGCTCGTCGCCCGGGTAGAGCACGGCGCGCTCCGGCTCGTCGCCAGCGAAGGCGCGCACCGCCTCCCAGGACTCCCAGAAGGTGGTGAGCCCGACCTCCACGCTGCCGGAGCGTCCGGCATGGCACGCCAGGTCCAGGCGCTCCAGAACCAGGTGTCCCTGGTACCCTGGGGTTTGCTGCGCCTCGCGCACGCCGGTGAGCTCCAGGTGCTTGAGGAACCCTTCACGGTGCCGGGTGGGGCACAGGCATTTCCATTCGCGAGCGATCATGCGGACGTCCTAGGGCTGGATGGTGTTCGGGTGGTGGGCGTCGAGGTCCTTGGCCACCTTGTGGCACATGGCGCAATTGCCCTTGGCTCCAAGCGGTCGCGCCAGCCTCTGATACTGCAGGGGCTGGATGTTGTCGCGGTTGGCCCCGTAGGGGTTGGCCGAGGGGTACAGCGCGTGCTGCGGGCCGTGGCAGGCCGGGCACGAGAGCGCGCCCATCTCGTCCAGGCGCAGCCGGAAGCGTTCCTCCGGCTTGCTCGTCCAGTTGCCGAAGGCCAGGCTGGGGTCCGGGGCGCCGTAGTCCTTGTGGCAGGCCAGGCAGTCGGGCATCTGCACCCAGGCCGTGCGCGGCGGAATGTCCTTCTTGTCCATGCCCTGCGGGGTGATCTGGCTGATGAGCCGCTTGGCCCCGCGCTTGCCCTTGCCGCCGTCGGCCTCGGCCTCGCGCTTGAGCAGGCCCAGGGCGTGGTCCTCCAGCGCGCCGTGGCAGGACACGCAGTCCATGCCCATCTCGGTGTGCAGGCCGCGCTGGAAGCGGGTGCCGCCCTCGGCGCGGCTGGGGTGGCAGGCGGCACAGGATTCGGCCCCCTGGCCCTTGAGGGTGTTGGCGTGGAAGCCGTGCAGCGCGGCGGAAACGGACAGCAGGTCGCCGCGCCCGTCCTTGCCGCTGAGCGGATCGGCGTGGCAGTCGTTGCATTGCACGGGCTTGCCGCTGGCCTTGTGCCCGGCAACGAGCCTGGTGCGGTTCAGGCGGTCGTGGATGCGCAGGATGTTCAGGCCGGTCTCGGCGCTGATGTTGCCGTGCTTGTCCGCGCCGCCGTGGCAGCTGGCGCAGGCGACCTCGTCGGACACGGGCAGCACCGCCCGGGTGCGGGCGAGCACGGCCCCGGTGGCCGCGTCGCGCGCCTCGACGGTGGCGAGCGGATAGGGGAACAGGGCGCCGTCGGGCTTTCTGGGGGCAATGGAGAGCGTGGCGTGGTGCCAGTCGCGGCCTTGCAGGATGGTCATCGCTCCCGTGGCCGCGCCGCCTTCCACGGCATAGGTCAGGGCCACGCCGTCGGTGATCTTGCTTGGGCCGTCGCCGCGCTTGATGAGCTGGGCGTTCAATGTCTGCCGGGGCGGGCGCAGGCTGAAGACCCCCTGGGACTCCACCACCATGTCCACGCCCTGGCCGGGCCAGGCCAGCAGCACGTACTCGTCGGCCGCCGGGTCAAAGGGCGGAATCCCGGTGTCCTGGGCGGTGATGGCCACGGCGGCGGCCGGCTCGGTCTTGCGGCCGCCGAGCACCTCGGCCAGATAGGCGGCCAGGGCCTCTTTCTCGGCCTGGTTGCCGATGAACGGCGGCATGGCCGGGTTGATCCTGTCCAGGGCGCCCAGAAGCGACTTCATGCCGACCAGGGTCAGGCTTGCGGCCCAGGGTGTGATGTCGTTCATGGGGCCGCCGATGGAGTGGCAGCTGGAGCACTGGTGCGCGAACAGTTCGGCCCCTGCGGCATGCTTGGTGACCTCGGTCACCTCGCGCACGCGCGCCCACTTGGCCGTGGCCAGGTAGCCCTGGGCGCTGGCGGCCTCTTCCGTGCCCACGCGGATGCCGTTGGAGTAGGTGTGGTCGTAAAGCAGATAGGGCTTGCGCGCGGCCTCGCGCACGAACTCGAAGCTGCCGATGATGCCCCAGCCCGTAAGCACCACGACGAGGGCCAGCGGGAAGCGGATGCGGCTGGGCGTCTTGACGGCGAGCGCCAGCGCGCCCAGGGCCGCGAGTCCGGCAAACACCTGGAAGTATTTGAGGAACCCGGAGATGCGCTCCGAGCGCAACATGACCATCTCGAACTGGGGCTCGGGCAGGGCCTGGATGTACCACCAGCCAGAGCCCAGGCAGACGAGCAGCGGCAGGATGGTCCAGGCCGCGGCCATGCGCACCATGCGCTCGCGGGAAACAGCCTCGCTGATGCGCGTGGCCGTGACAAAGCCGAACAGCCCGGCCAGCGACAGGCAGATGGCCGTGCGCAGCACCAGCTGCGGCCAGAAGGTGGGGTTCAGGAAGCCGTCCCAGAAGTTGCGCGTGGCGAGCCACTGGCCCGGGGTGAGCATGAACCCGATGATGCCGTTGATCATGAACAGGGACAGGAAAGCGAACAGGAAGTAGAACCAGCCCATGCGCAGGTGGTCCGCCGGGTCCATGCGGTCGAAGCCGTAGTAGTAGATCAAAAGCGCCACGATCTCGGCCAGGAAGAACACCCATTCCGTGGCGAAGCCATAAACGAAGATCTTGAGCAGCGTGCTGGTGGCCTGGGGCGACAACAGCCCGATGGTGAACCAGATGCCCACCCCGGTGACGCCGCCCGCCACCATGGTGATGAGCAGGAAGAAACGCGCGTGCTTCTTGACATGGGCCAGCAGCACCGGGCTTTTCAGCCTGCGGGCGTAGATTTCGGAGAGCACGAGGTAGAGGCCGCCGCCCACGGCGAAGTGGGCCAGGAACACGTGGAAGGTGCCGATGAGCGCGATCCAGAAGCCGCCAGCCAGGGCTCCGAGGTGCCAGATGGGATATTCCATGGCTTAGCCCCTCCCCGCGCTTTTCGGGGCCGTCCTGGCGTAGACCTTGAGCATGTACGCGATGACTGCCAGGCCCGCGATGAGCGCGATCACGAACATGAGCAGCGGGGAGACCTCGCCCGTCACGGGCAGGCTCGCCGGGCTGAAGAAGGGAGCCAGGGTGAGCAGGCGCACCTGCCCGCGCGTGACGGCCATGAGCAGCACCGTGAGCACTGTGAGCCCCACGGCGAGCATGGTCCGCTTGCGCAGCCCGGCCATGAGCGCGGCCAGGCCCATGAACACGCCCGCCGCCAGGATGGCCGTGGCCAGAGGGTCGCGGCCCATGAAGGCCAGCAGCACCGCCTCGGGCTGGGCCACGAGCATCCAGCCGCCCACCAGGACCTGGACCATGGTGAGCCGCGTGAACCAGGCCATCCCGTGGTCCACCCAGTCGGCGCGGCGCTTTTTCTCGCCCAGGAGCGCGGCGTACAGCCCGGCCACGGCGGGCGCGGCCAGGATGGCGTGCACGTAGCGCGGCCACAAGGTCGCGTCGGTGAGGTTCAGCAGGCTGCCGCGCGGGTTGTCCAGGTAGGCGGTCCAGGCTTCCGGCCGCAGCATCAGCGTCATGTTGCTGGAAAGCAGGAAGCCCGTGTACAGCAGGAACGCCAGCGAGACCAAGAGCGCCAGGCGCGAGAGCCCGGGGCGCGCGTCGAAGGCGGCGTTGTGCGCATAGAGGCCGTAATAGCCGATGATGACCGCGCCAATGGCCGAGAGCCACCATCCGGCCATGAGCACCGAACTGGTGTACAGGAACTGGCCGTACAGGACCTGCACGAACAAAAGCGGCGCCACGCCGAAGTTGATGGTCAGCGCCAGGAAGGTGGGCAGGCGGTGCCCCAACTCGTGGGCCAGGTCGCCCTGTTTGCCGGTCAGCCGCCCGAAAAAGGCGATGACGGCCGAGCCCACGCTCAAGTTCATGAACAGCATGTGCAGGGCGAAGGTCAGTATGAGCAGCGCCTCGAACCAGCCCCAGGGCGAGGGGATGGCCTCGGCAGCCGGAATAAGCCGGGCCGGGTCCATGAGCATTCTCCTTGACGGATGTCTATGTTGCGGGAATACACACAACACGGCGCGCTGGCAACGAATTGCGCATTGATCTTGCTTCCGGCAACGGCGAACAACCCGCTCCCGCAAGAAACTCCCCCAGGAAACGCACATGGATACAGTCATTCTGCTTGATGTGGGCAACACCAACGTCAAGATCGGCCTGGCCCGGCCCGGGCAGGGGCTGGCCGCCTGCTATGCGCTGCCCACCGCGTCCGCCGGCAATGTGGACACCCCGGACGCCTGGGGCCTCAAGCTGCTGGACATCTGCCGGGTGGAGAACGTCACCCCTGGCGAGGTGACCGGCTTTGCGGCGGCCTCGGTGGTGCCGCCCATGAACCCGGTGCTGGCCCGCGCGGTGGAGCGTTTTTTCGGGCAGACCGTGCGCTTTGTTCCCGGCGAAGGCCCCGGCGGCATCCCCATTCCCATTGAGAACCGCTACGCCCGGCCCGCCGAGGTGGGCGCCGACCGGCTGGTGACGGCCTACGCCGCCCGCCAGCTCTGCGACGCGCCCGCGCTCGTCGTGGTGGACTTCGGCACGGCCACCACCTTTGACTGCGTGCTGGGCGACGCCTTCGTGGGCGGGCTCATCTGCCCTGGCGTGCTGTCCTCGGCCCGGGCGCTGGCCACGGGCACGGCCAAGCTGCCGCACATCACCCTCGAGATCGGCGCGCCCCGCGCCGACGGCGGGCTGGACATCGGCTCAAGCACCTCCCAGAGCCTGAACCTGGGACTCATCCACGGCTTTGCCGCCATGACCGGGGGGCTGGCCCGGCGTCTGGCCGCCACGCTCTTGCCTGGCCGCGAGGCCGAGGTGCGGGTGCTGGCCACGGGCGGCTTCGCCGCGCGCATCGCGGGCGTGTGCCCGGAAATACACGAGGTGCGCGAGGATCTGCTCATGGAGGGCCTGTGGCGCGCCTGGCTGGCTGCGCGCTGAGGGCTCATGCGCCGCGTTTGACGGGAAAACGTCACGGGAGAGTATTTGAATCCGTGACGGAAATGATATATTGACCCGCATGGCGCACCCGTTTTGCGCCGCAGTTCCAACAACCGCCACGGTTCACAAAACCAAGGAGCACATATGAGCACCATCATCGCTGTCTGGGCCAGGGAGATTCTTGATTCCCGCGGCAATCCCACCGTCGAGGTCGAAGTCACCTACGAGTCCGGCGCATCCGGCCGCGCCGCCGTGCCCTCCGGCGCGTCCACCGGCAGCCGCGAGGCCCTGGAGCTGCGCGACGGCGACAAGAAACGCTACGGCGGCAAGGGCGTCAGCGTCGCGGTGAACAACATCCGCGAGGAGATCGCCAACGCCATCGTGGGCATGGACGGTCTGCGCCAGGTGGCCCTGGACAACTCGCTCATCGACCTGGACGGCACGGACAACAAGGGTCGGCTCGGCGCAAACGCCATCCTGGGCGTTTCCATGGCCAACGCGCGCGCCGCCGCGAACTCCCTGGGCATTCCCCTGTACCAGTACCTGGGCGGCGTGAACGCCAAGCTTCTGCCCGTGCCCATGATGAACATCATCAACGGCGGCGCGCATGCCCCGAACAACCTGGACATCCAGGAGTTCATGATCATGCCCCTTGGCGCGGAGACCTTTGCCGACGCCCTGCGCATGGGCGCGGAGACCTTCCACCAGCTCAAGAGCATCCTGGCCCAGGACGGCCACGTGACCAGCGTGGGCGACGAGGGCGGCTTCGCCCCGAACCTGAAGAGCCACTCCGAGGCGCTGGAATACATCATCCGCGCCATCGAGGCCGCGGGCTACAACCCGGGCTACGAGATCGCCCTGGCCATGGACTGCGCCGCCAGCGAGTTCTACGACAAGGGCAAGTACAACCTGAAGGGCGAGGGCAAGGTGCTCTCCAGCGCGGAGATCATCGACTACTACGCCGACCTCGTGTCGCGCTTCCCCATCGTCAGCATCGAGGACGGCATGGCCGAGGGCGACTGGGAGGGCTGGACCAGCATGTCCGACCGCATGGGCAACGACATCCAGCTGGTGGGCGACGACATCTTCGTCACCAACCCGGACATCCTGGCCGAGGGCATCGAGCGCGGAGTGGCCAACTCCATCCTCATCAAGCTCAACCAGATCGGCACCGTCACCGAGACGCTGGACACCATCGAGATGGCCAAGCAGGCCGCCTACACCACGGTTGTCTCCCACCGCTCCGGCGAAACCGAGGACGCCTTCATCTCCGATCTGGCCGTGGCGGTGAACGCCGGGCAGATCAAGACCGGCTC
This sequence comes from Desulfovibrio sp., assembly GCA_050251495.1. GTDB lineage: Bacteria > Desulfobacterota > Desulfovibrionia > Desulfovibrionales > Desulfovibrionaceae > Humidesulfovibrio. The sequence goes on along the minus strand of JBFWMQ010000004.1, from coordinate 176,299 downwards.
CCTGTGCCGCTCGGACCGGTTGTCCAAGTACAACCAGCTCCTGCGCATCGAGGAGGACCTGGAGGACGAGGCCATCTACTTCGGCCCCATCCTGGCCGAGAGCTGGTTCGCCGCCGAGCACGAGGAAGAGTAAGGCCCAGGCCGCAAGCGGCCCGTTGATTCGCTCCAAGCAAAGCCCCGTCCCTGTCGTAGGGGGCGGGGCTTTTTGGTGCCCGCAGAGACGCGACGGATGCTTTACATCGCGCGCCAAAACAGCGATGAATGAGCATGAGTGGAGTCCTCATTTCAGCAAGGGAGGCACCATGACGGGCACATCATCGCTCACCAAGCACGAGAACGAGTTGTCGCGCTCCTTGCGCCAGCGGGTGAACAGCGCCGAAAGCGTCCTGGACGTGCAGAACGCCTTTGCCGCGTTCCTGAAGGACATTTTGAGCCGGGCCACGGGCGCCGAGGTGATCCTGGACGAGGGCGACGTGCGCGTGGAGCCCGAAGCCCCGGACGGCTTTGTCCTTGGGCCGGGCATCACCGGCAATCCGGACTACGGCAAGTTCCTGGAGCATTCGGACCTGCCCGCCATCCTGCGCAGGCAGGCGATGGACGCCGTGAACCGCATCAACCATCTCAAGAAGAACACCGTACGCGCCGAGGCCAAGATGTTCGCCAGGCCGGACCGGAAGTATTAGCAGCCGCACCGGAAGCGTGCGGTTCGCCATGCCGGTTGACGCCCTGCGGGGGGCAGCGCGCCGCGCAAGCAGGGCGCTGGCTCGGAGTCGGCGCAATGTTTTTTTGGGGCAGGGAAGTACGCGCGCGGAGGCAAGCCCGTGCTGCGTATTTGCGTATCAGCGCGAGGCGGGCATCGAGAATTTCAATCCGTACGTATGTTGAAATTGGTAACGTGCGTATGCCGGATGATTGCGTGGCGTCAAGAGCGAGCGCAGAAACCGGCGTGGCGCATGGTGGCTCGTGGCGTTCCTGCGCCAGGGGGATCACCGGCGTTTTCGTGCCCTGTCATAGTTGAGTTTTTCGCAGAAGCACGCCCGCGAGAAGTAAAAAGCGGCCCAGCGGAACCAGCGAATGTTGCCTGGCTGTTGGGATTGGGTTGTATTCCACAACTTTTTCCCCATCCCAGCGTCTCTGCCCTTTGTTTCTAATGAAATCATGCCATTGCCTGACGGAAATAGGAACAGCGCCTTCTGGAATCCGCTCGTGGATAACGGGTGTGTAAAAACCTTTTGGTAAGCCGCGTTCATCGAACAGTGCGAATACTTGCATAGGCGCAGCCTCTTGGTTCTGTGCGTTTCTGTTGGATTGTTAAATGGTTGTCTCGGCGATGTCAATTTGTTGCAAAGATTTTCTCCAGCTTGGCCCAATGCTTTCACGCAATGCCGTGCCGCTCTGCCTGTTGCCGCTCTTTCCACATGCATCGGCTTTACATGCCCCAAGGTGGCGCGGCAGGGGTCTTTACCCGCAAACGCAGCACGGCCCGGCTGCCCCACCATTCACAAAGGGGGCGGCCGGGCCGTCGGCGTTGTGCGGAATCCGCTCGTCTACAGCGCCATGAGCGCGTCCAGGCTTCCGGCGCTTTGGGCTATGGCGTCCTCTTTTCCTTCCAGGTTCTGGCCCACCAGCTTGGTCAGCACGTTCTTGGGGCCGAGCTCCACGAAGCGGCGCGCGCCAGCGGCGTAAAGCGTCTGCATGGTCACGGTCCACAGCACCGAGGACGTCATCTGCGCGGTGAGCATGGCCTTCAGCACGCCAGGGTCGGTCTCGGGCTGGCCGGTGACGTTCATGCACACCGGGAATCGGGCGGGCTGCCAGCGCAGGCCCTCAAGCACCTTGGCGAAGGCGTTGGCGGGCTCGCTCATGAGCGGGCTGTGGAACGCGCCGGAAACGGCGAGCGGCACGGCGCGGCCCTTGGCCTCCTTCACCAGCCCGCTCGCGGCGTCGAGGGCGGGCCGCTCGCCGGAGATGACGAACTGCGCCGGGGAATTGTGGTTGGCGATGCGCAAAAACGCGCCGCTCTGCCTGGCGGCCTTGTCCACGATCTGCTCCACGGTCTGAAGCGGCAGTTTGACGACTGCCGCCATGCCATGCCCCTCTTTGCCAGCCCCGGCCATGAGCTTGCCGCGCTCGCACACGGCCTTGATCACGTCCTCAACGCCCAGCACGCCCGCGGCGCAGAGCGCGGCGAATTCGCCCAGGCTGTGTCCCGCGGCCCCGATGACGGTCATGGATGCGGCCTTGTCCTTGAGGGCCAGCCACAGGCTCACGTTGACCACGGTGAGGGCGGGCTGCAGGGCGCGGGTGTCGCTCATCTCCGGGGCGGGCGTGGCGTCCTGCGCACCCCAGTAAATCTCGCGCAGCTTGAGGCCGGAGTGCTTCTCGGCCAGGAGCCAGAGGTCCATGGCGCTCGACTGGGCCTCGGCCACGTCGCGGCCCATGTTCAGCTCCTGGGAGCCCTGGCCGGGAAAGAGGAAGGCGGTGGGCAGCATCGTCAACGTCTCCTTGTGCTTGAATGGGGTCAGGACCGGGCCTTGCCGAACAGGGCCAGGCGCAGGTCGTCCAGGGTCTTGCATGTGCCGGAGTGGAGCAGCGGGCCATAGCCCAGGCGCGAGGCCTGCTTGAGCCGCGTCTCGTGTCCGGCCACGGGGCGCACATGGCCGTTCAGGTCCAGTTCGCCCCAGAACACCGCGCCCTCGGGCAGCGGCGCGTCGTAGTACGAGGAAAGCACCGCCGCCGCAAGGCCCAGGTCCAGGCCGGGGTCGCGCAGGGCCAGGCCGCCGCCCTGCTTCACGTAGATGTCGTTTTGCCCCAGCGGCAGCTTGAGGCGTTTTTCCAACACGGCCAGCAGCAGGTGCAGGCGGTTGGCGTCAAAGCCCAGGGCGGCGCGGCGCGGGATGGACAGGAAGCTTTTGGTGGCCAGAGCCTGGATCTCCACGGCAAAGGGCCTGCGTCCGTCCAGGGCCAGGCTGATGGCGGCCCCGGACAGGCTGGCGTCGCGCGCGCCCAGGAAAAACGTCGAGGGGTCGTCCACTACGGACAGGCCGCGCTCCTCCATGGTGAACACCAGCAGCTCGTCCGACGGGCCGAAGCGGTTTTTCAGCACGCGCAGCACGCGCGAGTAGTCGCGCCGGTCGCCCTCCAGGTAGAGCACCGTGTCCACCATGTGTTCGAGCAATTTCGGCCCGGCGATCTGGCCGTCCTTGGTCACGTGGCCCACAAGTACGAGGGTGGCCTGGGAGCGCTTGACCGCCTCCACCAGCTCGCCGGACACCGCGCGCACCTGGCTCACGCTGCCGGGGATGCCCTCGGCGCGGGGGCTGGCCAGGGTCTGCACGGAGTCGATGATGATGAGCCCGGGCTGTGCGCCCATGCCCGCCACCACGTCCAGGGCCTCGTCGGCGTTGTTGGTGGCCAGCGCCAGCAGGCCGGGGCCGAGCAGGCCCAGGCGTTCGGCGCGGCCGCGAATCTGGGCCAGGGATTCCTCGCCCGAGATGTAGACCGTGCGGGAGCCCGCGCCTTTGGCGTCCAGTTCGGCCTGGCGGGCGGCCAGCTGGAGCAGGAGCGTGCTCTTGCCCACGCCGGGCTCGCCGCCCAGCAGCAGGGCCGCGCCGGGCACCAGGCCCGCGCCGAGCAGGCCGTCCAGGGCCGGGATGCCCGTGGGCCGGGCGCGCACCGCGTCGCCGCCGAGGTCTTCCAGGGCCTCCGGGGCGGAGAGGCTGGCCGGGCGCTTGCCCGTGCCGCGCGCGCTCCAGCCGCCCAGGGTGGACGCGGCGGCCACGGCCTGAATGGTGTTCCACTCGCCGCAGGCCGCGCACTGTCCGGTCCAGCGCGGGCCTTTGGCTCCGCAGGCCGAGCATTGGTATTCTTCGCGCTGTTTCGCCATGGCCGCGTTATGCCCGGTTTGCGGGCGCATGACAATGCGGGGGGGGCAAACGCGCACGGCCCCGGCACGACGCTGTGTCCTGCCGGGGCTGTGTGCATGCGGTGTGGGAGTCTGGTGCGGCTCTTACGGCTTCCGCTTCTTCCAGGCGTTCAGCGCGGCTGGCTTGGGCTCGGCCCAGCCGAGCGGCGTCTGGCGGGCCGGGGTCACGGAAAGCTCGCGGACCGAGTCGTGCCGCAGCAGGAGCACGGTGACCGTGCGGCCCGCCTCGGCCTCGGCCCGGGCGCGGGGCGAATAGGACGCGGCAAAGCTGGCCGCGTCGAGCAGCACCGATTCCGGCCAGTGGTCGGGAGAAGCGTCCGGCGAAGGATTTTTGGGCGCGTACTGCCGCCCAAGCGCCAGCGGGCCGGTGACGTCCTTGAGCCGGAAGCGCAGGTCGCCCGGCTGGCAGGCGGCCTCCAGGGCGTTGTTGGCCCTCTCGTTGCGGCCGATGGACAGCCAGTACGGCCCGGCCCAGTATTGCCGCGCCAGCTCCGAGAGGCGGAAGTCCTCCGGGCCGGGGTCGGCCAGGCTGGTGATGATGGGCAGGTAGCGCGCGGCGGGTTCGGCCTCGGCCAGGCGGCAGCCGCCCGCCGGGGTGGGAATGTCGGTGATGCCGAAGTGCGCGGCCAGGTCCAGCTGTTCGCGCCGGCCCCGGCCCCAGATGCCCGGCAGGCGCGCGCGGTCCACCAGGCCGGACTGCTCCATGGGCGTGGGGCCGAGCTTCTGGGCCGAGAGCGGGCGCAGGAGCAGGTCAATGACCCCCGCGTCCTTGCGGATGAGGTTCAGCGTGTCCGCGCGCTGGCTCATGGGCCGCTGGCCCAGCACCTCGCCGGAGACCAGGAACTTCGCGCCGAAGCGGTCCAGCAGCCCGCGCGCATGGCGCAGCATCAGGATCTTGCAGTCCACGCAGGGGTTCATGTGCTTGCCGTAGCCGTGGGCCGGGGCCGCCAGCATGTCCAGGTACAGGCGGCGCACGTCCACGGGCAGGGCCTCGATGCCGTAGGTGCGCTTCCAGAAATCGAGCAGGTGCGGCTTGCCGAAGAACGGGCTCACGTAGTGCAGGCCCAGCACGCGCAAGCCCTGTTCCTGCAACACTTTTATCGCCAGGATGCTGTCCAGCCCGCCGGAAAAGAGCGCCAGGGCGTCCCAGGGGCGGCCAAGGTAACGATCGGAGATGTCCATGCGCGCGCTCTTACGTGAGGGACGGCCGAAGGGCAAGACCGGGGGGGAAGACCGGCGGGCAAGGCCGGAGGCTCTGGTTCGCGGCTGTTCTTGACGCCTCGCGCCTGGTGCGAATACAGCTTGTGCGCCCGCCGCTGCGGGCGAGGAGAGCCCATGTCATTCACAGTGAAGGATGTTTTGCGCTTGCAGGTGGCCCCGGCCCTTGGCTGCACCGAGCCCGTGGCGGTGGCCCTGGCCGCCGCCGCCGCCGCCTCGCTGCTGCCCGGCGGGCGCGAGGCCGCCGAAAGTGTCGAGGTCTGGGTGGACCCCAACGTCTATAAGAATGGCCTGGCCGTCTCCATTCCCGGCACGGCGGGCCTTTCCGGCCTGGACACCGCCGCCGCCCTGGGGCTGGCGGGCGGCGATGCGGCCTTGCGCCTGGAGGTGCTGGACCCTGTGACGCCAGGGGACGTTGCGCGCGCCAAGGCGCTGCTGCTTCAGGGCAAGGCCACGGTGCACCTGCTGGCCGACCGGCGCGGGCTGCTCATCCGGGCCGTGGTCACGGGCCAGGACGCCGAGGGCGCACGCCACGAGGCCCAGGCCGTCATTGAGGGGCAGCACGACCGCATCGTGTCCTTGAGCCTGGACGGCGAGGCCGTGAGCGTGAGCCCGCTGCTGGCCGAGGCGGTGGTGGGCGGCGGCAAGAGCCAGATGGACGAGCTGGAGGACTGGCTGCGCGGGCTGTCTCTGGCGGAGCTGCTCGCCCTGGTGGACCAACTGGACGCCGAGGACCTGGCTTTTCTGGAGCAGGGCGTGGCCTACAACACGCGCCTGGCCCGGCACGGGCTCAAGTACGGCTGCGGCCTGGGCGTGGGCAAGACCTTCGAGCGCCTGGTCCGGCAGAAGGTCATGGCCAAGGACATGTCCCTGGCCGCGCGGATGCTGACCAGCGCGGCCGCCGACGCGCGCATGGACGGGGTCAAGCTGCCGGCCATGAGCTCCGCCGGCAGCGGCAACCACGGCCTGACAGCGGTGCTGCCCATCTGGGCGGTGAAGGACTTTCTCGACTGCACCGAGGCCGACGCCCTGCGCGCCATCGGGCTCTCGCACATCGTCACCGCCTCGGTGAAGGCGCACACCGGCAGGCTCTCCGCCGTGTGCGGCTGCTCCGTGGCGGCCGGGGCCGGGGCCACGGCGGGCATCGCCGCGCTCATGGGCGGCAGCCTCGCGCACATCGCCGGAGCCATCAAGCTGCTCATTGAGGATCTGGCCGGGGTGATCTGCGACGGGGCCAAGGCGGGCTGCGCGCTCAAGCTGGCCACGGCGGCGGGCACGGCGGTGCAGGCCGCGCTGTTCTCGCTGCACGGGATGCGCGTCAGCGCCACGGACGGCATCATCGCGGAATCGCCGGAACAGACCATGAAGAACGTGGGCCAGCTCTCCTGCGAGGGCATGGTGGAGACCGACCGCACCATCCTGGCCATCATGATCGAGAAGAAGCTGGCCGGGTACGTGTAGCCGCTGGCCGTCCCTGGACGCACAATGGCCCGGCCTTGGCGCAATCGCCAGGGCCGGGCGTTTTGTTGTGCGCCGCGTTTTTGGCGGCTAGCGGACGATAAGCACGGAGCAGGGCGCCAGGGAGACGACCTTGCTGGCCACGCTGCCGATCAGGAGCGTGTGCAGTCCCTTCTTGACGCGCGAGCCCATGACGATGAGGTCGAAGCCGCCGCTCTTGGCGGTGTCCACGATGAACGATTCCGGCGAGACGCCGACCTCCAGCATCTCCTTGGCCGTCATGCCGGCGGCCTTGACGATTTCCTGGGCCTTGCCGAGCGCCCTGGCGGCCTTGTCGCGCAGGCGTTCGCTGGCCGCCGCGCCGAACAGGCTCTCCATGTCCTCCACGGATTCCGCAACGGCGAGCAGCACCAGCTCCGCGCCTTCCTTCTTGGCCATGGCGGCAGCGCGGGTGACCGGCAGCTGGACGGTATCGGACGGATCAACGGCGACGAGAATCTTCATGAATACCCCCTTGGTTGTGGATGGACCAGGACGGGGTCATTGCTGAACGGGAACCCTGCCGCGACCCCTGGAGACAAGGTTCGTCGTGAGGCTTCATCTAGCATAAGAGTTATGTGAAAAATTGAACAAGTCAAGAAGGAATAGGGGGGTGGGCGAAAATAGTTTCTTGAGTATTACGCGGCCTCGCGCATGATGCGCGCCACGGGCCGCATGCAGAGCCCGCTGGCGAGCATGAGCGCCCCGCCCACGCCGAAGAGCGCGGCGTGGCCCAGCTCTCCGGCCATGATGGCCCCGCCGAGAAACGGCCCCACAAAAAAGCCCGCGTCCACGGCGATCATCAGCAGGTTTGCGTTGTAGGCGCGCATGCGCGGCGGCGAGATGCTGAACATGCTGGCGTTCACCAGCGGCATGGTCATGGCCATGCCCGTGCCATAGAGCGCGGCCATGCAAAGCAGCACCACCGGCCGCCCGGCGTGGGCGAAGAGCGGCACCAGCAGGCCCAGGCACAGGAAGGTGATGAAGAGCGTGCGGCCCTTGTCCACCCTGTCCAGGATGTTGCCACCCAGCACGCGCACCGCGATGGTGGCCGTGTTGGCGCAGGTGAAGAACGCCCCGGGGTTCGCCGCGCCGATGCCCGCGGCGAAGTCGCGCATGAAGAAGAACACGATGGAGTGCGCGGCCACCAGAAAGAAGTTCGCCGCCACCAGCAGCGCCACCCCGAGGGACTTGAGCGCCTGGCGCACCTCGTCCCAGCCCGGACGCTCCAGGTGCGACTGCGGCAGGCTTGCGGCCAGGGCGCGGGTGCGCTTGCCCAGCGGCGCCAGCAGCAGAAAGGCCGGGAGCATCAGCGGCGCGGCCAGGGCGTAGGCCATGCCGTGGTTGGCGATGTGCGGCAAGAGCAGCTCCACGAAGGGCGGCATGATGGCGTAGGGCAGAAGGATGGTGACGGAGAACAGGCCGAAGCCCTGCGCGCTCTGCTTGCGCGGCAGAAAGGCCATGAGCGTGCCCATGAGCCCGGCCACCACGGTGACGAAGCCCATGCCGTGCAGCACGCGCACGCAGGCCAGGGTGGGGATGGTTGTGGCCAGCGGGTAGCACAAGAGGGCCAGGGTGGCCAGCGCCATGCCCACGCGCATGAACTGCACGCTGTTCTTGAGCGAGAGGTAGCGTCCCAGGAAGGGCCGCACCACCAGCGCGGTGAGCGGTTCCAGGGCCAGCAGCGGCCCGCGCCAGCCGGGCGGGATGCCCAGCTCCGTCAGGTAGCTGTAAAAGCCGTAGAAGATCGAAATGTTGCAAAAGGCCAGCACGCTGATGGCGCAGATGGAGAAGAACTCGAAGCTCAGGAGCTTCGGGGCCGGGGCTTCAGGGGGCTGGTGTTCGGGCATGGTGTCGGGGGGCATGGCGGTTCCTGGGCTGGGCAGGGCGGCGTCAAACGGGGATTCGCGGCGCAGTCTCCCGGGCAGGGAGGTGGGATACCAGAGGCCGGGCTGGTGCGCAATGGCCGCTCCCGGCCCGTTCATGGTCCGGGAGTGTGCCGGAATTGGCAAGAAGCGTCTCCGTGCCGCAAAGTCATATTCCGAGAATGTCATTTTCTCGCATTATCTCCAGCATATTTTGTCGTAGTATGCCAGCATGAGTACATTATTGTCATAATCGCACACACATTTGTCTTTCCACCGGCAGGGAAACAAACTATCACCGTCCAACCGCCGTACGGGGCAGGCGGGATTCCTCCTCGCGCCGGCAGGGGACCAGCGCCGGGAGCCTTCATTTCGCGCCCCACGACAGGGAGAGCCACATGATCCAGGCGGGAGACACCGCATTCGTTCTCGTCAGCGCGGCGCTGGTGCTGCTCATGACTCCGGGACTGGCCTTGTTTTACGGCGGCATGGTGCGCGGCAAGAACGTGCTGGGCACCTTCATGCAAAGCTTTTTCCTCATCTCGCTCATCACCTTCGAGTGGGTGATCCTGGGCTATTCCATGAGCTTCGGCCCGGATGTGGGCGGGGTCACGGGCAGTCTGGCCTGGGCCTGGCTTTCCGGGGTGGGCGCGGCGCCGAATCCGGACTACGCGGCCAGCATCCCGCACAGCGTGTTCATGATCTTCCAGTGCATGTTCGCGGTCATCACCCCGGCGCTCATCACCGGGGCCTTTGCCGAGCGCGTGCGCTTCGCGCCCTTTCTGGCGTTCAGCCTGCTCTGGGCCATCCTGGTGTACAATCCGGTGTGCCATTGGGTGTGGGGCGCGGGCGGCTGGCTCAAGGCCCTGGGCGTGGTGGATTTCGCGGGCGGCATCGTGGTGCACCTGACCTGCGGCGCGGCGGCCCTGGCCGGGGTGTTCGTGGCCGGCCCCCGGCGCGACTACGGGCGCAGGCAGTTCTTTCCGCACAACCTGCCCATGACCCTCATGGGCACGGGGCTCCTGTGGTTCGGCTGGTTCGGCTTCAACGGCGGCAGCGCCCTGGCGGCGGACGGCGTGGCCGCGACGGCCTTCGTGGCCACGCATCTGGGCGGCATGGCGGGCATGGCCATGTGGACCGTTGTGGAGTGGTGGCACCGGGGCAGGCCCACGACCCTGGGCGCGGCCTCCGGCGCGGTGGCCGGGCTGGCCACCATCACCCCGGCGGCGGGCTTTGTCACCGCTCCCTCGGCCATGCTCATCGGCCTTGTGGCCGGGGCGGCGTGCTACCTGGGGGTGCTGGCGAAGGCGCGCCTGGGCTACGACGACAGCCTGGACGTGGTGGGCATACACGGTCTGGGGGGGCTCGTGGGCACCCTCATGGCCGGGCTCCTGGCCACCAAGGCCGTGAATGCGGCGGGCGTGGACGGGTTGTTCTACGGCAATGCCGCGCAGTTCGGCATCCAGGCCCTGGGCGCGGGCGTGGTGCTGGCGTATGCCCTGGTGGTCAGCTGGGCGCTCTTCAAACTGGTGGACGCGACCATGGGCCTGCGCCTTGCCCAGGATGCGGAGTCGCAGGGGCTTGATCTTGCCGAGCACAGCGAGACCGCCTACAGCGACAGCCTGGACATCGGCTCGCGTTAGGGCGCGCGACCGGGACCGGGCAGGGGGGCGTGCGGGAAAGGCGTTGGCGGCCCGGGGCGGTTCAGGAGTGCCCGGATTTGGACGAAATCCCCTGGCCCGGGGTTTCCGGCTGCACAAGCTCCCAGGTGACGACGCGTCCGTTGGCTCCGGGCATGATGTCGCCCTGGCGCACGGATATGGGGGGCAGAGCCGTTGCAAGGGCCTGCCACGTTCCAGAGCGCGGGCAGTCCTGCCCGGTGACGGAGGTCATTTGCAAGGCTGTATTGTTGGCTTGATTGCTCATGCTGCACATTGCGTAGTAAAATGCGCAGAAGATTGCAAGAGGTGTACGCAATATTGTGCATGCGCGCGCGCGGTTGACTGCCTTGGCCGGGCGCGGGCATAGTCGGGAAAACGGACCAGCCTGGAGGACCCTTATGGAAGCACCGGTTCTTATGCAGCGCGAGAAGCTCGCCGCGCACCTCATCAAGCAGCTCGGCCACAGGCGCATTGCGGCCAGCTATTGCGCCACCGCGCAGGAGGCCAAGGCCGAGCTGCTGGGGCTCATCCCCAGCCCGGCCAGCGTCAGCCGCTGCGGGTCGGAGTCGGCGGCGCGCCTGGGCCTGTGGGACGCCATCCGCGCCCTGCCCGGAGTGACGCTGCTCGACCCCTACGCGCCGGGCATCGACCCGGCCCAGGGCGCGGAAATCCGCCGCCAGGGGCTGCTGGCCGACGTGATGGTGGCCAGCAGCAACGCGCTGACCCTGGACGGCCGGCTGGTGAACCTGGATGGCACGAGCAACCGTGTGGCCGGGATGCTTTTTGGCCCCAAGAAGGTGCTGCTGTTGGTGGGCATGAACAAGGTGGTGGCCGACCTGGAGGCCGCCTACGCCCGCATCCGCACCATCGCCGCCCCGGCCAACAACATGCGTCTGGCCAAGGCCCTGAACCTCAAGAACCCCTGCGTGGAGGACGGCCGTTGCCACAACTGCCGCAGCGAGACGAAGATCTGCAACTCCTGGGTGGTCATCGAGGGCTCAAGCGTCAAGGACCGCATCCATGTGGTGCTGACGGGCGAGGACTTGGGCTACTAGAAAGGCGCGGCGCGCGAAAAAAAGCCCCGGCTTGCCGGGGCTTTTTAATTGCAACAAGGCCGGAACCTATTCCGGGAAGTGCACCTGCACCTGCTCCTGGTCCTCCACGCGGGTCTTGATCTCGCCGATGACGTAGCCAGCCACGTCCATGCCCGCCAGGCGGTTCATCACGTCCTCGGCCACGGACTTCTTGGCGATGATGACGTAGCCGATGCCGGTGTTGAAGATTTGCAGCATCTCCGGCCAGGAGAGCTGGCCCTGGTTCTTGAGCCACAAAAACACCGGGGTCACCGGCCAGGAGCCGAAGCGCAGGTGCGCGGTGACGGTCTTGGGCAGCACGCGGGGCAGGTTGTCGTAGAAGCCGCCGCCGGTGATGTGCGCCATGCCCTTGATGGGCAGATCGCGCAGCAGGTTCAGCACGGGCTGCACGTAGATGGTCGTGGGGGCCATCAGCGCGCTGGCCACGGTCTGGGTGTCGCCGGGCAGGATGTCCGTGCCGGAGAGGCCCGAGGCGTCGAAGATCTTGCGGATGAGCGAGTAGCCGTTGGAGTGCGGGCCGGACGAGGCCAGGCCGATGATCACGTCGCCGTTGGCGATCTGTGAGCCGTCGATGATGCGCTCGTAGTCCACCATGCCGACGCAGAAGCCGGAGAGGTCGTACTCGCCGTCGGGGTAGAAGCCGGGCATCTCGGCGGTCTCCCCGCCCAGCAGCGCGCACTTGGCCTGCTTGCAGCCCTCCACGATGCCCGAGACCACGCGCACGGCCACATCGCTGTCGAGCTTGCCGGTGGCGAAATAGTCGAGGAAGAACAGGGGGCGCGCGCCCTGCACCAGAACGTCGTTGACGCTCATGCCCACCAGGTCGATGCCGATGCTGTCGTGCGCGCCAAAGGCGAAGGCCAGCTTGAGCTTGGTGCCCACGCCGTCGGTGCCGGAAACGAGCACCGGCGCGGCGATGTTGGACAGGTCGGGCTTGTACAGGCCGCCGAAGCCGCCGATTCCGGAGAGCACCCCCTTGCTGTGGGTGCTGGCGGCAAGGGCCTTGATGCGCTCGACGAAGACATTGGCTTCGTCTATGTTGACCCCAGCGGCCTTGTAGGCATCGGCGCGATTGGACATGCTGTTTTCTCCTTCTGCGTGGACGGAAGCTCTCGACTGGGCCGGGTGTGCCATTGATTCTTTCAAGTCGATGACTGTATACTGAAGCCGGGCAAGATTCAAACCTTAATTCCTGGCGCATCCCGGCCAGGGCGCGGGCCAAGCGCCCACGGAGGCAGCCATGCTCCCGATTCTCAAAAGGATTTTCCCCCATGCCGGGCTGTCCGCGCTGCTGCTGGCCGCCTTGGCCCTGCCTGCCCAGGCCCAGTACGACGTGCGCGGGGCCGTGACCGGTCCGCCCGCCCAGGCCGCTCCAGGCCTGGATGTATCCGGCAAGGCTGCATCCGGCAAGGCCGTGACTGGAAAGGCGGGAGCGCAGTCGAACGCCACCTCGGCCGGGACGGGCGAGGCGCAGTCGAAGTTTCCGAACAAGGACACGGCCAGGAACCGCACGGACTACGACATGGGAACGGACACGGGCGGCATCCAACTGGGGCGCGACGCGGCAACCGGCGACACGGTGCTGCGCCACAAGCCGCCCAAGAAGCCGAAGGAGCCCTCGCCCTACGACAACATGCCCATCGAGGTCCGGCCCATCATCGTGCGCTAGGGGGCGCGGGGCAGGGCGGCCGCCGCCGGGAGCCCCGCGCCGATTCCGCTCGACTCGGCAGGGCCGATCTGGCATCCTTTCCCCCTTGCGCCCGGCCCCAGCCGGGGCGGCGCATTTTTCAACGCTGAAAATGACCGGCTCAAGGAGCATTGCATGGATTCCGAATGGATTTTCGCTGAAAAGCTGCCAGTGGACGACGCCGACCCCAAGGCCCTGCTGAACAAATGGGCCAACGTGGCCGAGGACATGGCCCTGGTGCCCGCGCTCAACGTGCGCATGCGCGTGGAGAACGGGTTTTTCGTGGTCGAGGTCAGCCCCGAGCTGTTTGAGGTGTTCCAGAACGCCTAGGGCCTTCTCAAGGCGCCCTTAGCCCCCGAGGCTCTCTCCCCGCCAGGGAACAAAAGCCATCTTGTGGAAGCAGGCCCTCGGCCCCGATGCGGGCACGCGGCCCGCCGCCCGGACCGGGGAAGCGGCGACGCTGAAACCGGGCCGCGTCCGGGAGTTTGACAAGCCGCGCGCGCGCCACGTATCCTTTTGCCATCCTGAAGGGTTGGGGGGCGCGATGGGCGACATGGCATGGTGGGCCAGCTTCGGGCTGGTGGCGGCGGCGTCCGCTCTCGGCGGCTTCGCCCTGGGACGCCTGGGCAGGCGCAGGCTTGCGCCCGCCAAGGACGCCCCGGCCAATGTCGCCCCGGCCCTGCGCGCTCTGGCCGCGGGCGGCGTGGAACTGGACGTCATGCCCCGCGCCTGGCTCGACGCCTCCGGAGCGTCGGCCCTGGGCGAGGACGCCCCCTACGAGCCCCTGGCCCGCTGCATCGCCCGCGCGTCCGGACCGGACGGCCTGATCTGCGAGATCTTCGCCTCCGTCCCCGAACTGGAGAGCGCCGCCAGCGCGCCCGTCACCTGCTTTTTCACCCCGCAGCGCTCGGGCGGCGGAAAGATCAACGCCTTTGAGACGGTCATCGCCAGCGTGGACACGTCGCTGGAGCCGCCGCGCCTGACCCTTGGCCCGCCCACGGAGCTTTTGTCCATCCCGCGCAGGCGGCATCCGCGAAAACGCGTCAGCGACCAGCGCTTCGTGCGCGTGCGCCTCTGGCTGGCCGAGCCGGACGTGAGCCCGCTCTATTTTCCGGACACCGCGCCGGACATCCGGGTCAACGCCTACGAGGGCAATCACGGCGAGGAGAGCGCGGTCACGGACATCTCCGCCGGGGGCCTGGCCCTGGAAGTGCCCGCCGCGCAAGCGCCCAGGGGGCTTGCCAAGGGCATGGCCGTGGTGCTCAAGTGCTCGCTGTTCCTGTTCCGGGAGAAGCAGTTCAAGCCCTACTGGTACGCGGGCGTGGTGCGCGGCCTGGGCGAGGCGCAGGGTTCTGGCGGGGCGGCCATGCGGCGCATCGCCATCGGCTTCACCCACGTGGGCGCTGCCGACGACAAGAGTCCCCAGGGCGTGTCCTGGGCCAGACGGACGGTTGACGAAAGCAAAGGAGAACGCAGATGAAGGTGCTCGGCATCAACGGCAGCGCACGGCTGAACGGCAATACCGCAATCATGCTCACCACCGCGCTCGAGGCCCTGGCGGTCGAGGGCATCGAAACCGAGCTGGTGCAGCTTGGGCCGAAGTGCCTGCCGGGCTGCATCGCCTGCTACAAGTGTTTCGAGAACAAGGACCAGCGCTGCGCCGTGGACGACGCCATGAATGGCTACATCGAGAAGATGATCGAGGCCGATGGCATCCTGCTGGGCTCGCCCACCTATTTCGCGGACGTGACCAGCAACATGAAGGCGCTCATGGACCGCGCGGGCATGGTCTCGCGCGCCAACGGCGACATGTTCCGCCGCAAGGCCGGGGCGGCCGTGGTCACCGCGCGCCGGGGCGGGGCCATCCACACCTTCGACACCCTGAACCACTTCTTCTTCATCGGCCAGATGATCGTGCCCGGCTCCAGCTATTGGAACATGGGCTACGGACGCGAGCCGGGCCAGGTCAAGGGCGACGACGAGGGGCTGATGACCATGCGCGTGCTGGGCCAGAACATGGCCTGGCTGCTCAAGAAACTGGCGGACTAGGGCATGGATGCGCTGACGGGCGTCATTGCCCTGGCCCTGGGGCTGCTGCTTGGCGTTGGCCTCGCGGCGGTTCTGCTCAAGAATCGCCTGGCGGTCGAAACAGCGCGCCTGCGCGCCGAGGCCGAGGCCGCGCTGGCCCAGGCCCTGGCCCAGGCCAGGAGCGGCGAGTCCGCCCTGGTGGAGCGCCTGCGCGGGGCCGAGGCCCAGGTGGCAAGCCTGCGCGAGGAGCTTGCCGCCGCGCGCCGCGCCGCCAGCGAAACCATGGACGCCCTGCGGGCCGAGACCGGCCGCCGCGCCAGCGCCGAGGAGGCTGCCGCCCGCGTGCCCGGCCTGGAGGCCCAGCTTGCCGCCATCGCCGCGGACCTCTCGGCCCTCAAGGTGCGCGAGGGCGACCTCGCGGCGCGGATGGAGGAGGAGCGCAAGGCCGCCAGCGAGAAGCAGGCCCTGCTCGAGGACTTGCAGGCCAAGCTCCAGGACACCTTCAAGGCCCTGTCCGCCGACGCCCTGAAAAGCAATAATCAGAGCTTTGTGGAGTTGGCCAAGGCCCACCTCGCCAGCTTCCAGGAAGCGGCCAAGGGCGACCTGGAGCTGCGCCAGAAGAGCATCGAGGGGCTGGTGAAGCCCATAAAAGAGTCGCTCACCCTGGTGGACGCGCGCATTCAGGACATGGAGAAGAGCCGCCAGAACGCCTATGTGGAGCTGTGCCAGCAGGTGAAGTTCCTGGCCAGCGACCAGGTGGACCTGAAAAAGGAGACGCGCAAGCTGGTGGACGCCCTGAGGCGGCCCACCGTGCGCGGCCGCTGGGGCGAGATGCAGCTCCGGCGCGTGGTGGAGCTGGCGGGCATGGTGGGCTACTGCGACTTTTCCGAGCAGACCAGCGTGACCACCGAGGACGGCCGCCTGCGGCCCGACATGCTGGTGCGCCTGCCCGGCGGCAAGAACGTGGTGGTGGACGCCAAGGCCCCGCTGGAGGCCTACCTGAACGCCTACGAGTCGCAGGACGAGGACGCGCGCAAAAGCAACATGCAGAACCACGCCCGGCAGATACGCGACCACCTCGGCAAGCTGGGGCAGAAGAGCTACTGGGAGCACCTGAAGCCCACGCCGGAGTTCGTGGTCATGTTCCTGCCGGGCGAGATCTTCTTCAGCTCCGCCCTGGAGCACGACCCCTCGCTCATTGAGGAGGGCGTGGAAAAGGGCGTCATCGTGGCCTCGCCCACCACGCTCATCGCGCTCTTGCGCGCCGTGGCCTACGGCTGGCGGCAGGAGAAGGTGGCCGAGAGCGCCCAGCAGGTGAGCGAACTGGGCCGGGAGCTGTACAAGCGCATCGTGACCCTCTCCGAGCACTTCGCCCGCGTGGGCAAGGGGCTTTCCGGCGCGGTGGACGCCTACAACAAGACCGTCAGCTCCCTCGAATCGCGCGTGCTGGTCCAGGCGCGGCGCTTCAAGGAGCTGGCCGCGGCGCCCGAGAAGGAGCTGCCCGCGTTGGAGCCCCTTGAGGTCACCACGCGCGAGGTGCAGCCAGGCGAGGAGTAGCCGCGCACGCGGGAAGAAGAGAAGGATCCTTCAGCGGGGGATGATTCCTCCTCCGCTTCATGATACCAGCAGGCCTGAGGCCGGGCAGATGTCCGGGCTCGGGCCTTTTCTTTCCGCAAGGCTGGAAAGGCTTGTGGCCGTAGGATCTCGCTGAAAAAGACGCCCTGCCTCAAAAACTGGTTGACAGCGATTGCTAATTAGGAATAGTTACTAATCACGTTCGGCTGAGCATGCGCACGCAGCAGAAACCGGACATCGACGCAAGGAGGACACGATGTATTTCAAGCAGATACAGGTCAACGGGCTGGGCTGCTTCTCCTATGTCCTGGGCTGCCCGGCGGCGGGCAAAATGATTGTGGTCGATCCCAAGCGCGACATTGACGACTATCTCGACATCGCCCGCGAAGAGGGCATGAAGATCACCCACATCATCGACACCCACGTGCACGCGGATCATGTTTCCGGCGCGCATGAGCTGGCCGCCCGAACCGGCGCGCCCATCTGCATGCACCCGGACACTCCGGCCAGCTTCGCCTTCACCCCGCTGCCCGAGGGCCTGGTGCTGGAGGCGGGCGCGGCGCGCCTCACCGTGCTGCACACCCCAGGCCACACTCCGCATTCCCTGTCGCTCGTGACGGCGGACCTCGTCCGCTCGCCCGAGCCCTGGCTGGTGCTCACCGGCGACCTGCTCTTCGTGGGCGACATCGGCAGGCCGGACCTGGTGGGCAAGGCGGCCCTGGAGGAGCAGGTCAAGAATCTCTACAACTCGCTCTTCGTCACGCTGGGGGCCTTGCCGGACCACCTGGAGGTCTACCCGGCCCACGGCTCGGGCTCGCTGTGCGGCAAGGGCATGAGCCCCAAGCCCAGCTCCACGCTCGGCTATGAGCGCAGGCACAATCCCCGGCTGCAATACGCGGGCTTCGAGGACTTCGCGCTCGCCATGAGCCAGGACTTTCCGGCCCGGCCCAAGAGCTTCAGCCACATCATCGCCACCAACGCGGCGGGCGCGCAGTTGCTGGAGCGCTGCCCCCTCGAGCAGGCGCTCTCCGTGGACGGCTTCGAGTGGCGCATGGCCGAGGGCGCGGTGGTCATCGACGCCCGCGACGGCTCGGCCTTCGGCGGCTGCCACATTCCGGGCGCGCTGAACATCGGCTTCGAGAAGCAGCTGGCCAACTGGGTAGGCATGGTGGTGGACCCGGGAGCGGACATCCTGCTCGTGGTCAACGACCGCGCGGCCTTCGACGCCATGCGCACCGAACTGCAGCGCATCGGCTACGACAACATCCTGGGCTGGCTTGCCGGGGGCATGCAGGCCTGGATCTACGCGGGCCGGCCCTCCGAGCGGCTGGAGCAGGTCTCCGCGCCGGAGCTGGCGCAGCGCCTCAAGGACGGCGACAGACCGCTGCTCTTGGACGTGCGCACCCCGCCGGAGTGGGCGGGCGGGCACATCGCGGGCGCGCGGCACATGCCCTTTGCCGAGATCCTGGCCGCGTGCTGCTCCCTGCCCACGGATGCGGAGGTGCTGGTCTACTGCGGCTCCGGCTACCGCTCCAACATGGCGGGCTCGTACATGAAGAGCCACGGCTACACGAACGTAAAGTCCCTGGCCGGGGGCGTGCTCGCCTGGAGCCGCGCCGGTCAGCCCCTCGTCAAATAACCGGCTGCACAAGAGCCAACACAAGGAGAAACACAATGGAATCGCGCATCCCCCTGCTCGGCGAACAGTTCCCGGAAATGGAGGTCGTCACCACCCAGGGCGTCATGAAGCTGCCCCAGGCCATGGCCGGGAAATGGTTCGTGCTGTTCTCGCACCCGGCGGACTTCACCCCCGTGTGCACCACGGAGTTCGTGGCCTTCCAGCGGCGCTACAAGGAGTTCCAGGCCCTGAACTGCGAGCTCATCGGCCTGTCCATCGACCAGGTGTTCTCGCACATCAAGTGGATTGAATGGATAGGCGAGAAGCTGGGCGAGAAGATCGAGTTCCCGGTCATCGCCGACGACATGGGCCAAGTGGCGGCAAAACTCGGCATGGTGCACCCCGGCAAGGGCACCAACACCGTGCGCGCCGTGTTCATCGTGGACGACACGGGCCGCTTGCGCATCATGTTCTACTATCCGCAGGAACTGGGCCGCAACATCGACGAGATTCTGCGCGCCGTAAAGGGCATGCAGACCTCCGACGCCCACGGCGTGGCCATCCCGGCTGGCTGGCCGAACAATGAGCTCATCGGCGGCTCGGTCATCATTCCGCCCGCCAAGGACGTGAAGACCGCCCGCGAGCGCACCGGCCAGGCCGACAGCTTCGACTGGTGGTTCTGCCACAAGAAGCTGTAACAGCAGCCCCGGCAGTTGACGAAAGGGGGGAGACGCGAGTGGCGTCTCCCCCCTGTTTTTTCGCTACTTCCAGACCTTCATGAAGCCCTTGGCGTCGCCGCCCTGGTCGATGTGCCGGATGAGCGCGCTGCCGAACACCGCCGCGTCCACAAGGCCCTCCAGGTCCTTGAGCTGGTCCGGGTGCTTGAGGCCGAAGCCCAGGGCCACCGGCACCGGGAAGGCGGCCTTGGCGTGGGTGAGCCCCTGGCGCAGCTGGGGCGGCAGGCCGCTGACATCGAACTGGCTGCGCACGCCGGTGGTGCCCAGCACGGACACGAAGTAGGCGAAGCCCTTGGCGTTGTTGCCGTAAAGCGCCATGCGGCTGGGCTCGGTGTTCAGGCCCACAAGCGGGATGAGCGCCAGGCCGTGCGGGTCAAAGGCAGCGTGGATGAAGTCCCCTTCCTCAAAGGGCACGTCGGCCAGGATGACGCCGTGGACCCCGGCGCTTGCGGCGTCGCGGGCAAAGGCGTCCAGGCCGTATTGCAGCACCGGGTTCAGATAGCCCATGAGGACCAGCCCCGCCTGGTAGCGGCCCTTGCGCGTGGCCAGCTCGGAGAGGATCCACTTCAGGTTCACGCCCGCGTCCAGGCACTTGAGGGAGGCGTGCTCCACCACCGGGCCGTCGGCCACGGGGTCGGAAAAGGGCATGCCGATCTCGATGATGTCCGCGCCGGACGCGTCCAGGCCGTCGATCTCGTCCCAGAAGCGCTGCTTGTCCGGGTAGCCCGCGGGCAGGAAGGGGATGAGGGCGAGGCGTCCGCTGGCGCGCGCGGCCTCGATGCGTTTGGTCAGGATGTTGGTGCTCACGTGTGATCCCCCTATGCCTTGCGTGCGAGGTAGTCGTTGACGATGTCCAGGTCCTTGTCGCCCCTGCCGGACAGGCAGACCATGACGTGCGAACCGGGCTTAAGCGTGCCCGCGTTCCTGAGCACCCAGCCCAGCGCGTGGGAGCTTTCCAGCGCGGGCATGATGCCCTCAAAGCGCGAGAGCTCCACAAAGGCGTCGAGCGCCACGTCGTCGGTGACGGACACGTAGGTGGCGCGGCCGCTGGCCTGGTAGGCCGCGTGCTCCGGTCCCACGCCGGGATAGTCCAGGCCCGGGGCGATGGAGTGCGAGGGCAGGATCTGGCCTTCCTTTGTCTGGATGAGCTGGGTGTGCATGCCGTGCAGCACGCCGGGGCTGCCCTCCTTGGACAGCGGGGCCGAGTGCCAGTCGCCGGGCTTGCCGCTCCCGGCGGCCTCCACGCCCACCAGCGCCACGCCCGCGTCGGGCACGAACTCGTGGAACGCGCCGATGGCGTTGCTGCCACCGCCCACGCAGGCCACCACGCAGTCGGGCAGGCGGCCCGCCTGGCTCAGGAACTGGGCGCGCGCCTCGCGGCTGATGACGGCCTGGAGTTCGCGCACGAGCAGAGGGAAGGGGTGCGGTCCGGCTGCGGTGCCGAAGCAGTAGTGGGTGGTCTCCTGCTCGGCTATCCAGGCGCGCAGGGCCGCGTTGATGGCGTCCTTGAGCGTCTTGGTGCCGGACTCCACGCTGACCACCTCGGCCCCGAAGAGCTTCATGCGGCGCACGTTGAGGCTCTGGCGCTCCACGTCGGTGGCGCCCATGTAGATGGTGCACTCCAGCCCCATGCGCGCGGCGGCCAGCGCCGAGGCCACGCCGTGCTGGCCCGCGCCGGTCTCTGCCAGCAGGCGCTTCTTGCCCAGCTTCTTGGCCAGCAGGGCCTGGCCGATGGTGTTGTTGACCTTGTGCGCGCCGCCGTGGGCCAGGTCTTCGCGCTTGAGCCAGAGGTTCACGCCCAGCCTGGCCGAGAGGTTGGGGCAGAAGGTCAGCGCCGTGGGCCGCCCCACGAAGTTCGTCAGCACATCCTTCAGCTCGTCCTGAAACTCCTTGGAGGGCAGGATGCGCTCCATGGCCTCCTCAAGCTCGATGAGCGGCGGCATGAGCAGCTCGGGCACGAACTGGCCGCCGAAATCGCCGAAATAGCCTTTCTTCACAGGATCACCTCGTTTCTTTTAGGCCGCGTTCATGGCGTTGATTGCTGCGAACGCCGCGCGCAGCAGGGTTTCGTCCTTGACGCCCGGCGCGGATTCCACGCCGGAGTTGAGATCCAGGCCGGCAGGGGCGCTGGCGCCGTGCCGGAAATGGGCAAAGGCCGGGCCCACGGTCTGCGGGCCGAGTCCGCCCGCAAGCAGCCAGGGCCGGGGAAAGCGCGCCTGGAGCAGCAGGTCCGCCGCCGCGTCCGCGATGCCCCGGCCATGCCCGCCGCCGTCCTTTCCGGCGTCGGCCAGGAAGCGGCCGCACAGGGGCGCGAAGCGGTCCAGCTCGTCCTGAAGCGCTTCCAGGTGCGCCGCCTTTTCCGGCCACACGACCTTCATGATGCGCTCCGGACCGATGACGTCCGCCAGGGCGCGGCAGAAGGCGCGGTCCTGGCCGCCGTGCAGCTGGGCCACGTCGAGCCGCCCTGTGCGCATGAGGGCCGCGGTTTCGTTCACGCTCTGGTCAACGAACACGCCGACCTTGAGCACGCCGGGCAGCAGGAGCGAGGCGGGCAGGGCCGGGGCGGTGCAGCGGGGGCTCTTGGGGTGGAAGATGAACCCCAGCATGTCGGCTCCCAGCTCGGCGCACAGGCGCGCCGTGTCCGGCCGCGTCTGGCCGCAGATCTTGACCAGCGCCCGGCTCATCGCGCGCTCCTTCTTTCCTGTTCGCGCCCGGCCTCACGGGCGGCCTTGCGGGCCTGGCCCACGCTGGTCAGCTCCTTGAGCGCCGCGCCGGGGTCCGGCCTGCTCATGAGCGAGGTGCCGATGAGCACGGCGTCGAAGCCAAGGTCGGCCATCTCCTCCAGCTGGGCCGGGGAGTCCAGGCCGCTGGCGCTGATCCACAGCTCGCCCGCTCCGCGCGTGCGCACCAGCCGCCGCGAGACGTCAAGGTCGGTGGCGAGCGTGTCCAGGTCGCGGTTGTTCACCTGGATGATCTCCGCGCCCGCCCAGCGGGCCATGTCCAGGTCGGCCTCGTCGAAGACCTCGCACACGGCCTCCAGGCCGTGCTCGCGGCACAGGTCGAGCATCTCGCGCACCGCATCGGCGCCGTCGAACATGCGCATGATGAGCAGAAGCGCCGAGGCCGGGGTGGACGCGGTCTCGGCCACCTGCACGGGGTCGAGCAGGAAGTCCTTGCGCAGCATGGGCTTGCCCGCAAAGGCCATGTCGGAGAGGTAGCCCAGGCTGCCCTGGAAGTGGGCCTCCTCGGTGAGCACCGAGAACGCCGCCGCGCCGTTTTCCGCGTACATGCGGGCCACGTCCGCTGGCGTCAGGTCCAGGTTGATGGCCCCGCGCGAGGGCGAGGCGCGCTTGTACTCGGCGATGACCGCAGGCGCGCCTGCAGCGCGCAGGGCGCGGGAGAATGAGGGCCGCCCCTCCCGGGTGGGGAACTCCCAGGGCGCGGGCAGCTCCCCGGCCGCGGCCAGCTTGCGCAGGCGGTTTATGCCCGGCAGCTGCGCCTCGCGGAAGCGGGCGAGCATCTTGTTGGGCTTATTCACCGGCGAACCTCCTGGCCGCGCCATCGGCCACGGCCTGTTTGGCTTCGGCCATGCACGCGGCCAGGGGTTTGCCCGTGGCCAGCATGATGGCCGCGCCCAGGTTGAGCGCGGTCATGGCCTGCATGGCCGCATTGGCCCGGCCCGTGAGAACGTCCTTGATGGCCCCAAGCGCGGCGGGCTTGTCGGCCACGCGCACGTCTTGCGGCGAATGACCGGCCAGCCCGAACTCGTTCGGGTTCAGCTGGAAGGGCCTGGCCTTGCCCTCCGCCACCTCGAAGCCCGTGGCGGGGCCGAAGGGCGTCAGCTCGTCGAACCCCCCCGTGCCGCCGTCCGAGCCGTGGATGACCAGGGCGCGCACGTCCGGCGCGGTCAGGGCCAGGGTCTCGGCCATGAGCGGCAGGGCCGCTTCGATGCCCACGCCCATGAGCTGGTGGCTGGGCCGGGCGGGGTTCAAAAGCGGCCCCATGAGGTTGAACAGGGTGCGCACGCCCAGCTCCCGGCGCACGGGCGCGATGTGCGCGAAGGCCGGGTGGAAGTTTGGCGCGAACAGGAACACGAAGCCCGTCCTGGCCAGCTCGTCCGCCACCTGGTCCGGCCCGATGGAGAGCGGCACGCCCAGGCCCTCCAGGGCGTCGGCGCTGCCGCTGCTGGACGACACGGCGCGGTTGCCGTGCTTCACCACGCGGTGGCCCAGGGCGGCGAGGTACAGGGACACCGCCGTGGAGCAGTTGAAGCTCGAGGTGCGGTCGCCGCCGGTGCCCACGATGTCCAGGATGGGCTTGTCCGTGGGCAGGCCCTTGACCAGCCGGGCCTTGGCCAGCCCGGCGCGGGCGGCGCAGGCCAGCTCCACCGGGGTCTCGCCCTTGGCCCGCAGGCCCATGAGCAGGGCTCCGGCCTGGGCCGGTGTGAGCAATCCCTCGAAGAGCTGCTGGAAGGCGTAGTCCGCCTGGGCCTCGGTCAGGTCGCCCCGGTTGCCCAGTGTGTCCAGAATGTCGCGCATGTCGATGGCCATATGCCCCTCCCCTACGCCGTGGTTTTGGCCAGAAAGTTGGCCAGCAGCCTGGGTCCGTCCGGGGTCAGGATGGACTCCGGGTGGAACTGCACGCCGCTCCAGGGTCGGTCGGTGTAGACCATGCCCATGACCTCCCCTTCCCTGGTCCGCGCGGTGACGCGGAGCTTTTCCGGGGCCTCGTGCGCCAGCACGAGCAGCGAGTGGTAGCGGCAGACCTCGAAGGGGTTGGGCAGCCCGGCGAACACGTCCGTGCCGTCGTGCTCAACCGGGCTGGTCTTGCCATGCATGATGCGCTCGGCCCGGACAACGCTGGCCCCGGCGAAGTGGCCCAGGGTCTGGTGGCCCAGGCACACGCCAAGCACGGGTGTGTTCATCCCCGTCTTCTCCAGCAGGGCCAGGAACTTGAGGCAGTTGCCCGCGTTCTCCGGGCGGCTGGGGCCGGGGGAGATGACCACCCGCGAGAGCCCCGCCACAAAGGCCGGGTCGAGCAGCTCGGCGCGGTCGTTGCGCAGCACCGCGGGCTCGGCCCCCAGCTGCTGGAAGGCCTGCACCAGGTTGAAGGTGAAGGAGTCGAAGTTATCTATCAGCAAAAACATCGCCAACCCCCTTGGAGGTAAGAATCTCTCGGATGACGCGGGCCTTGTTGTTGCACTCCAGCCATTCCTTTTCCGGGTCCGAGTCGTACACGAGCCCGGCTCCGGCCTGCCAGTTCAGCACGCCGTCGCGCAGCCACATGCTGCGGATGGTGATGCCCGTGCCCAGATTGACCTTGCCCTTGCCCAGGCCCAGCCAGCCCATGGCCCCGGCGTACGGTCCGCGCGGCAGGCTCTCCACGCGGGCGATGGTCTCCATGGCCCAGATCTTGGGCGCGCCCGCCACCGTGCCCGCCGGGAAGGTGGACTGGAGCACGTCGATGGCGTCCAGCCCATCGCGCAAATCGGCCTCCACGTAGCTCGTCAGGTGCATGACGTGGCTGAAGCGCTCCACGTTCATGAACTTGGCCACCTCCACGCTGCCCGGATTGGCGATGCGGCCCAGGTCGTTGCGGCCCAGGTCCACCAGCATCACGTGCTCGGCGCGCTCCTTGGGGTCGGCCAAAAGCTCCTTCTCATAGGCCGCGTCCTGGACCTCCGTCGCGCCGCGCGGCCGGGTGCCCGCGATGGGCCGGACCTCGAGCCGTCCGGCCTGGCAGTTGACCATCATCTCCGGCGAACTGCCCAGCAGGGTCTCGTTCTCGAAGCGCATGAAGAACATGAACGGCGACGGGTTGGCCTGCCGGAGCCTTCTGTACACTCCGAAGGGCTCGCCCGCAAAGGGCGTGGCGAAGCGCACGGAGAACACCAGCTGGATGCCTTCGCCCTCGGTGATGAGGCGCTTGGCCTCGCGCACCTGCTCCATGTACTCCTCGCGGCCAGGGGTGGCCGTGGGCTCCTCGGTGGTCAGCTCGAAGCTGCCCGCGTTGCCCTGCCTGGCGGGCTTGGGGCCGCCGTTGTCGTCGAGCGACAGGTAGCAGCAGCGGTGGCGCAGGTGGTCGTAGAGCACCACCTGGCCGGGCAGCACGAGCTGGGCCTCGGCTTTGTCCGGCGGCATGCAGGCGGCCAGCTTGGGCTCCAGCATCCCGCCCACGCTGTAGCCCAGGTAGCCGAGCAGGGCGCGGGTGAGCGCGGGCAGGGGCTCCTTCAGCGGCGGCTGGTCGATCTCGATGCTCTTCAAAAGCTGGCGCACGCCTTCCATGTAGTCCAGGCCGTCCAGCCCGCGCAGGCCCTCAAGGCGCTCGTCGCGGATGTCCAGCTTGAGCTTGCCGTCCACGGGCTTGGCCAGCAGGCGGAAATCCCAGGCGATGAGGCTGAAGCGGCCCAAGCGGCCGTCCACTTCCGCGCTTTCCAAGAGGATGCCGGGGGCGTCGCCCACCAGGCCCAGATACAGGCTGATGGGGGTCTGCACGTCGGCCGGGAGCCATTTCCCGTAGTGCTTCAGGCGAATATCCATAATCCCTCCGTTTGATTGCAAAAAAAAGCCGCGACCCTGCTCGGGACGCGGCCAACACTTTGTCGAAACTTTCCGCCCTGAGGCGGAAGCCGCGTCCCTATGCCGTGTCGCGCCACCACCAGGAGGCCCTGGCGGAGAGCAGGTCGAGATCGCCCCCGGCGGCAAGATCGAGGTAGGCCGTGAACTGCCGCACGGTCTCCTGCAGGAAGGGGTTGTCCTCGCTGATGAGCTGGAACAGTTCGCGGTCCTGGGTCAGCATCTTGCGCGCCGCCTCGAGCCTGCGCTCGAAGGACGGCGTGCGGAAATTCTCTATGCCGGGCGTCTGCCGGGCGGCGGCCAGGTAGGCCGTGGTGGTGATGAAGTTGAGGCCCTGCACCACGGCCATGGCCCGGTCATGCTCCTCCGCCGGGCTGGCGAAGGGGACGAAGCCGGAGCGAGCGAACACGTCGCTGACGGCCTCGGCCGCGCCCTCGCCGCGACCGGGCGTCACGGCCACGCGGGGCTCGAAGCCCTCGGGGATCACCGGCCCGAACAGCGGATGCGTGCCCACCACCGGTCCGGCGTAGGCCTCGAGCATCTGCCGGAGCGGGTTCACCTTGACCGAGCAGACGTCGCAGAGGATGGCTCCGGGCTTCATGAACGGGGCCAGGGTTTCCGCAACCTGGCGGATGGCGGTGACGGGCACGGAGAGGAGCACCAGGTCCGCGCCCGCGCCGTCCGGGCCGGAAAGCGCCGCGCGGATGGCCTCGTTTGAATAGGGCCGGTCCAGGGTGGTCACCGCATACCCGGCCTTGTGGAAGGCGCGCACAAAGAGCGCTCCCATCTGGCCGCGCGCGCCGACTATGGCGATGTGCGTGATGCCCGCGAACCCCACAGCTACTCCCCCTGCCTTTCGACGATCGGGCCAAAGGCCCCCCAGAAGCCGGGGAAGCTCTTGGCCACGCAGCCGGGGTTGTCGAACGCCGTGCGGATGCCTGCCAGGGCGAACAGCGCCGGACCCATGACCATGCGGTGGTCGCCGCGCGTGGCAAAGGCGATCTCCGCGCCCGCCAGGGACCGGATGCCCTTGGCCGGGGGCGCGATGGAGAGCGTGTCCTCGGTCATGGCCGCGTTGCAGCCGGTCTTGGCGATCTCGGTGGCCAGGGTCTCCAGGCGGTCGCATTCCTTGATGCGCAAATGCGCCACGTTGACGATGGTGCTGGGCGTTTTCGCGAAGCAGGCGGCCACGGCCACGGTGGGCACCAGGTCCGGGCAGGCGCCCATGTCCACGTGCACGCCCTTGAGTTCGCCGTTCGCCGGGGGCGAAACCGTGACCGCGTCGCCGTTCCAGGCCACCCGCGCGCCCATTGCGGCAAGGATGTCCAGGATGACGCGGTCGCCCTGCAGCGAGGCCTGGGACAGGCCGCGCACGGTGACGGGCCGTGCGCCCACGGCCCCGGCGGCCAGAAAGTAGGACGCGTTGCTCCAGTCGCCCTCCACGCGCAGGGTGCGGGGCTGGTACGCGCCGGGCTGGACGATGAAGCGCAGCTTTCCCGGCTCGGCGCTGGTGACCGAGGCGTAGTCCACCGGGGAAAACGCGCCGTCCGCGAGGAGCTCCACCACGGCGGGCACGCCGAAGTCGCGCATGGATTGCAGCGTGAGGGACACATAGGGCCAGCTCACGGCCTTGGCGCCGGAGATGCCGATGGTCATGGGGGTCCGGGCCAGGGGCGCGGCGAGCAGGATGCCGGACAGGTACTGGCTGCTTTCCTCCAGGCGCACGTCCACGTCGCCGCCGGGCAGGCCGCTGGTGGTGACGGTCACCGGCGGGTAGCCGGGCTTTTCTTCGAAGTCGAAGCGCACGCCCTGGGAAGCCAGCGCCCGGGCGGGCTCGCCCAGGGGACGCTCGTGCATGCGGGGCGCGCCGTGGATGCGGAACTGCCCCCGGCCAGCGGTCACCACCCCGGCCAGCAGACGGCAGGTGGTGCCGCTCTCGCCCACGTTCAGGTCAGCGGCCCCGCCGTCCAAGAGGCCGCCCTGCGGGCCGTCCGCCATGCCGCGCACCACGTACTCGCCTTCAGCGACACGGGTGAAGCTGGCTCCGCAGGCGGTCAGGCAGGCCATGGTGCGCGTCAGGTCCTGGCTCTCCAGCACGCCGGTGAGGCGGCTCTCGCCGCGCGCCAGGGCCGCGCCGATGCAGGCCCGGTGCGAGGCGGACTTGGAGGCGGGAGCCTCCACGATGAGAGGCGCGGGAGCCTCCACGATGAGCGGCGCGTTGCTCACTGCCGGCCTCCGGCGTTCAGGTGCGGGCCTGTGGGGTAGGAGCCCAGGATGCGCAGGGTGTGGCACTTCTCGCGCAGGTCGGCCAGGAAGCTGTCGTACTCCATGCGCGAGAGGTCGCACTCAAGGTCGGTGAAGAACACGTATTTCCACTTCTCGCCGCGCAGCGGGCGCGATTCCAGCTTGGTGATGTTGATGGCGCGGCCCGCGAAGGTGTTCAGCACCTCGGCCAGGGCGCCGGGCTTGTCCGGCACGGTGAACAGGAGCGAGGTCTTGTCGCGGTTGCCGCCCTCGCTCACGCGCGGGCCGATGACCAGAAAGCGCGTCCAGTTGTCCGGCATGTCCTCGATGTGCGCGGCCAGGATGTTCAGGCCGTAGCGGTCCGCCAGGCGGATGTGCCCCACCGTGGCCACCTCCGGCCCGCGCTCCGCCGCGATCTCCGCCGCGGCCGCCGTGCTGCTCTCCGGCACCAGGGTGCGGCCGGGCATGTTGTTCTTGAGCCACTGCGAGCACTGGTCGAGCGGCTGCGGGTGGGAGTGGATCTCCTTCACGTCCGCCGGGAAGTCCGCCTTGCCCATGAGGCAGTGGGTGATGCGGCAGAACAGCTCGGCCTGGATGTAGACCGGGAAGAGCATGAACAGGTCCACCACCTGGCCCACGGTGCCCTGCAGCGAGTTCTCCAGCGGAATGACGCCGAGCTCGGCCTCGCCGTCGGCCACGGCCCGGAAGATCTCCTCGAAGTTGGACTTGGGCGTCAGCTCCGCGCTTCGGCCCATGTACTCAAGCCCCGCGAAGTAGCTGAAGGTGCCCTCCGGCCCCAGGTAGACCACCCGCTCCGGGCGCTGCAAGCGGCGCGAGGAACTCATGATCTCCCGGTAGATGGCGTGCAGGTGGCTTTCCGGCAGGGGGCCGGGGTTGCGGCTGGCCAGCCGGTCCATGACCTCCTTCTCGCGGAAGGGCTTGAACACGGTGTCCGGCGAGTCCTGCTTGGCCCGGCCAACGCCGATGCTGATGTTCGCCCGGCGGTTGAGCAGGTCCACGATGCCGTCGTCCAGGCGGTCGATCTCCTCGCGCAGGGAGGCGAGGTCCGGGGCTGGCGTCTGGCCTTCGTTCTTGTGGTCGTCGCTCATGCGCCTAGCCTTCCTTGATGTCTTCGGTGATGCGCATGCCGAAGTGGCGGCCCGCCACATCGGTGCGGCAGAGGATCTCGTCGCCGGGCTTGAGGCTGACCACGCTGATGGGCGCGCCGTCGGCTCCGGTGACGCGGATGGTCTCCGCGTTCTGCAGGAACACCTGGCCCGAGACTTCCGCGCCGTCGGCGGCGAGGACCTTGGCCGTTATCTTGAGCATGGGCCGCACCTCGGTCTTGACCCGGCCCACCGTGGCCAGGCTGGTCTTGCCGTCGGCCCCGACCACCAGCACCTCGCGCCCGGCGGACAGCTCCTCCAGGTAGCAGGTCTTGTCACCCGGGAGCACCGCGTAGGCATGCACCGCGCCCGCGTTGACGCGGAAGGGCCGCGCCGCCACGTAGGGGTTGCTCTCGGTCTCCGCGTGCACCAGGAAGGTGAAGGCGCTGGAGTTGCCCACCAGCATCCCCTGGCCGCGCCGGAGCATGGAGATGGTGTCCACGCAGACCCGGTGGCCCAGGCCCGCAGGGACGATCTCGGTCACCACGGCCCGCTGGAGGTCGATGCAGCCCTGGGAGAGCTTGAGCTCGGCCACGATGGCCTTGAGTTCGCCCGCGGCCTCGGGCAGGACCACGATGGCGTCGGCCCCGCGCTCCAGGATGCCCGCGGCCAGCACGGCGCGGTCCAGGCTCTCGCACTCCAGCGCCAGGCCCGAGGCCTGGGCCAGGATGTTCTCCACCGGGATGATCTCCCAGCCCTTCTTGAGGCTGACCATGCCGCCCTTTTGCTGCGCGGCCTGGAGGGCCGCCGTGGCGGCCTCCTCGTCGGCCTTGGAGTCCAGGGCGAAGGTGGGCAGCTCGGCTTCCGTGAGCACGGTGACGCGGCCAAGCGCCCGCACGGCCTCGGCCTTGTCCGCCTCGGTCAGGATGGCGTCCACCCCGGACTCCAGCGCCAGGGTGACCAGCTTCTTGTCAAAGGGGATGGCCTTGAAGATGATGGTTTTCATGAGCCGCCCGCGCCTATTCCTTGCCTTCCAGCATGGCCAGGGCCTCTTCCACGTCCACGTCCTCGTGCACGACCTTGGACAGGGCCTGGCAGAGCACCGACGGGTTCTTGTGCTGGAACACGTTGCGGCCCACGGAAAGGCCGGACCCGCCCGCCTTGATGGAGTCCTGCACCATCTGGAGGAAGGCGCGGGTGCTGTCCAGCTTCGGCCCGCCGGCGATGACCACGGGAACGCAGCAGGAGTCCACCACATGGCCGAAGGTGTCCACGTCGCCGGTGTAGGGGACCTTGACCACGTCGGCGCCAAGCTCCACGCCAACGCGGGCGCAGTGGGCCACGATCTCGGGGTCGAACTCGCTGCGCACCTTGGGGCCGCGGGCGTAGACCATGGCCAGCACCGGGATGCCCCAGCTCTGGGCGGTGCTCGTCACCTGGCCGAAGTCGGTGAGCATCTTGGCCTCGCTCTCGTCGCCCAGGTTCACGTGCACGCTCACGGCGTCCGCGCCGAGGCGGATGGCGTCTTCGACGGTTCCGACGAGGGTCTTGGCGTTGGGGAAGGGGGAGAGGGTGGTGCTTGCGGAGAGGTGGACGATGAGGCCGATGTCCTTGCCCTGGCTTCTGTGGCCGCAGCGCACAAGGCCCTTGTGCATGAGCACGGCGTTTGCCCCGCCCTCGACGATGGCCCCGACCGCCTCGCGCATGTCCACGATGCCCGCGATGGGACCGACCGTGGTGCCGTGGTCCATGGGCACGATGATGGTGCGTTTGGTGTTGCGGTTGAAGATGCGCTCCAGCCTGATTGCTTTCCCGATGTGCATGGCCTGCTCCTTTCGTCTGGTTTGCGCCCCTGCGAAGGTCTGTGCGGCGATCATCCGGCGGTGAAAACTAAAAAAGGGCCGCCGGCTTTCGCCTGCGGCCCTTCCTGAAGAGGCTTTGGTTAACGTCCTGTCACCGTCAACACACCTCTCCCAGGCCGCAGGCGCGGCTAAACCAATAATACCAGTACTGGCTGAAGGAAAAGGAGGTATTGTTGGCGGGAGTGGCGTTCATGTGGTGAGTGTCTACCCGCGGCGCTTCGGCATGTCAACACATTTTTTCTACGTATAGGTATTAATCGTTTTTTTGTTCATTTCTGTAGAGGCCGCGCTCTGGCGGCATACAGAAATGTAAAACAACGCGCCCGCCCAAAGCGGAAGCCCACCCGAAAGCTCATGAATCCGGCATGTTGCCCCGCTGGCCCAGGAATTGCTTAAGTCCACCCCAGCACTATGGAAAACACAGCGGAAGCCATAACGATCCAGGAGATCATCGAACGCGAGTGGATCGGCACGGCCTTTCACTCTCTGGTCTCCATCAAGCGCAGGGCCCTGCTCGGCGTGGAGGCCCTGGCCCGGTGCACCGCGCCCGGCGAGGACATCCCCCCGCAGGAGTTGTTCCGCATGGCCCACGAGGCCGACTGCCTGCTTGAGCTGGACCGCCTGTGCAGGCGCAAGGCCCTGGAGGCCTTCGCCCCCATCCATGCGCGGAACAGGGGCCTCCTGCTCTCCCTCAACGTGGACGGCCACGCCATCGACGCCGACGTGGCGCGCTCCGGCTACTTGCTGCATGCGGTCAAGGAGTGCGGCATCAGCCCGAACAACGTGCTCATCGAGATCGTGGAATCCCGCGCGCGGGACACCGCCGCCCTGGCCGAATTCGTGGCCAGCTACCGCAAGCACGGCTTTCTCATCGCCCTCGACGACGTGGGCGCGGGCCATTCCAACCTGGACCGCATCCCCCTGCTCCGGCCCGATGTGCTGAAGCTCGACCGCTCCCTGGTCTCCGGGGTGGACAAGCACATGGCCCGGCTCGAGGTGGTCAAGAGCTTCGTGCAGATGGCCTCGCGCCTGGGCTCCCTGGCCCTGGCCGAGGGCGTGGAGCGGCAGGAGGACATTCTGTGCCTGCTGGAGAGCGGGGTGGACGTGTTCCAGGGCTTCTACTTCGGCCGCCCCGCGCGGCTGATGCCCCCGGCGGAGACAATCGCCGAGCGCATCGAGTACCTGGCGCAGAAGTTCCGCGCCAACGCCACCGAGCGCTTCGCCGCGCAAAAAGCGTTGTATGCCCGGCACGACGCCCTGATCCAGGACCTGTGCGAGAGCCTCGCGCTGCTCGGCCCCATCGGCCTGGACCAGACCCTCACCGGGTTCATCGACGAGCACGAGCAGATCGAGTGCCTGTATGTGCTGAGCGCCAAGGGCGTGCAGCTTTCGGACACGGTCTGCAACCCCTCCAAGCTCCGCAAGCGCAAGCGCTTCATCTACGAGCCCGCGCGCGTGGGCGCGGACCACTCCCTCAAGGAGTACTACCTGCCCCTGCGCGCGGGCCTGGCCAAGTTCACCACCCCGCCGTACATCTCGCTGGCCTCCGGCAACCGCTGCATCACCATCTCCGCCGCCTACAAGGACCGCGACAACCGCTCCTGCATCCTCTGCGCCGACATCGACTGCCACAATTAGCCGTTCACCGCTCCCTTGCCGCCGTCCGCCGAAAGCGCATTCCGTTTGCTTGCCTACGTAGTTGGCGATTGCTAACTTACAATCACCAAAGGCTGCGCGGAACACGGCGCAATGCCGCAACGGTGCAACACCAGCAGAGGGAGAGAATCATGCGCAACATCACCATCAGGGCCAGGATCATCCTGCTCATATGCGTTTCCGTGCTTTTCTCGGCTCTCATCGGCGGCGCGTTCCTGTACGAGATGCTCCAACTCAAGGACTTCTCCATCGACCAGACGCAGCAGGCCATGCTGGAGGGCCAGAAGGAGCGGCTCAAGCTGTCGGTGCACGCGATGGCCTTGTCCCTGGGCGAGAGCCTCAAGGACGACGAGAGCGTCGCCGCCAAGGTCGAGAGGGTCCGACGCGCCACAAAGCCCATCATCTTCGAGGCGGACAAGTCCGGCTATTTCTTCGTGTACGAGGGCACGGTGGTCGTCTCCATGCCCGTGAAGGTCGAAAACCAGGGCAAGGACCTGGGCGACCTGAAGGACAAGAACGGGGTGTACCTCATCAGGGAGCTTGAGAAGGCCGCCAAGAACGGCGGCGGGTTCGTCAACTATATCTTCGACAAGCCGGGCAAGGGCCTGCAGCCGAAGCTGAGCTACTCCGAGATGATCCCCGGCACCAACTACTGGATCGGAACCGGGGTGTACATCGACAACATCGAGGAGAGGAAGGCCGAGATCAGCGCCGAGATCGGCGGCATGGTCAAGACAGCCAGCTACACCATCGGCGGGGTGGTCCTGGCGCTCCTGCTGCTGGGCGTGCTGCCCCTTTCCCTCATGATCTTCCGCAGCATCATCAACCCGCTCACCGCCGCCACCAGGGCCGCAGAGGGCGTGGCCGGAGGCGACCTGAACGTCAGCCTCGCGGTGACTGGAAAGGACGAGACCTCGCATCTGGAAAAGGCCCTGAACACCATGGTGGCCACCCTGCGCACCAACATGACCGCCATTGAGGCCAAGACGCGCGAGGCCGAGGAAAAGGCCCGCGCGGCGGAACTCGCCACTGCGGAGGCCAACGAGGCCAAGGCCCAGGCCATGCGCGCCCGCAGCGAGGGGCTGCTGGCGGCCGCCAATAAGCTGGAGGCCGTGGTGGAGCGGCTCTCCTCGGCCTCGGAGGAGATCTCCGGCCAGGCGGACAACATCGGCCGTTCCACCGACGTGCAGAAGCAGCGCATCACCGAGACCGCCACGGCCATGGAGGAGATGAACGCCACCGTGCTCGAGGTGGCCAAGAACGCCACCCAGGCCTCCGAAGGGGCGGACAACGCCCGCGCCCGCGCAACGGAAGGCAACGCCGTGGTCAACAAGTCCGTGGCCGCCATGGACGCCCTGCTCAAGCTCTCCACTGAACTCAAGGGCAACATGGACACTCTGGGCCGCCGCGCGCAGGACATCAGCCAGGTCATGAACGTCATCACCGACATCGCCGACCAGACCAACCTGCTGGCCCTGAACGCGGCCATTGAGGCCGCGCGCGCGGGCGACGCCGGTCGAGGCTTCGCCGTGGTGGCCGACGAGGTGCGCAAGCTGGCGGAAAAGACCATGAACGCCACCAAGGAAGTGGGCGAAACCGTGCGCGCCGTGCAGGAGGTCTCCAAGCAGAACGTCACCGGCATGGACCAGGCCGCCCGCGCCATAGCCGAATCCACCGACCTCGTCCGTCAGTCCGGGCAGTCGCTCGACGAGATCCTGCGCATGAGCCAATCCACCGCCCTGCAGGTGCAGAGCATCGCCACCGCGGCCGAGGAGCAGAGCGCGGCGAGCGAGGAAATCAACCAGGCCGTGGAGCAGATCAACGCCATCGCCACCGAGACCTCGGAGAGCATGCAGCAGACGACCATCGCCATCCGCGAACTGGCCGAGCAGGCGGAAACCCTGCGCCGGCTGGTGGCCGACCTGAAGCGCGAAGGGCAGGCGTAGGAAAAGACGCAGGGGGCGCCGCCCCCTGCACTCCCGCCAGAGGGCCGAGGCCCTCTGGACACCCTGTGGCTGCTGGTTCTGCGGTCTGCTAAGCCAGACCGCAGAACCAGCAGCAGGTGTTCAAGCGGGAGCGGGGAAGGGCGAAAAGGGATTGGGGGAGGCCGGAACAAAATGTGGGCCGGAGTCCGGGCTTGTGCTCGAAGTCCGGCCCGCTTTTGCGTCGTACAGGCCGTCGGGGCGGCGGCAGGGGAAGGCCCTGTGCCCGTGCCTCTACCGCAGGCCGGTCTTGTCCAGCACGGAATCGAGAAACGCTCCGGAAGATGTCATGCAGCCCAGCAGCTGATCGACGATCACGAACTCATTTCCCCTGCGCTTGAGGATGTAATAATAGGGCGTGCCGACCTCGCCCAGGGCCTTGTGCGCGGCAAAGTCCGGGTCGGACAGGAGCGGGAACTTCAGCCCGTACTTTTTGCGGAACACGTTCACCTCAAAGGGCGAATTGCCCGCGCCCAGCCCCAGGAGCGTCAGCTTGCCCGAAAGCCCCTTGTCCTTGATCAGCGCGTGCAGGGCCGCAAGCTCCGAGGCTTCGCCCTGGCAGTAGGTGCAGTACATGGAGAAGACCACCAGCACCATCGCGTCCGCCTGCACGTCGTTGAGCTGCGCGGCCTTGGCGTCGGGCTTGATGCCGAGTTCGGCGGCCTCGCCCTTGGAGATGGGCAGGGTGAAGGCGAAGTTCGGGGCGATCTGACCCGTGGGCAGGGGCTTCATGTTTTGCGAGAGCGAAGCGCCCCCCGCAAAGCCTTGGGAGGAAAGCAGGAGGCTGACGATGGTCAGGGCCGCGGCCAGGAGCGATTTCATGCCGATACCTCGCTTGAAATGGGGGTGAAGGCGCGTGTGTTTCGTGCTGGCGCGCCGCCTGTCGCCTGCCGGAAGGCTTCTCTTGTGGATCTGATACCATGTGCGGCGCGTCTTTTCCAGCGGATTCGGCGTCTGGAGGCGGTCCGCCCGGCGGTCCCCCAAAAAAAAACAGGGCGGAGAGCGCGAACCCTCCGCCCTGTCGGCGTCATGTCAATTCAGGCTGCTAAACCTTGCAGGCGGTCTTGAGGTCGGCCGCGGCGTCGGTCTTCTCCCAGGTGAACTCGGGCAGCTCGCGGCCAAAGTGGCCGTAGTTGGTGGTCAGCTTGTAGATCGGGCGGCGCAGGTCCAGGCGCTTCAGGATGAAGTAGGGCCTGAGGTCGAACACTTCGCGCACGGCCTTGGTCAGCACGGCGTCGTCCACCTGGCCGGTGCCGTGGGTGGTGCAGACCACGGAGACGGGCTCGGCCACGCCGATGGCGTAGGCGATCTGCACCTCAGCCACGTCGCCCAGGCCGGCGGCCACGATGTTCTTGGCCACGTAACGCGCCATGTACGCGCCGGAGCGGTCCACCTTGGAGGGGTCCTTGCCGGAGAACGCGCCGCCGCCGTGCGCGCCCGCGCCGCCGTAGGTGTCCTGGATGATCTTGCGGCCGGTCAGGCCGCAGTCGCCCACGGGTCCGCCGATGACGAAGCGGCCGGTGGGGTTCACGTACACCTTCAGCTTGTCGTCGATGAGGTTCTGCGGCAGCGTGTGGTAGATGACTTCCTTCTTGATGGCCTCCACCAGATCGGCGTGGGCGATGGTCTCGTCGTGCTGGGCCGAGCAGACCACGTTGTCGATGCGCACGGGCTTGCCGTTTTCGTACTCCACGGCCACCTGGGTCTTGCCGTCCGGGCGCAGGAACTTCAGGATGCCCTGCTTGCGCACGAAGGTGAGCCGCTGGGAAAGCTGGTGCGCGTAGTAGATGGGCGCGGGCATCAGCGTGGGGGTTTCCTTGGAGGCGAACCCGAACATCATGCCCTGGTCGCCGGCGCCCTGGTCCTCGGGCTTCTGCCGGTCAACGCCCTGGGCGATGTCGGCGCTCTGCTTGTCGATGGAGGACATGACCGCGCAGGTGGCGTAGTCGAAGCCCATTTCGGAGCTGTTGTAGCCGATCTCCTTCACGGTTTCGCGCACGATGGACGGCAGGTCCGCGTAGGCGTTGGTGGTGATCTCGCCGGCGATGAAGGCCATGCCGGTGGTCACCAGGGTCTCGCAGGCAACGCGGGAATTCGGATCCGGGCCGATGAGCGCGTCGAGCACGGCGTCGGAGATGGCGTCGGCCACCTTGTCCGGGTGTCCCTCGGTGACGGACTCGGACGTGAACATGTAGCGGCTTTTCGGTGAAATCATGCAAGTCCTCCAGTATATCAGGTAAGATTTATTTAGTGGGCCGCCTCGGGCCTGTTGGCGGCGTCCACACGTATGACCCTGGGCTTGTGCGCCGCGATCTCGTGCGGCTCAAGCTCCAGGTAGGTCACCAGAATAACTCTCTGCCCCGGCTTGCCCTTGTGCGCGGCAGCGCCGTTCAGGCAGATCTCTCCCGGCTTGCCGAGGATGGCGTAGGTGGTCAGCCGCTCCCCGTTGTCCAGGTTCAGCACGTCGATCCGCTCGTAGGGCAGTATGCCCACCGCGTCGAGCAGGGCGGTGTCCACGGAGATGCTGCCCTCGTAGTCCAGGTTCAGCGAGGTGAGGGTGGCCCCGTGGATCTTTGCGCTCATGAACGTGCGTCTGGGCATGTGCTTTTATACCTCAAGAAGAATGTTGTCTATAAGCCGCACCTTGCCGATGAACACGGCAACGGCGAAAAGCGTCGCGGCATTGATGCGCGCAACGGGCGAGATTGATTCAGGATGTACGAAGGAGGCGTAATCCGTCCGGGCCTCGGGCAATTTTTCGGCCAGATGTTTCTCAAAAAGCAGGCCCAGCGCGGTCGCATCGCGTTCGCCCGCCAGCACGCGCTCCTGCACCAGCAGGAGCCCCTGGCGGATGGCCGGGACCTTGGCGCGCTCCTCAGGCGTCAGGTAGACGTTGCGCGAACTCATGGCCAGGCCGTCGGCCTCGCGGAAGATGGGCATGCCCACAAGCTCCGCGTCCAGGTCCAGGTCGCGCGCCATGCGCTTCAGGATCGCCAGCTGCTGCCAGTCCTTCTGGCCGAACACGGCCAGGTCCGGCTGCACCAGGTTCAGCAGCTTGAGCACCACCGTGCACACGCCCCGGAAGTGGCCGGGCCGCGAGGCCCCGCACAGCAGCTTGGCCATCTCCGGCACCTCCACCCAGGTGGCGTGGTCCGGCTGGTACATGGCCCCGGGCTCGGGCGCGAACACGGCGTCCGCGCCGTGCGCCTCGGCAAGCCGCACGTCCCTGGGCAGGTCGCGCGGGTAGCGGTCCAGGTCCTCGTTCGGTCCGAACTGCGTGGGGTTCACGAACACGCTCACCACGAGCCGATCGGCCCGCTGGCGCGCATGGTCGATGAGGCTCATGTGGCCGTCGTGCAGAAAGCCCATGGTGGGCACCAGGGCGATCCTCTCGCCGTGCTTGCGCCACTGGCGGCATTGGCTGCGTAAGGCTGCGGGGGTTGTCAGAAGATCCATCGGCGGTCCCGGAGGCTGTGTTTTTGGAAGGCACACATGGCACGATTGCCCGGGGCTGTCCACAGATTTTTCCCGCCCCCGGACCTTGGGCCTTGTGCTGGCGGTGGCGGCAGGATAGAACGCCGTTCATGCGACCCGCCGCCGACATACTGACCGAAATTCTGGCCGACGAGAGCGTGCAGCTCACCCGCCAGGATCTTATCGACCTGGAGCACAGCCTGAAGGACGCCATCCGCGCCTTTTTGCCCTTCACTTCCTACAGCCTGTATTTCCCGCGCGAGGGCGCGGCCCCGCCGGAGCTGCGCTTCGACCCCGGCAGCCGCGAGCTCATGCTGCCGCTCAGGCTTTGCGGCAAGACGCTGGGCGTGTTCGTGGCGCGCGGGGTGCGCTTAAGCGCGCCCAGGGCCATGCCCCCGGTGTATATGGCCATGGCCGAGAAGGTGCTGGAGCAGATGCTTTTGTACAAGCGCTCGGTGACGGACGCCCTCACCGGCCTCTCGGCCCGCGAGCATTTCCACAAGGCCCTGGCGCGCGAGATCGCCCTCATCCGCCACTGCCTGGAGGCCACCACCGGCGGCCGCACCGACCCGGACGTGCAGTGCTTCAGCGCATCCCTCGGGGTCATCCTGCTCGACCTGGACAACTTCCAGTGGATCAACGAGCGTTACGGCTACCTGCTGGGCGACGAGATGGTGGCCCGGGTGGGCCGGGCAATCGCCGGCGCCTGCCCGAGGCACGTCACCGCCGCGCGCATCCACAACGACACCTTCGCCATCCTCCTGCCCGACGCCAGCGCCAAGGGGGCCTTCCAGCTGGCCGAGGAGGTGCGCCAGGCCATCGGCGCGCTCGCCTTCCAGGACGAGGTCACGGGCGACCGCATCAGCGTGTCCGCCAGCCTGGGCTACGCCAACTATCCACAATGCCTGCGCGGGGCGCAGCTGGAGCGCACCCCGGTCGAGCAGGCGCGCATCCTCATGCGCGCGGCGCAGAAGGCCGTGGGCACCAGCAAGGACCACGGCCGCAACCGGGTCTTCGGCTTTCAGGAGATCGCGCGCACCGGCGGCCGCATCCTCGACATCCTGCCCATGCAGCGGCTCTCGGTGACGCTCGGGCGCGGCGTGGGCGCGCAGGAGGGCCTGCGCTACCTCGTCTGGTCGCCCAGGTTCCAGGAGCGCACCATCGAGGCCCGGCTCTCCGGCGACGAGCGCCTGCTTGGCCGCTCGCCCGCGCTGTACAAGGGCGAGATCGTGCTCACCGAGGTGCAGGAGGACATCGCCTTCGCCGAGGTGCTGCACGCGGGCGACCCGGCCTGGGCTCCGGAGCCCGGCGACCGCTTGACGCTCATCCAGGAGCGCGACAGCCTTTTCGCCGCGCAGCCGGTGGAGGACGCGGGCGGACCGGGCGTGGCCCAGCGCGACATGCTCACCGGCCTGTACGGCTACCGCGACTTCCTGTCCTTCTTTGGCCGCGTGCGCAGCCGCGCCGACGCCTTCACCGTGGTGCTCTGCCGGGTCATCATGCCCGGCGGCGACGGCCCGGCCAGGGACGGCTTGAAAGACCTCCAGAAGGACGGCGCGCGGGACGGCGTTGACAGGCGCGGCGGCACGGTGAAGCGCCTGGACACGGCCGTGGCCCAGGTGGCCGCCCTGGCCGAGCAATGCTTCTTGTCCCAGGCCGGCGCCGCCGCCCCGGTCCGCACGGGCGACAACGCCGGCCAGAAGCCCGCGCGCGCCGCTGGCGGCCGTTTCGGGCTGGGCGGGCTGGTGCACTTCCTGCCCGGCGGCTCCAGGACGGAGATCCTGGCCCAGGCCGAGGAGCTCTGTTCCCTGGCGGCCGCGGAGCATGGCCTTGACCTCGCCGTTGGGCTGTTCAGCTACCCGTTTCTCAATTTCGCCAAGGCCGACGCCCTGGAGTGCGCGCGCAAGGCCCTGGAGCACGCCCTGCTTCTGCCCGCGCCGCGCGTGGCCCTGTTCGACTCCGTGTCCCTGAACGTCTCGGGCGACCGGCTCTTCGCCGAGGGCGACCTCTACGCCGCCGTGGAGGAGTTCAAGCTCTCGCTTTTGGCCGATCCCGGCAACATCCTGGCCCGCAACTCGCTGGGCATCTGCTACGCCAAGCTGGGCAAGGCCGACTTGGCGCGCCGCGAGTTCGAACTGGTGGTCGAGGCCGAACCAACGGACGTCATGGCCCACTACAACCTGGGCTGGGCCTGCCAGCGCCTGGACGAGACGGGCCTGGCCCGCGCCGCCTACGAACGCTGCCTGGAGCTTGACCCCAGCCACAGCTTCAGCCTGCTGCGCCTGGGCTCGCTCGTGGAGAACGCCGGTGACCTGGACCGGGCCGAGGAATTGTACGCGCGCGCCCTGGCCGCGCCGGGCGGCGAGGACGCGGCGCTGCGGCCCCTGGCCCGCGTGGCCCTGGCCAAGGGGCAGGCGGACAAGGCCCGCGAGCACCTGCACCTGGCCATCAGCGCCAACCACAACGACGCCTTCGCCCTGCACATGCTGGCGAAGCTGTACCTGGACTCCGGCGAGGACCCGCAGATAGCCGAGGTGCTGGCCCGGCAGAGCGCGGCGCTCATGCCCGAGCGCCAGGAGTTCTGGGACGCCCTGGTCAAGGCCCTCACCCTGCAGGGCCGCCTCGACGAGGCCCGCAAGGCCGAGTCCAGGGGCCGTTTCTAGCCACCCACGCCAAGGAGTCCGTCCATGTCTCCCATGTCCGACGTCGTGCTCGTTCCGCTGGCCACCCAGCTGCTCGCCCTGGCCTTGGCCTTGCAGTTTGTGGCCTTCATGGCCGTGCTCTGGCGCGGCATCTTCGGTCTGCCGCAGCTTTCCAGCCGCCGTCCGCGCTGGCCCTTCATTCCGCTGGTCGCCGGGGCCGGGGCCGGGCTCTGGTACGCCTGGATCCAGGTGGACCTGGTCATGGGCGCGGCCCAGGGCCTGGCGCTGTTCCTGGGCTACTGCCTCATCAACAGCACGCGCGGAGACCAGCCCGCCGGGGCCAGGCCCACGGGCAGCCGCTCCGAGCGCCGCGCCGCCGAACGCGAGGCCAAGCGGGCCGCGAAACGGGGCGAGAGTGGGAAATAGGGCCACCGGCATCCGGCCCGTGCTCAAGGGCCTGGCCATGCTGGCCGTATTCGCCGGACTGGTGGTGCTTGCGCGCGCCCTGGGCCTGGAGGAGCATCTGGCGGACCGCCAGTGGGTGCTGGCCCACGTGGAGGGCCAGGGCGTTTGGGGCGTGCTCTTCTTCCTCGGCCTTACCGGGCTGGTGACGGGCATGGGCGTGCCCCGGCAGCTCACCGCCTTTCTGGGCGGCTATGCCTTTGGCTGGTTCTGGGGCACGGTGCTGGCGACGCTCGGCACGGCGCTGGGCTGCGCCATGGATTTCGGCCTCTCGCGCACCCTGGGGCGCGATTTCGTGCTCTCGCGCTTCGGCAGGCGCGTGGAGCGGCTCGACGCCTTCCTGCGTTCCGACCCTTGGCGCTCGGCCCTGGCCATCCGGCTGCTTCCCGTGGGGCACAACATGCTCACCAGCGTGGCCGCCGGCGTCACCAGCATTCCCGCCGCCGCCTTCATCCTGGGCTCAGCAGCTGGTTACCTGCCGCAGAATCTTGTGTTCGCCCTGGCCGGGGCGGGCATCAGCGCGGAGACCGGCCTGGGCAGGGCGCTGTCCATCGGCTTCAGCGTGCTGCTGCTCATGGCCTCGGGCTGGCTGGGGGTCTCGGTGTACCGGGCCTACAAGCGCAAGGGCGCGGTGCCCGTGGAAGAGGACGAGCTTGAGGACGAGGACGCCGCTTCAGGGGCGGGGCGCGCTTCGGGAGAATAGGTTCGCGCGCCCCTAGCGGCAGCCCGGCGGGGGCGGCAGCAAGGGCCGGTACAGCTCGTCCGGAAGCACGGCCATCTTGAGGCGCGGGGCCAAGCGCTTCCAAGCCAGCCAGCAGCACCAGCCGAGCAGGCCGCCGAGAATCCAGCCGCCGAGCACGTCCAGCGGGTAGTGCTTGCCCATGTACACGCGCGACCAGCCCACCAGAAGCGGCAGGGCCCAGAGCCCACGCCGCAGGCGCGGCCAGAGGCACACGGCCAGCACGGTCAGCGCCATGGAGTTGGCCGCGTGGGCCGAGGGGAACGAACTGCCGCGCTCGCGGTCGGGCGTGTGGTCGGCGGGCGTGCGCACCCATTGGCCGGATTCCTGGTAATACGCGCCCGCCACGGCGTGCTGGGGCCGCACCCGGCCAGCGGCGTTTTTGACCGCGTTGCAGGTCAGGTCGGTTATGCCCATGGCCAGCACCAGGACAAGGAAATAGATCACCTGCCCCTTGCCCCGCAGGGCCGAGCGCCACACCAGCAGCCCGGCCAGCAGCACGAACAGCGGCGCGCGCAGCGAAAAAAACGGCAGCAGCAGGTCCAGGGCGGCGGAGCGCCACTGCTGGTTCAGCAGAAGTTGCAGGCTCAGGTCCTCGGGCAGGGCGGGAAACATGGGGGGCCTCCAGAGCGGGCGCCGGGAGTTTTTCTTTGCGCCGCCAAGGCTATGCCAAAGCCCCCGCGTCTTGTCAAAGCGGGGCGTTTCGTTCAAGACTGCCCCCGAAGCGCATACGCTTGAAGGGAATCCGCCCAAAACGAGTGTTTCGAGAATCAATCCGCCGGAGCCGCAATGACCCAGCCCGCATCACCGTCGACCATCGCCCTGTCCATGCCCCGCTTCGGGCTGTATGGCGGGGCCGAGGGCTTTGGCTGGCGGCTGGCCGAGGCCCTGGCCGCGCGCGGCCATCGCGTGGACTTCCTCTGCGCCCGGGCCGAGGGCGCTCTTCCCGCTGGCGTGAACCCGGTGGTGCTGGGCCGCCCGCCCCTGGGCCGGGCCGTGAAGAACCTCTGGTTCGCCTGGGCGGTTGAAAAGCGCCTGCGCCAGCAATCCTACGACGTGGTCATCGGGCTTTCGCGCACCTGGAACCAGGACATCCTGCGCGTGGGCGGCGGCCCGCAGGACATCTTCAACCGGCTCACCCTGGCCGCCCACGGCGAGGGCCTGGCGCGCCTGCGCAAGCGCCTTAAGCGCATCCTCTCGCCTTCGGCCGCGGTCATCGGCTGGATGGAAGCGAAACAATTCGACGCGCCCGCAAACCCGGACCAGCGCATCGTCTGCGTGTCGCACCTGGTGCGCGACTGGCTCTTGCAGGCCCATCCGGGGCTCGACCCCGCGCGCGTGGGCGTGGTTTACAACCGGCCCGACCTTTCGCGCTTCGCCCCGCCCAGTCCGGAGCGCCGCGCCGAACTGCGCGCCCGCCTCGGCCTCACGGACGCCGACACGGTGGTGTGCACCGCTGGCACCAATTTCGCGCTCAAGGGCGTGGGCACGCTCGTCCGCGCCCTGGCTCTGCTGCCGGAGAATTTCCGCCTGGCCGTGGCCGGGGGCAGGCACCCCGACGCCTGGATGGCCCTGGCGAGCAGGCTCGGCGTCGCGTCGCGCGTGC
This sequence comes from Desulfovibrio sp., assembly GCA_050251495.1. GTDB lineage: Bacteria > Desulfobacterota > Desulfovibrionia > Desulfovibrionales > Desulfovibrionaceae > Humidesulfovibrio. The sequence goes on along the minus strand of JBFWMQ010000004.1, from coordinate 133,046 downwards.
GCTTCGCGGGCAAGGTGGAGGACATGCCCGGCTTTTACGGCGCGGCCGATGTCTTCGCCCTGCCGACCTATTACGACGCCTGCTCCAACGCCGTGCTGGAGGCCCTGGCCTGCGGCCTGCCCGCCATCTCGAGCAGCCGCAACGGCAGCGCGGTGTTCGTGGACCCGCGCCTGGTCCTGGCCGATCCCGGCGATGCGGACGCCCTGGCCCGGCTCATCGCCCTGGCCGCGGCGGAGAAGGACCGCCCGGCTTTTGTCTGGCCCGATGACCGGCCCTGCGGCCTGGACCCGTACCTCGACATGGTGGACGAGATCATCCGCCGGAAGCGGAGCCGCCCATGAGCCCGGAGATGCTGGACCTGCTCTTTCTCACGCCTTCGGGCGAGACCCTGCCCAGCGTGCGCTTCCGCGTGCTGCCCTTTGTGGAGCTTGGCCGCGCGCGCGGCCTGGCCGTGGACTGGCGGCGCGCGCCAAAGGCCGTGCACCAGCGCCTGGCCTTCCTGCTCGGCCTGCCCAGGGCCAGGGTCATCGTCATCCAGCAGAAGCTCTTCGCCCCGTGGGAGCTCGCGCTCATCCGCCGCGCCTGCGGGCTGCTCGCCTACGACGTGGACGACGCCCTCTGGGCCTTGCACCCCTCGGAGCTTGGGCAACCGGGCAGCGCCCGGAAGGCGGCCAAGATCAAGGCGCGCTTCGCCAGCACCTGCGCGGCGGTCGATCTCGTCATCGCGGGCAACGACTACCTGGCCGGGCACGCGCGCGAGCACCAGCCGAACGTCTTCGTGCTGCCCACGCTGCTGGACACGGACACCTACACCCCGCCGCCGGCCGACGCCTCGGGCGTGGGCCGCTTCCGCGTGGGCTGGATGGGCACGTCCGGCAATCTCTTCTTTCTGCCCGAGGTGCTGCGCCAGCTCGCACCCCACCGCGAGCGCCTGGACCTCCGCATCGTGTCCGACGCGCCCTACACGGGCGAGCTGCACGAACTGGTGCGCTTTGAGCGCTGGAGCCCGGAGCGCGAGGTGGACCAGCTGCGCGGCTTCGAAGCCGGGCTCATGCCGCTGACCGACGACGAGTACACGCGCGGCAAGTGCGGCTTCAAGATCTTGCAGTACATGGCGGTCGGGGCCGTGCCCGTGGCCTCGGCCGTGGGCTTCAACACCCAGATCCTCACCCACGGCCACGACGGGCTGCTGGTGCGCCAGCCCTCGGACTGGGCCACGCACATCCTGGCCCTGGCCGATGACCGCGAGGGACTGGAGCGCATGGCCGGAAACGCCCGCGCGTCCGTGGTCGAGCGCTTCAGCCTGGGCGCCGTGGCCCCGCGGCTCTGGAGCGCCCTGGGCCTGGCCTAGGTCTGGGAGCGGGATGGCGTAAGATTTCTTGGGGGAAATGATTTCCCCCAAACCCCCTCAGGGCAACGCAGACAGCCTGGACCGTTTTTGCGGTCCAGGCTGTCTGCGTTGCGGCATCGGCGGTCCATGAACGTTGCGCCGTGGCGGGGCAGGTCCTGTCGTTTTGAGCGGTCGTTCAGAGCCAGCAGGGCTTCCGAGTGTCTGGGCCATGCGCGGACCGGGCGCACGCCTTCCAAACACTCCCGGCAATTCTCCGCAGCCAGTTGGCAAGATAGTCAAAATGCCGTAGGTCGGTTCTGAACTGGAATTGTTTCGCCAGCCCCCGCACGTCCTCTCCGAAGGAGCTCTTCGATGTCCACCGCGCCACGTCGACTGGATATTCTCGCCCCTCTGTCCGGAGTCCCCGTTCCCCTTGCAACCGTGCCTGATCCGGTCTTCGCCCAGAAGATGGTGGGCGACGGCGTGTCGCTCGACCCCACCTCGTCCGAGGTGCTCGCGCCCATGGACGGCGTGGTGACCCAACTGCACGGCGCGCACCACGCGCTCAGCATCACCGGCAGCGGGGTGGAGCTGCTCATCCACGTGGGCCTCGACACCGTGCTGCTGCGCGGGGAGGGGTTTACGCCGCTGGTGGCCAAGGGCGACACGGTGCGCGCCGGGCAGCCGCTGCTCGCCTTCGACGCCGACCTGGTGGCGGGCAAGGCCAAGAGTCTGCTGACGCAGATCGTGGTGGCGAACATGGAGGCCGTGCGCGGCGTGACACCGGCGGACAGGCCGACGGACAGGACCGGGGACGGGCCAGAAAGCGCGTTGGTGCAGGCCGGGCGGGACGTGATCATGACCATCGAGTTGGCGGACGCCGTGGCCGAGGCCGGGACATCCGTCGCGCAGTCCATTCCGCACCCCGGTCAGGCCGAAGCCCTGCTCTCCGAGCCCGTGGCGATTCCCAATGTCGCGGGCCTGCATGCGCGCCCGGCCGCCATGCTGGCCGCCGAGGCCAAGCGCTTCAGCGCGGACGTGCGTCTGCTGCGCGAGGCGGGCGAGGCGAGCGAAGCCGGCGAGGCCAACGCCAAGAGCGTGGTTGCCATTCTGGGCCTTTCCCTGCGCCAGGGCGAGACCGTGCGCCTGCGGGCCAGCGGGGCCGACGCCTCCGTGGCCATGGCCGCGCTGACCAGGATGCTGGCCGAGGGCTGCGGCGAGGCTCCGGGCCAGGCCCCGGCAGCCCCTTCGCCCGCGCCTGCGCCCAGGAGCGCCGCCGCGCGTGTTGCAGGCGAGTACGCGGGCGTGTCGGCCTCGCCCGGGCTGGCCGTGGGTCGGGTGCTGCAATACCGCCAGGGCGAGATCGTGGTTCCCGAGGCGGGCGAAGGCGCGGTGAAGGAGCTGGCCCGGCTGGAGAACGCCCTGCGCGCCGCGCGCCTGCAGGTGGACGATTTGCGCAGGCAGGCGGGCGGCTCGTCCCGCGCCCAGATTCTGGCCGCGCACCACGAGTTGCTCGACGATCCCGACTTGACCGGCCTGGCCACGGCGGGCCTGGAGGGCGGCAAGAGCGCGGCCTTTGCCTGGCGCGAGGCCTACGTGAAATATTCCGACCAGCTGGCGGCCCTGGACAATCCGTTGCTGCGCGAGCGCGCGGGCGACATCCGCGACATCGGGCGCAGGGTGCTGGGCCTGCTCGCTGGCGTGGCCCCGGCCCCGGCCATCACCCAGCCGGAGACCATCCTGGTGGCGCGCGAGCTGAGCCCGTCGGACACCGCCGCCCTGGACCGCTCCACGGTGCTGGGCTTCTGCACGGCAAGCGGCGGGGCCACCAGCCACGTGGCCATCCTGGCGCGTTCGCTGGGCATCCCGGCCATTTGCGGCATGGACGAGGCCGTGCTCGACCTGCCGGATGGGACCGTGGTGGTGCTGGACGGCGGCGCGGGCGTGCTCAAGCGCGACCCCAGCGAGGCCGAATTGGCCCAGGCGCGCGCCCGCATGGCCGAGCAGGACGCCCGCCGCAGGGCCGAGCTGGCCGCCGCCGGGGCCGAGGCCAAGACGGCGGACGGAGTGCGCATCGAGGTGGCGGCCAACGTGCGCAACGGGCAGGAGGCGCGGGAGGCCGCAGCCGCAGGGGCCGAGGGCGTTGGGCTCGTGCGCTCGGAGTTCCTGTTCGACAAGCGCGACAGCGCGCCCGACGAGGAGGAGCAGTACGCCGCCTACGCCGAGGTGGCGCGGGCCTTCGGGCCGGAGCGGCGCGTGGTCATCCGCACCCTGGATGTTGGCGGAGACAAGCCGCTCTCCTACCTGCCGCTCCCGCGCGAGGACAACCCCTTCCTGGGCATCCGGGGCGTGCGCGTGAGCCTGGAGCGCCCGGACCTGTTCCGCGCCCAGCTGCGGGCCATTTTGCGTTGCGCGCCCCTGTGCGACCTCAACCTGATGTTCCCCATGATCGCCGGGGTGGACGAACTGCGCGAGGCCAAGGTCTATGTGGCCGAGGAGGCCGCCGCCCTGGGCGTGGCGGTCAAGGTGGGGGTGATGATCGAGGTGCCGTCCGCCGCCGTGCTGGCCGAGGCCCTGGCCCCGGAGGCGGACTTCTTCTCCATCGGCTCCAACGACCTGACCCAGTACACCCTGGCCATGGACCGGGGCCACCCCAAGCTGGCCAAGAAGGCCGACGCCCTGCATCCTGCGGTGCTCGCGCTGATCGGCATGGCGGCGGGCGCGGCCAGGCGGCATGGCAAGTGGACAGGCGTGTGCGGCGGCGTGGCCTCTGATGTGGCGGCTGTGCCCGTGCTCATCGGCCTGGGGGTGGACGAGCTGTCCGTGTCTGTCCCGGCCATCCCGGCGGTGAAGGCAGCCGTGGCCCGCTTCACCCTGGCCCAGTGCCAGGAGCTGGCCCAGGAGGTTCTCCAGATGTCCACGGCGGCCGAGGTTCGCGCCCGGCTGAGCCGTTTGGCGCAATAGCGCAGCGCGCGCTGAACGCACAGGAGCCCGTCATGTTCAAGCTCATCTTCTCCGCCCTGCAAAAGATCGGCAAGGCGTTGATGCTTCCCGTGGCCGTGCTGCCCGTGGCGGGCCTGCTTTTAGGCATCGGCGCGGCGAACTTCGCCTGGATGCCGGAGCTGGTCTCGGCCCTGATGAAGAACGCGGGCGACGTGATCTTCGGCAATCTGCCGCTCATCTTCGCCATCGGCGTGGCGCTCGGCTTCACGGAGAACGACGGGGTCTCGGCCGTGGCCGCGGCCATCGGCTACGTGGTCCTGCTCGCCACCCTGGGCGTCATGGCCAAGGTCTGGGGCGCGCAAACCTCCAGCATCATGGGCATCCCATCCATCCAGACCGGCGTGTTCGGCGGCATTCTGGCGGGCGGGCTGGCCGCTGCCATGTTCAAGCGTTTCTACCACATCAACCTGCCGGCCTATCTCGCCTTCTTCGCGGGCAAGCGCTTTGTGCCCATCATCACCGCCCTGGCCGCCATCCTGCTCGGCATCATGCTTTCCGTCCTTTGGCCGCCCATCCAGACCGGCATCGACGATTTCTCGCACTGGGCGGCGGTGAACGATCCGCGCACCGCCGCCACGCTGTATGGCTTCGTGGAGCGCCTGCTCATCCCCTTTGGTCTGCACCACATCTGGAACGTGCCGTTCTTCTTCGAGATGGGCAGCTTCACCGACGCTTCCGGCAAGGTGGTTCACGGCGACATCAACCGCTTCTTCGCGGGCGATCCCACGGCGGGCATCCTGGCCGGGGCGTTCTTGTTCAAGATGTTCGGCCTGCCGGCGGCGGCCATCGCCATGTGGCACGCGGCCCGGCCCGAGCGGCGCGTGGCCGTGGGCGGCATGATGCTCTCCGCCGCGCTCACGAGCTTCCTCACCGGCATCACCGAGCCCATCGAGTTCTCGTTTCTGTTCGTGGCCCCGGTGCTGTATCTTCTGCACGCGCTGCTGGCCGCCAGTTCCCAGTTTGTGGCCAACACGCTTCACATGCACATGGGCTTCACCTTTTCCCAGGGCGGCATCGACTTCGTGGTCTTCAACGCCCTGGGCCGCTTCGCCCAGAAGTGGTGGCTGGTGCTCATCCTTGGCCCGGTCTACGCCGCCGTCTACTATGGCGTGTTTCGCGCGGCCATCTCCTGGCTGCACCTCAAGACCCCCGGCCGCGAGGCGGTCGAGGCCCCCGGCACGCCGGACGGGCAGGGCGCGCAGGCCGAATCGGCTCCTGGCGCGGGCGGGCTGGCCCTGGACCTGGTGCTGGCCTTTGGCGGGCGCGGCAACATCCTGAGCCTGGACGCGTGCATCACGCGGCTGCGCGTGGAGGTGGCCGAGCACAACCGCGTGAATGAGAAACGCCTGAAGCAGCTTGGGGCCAGCGGGGTGATGATGGTGGGCGACAGCGTGCAGGCCATTTTCGGCCCGCTTTCGGAGAACCTCAAGACCGACATGCAGGAGTACCTGGCCCACGCCGGACCGGAAGCGGACGGGCCAGATGCGGTCAAGACGGCGGGCGCGGCGCAGGCGGCTCTGGCGGCTGCTGCTCCAGCGGCGGCAGACCCGGCCCTGGCGGCAAACGCCCAGGCCCTGCTTGCCGCCCTTGGCGGAGCGGGCAATGTCGCCAGCCTTACCGCCGTGGCCGCCACGCGCCTGCGCGTGGAGCTGGCCGCGCCCGGACGCCTGGACCGCGAGGCCGCCCGGCGCGCCGGGGCGGTCGCCGTCATGGAGGCCGCGCCTGGAGTGCTGCACCTCATCGTGGGCCTGCGGGCCGTGGAATTGGCCCAAGCCATGCGCTAAGCGGGATCCCGTGCCGGTCGGCGCCGGAAACCATTGCGTGGCCTTGCCCTGATGCGCTACAGGGTCGGAAAGGGCGCTCGCCTGTGTGAATGAGCCCGACGCCTGGAGGGTGCATGAACCAGAGAATCCTGTTCGTTGACGACGAGGCCCCGCTTTTGGACAGCTTCCGCGCCATGCTGCGCAGGCGCTTCGACGTCTGCACGGCCCTTGGCCCGGAGCAGGGGCTCACGGCCATCCAGGGGCCGGAGAGCTTCGCGGTGGTGGTGAGCGACCTCAAGATGCCCGGCATGGACGGCATCACCTTCCTTGGGCACGTGCGCGAGCTTTCGCCGGACACGGTGCGCATGATGCTCACCGGCTTCGCCGACGTCGAGGTGGCCATGGACGCCGTGAACAAGGGGCAGGTGTTCCGCTTCCTCACCAAGCCCTGCTCCCTGGAGACCATCAGCAACGCCCTTACGGACGGGCTGGAGCAGTACCGCCTGGTCACGGCGGAACGCGAGCTTCTGCGCGACACCTTGAGCGGCAGCATCCAGGTGCTCGCAGAGGCCCTGAGCCTGGCCAACCCCGAGGCCTATGGCCGGGCCAGCCGCATCAAGATCCTCATGCACAGGCTGGCCAAGGCCGCGGATGTGCCCATCACCTGGGAGCTGGACATCGCGGCCATGCTCTCGCACATCGGCTGCATGGCCCTGCCGCGCGCGGTGCTGGAAAAGATCGCCTCGGGCCAGGACCTGAGCCCGGAAGAGCAGCGGCTGTACGACAGCCACCCCACGGTCGGAGCCGGGCTGCTGGCGCACATCCCCCGCCTGGAGCACGTGGCGGAGATGATCGGCCGCCAGCACGAGTGCCACGACGCCTGCGCCTGCCCGGACAAGCACCGCCTCGCCCGGATGCTCAAGATCGCCACGGACTACGATTTGCTGGAGAGCAGGGGCATGGCTCCGGCGGCCATCGTGCGGCACATGAACGCGGACGGGGGGTGCTATGACCCGGCGCTGCTGCACGCCCTGGAGAAGTCCGTGGGCGGCGCTTCGGACTACGCCCTGCGCCGGGTGACCGTGGCCGAGCTGGCGGAAGGCATGGTGCTGGAGGAAGGCATCGTGTCCGAGCAGGGGCTTCTGCTGCTGTCCAAGGGAACGGAGGTCAACGCCGCCGCCATCCGGCGGATGCTCGCCGCGGCGCAGTCCTTCCAGGTGGTGGAGCCCTTCACCGTGCGGGTGCCGCTCGCAGCTCCCGAGAACAACTAGCGCCGCCGCGTGGCCCGCAGGATGCACCAGCCGCCAAGGCCCATCATCACCGCGATGAACAAGAAGCCGTAACGGTGGCTGCCCGTGGCGTCGCGGACCATGCCCACCAGCGTGGGGCCGACGAAGCCGCCCGCGTTGCCGATGGAGTTGATGAGCGCCACCCCGCCCGCCGCCGCCGCGCCGGAAAGAAAGCCCGTGGGAATGGTCCAGAACGGGCCGAGCATCCCCCACAGCCCCAGGGTGGACAGGGTGAAGCAGCCCAGGCTCCACCAGGGGCCGAGGTCCTCGCCAAGCCACTGGCCCAGGGGCGCAAGGCTGAGCAGGAAGCCCGCCGCGCTCACGAACAGCGGCCCGGCGGTGTGCCAGCGCCGCTCACCCGTTTTGTCCGAGTGCCGCCCCACCAGCACCATGCCGGCCACCCCGCCCAGGTAGGGAATCGCCGACAGGAGCCCCACGTGCATGGGTCCGGCCTGCGGCCCCAGTATCTCGCCAATGAGGGTGGGCATCCACATGACCAGCCCGTACATGCCCACGCAGAGCGAAAAGTAGGCCGCCGAAAGCGTCCAGACGCGGCCGTCGCGCAGCAAGGTCGACAACACGACGCGCCAGGAGCCGTGTTCCTGCTCCGTGTTTCCGGCCAGTTCCGAGGCCAGGATTTCGCGCTCCGGGGGTGAGAGCCAGCGCGCGTCAGCCGGGCCGTTTGGCAAGAGCCAGAGCACCGAAAAGCCCAGCAGCACCGCGGGCAGGCCCTCCAGCACGAACATCCAGCGCCAGCCCTCAAGCCCCCAGGTTCCGTGCATCTCCAGCAGCACGCCGGAGAGCGGCGCGCCGATGATGCCCGCGACCGGCGTGGCGGCCATGAACAGGGCCACGGCATGGGCGCGGCGCTTCTGCGGATACCACAGGGTCAGATAGTAGATGATGCCGGGCAGGAAACCGGCCTCGGCCACGCCCAGCAGGAAGCGCAGCGCATGGAACGACCAGGCCGCGTGCACCAGGGCCATGCCGCAGGCCACCAGCCCCCAGGTGACCATGATGCGCGCGATCCACAGCCGCGCGCCCACGCGGCGCAGGATGAGGTTGCTCGGCACCTCGCAGAGCACATAGCCCGCAAAGAACATGCCCGCGCCCAGGCCGAACACCGAGCTGGTGAAGCCGAGGGACTGCGTGAGCCCGTGCGCCGCGAAGGACACGTTCACGCGGTCCAGGTAGGCCACGACGTACAGGGCGAACAGATACGGCAGCAGGCGCAGGTCGATCTTGCGGTGCAGAGCGGCGCTGGGTGTGGCGGTGGAATTCATGCAGCCCCCTTACCCCACGCGCCGGGCGTTGGAAAGGGCGGGCTGCCGGTTTCGGGAGGGAAGGCGGGGGGCTCCCGCTACAGCGGCTGGGCGCTGGCCAGAAACGGTCCGTTGAACAGGTCGGGCTTGTTCACGGGCAGGCGCGGCCCGGGCCTGCCGTCCACCAGGCGCAGCACGCTGCCGCCCGCGCCTTCGAGCACGGCCTGTCCGGCGGCGGTGTCCCATTCGCGCGTGGGATTGAAGCGCGGGTAGAGGTCGGCCTTGCCTTCGGCAACCAGGCAGAACTTGAGCGCGCTTCCGGCGGTGATGCGCTCGCGCACGTTCTTGCCGGCCAGATAGGCTTCGATGTCCGGCGAGGGATGCGAGCGGCTGGCCAGCACCACGAGTCCGGCTGAATCGGGCTGGCGCGCGTGGATGCGTTGCCAGGGGCCGATGCCTTGGGCGCTTGCGCCGCGGCGGTAGGCGCCCAGGCCCAGGCCGCCGACGTACGTCTTGCCCCACAGGGGCACATGCACCGCGCCCAGGGCCGGGAAGCCGCCCTCGGCCAGGGCGACGCACACGCAGAATTCGCCGTTGTCCTTCACGAACTCCTTGGTGCCGTCGAGCGGGTCCACGATGAACAGCCGGTCCCAGCGGCCGCGCTCGGCAAAGGGCAGGTCCGCGCCTTCCTCGGAAAGCACGGGCACGCCGGGGAAGGCCTGGCCCAGGCCGCGCAGGATGACCTCGTGCGCGGCGGTGTCGGCCCGGGTGAGGGGCGAGTGGTCGTCCTTGTAGGCCACGTCGAAGCCGTTGCGGCGCACCTCCAGAATGGCCCGACCAGCGGCCTCGGCGATTGCCGCCAGGGCGGCGAGGTCCGCGTTTGGCACCGGGGCCTGGGTCACTGGCCGGCCTTCAGGCGCAGGGGGGCGTTTTGGCCGCGCAGGGCGTCGGCCAGGGCGGTGCGGGTGATTGGCTGGCCGTCGAGCGAGAGTTCGGCCCGCGCCAGTGCTTCGGGGTTGTCCTCCAGCAGTTCGGCCAGCCGCCCGGAGCGCACCTCCACCCCGTAGGCCAGCACCTGGGCCAGGCATTCCACGGCCACCACGTTGAAGAGCTTGAGGGTGATGCGCAGACTGCGCGCGGAGGCGGGAAGCTCCTCCTCCACCCGATGGGTGATGCCCTCGCGGTACACGCCGATGCGGCTTTGGCGCTGCATGCAGATGCCCGCCACGCCGGGAAGCGCGCCAGCCAGGGCCAGGGCGCTGCCCGGGCGCGCATGGTCCTGGTCGATGTCGTCCACGGGCGAGCCGTCCAGGAACACGGTCTGGATGCGCTTCTCCACGCACTCGGCGCCCAGGCCCAGGTCGTCGGCCAGGGTCTGCCGCAGGCTGCGGCCAGCCGGAACATCAATGCCGAACCCCTCGCGGGCCAGCGGGGTCAGGGCCGCCAGAACCTCGGCCTGTGCCTGGATGAGCAGGGTGCGTGTCTCGGCCATTGGACCTCCAGCGGCTATGTTTGCGGTGATATATGTCATCGCTGGCATAACCATGAAATATCGTTGACTTATTCTTTTTGGGTTCTATATTTTAACCAGCCTTGTGCCTAGCGCAGGCCCGTGCTTTTCGCAACCAGGAAACAACAAGGAGCCCACCATGCTGAAGATATTGCGCATTAACACCCGCACCAGGGAGTACCGCTTCGAGGAGCTGGGCAAGTACGCCGGACTGGGCGGCCGCGCCCTGACCTCGCGCGTGGTGTCGAGCGAGGTTCCGGCCACCTGCCACCCGCTCTCCGCCGCCAACAAGCTGGTCATTGCCGGAGGCATTCTGGCGGGCACCACGGCGGCCAACTCCGGCCGGTCCTCGGTGGGCGCCAAGTCGCCGCTCACGGGCGGCATCAAAGAGTCCAACGTCGGCGGCCAGTTCGCCCACAAGCTGCCCAGGCTCGGCCTCCAGGCCATCATCCTTGAGGACAAGCCCGAGGCGGGCGCGCCCTTCTGCACCGTCGTGGTCAAGAAGGACTCGGTCGAGTTCAAGGACGCCTCCGACATCGCGGGCAAGGACAACTACGCCGCGCACGAGATCGTGAAGGCCGCGTTCGGCGAGAAGGTCGTCACCGCCATGATCGGCCCGGCTGGCGAACAGAGCCTCATGGCCGCCACCATCCAGTTCTCCGACCCCGACGGCCGTCCCAGCCGCTCCGCCGGTCGCGGCGGCATGGGCGCGGTGATGGGGTCCAAGAAGGTCAAGGCCATCGTGCTCGACCCGGACGCCAAGGAAGCCGTGGACATGGCCGATCCCGAGAAGTTCAAGGCCGCCCGCAAGCGCTGGGTCGACATCCTCATGGGCCACCCGGTCACCAGCCAGGGCCTGCCCACCTACGGCACCGCGATTCTGGTGAACATCATCAACGAGGCGGGCGCGCTGCCCACCAAGAACTTCCGCTCCGGCCGCTTCGACGGCGCGGCCAAGATCAGCGGCGAGGCGCTCACCGAGACCATCAAGGCGCGCAACGGCCAGTACAAGCACGGCTGCCACACCGGCTGCGTCATCCAGTGCTCCCAGGTGTACAACGACAAGAACGGCGACTACCTGACCACCGGCTTCGAGTACGAGACCATCTGGGGCTTCGGCGCGAACATCCTGGTGGACAACCTGGACGACATCGCCATGATGGACCGCACCTGCGACGAGAAGGGCATGGACACCATCGAGATGGCCAACACCATCGCCATGGCCATGGAGGCCGGGATCGTGGCCTGGGGCGACGGCAAGGGCGTCATCGAGCTTCTGAAGAAGGTCGGCACCAATGATCCCCTGGGCCGCATTCTGGGCAACGGCACCGTGTTCACGGCCCAGGCCTTCGGCGTGGACCGCGTGCCCGTGGTGAAGCGCCAGGCCCTGCCCGCCTACGATCCGCGCGTGGTCAAGGGCGTGGGCGTCACCTACAGCACCACCCCCATGGGCGCGGACCACACCGCTGGCTACGCCGTGTGCCAGAACGTGCTCAAGGTCGGCGGCGACGTGCCCTCCCACGGCAAGGCCGGGCAGGTGGAGGTCTCCAAGAACCTCCAGGTGGCCACGGCGGCCGTGGACTCCCTGGGCCTGTGCCTGTTCGTGGCCTTCGCCGTGCTGGACACCCCGGACGCGCTCGGCGTGGTGGCCGACATGGTGGCCGCCGCCACGGGCAAGCCCTACAGCGTGGACGACATCGTGAACCTGGGCGTGAACACGCTGAAGGACGAGCTGGCCTTCAACGCCGCGGCTGGCTTCACCTCCAAGGACGACCAGCTGCCGGACTTCTTCAAGAACGAGCCGCTGCCGCCGCACAACCTTACCTGGGACTTCACCGCCGAGGAAATGCAGGCCGCCAAGGTCTAGGCATCAGGCATTGCGAAACGACAAAGGCCGGGGTCCCGATTGGGGCTCCGGCCTTTCGCTTCTGTTTCGTTAACGCGTGGGGCCTACTCCGCCTCCCGCGCCTCCACCACCTTCAGCTCATTGGTCAGCGGGTCGATGCGGCCGAAGAAGAGGTCGAAGCGCATTCCCGGCTGCACGCGGTCGCCCAGCATGGCGCGCGGCACGCGCGTGGTGATTTGCAGCTCCGGCAGGGAGAGCGTGGGATAGGGTCCGGCGTCCTCCACCACCACGGCGGGGAAGGGCTCGCGCTTGTGCTGGCTCAGGTACACCAGCTTCCAGTAGCGCGGGCGGAAGCGCTGCACCTGGCCCACCTCCTGGATGCGCGCCGAGAGGTGCGGGATGAGCGCCTCCAGCGCGGCCTTGTCCAGCCGGGGCGCGCCGGTCTCAAGGAAGCTCTGCACCTGGGCCATGTTCAGAAAATCCACATAGCGCCGGATGGGCGAGGTGAGGGTGGCGTAAGCCTCGCAGGCCAGCGCCGCGTGCTTGCGCGGCTGGCGCTCCAAAAGCGGCGGAGCCAGCAGCTTGACCACGCGGTAGATGTCCACGGGCTCGCTGAACACGCCGGTGGCCTCCTTGGGCAGGGCGATATCCTGGGTGCGGTGCAGCAGCGGCACGTCGTTGTCGCGCGCCCACGCGGCCAGGCCGCTGTTGGCCAGGATCATGAACTCGCTGACGAGCAGCTCGGCGTCCGGGCTGGCGGCGCGCGTCTCGATGGACACAACGACGTTCCGCAGGTCGCCTTCAAGGGTCACCTGCGGCTCGGGCTTGTCGATGACCACGGCCCCGCGCTCCAGGCGGCGGGCGAAGAGCTCGCGCGCGATCTTCATGGCCAGCGAGAGCTGCGGGTCGGCGTCGGTTTCGATGGCGCTTTGCGCGTCGGCGTAGGTGACGTTCCGGGCGATTGTGACCCAGGCCAGCCGGGGCCTGGCTTCGACGACCCCGGCGCGCTCGTTGAGCAGGAACTCGGCCACCAGCGCGGGCTTGGGGCCGTCGGCGGTCAGGCTGTAGAGCCCGGTGCCCAGTTCCTCGGGCATCATGTGGCCGCTGCCTTCGGGCAGGTACAGGCTGGTGGCGCGGGAGAACACCTCGCGGTCCAGCGGAGCGCCGAAGTTCCAGCTCAGGCCGGGCCGGGCCAGGGTGACGCGGCAGGAGAACCCGGGCTGGCCGTCGGGCAGGGTGGCCGGGGCCACGAAAAAGGCGTCGTCGATGTCGCGGGTGGTGGCCGCGTCGATGCTCACATAGGGCGTGGGATCGATCTCGGCTGCGCGCGCCAGCTCGGCGAAGCGGGCCTTGTGTCCGGCGATCTCGTCCGCGAACTCCGCCGACCACCCGTCGCCCCAGGCATACCCGACCTCGTCGAGCAAGGCGTTGTGGTGCGGGGGCAGAACGCCCCAGGCCTCGGCCAGCTGCAGGGCCAGGTGCGGGTCCTCGCCTTTGATGGGCAGGGGCTTCTTGAGGTTCTCCCAGAGCTTGGCCAGGGCGTCGTATTCGCCCCCGGTCCTTTTGGCCACCTGGGCCAGCAGCATGGCGCGCAGGCGCGCCTCCACCTCCGGGTCCAGGCCCTCGGCCTCGCGCAGGATGACGTTGGGCGAGAGCGGCGGCTGGCCGCTCTTGATGCGCGCCCAGAGCGCGGCGAACACGGCGTGCCCGGCGCTGGCCACGGCCTCGCGGTCCTTGTCCTCGCGCTCGCGCACGAGCCTGGCCTCCACCTTGTCCGCCGGGTGGATCTCGAAGTCCGGCGGCTGGAACTTGAAGTGCGCCTTGGCGTTCAACAGGGCGCGCCCCAGGGCGGCCACCTCGTCCACGCCGGGCTCGGTCCACACAAGTTGCGCAAACCACTCCGCCGGGGCGCGCTCCACCTCGCCCTGGGCCATTTCCCAAAGCTCCATTGCGTTTACCCCGGCCATGATCTCGCGGCGGCGGGACTCGATGTCGTCCAGCCTGTGGCCTATTTCCTCGCGCGTGGCCGCGCCAGGGTATTCCGGGCCGCTCCAGGGCAGCAGGCGGGCGGCGGGCAGCTTCACCTCGCGCTTGGTGCGGGTGAGCAGGCGCAGTTTTCCTTGCGACTCCTCCAGGACCCAGGCGAGGTGCGCCTCGTTGTCCTGCAGGAATTCCACAACCGCGCCCGGCCGGAGAAAGCCGGAGAGCTTGAGGGGTTTCGTCATGCGGCTAGTGCTTGCCCGTTAGTGCTTGAAGGACCGCTGGCCGGTGAAGACCATGGCCGCCTGAGGCGTGGCCTCGTTCACCGCGCGGATGACCTCAAAGTCGCGCAGGGAGCCGCCGGGCTGGGCGATGGCCGTCACCCCCTGGGCCAGGCAGAGGTCCACGCCGTCGCGGAAGGGGAAGAAGCCGTCGCTGACCAGCACCGAGCCGGGCAGGCCGCCGCGCGCCTCGTCGGCGCGCCTGCGGATGTCGGCCAGGGCCTCGGCCTTGGCCGTGTCTGTCCTGGCGGCCAGCATCAGCTCGAAGATGCTCATGTTCTGCTCCTTGAACGCGAGCAGGTCGGCGTACTTGGTGCGCGCCTTGGCGATGGTCAGATCCACGCAGCCCACGCGGTCCTGCTCGCCGGTGCCGATGGCCGTGGTCACGCCGTCGCGCACGAAGATGACCGAGTTGGAGCTGACCCCGGCCTCGATGGACCAGGCGAAGATCAGGTCCTGCATCTCCTGAGCGCTGGGCTTGCGGGCGGCGTAGGTCACGCCGTCCTTTTCCGCCGTGGCGGGCAGGAAGTCCGCCTCGCTGCGTATACGGCTCTGGAACGAGGTCTGGATGACCAGGCCGCCGTCGAACAGGGCCTTGATGTCCAGGAATGGCGACTTTGCCAGCTCGTCGAGCCTGGCGATGCCGGGGATCTTGAGGATGCGCAGGTTCTTGCGGGCCTTGAGGATGTCCACCACGCCGGGCTCGAACTCGGGCGCGGCCACCACCTCGAAATAGAAGGAGTTGATGAGCTCGGCGGCTTCCTTGGTCAGCGGGCGGTTGACCACGATGGCCCCGCCAAAGGCGGCGATGCGGTCGGCCCAGAAGGCGCGGGAGACGGCCTCGGCGATGCCCAGATCGGTCCAGGCCGCGCCGCAGGGGTTGTTGTGTTTGAGGATGACGGCGGCCGGGCGAGCGGTGAGGTACTGCAAAATGTTCAGCGCGTTGTCCACGTCGGTCAGGTTGGTCTTGCCCGGGTGCTTGCCGGCCTGCAGCATGTGCTCCTCGGTCAGCGCGGACACCAGCCCCTGGCCGGGCGCGCGGAAGGCCACGCCGTCCAGGATCAGCTCGCCGCCGATCTGCTCATACAGGGCCGCGGGCTGGTCGGGGTTTTCGCCGTAGCGCAGGCCGCGCACCTCGTCGCCGATGTTCCAGGTGCGTTTCTTGTACACCAGCTCCTGGTTGCCCAGGGTGATGCGCAGGTCCTCCGGAAAGGAGTCGCCCAACAGGGTGGTGTACATCTTCTTGAGGTCGCTCATGGCCGTGTCCCCTTCAGTATTAATGATGTCGCGAGCGGAGAGTTCCTAGCACAGGCCGCCCCGGTGGGCAAATTTGAATTGGCGGCCGCGCCGCTTTCTGGTAACTGGCCCGTCATGCGCCGTTTCCGGCGCGCCTGGAGGTTTTCCCGCATGCCCGATTCGTATCTTGAAAACGCGTTGACCAAGCTGGCCCGCCAACTGGTGGCCTTTGACGAGGCCTCGCTCATGGACCTGTGGGAGAAGTATGCCGAGGCCGTGCGCCAGTTCGAGCCCAGTCGCCGCTGGGAGGAGGCCGCCCTGGTCTTCGGGCTCATCCAGGCCGTGCGCATGAAGAACCAGCTCTTCAATTACAATCTCGCGGCCTCGCGCCAGCCGGGCGCGCCAGCGCCGGGCCTGGAGATGCTCGACTTGACCGCGCCCCAGGCCCCTTCCCGGGAACAGTCGGGCGCACGGCGGCAGCCCGCCAGGGGCGAGAACGCGGCTGGGAAGACCGGCGAACGCGCGCCCTCTGAACGCGCATCCTCCGGGCACCCCCCCGCCAGGCCGTCAGTCCGCCAGGGCAAGCCGAAGGCCGGAAAGCTCATTCCCCTCCGCCGAGGCCAGGACTAGCCCCCGGATGGCGAAGGTGAAGTAGCGCACCTTGTCCACGAACTCCACCGCCTCCGCGCCCCGGCACAGGCCGTAGCGCGTCCGCTGGGCCACCTTGGCGTTGGCCAGAAGGGGCAGCGCCTGGCGCACGCCAAGCCAGGTGGGCAGCTCGTCGTCGCTGTCGCCTTCGCCGCGCAGCAGATCAATGGCGTCCTGCACGTGTCCCTGGCCCACGTTGAACGCGGCCAGGGCCAGCAGCATGGCGTCCTCGTCGTCGTAGCCCATGTCCGCAAACTGCCGACGCAAAAGGTCCAGGTAGCGGGCCCCGGCGTGGATGACCTCCGCAGGGTCTCCCGGATTCTTGACGTTCAGCTCCGCCAGGGTCGAGCCGGTCATCTGCATCAGGCCGCGCACGCCCGTGGCGCTCACCGCGTCCGGGTCGAAGCGCGACTCCTGGTGGATCACCGCGGTCAGCAGGAAGGGGTCGAGTCCCCATTTGCGCGCGGCGCGCTCAATGGTTTTGCGGTGCTCGGGCACGTTGATCGCCAAGGTGCGCCGCAGCATGGCCATTTCAAAGGGGTCCGGGTCGGCCGGCAAAAAGCCCAGGGTGCGTTCGCGCAGGTGGTCCAGGCTTTCGTCGGCCAGCAACTCGTCCCAGAAGGCGCGCATGGCCTTGTCCAGCCGGGGCACGTCCGTGCGCCACACGAAGCGGTACGAGGCTTCGTGCAGGGTGGGCGCGGTGTCGCGCACCTCGGCCACGAAGGGCAGCAGCAGGTGCAGGGCGTCCAGCGGCAAGGCCGGGGCCTGGCGCGGGCTTACGGAGAACGAGGCCGCAACGCGCAACAGCTCGCCGAGCGCCCCGGAGGCGTCCTCAGGCGGGGCGAAGCCCTCGTTCCAGTCCACGGCGTAGATGGGCTGGCGGTCGTACTCCGGTCCGAAGGCAATTTTCGATTTCTTTTTCGATGCCTTGGCGTCGTGAGCGCTCACCTCTTGCGGGGCCACGCCGAGGGCCAGGCCGATCTGGGCGCGGCCGCCCTCGACCAGCTCCAGGGTTTCCTCCGGGGTATCGGTGAGCACGAAGGTCAGGTTCACGCCGTGCTCGCGGGCGAAGCGCTCTAGCAACGCCTTCTCAAAGCTCATGGACGCGTCGCCGGTGATGCGCGTTTGGCGCGGCGCGGCGACGACAAGACTCTTGGGCATGGGCAGGGTCAATGTGTGATGGACCACCAGCCCGGCCAGCGCCGCCGTGAGCATGCCGAGGATCAGGCGGTCGCGCCTGAAGCCCCTGCCGGCCCGCGTCGTATTGTCCGGGAGTGTTGTTGACATGTTCAGAATCCTCTTTTACGCATTTGTGCCACTTGCCGTAAAAACGGCGTCCTCGAGGACGGGCAAGTAGTCATAAGGAGCGTCCATGTCAAATATCGTGGTCTTCGGGTCCCAGTGGGGCGACGAGGGCAAGGGCAAAATCGTCGACATGCTGGCCCAGGAAGCCGCGGCCATCGTGCGTTTCCAGGGCGGCAACAACGCCGGGCACACCCTTGTGGTGGCCGGCGAGAAATGCATCCTGCATCTCATCCCCTCGGGCATCCTGCACCCGGGCAAGGTCTGTCTCATCGGCAACGGCGTGGTGCTGGACCCGGAAGTCTTCCTGCGCGAGATCGACACCCTGGCGCAAAAGGGCGTGGACGTGAGCCCCAAGCGGCTCATGATCAGCAAGAAGACGCACGTCATTATGAGTTACCACCGCGCCCTTGATGTCGCCCGCGAGGGCCTGCGCACGGGCGGCGCGAAGATCGGCACCACGGGCCGGGGCATCGGTCCCTGCTACGAGGACAAGATGCACCGCTGCGGCATCCGCGCCGCGGACCTGGCCGACCCCGAGCTCCTGCGCGAGAAGATCGCCCGCGCCCTGGAGGAGAAGAACGTCCTGTTCAAGAACCTCTTCGGCGTGGAGCCAATCGACCCCGAAGCCGTTTTTCAGGAGCTCCTGCCCATCGCCGAGCGCATCCGCCCCTTCCTGGCCGACGTGTCCACCGCCATCCAGGACGCCGTGGCCGGAGGCGGCACCGTGCTTTTCGAGGGCGCCCAGGGCACGCACCTGGACATCGACCACGGCACCTACCCTTATGTCACCTCGTCCACCACGGTTTCGGGCAACGCGGCCTCCGGGTCCGGCTGCTCGCCCAGGATGCTCGAGCGCATCATCGCAATTGTGAAGGCCTATACCACACGTGTGGGCGGAGGTCCATTCGCGACCGAACTTTTTGACGCCACCGGCGATTATTTGCAGGAAAAGGGCGGCGAGTTCGGCGCCACAACGGGCCGCAAGCGCCGCTGCGGCTGGCTCGACATGGTCGTGCTGCGCGAGAGCGCGCGTTTGAACGGTCCCACCGAACTGGCCGTCACCAAGCTCGACGTGCTCTCCGGGCTCAAGGAGCTCAAGATCTGCGTGGCCTATGACTACAAGGGCCAGCGGGTGGACTACCCCCCGCAGGAGCAGAACGGCATGGCCTTTGTCGCCCCGGTGTACGAGACCCTGCCCGGCTGGGACGAGGACATCACAACGGTGACGCGCTTCGCCGACCTGCCGGAGAACGCCCGCAAATACCTCGCGCGCATGGAGGAGCTCTCCGGCGTGCCCATCGGCCTCGTGTCCGTCGGCCCGGACCGGGCGCAGACCTTCACGCGCGGCTAGGCCGCAAGGACCGCCATGCCGAAGACGGCAGCCAGCCAGCCGGACCCGGCGCCTGCCCAGCCTCCGCTCAACGCGGTGGACGGGCAGGTGCTGGCCCGCCTGCGCATCCTGGCGCGGCGTCCGCCCCAGAGCCTGGTGATGGAGGGCGGCGGCGCGGCCGACCGCGAGGCCGCGGCCCGCGCCTGGGCCAAGGCGCTCAACTGCCCGCAGGGCGGCTGCGGCGGCTGTGGCCTGTGCCGCCAGATCGACGAGCGCGCCTTCCGCGACCTCATCGTGGTGGACCGGCAGTTCTTCGAGGACGACCCCAAGACCGCCAACATCGACCAGATCCGGGCGCTCTTGCCGGTCTGGGGCCAGCCGCCCCACGGCGCTGGCCACCGCGTGACCATCTTTTCCGAGGCCCAGGACCTGCACCCCTCCGCCGCCAACCTGCTGCTCAAGACCCTTGAGGAGCCCCGGCCCGGCAACGTGTTCGTCCTGCTTGCCCCCCAGCGCGAGCGGCTGTTGCAGACGCTCGTCTCGCGCAGCTTCGTGCTCACCCTGCCCTGGCCCGTGGCCAAGGCCCCGGAGGCCGATGCCGCCGAATGGATCGCGGCGCTGCTGCGTTTCTGGGATTCCGGGCAGGGCTGGTTCGAGCGCACGGGCAGCAAGGGCGCTGCGGATCGCGCCCTGGCCTCGCGCATCCTCTCCGGACTGGCGGGCGAGTTGGCCCTCGCGCTGGCGCTTTCACCGGATGCCCAGGGCAGCCCCACGGCCCGGCGCCTGGCGCGGCTTGGACCTGTAGGCCTCCGGCGGCTGGACCTGGTGCTGGCCACGGCCCAGGAGGCGCTCACGCAGCCCACGGCCCCGGTGGCCCTGGTGCTGGACTGGGTGGCCACGGCGGTGATTCCCAACCCGGCCCCCAGGTCGACGGCCTCGCCGCGCCGAGGCTAGGGGCTTTTCCAAGGGCGCCTGTCGCCGCCTGGACGCCGTCGCGGGCCGTTCTTAGCCCAGGGCCGCATGGGCCAGCCCTGACCCCAAAAGAGGCTCTCCCCCTTGCCTGGGAGCAAATTCATTTTTTGGGAACAGGCCTTGTCCGTCCTCTTCGGGCATGAAAAAAAACGCCGTCAGCCAAGGCCGACGGCGTTTTTTCGCGTCCGGGGCGCGGATCGGGATCAGGCCGCACGGCCCGGAGGGAGGCTACTCGTCGTCGTCGTCGTCAGCGCCGTCGTCGTCGGCCTTCTCCTCGTCCTCGATGAGAATGTCTTCAATCTCGCCCGCGAGGTCGTCGAGCCGGGTGCCGAAGGCGTCGAAGTCGGAGGACTCCTCGCTCTCCAGGTCAGAGAACACTTCACGGATCAGCGTGGCGGCCCTGTCGAGCTTTTTCCTGTAGGCGTTCTTCATGCGTCTTCCTCCGCAGCAGTGTCTTTGTGTTCATGGCGCGCGGCCCGTCCTGGCGGGCGGCGGGGCCGAAGCCTTTTGGCCCCCCTACCTGGAGAGCCGCCTCTTGTCCACAGTTATGGCTGGCCGTGGACCGCGCGCGCCCAGGCGGTTTCGCCGGGAGCCCGGCCTTAGGAGAGCTTGAGTCTTGGCGCGGCGGACTTCTTGGGCGAGAACGCGCGCAGCTCGATGTCCTGGGTGATGGGCCGGGCCAGGTTCTCGCGCAGGAAGGCCAGGGGCGACTTCTGCAGGGCCAGGGACGGGTTGTCGAAGCTCTGGCAGAAGACCTCGCCCCAGTTGGTGGCATAAAGCACCGAGGCGGTCAGCAGCTTGTTCTTCTCCGTGGGCACGGGCAGGTTGGCGATGATGTACGCCCGCGTCACGCGCTCGGGCCGCAGGTATTCGTCGAGGTCCGGCTCCAGGGTGGCCCGCCGGGGAAAGAAGGCGGCCAGGTCGGCCAGCAGGGCCTGGAGGTCGAGCAGGGCGATGGGCGCGAGGCTGCGCTCCGCGTGCACGGCCTGGCGCGGATCATATAGGCCGTTGAACAAGAGCCAGGCCAGCAGGCGCACCACGTCGGTGTCGCGCCGGATGGGCGCGAGGGATTCCACAGCGGCCTTGCCGGAATCCTTGTCCTTGCCCTTCACCCCCCAGATGGGGCGCTTGCCCGGCGCCTTCTCGGCGTAGAAGAACAGTTCGGTGAAGGCGATCTCGTCGGACAGGAAGGGCACCAGCCCCACCTTGTGCGGATGCTGGGCGAAGTTGGCGGCGATGCGCCTGCCCAGGCGCGTCAGGTCCTCCGGACTGATCTGCGCCGCTCCCTGGTGGGCGCGCAGGCCCTCCTGGATGCGGCGGTAGGCCGAGATCATGAACTGGTTCACCATGACGCCCAGGCGCAGGGCCGCGCCGAAGGCTCCGGCGTCGGCTCCCGGCGCTGTCGGCGCGGCGGCCAGGCCGGGCGTCTCGAACTCCGCTGGCAGGTCCTCCGGGGCCACATCGACCTTGAGCCGCAGGCATTCCCCGATGAGCGCCAGGCTGCCCGGGGCGTCCAGCAGCTTGTAGTGCTTGCGGATGGACGTGAAGAGCGAGAGGTAGGGGTCCACGTCCGCGGTCAGCCTGCGGCCGCGCAGCACCGCCTCCTTGATGCGGTCGCACAAGAGGCGCATGTCCTGGCCCTGGCCCGCGTACTTCTCAAGCAACCCCAGCTTCATAACGGACTTGTACGGGCTGTGCAGGGCCTTGACGATCTGCCACAGGCAGGCGCCGAAATACTCCTGCGGCGGGATGGCGCTGGGCTGGCCCAGGTCCACCAGCTCGGCGGCCGTGCGCGGGGCCAGCCGGGTCAGTTCGTCCAGCAGGGCCTTGGCCTCGGCCTGGTTGGCCGCTGGCGGCGCGGCCCACCAGAGCAGGTCGCGGCCCGCGAGCTTGAGCGCCGTGCGGTAGAACTCCTCCTTCAAAAGCGCGGCCTGGGCCGAGCCGGAGCTTTCCTTGTCGCTCATGCCGAAATTGTTCTGGCGCACGTCCTCCATGGCCATGGGGAAGAAGTGCGCCTCCAGGCCGTACTGTTCCCAGAGCCAGGCCTCCAGGGCGGCAAGCTTTCTCGCCAGGCCCGCGCGTGCGGCGTCAAAGCCCCCGGCGACGCCGGCCAGTCCGGGGCCGGGGCTCACGCAGACCCAGCAGTCCATGTCGGACGAGGGCCGCTGGGCCACGGAGCCGAGCGAGCCGATGGCGTACACGGCCTCGAGAATGAGCGCGGGCTCGGGCAGTTCCTTGGCGGACCTCGGCAGCGGCTGGCCCGGGAAGAGGCGCTCCAGCTGGGCGCGGTCCTCGCGCGCGGGCAGGCACAGGCTCACGTGCCCGGCGATGGCGCAGGCCGGAACGCCGGAGAGGGAGTGGGCGGCCTCGAAGACGCTGGTGACGAGCAGGGTGGGCAGCAGGGTCAGCACCTGGCCCTGGGCCTCGGTCAGCCGCTCCAGGGCCAGCTCGCGGCGGCGCTGGTCCTGGCCGCGCATTGCCGCCAGGGTGCGCCGGGCCTCGTCCACGCGCAGGAACGCGTCCACGCAGGCCTGCGCAAAGGCCGCGCCCGGACCATCCTGCAGGGCGGGGGCCAAGCCTGTCTGGTCCTTGCCCAGGGCCTCCGCGTATTGCGCGCGCGTGGCGGCCTGGGCCTGGGCCAGCCGGGGATTGTCCGTGTGGCCGCCCAGCACGGCCAGGCCGACCGTCTCGGTGCGCGTGAGCTGGAGGCTCACGCATTCGCAGCCCAGGATGCGCGCGTGGGCCAGGGAGCAGCCGGTGAGGTCCGTGTCCCGGCACGAGCTTTTTTCCAGCAGGGCGCCGGAAATGTCCGAGCGGAGGATGCTCAGCCGGGCCAGGGCGCATTCCAGCCAGCGCGTTCCGCTCAGGGCGCAGGCGCGCAGGTTCAGGGAGTCCAGCCGCGTCTTGACCAGCCAGGCCCCGGCCAGGCTGGAGTCCGAAAGGGAGCTGGCGGCAAGGGTGCAGCCCTCCATGCGCACGCGGGAGAGGTCGCAGCCTTCCAGGCTCACCTCGCTCATGCGGCAGGCCCGGAAAAGGCTGTGGGAAAAGTCGCAGGCCGAGAAGACGCAGGCCTGGAACACGCAGTTCTCGAAGAGGCTGCCCGCCAGCTGCGTGGCGCTGACGCGCATCCGGCGGAAGGTGACCCCGCTGAAGCGGCAGCGCGAAAGGTCGGAGCCGCTCAGGGTCACGCCCTCAAGGACCTCGTCGGCCAGGATCGAGTGCGCGAAGTCCTGGTCCTTGAGCGGGGCCATGCCGTCCTTCAGCGCCTCGGCCAGGGTGCCGCGGCGGCTGAGCGCGCTCCTGGGCAGGGGCGAGGCCGGGCCTGTGGGAGGGAAGCTCCGCTCCCAGGGGGCGGCGGAGAAGAGCGGCGGGGAGTCCTGGCCCGGTCCGGCGCGCAGCAGGTCGGCCAGGGCCTGGGCGGCCGGTCCGGCCAGGCCGAGGCCAGGCCCCAGGGTCTTGGCCGCGCGGCGCAGAAAGTCCGGCTCCAGCACGGCCAGGGCGCGCAGCAGGCGGGCGTACACGGCCTTGTGGGCGTCGGGCGGCAGGGCGGCCAGGACCGATTCCACCCCCAGGCGCGGCAGCAGCGGGAGCAGGCGCAGGCCGGCCAGGGCGTGCGGTCCGCCCTCGGCAATCAGGGAGGCCAGCACCAGGCCGAGCATCTCCGGTTCGGTCTGGGCCGCGCCAAGAAGCCGCGCCGGGGCCTCGGGCGAGAGCGCCAGACGGCGCATCTCCGTGACCAGGGCCTCGTCGCGCGGTTCCAGGTCCGGCGGGGCGGCCAGCAGGGTCGGCAGGCGGCTGGGGCCTTCGGACCCGGCGACGCGCAGCGCGTAGGCCAGGGCCTCGGCCTGGATGGCTGGCGTGGCCAGGGTCTCGGAGGCCAGGAGCAGGGCCTCGGCCGTGGCCGGGCGCGGCGTGCCCGCAAAGGCCTTGGACAGGCTCTCGCCCAGGCCCCCGGCCAGGAGCGCCTCGCGCAGGGGGCGGGCCAGGGCCGCGCCCTCCCCGTTTTCCGAGGGGGCCAGCGTCTTGAGGAACAGCAGGGCCTCGCGTCCATCCAGGCGGCCGGGCGCGGGCAGCAGGGTGCGCAGCCAGGCGGCCAGCTGCTTGTCCTCGGACGGGCAACCGAGCAGCAACTCGTTCAAGAGGGCCAGAAAGTCGTGCCCGGGCATTGCCTGGAGCAGGGCGGAGAATTGCGGCAGGGGCAGCCCGCGCGCCTGCACGTGCTGCGCGGCATAGGCGCGGCCCAGCCTGCCCGCCCCGGCCAGGGTCAGAAACAGGCGGCAGGCAAGCTGGAGGTCGCGCTGGCCCCGCAGGCAGGCGGCCAGAAGGAACACGCACTCCCCGTCCGCGGCCGCCCGTTCGCCCGGCGCGCCTTGCCGCCCTGTGCCCGTGCCGAGGATGGCCTGGGCCTGGGTGATGAGCTCGGGCAGCACGCGCGCGGCATCCTGCTGGCCCGTGCGCAGAAACTGGCGCAGGGCCTCGCTCACATCGCGCGCGGCACGGGTCATGACCGGCCTGCCTTGGGCGCGTTGCAGCGCCGCAAGGGGGCGCTTTCCTGCCTTGCCTGGGCCATCATGCCTCCGCCATCGTCATTGCCGCCAATCAGGCCCCGGCCGCGCGGAAGGCCGCGTCCACGATGGCCTGGGCCTCGCTCTTGACCTGGTCCAGATGCTCCTGGCCCAGGAAGCTTTCGGCGTAAATCTTGTAGATGTTCTCCGTGCCCGAGGGCCGCGCGGCGAACCAGCCGTTCTGCGCCACCACCTTGAGCCCGCCGATGTCGGCCCCGTTGCCTGGCGCGCGGGTGAGCCGGGCGGTGATGGGCTCGCCCGCCAGGGCGCCCGCGGTGACCATCTCCGGGGTGAGGCGCGTGAACGCGGCCTTCTGCGCGGGCGTGGCGGGCGCGTCCAGGCGCTCGTACACCGGGCTGCCGAAGCGCGCCTCAAGCTCGGCGTAGGCCTCGCCCGGCTCGCGCCCCGTGACGGCGGTGATCTCCGCCGCAAGCAGGCCCATGATGATGCCGTCCTTGTCCGTGGTCCACACGCTGCCGTCCTTGCGCAGGAAGCTCGCCCCGGCGCTTTCCTCTCCGCCGAAGCCGTAGGAGCCGTCGATGAGGCCTTCCACGAACCACTTGAAGCCCACGGGCACCTCGGCGAGCCTGCGGCCCAGGCTGGCCGCCACGCGATCGATCATGGAGCTGGAGACCACGGTCTTGCCCACGGCGGCGTCCTCGCGCCAGCCGGGCCGGTTGCGGAACAGGTAGTCCACGGCCACGGAGAGGTAGTGGTTGGGGTTCAGGAGGCCGTGGCTGCGGGTCACGATGCCGTGGCGGTCGAAGTCCGGGTCGTTGGCGAAGGCCACGTCGAAGCTGTCCTTGAGCCCGATGAGCGAGCGCATGGCGTAGGGCGAGGAGCAGTCCATGCGGATCTTGCCGTCCTTGTCCACGGTCATGAACGAGAAGGTCGGGTCCACGGTCTTGTTGACCACGGTGAGGTTGAGCCCCCAGCGCTCGGCGATGGGCTCCAAGAAGTGCACGCCGGAGCCGCCCAGCGGGTCGGCCCCGATTTTGAGCCCGGCCTGGGCGATGGCCTCCATGTCCAGGATGGTGCCCAGGTCGTCCACATAGGGCCGGATGTAGTCGTGCCGGTGCGTGGTCGGGGCCTTCATGGCGCGCTCGAAGGGCATGCGCCGGACGGGCGCGAGGCCCTCGCGCAGGATCTGGTTGGCGCGGTCCTGGATGGTCCTGGTTGTGGCGGTGTCGGCCGGGCCGCCCTCCGGCGGGTTGTACTTGAAGCCGCCGTCCCCCGGGGGGTTGTGCGAGGGGGTGACCACCACGCCGTCGGCCTTGGCGGCCCCGGGCTGCCGGTTGTGGGTCAGGATGGCGTGGGAGATGACTGGCGTCGGCGTAAAGCCTCCGCCTGCCTGGATGAAGGTCTCCACCCCGTTGGCCGCGAAGACCTCAAGGGCCGTCTGGAGCGCCGGGAGCGACAGGGCGTGCGTGTCCATGCCCATGAACAGCGGCCCGGCGATCCCGGCGGCCTTGCGGTGCTCGCAGATGGCCTGGCTGATGGCCAGGATGTGGTCCTCGTTGAAGCTGCCGCTGGAGCTTGAGCCGCGGTGGCCGGAGGTGCCGAAGCTCACCAGCTGGGCGGGGTTCTCCGGGTCCGGGCGCTGGGCCGCGTAATCCTTCAGCAGGCGCGGAATGTCGGCGAGAATGTCCTTGGGGGCGGGTTTGCCTGCGAGGGGATGTACGGCCATGGGCGCCTCCTGGCGTCGATTGTGTTGCGCTGCGGGCTTGCGCCGGCTGCCCGGCCCGCGCGCGGGAACCAGCCGTCATCATGCCCCAATCGCGCCCCGCGGGCAAGAAGCAAGGCGGGCGCTCACACCATGGCCAGGCGTCCCGCCAGGACGGTGAACTCGGCGCGCAGTTGCTCCGGCAGGCGCAGGGCCTGGTCCGTGGCGAGCATTCCATAGGCCCGCGAGGTCTCGTCGCGCACCAGGGCGGCGTTGTCGCGCCGCCAGTGCTGCGCGCCGTGGCGCAGGGCGGTTTCCGCCAGGGAGAGGATGCGTTTGGCCCGGACCAGGCTGGAATGCCGGGCGCGCGCCTTGTCCTGGCCGCTTTTCGCCACCTGGGCCAGGGCTGGGGAGGCGAGCGCCTGCCTGGCCGCGCTGGCCGCTCCGGTCGCGTCGCCCCGGGCATAGAGGAAGAGGTCCTCGCCGGGGGTGAACAGTTCGCGCAGGCCGTTCTCGCAGTCCTCGGTAAGCAGGGCCGCGCCGCAGCTCATGGCCTGGAAGATGCGGAAGTTCAGCTCGCCCACGGCGCATTGGTTCAGCACCATGCGGCTGCGCGCAAAGACCGGGCGGTAGTCGCCCTGGCGCTGCACCAGCGGCGCGCCGCGCCGGAAGGCGTCCAGGAAGGGCTTGCGCATGGGGTTCAGCGGCGGGTCGAGGGTGCCCACGAAGCCGACCGGGATGTCGCGCTCAAGGCCGGGGTCGTGGTCCTGGTCAAGGTCGCAGAACAGCGGGAACCATTCGACCCGCCGTGGCAGATCCGGGCTTTGGAACAGGGGCAGGTAATCCTTCTGGGCCGCCAGCAGGATGTCGAAGCCCGCGCTCAGGGGCACGTGCCAGGGGTTGCAGTACTGGTCGATGGAGAAGCCCACGGTGAGACAGGGCAAGGTTTCCAGGCCCAGCACCTGCGGCGGCTGGCACTGGTCGCACCACAGGGCGAGGTCCGGCCGGAAGCCGTGTGCCTCCAGCAGGCGCATCAGGGCCTTGAGGGAGAGCATCTCCGACAGGGGCACGTCGGCCCCTGGCCCCTGGCCGATGGTCAGCACCTCGTGTCCCAGGTCGCGGAAGCTCTGCACAAAGTAGCGGCCTTCGACGTTCAGGATTTTCACGCGGTCCCCCCCCTTGCCGGATGGTGGTTCTCGGTATTTTACGTAGCAGCGCTTTGCCTTGGGCGCAAGGGGAGACGCGCGCCGACGTGACTGCTTTTGGCCTGGATTGCTTGATCATGCCAGGAAGCTGGGGTATGTGCTTGGCATCCCGCCCGGAATCGCGCCGAAGCGCGTCGTCAGCCCAAGCCGGACGGTGGGGGAGCAGAGCATGGAACCCAGCCCGAAGAATGTGCGCGAGCAGATCGCCCGCTCCAAGTTCTATTTGCAGCGCAAGGACGTTCTGCGCAGTCTGCGGGTGCTCTCCCAGGGCCTGGGCCTGCTTTCCGGTTCGCAGATCTTTGGACGCGAACGCATTGAGATCAGCATCCTCATGGAGGAGGCCGTGCGTCTGCTGGGCGAGCACGAGGCCATCAAGCGCGCCGTGCCGGGTGGATTGTCGTACAAGAAGGGCCAGGAGCGCGAGCTAGCCGTCAGCCTGACGCGCATGGCCGACGCCCTGGAGACGATTCTGGGCAAGGCCCAGGTGGAGGAGCGCCGCAGGCGCATGGCCGAACTGGACGGGCTGATATTGGCCGGACAGGCCGAACTGGACAAGAAGCAGCCCCTGGAGGCGCGCAAGTTCTTCCGCCGCGCCATGGAGGCCTTTGGCGAGGAGCCGGGGCTGCTGGTGGACCTGGGCAACCGGCTCATGCTTGCCGGGCTGGTGTCCGAGGCCATGGAGTATTTCCAGAAGAGCATCGAGACCGCGCCCACGGACGCCCGCGCCTACAATTTTCTCGCCCAGTGCCACGAGGCGCTCGGCGAGGGCCTCAAGGCCGAGGAGATCATCAAGGCCACCCTGCGCCGCTTCGGCCCCAACGAGGACCTGCTGGTGCGCCTGGCCAAGGCCGCGTTGGCGCGCCGCGCCTGGAGCGAGGCCCTGGTGAACGCCCAGGCAGCGCTGGAGATCAACCCCACCGGCCGCGACGCCCTGCGCACGGCGGAGGCCGCCAGCGAACGCATCTACGGCACGGCCCAGGGCTATCTGAAGGGCGAACCGCCCAAGCCGCGCGCGCCCATCGAGCTCTAGCCGTCGGGCGGCTTGCCCTGTAGCTCGGGGTGATTCAGGAAGAGCGAACATTCACGGAGCCGGCGGGGCAACCCGCTGGCTCTTTTGTCTGGACGTGTCTCGCTGGGCGGCGTTGGCCCGCTTCCGCCGCGCAGACTGGGGAAACCGCTTGGCCTGGCCGCTGGGGCGCCGCCCGGTTCGGGCGCGTTCTTTTTTGAAGCCGACCGGGGGACCTGTCGGCTTATCGCGTTGGGGAGAGTTGACGCCGGGGCCGCGCGCTCAGGTCACGCAGGCCCCTGGGCGATCCTGGCCCTGGTCGTCCAGCAGGTCGCGCAGGGTGATGGCCTCAAGCTCGGCCAGCATGACCCGCGTGACGCGAAGCCAGGCCCGGTGGGTGCGGCACTCGTCCGAGCGCGGGCAGGCCGCCGGTGTCTCGCAGCACCGGGTCAGGCTGAGGCCGCCCTCGATGGTCCGGATGATGCGCGCGAGGCTGACGTCCTGTGGGGCCTCGGCCAGGACGTAGCCGCCGGCCGCGCCCCTGGTGCTGCGCACAAGGCTGGCCTTCTTGAGGGGCTTCAGGATCTGCTCGATGAAGCGCGCGGTGACTCCCGTGCGCCCGGCGATGTCCGTGGTGCGGACGGGACCGCGCGCGTCGTGCTGGGCCAGGTCGAGGAGAATGCGCACGGCGTAGCGCGCCTTGGCCGAGAGTTTCATTGGGTCCGCCTGGTCTGTGGTGTGGTTGCTGCTGGCCGTCGGCGGCTTCCTCCTCCGGCGGCTTCTTCCATTGGCGGCCTATGCCACAGGGACAAGGCTTTGGCAATGCGTGGCTTTTTTTCGCGCTCGTGCATGGTGGAAATGTGCGTCGGCTACGTATATTCGTTGGAATTTTGCTACGGTTCTCCAACGCGTCTGGACTTGCGGCAGGGAATTGAGTACCCATACGCATTATTTTGCCTGGCTATACTGTTCGCACCCGCCCGGACCGGTCTGGTTTCGGCGCGGTTGGGGGTGTATGAGGTCTTTTTTCGCCTGGTCCATCAGAACGCATCTGCTGCTGCTCGTCTTGGCCGCTGCCATCCCCGCCCTGGGCCTGGTCTGGTGGAGCGGCCAGGAGTTGGAACGGCAGGCCGTGGACAAGGCGAATCAGGCCACCATGCACCTGGCCACCGGCATGGCGGGCGACCTGGAGCAGGTGGAGGAATACGCCCGCGTGCTGTTGACCACCCTGGCCCAGGTGCCCACCATCCGCAAGATGGACCAGCCCGGCGCCACGGCGCTGTTGACCCAGCTGAACCGCCAGAACCCCGCCTACGCAAGCCTCGCGCTCATTTCCCCCAAGGGAACGGTCTTCGCCCTGTCCTTTCCGCACCGCGGCGTTGTGGACGTTTCGAAGAGCAAGTATTTTATGGACGTCATGCGCACGCAGGCCTTTTCCGTGGGCGACTATGAGGCGGGCCTCGGCACGGGGCGTCCGGTCATCAACTTCGCCCAGCCCGTTTTCGGGGATTCCGGCGCGCTGACCGGCGTTGTGGCGGCCAGCTTCGACCTCGCCTCCCTGGCCCAAAGCTTCAACTCCGCGGGCCTGCCCGAGGGCTCGTCCATGTCGCTCTCCGACTCCAGGGGCGTGCGGTTGTTCCGCCACCCCGACGCCGAGCGCTGGGTGGGCCAGGATGAGCTGAAGCCCATGTGGGCCGGGCTTCTGGAGGTTGGCGAGGAAGGCATGACCGTGGCCGAGGGCGCGGACGGGGTGCGCCGCCTCTACGCCGTGAAGCGGCTGCGCATGCACAAGGACGACGCGGCCTTCCTGCTCCTGCGCGTGGGCATTCCGGAAACGCAGGCCCTGGCCGAGATGCGGCGCATCAAGATGCGCAACGTGGCGCTCATGGTGGGGGCCACCATGCTGGCCGCAGTCCTGGCGTTCATGCTCGGCAACCTGCTCATCATGCGCCGGGTGAACCGGCTTACGACAGCCGCCGTGCGCCTGGGCCAGGGCGACCTCAACGCCCGCTCCGGCCTGGGGCACGACGAGGGCGAGCTTGGGCGCCTGGCGGAGTCCTTCGACAACATGGCGCTGGCCCTGGACACCCGCGAGGCCGAGCGCCTGGAATTCGAGGCCAAGCTGCGGCACCAGGCCCTGTACGACTCGCTCACCGGGCTGGCCAACCGCACCCTGGCCCTGGACCGCATCCAGCAGGCGCTGGAGCGCTGCAAGCGGCGCGACGACGTGTTCTACGCCGTGGTCATCATGGACCTGGACCGCTTCAAGATCATCAACGACAGCCTGGGCCACGCCGTGGGCGACCAGGTGCTGGAGGAAGTTGCCCGGCGCATCGTGAGCACCCTGCGCGGCCTGGACACCGTGGCGCGCTTCGGCGGCAACGAGTTCATCCTGCTGCTGGAGGAAATGGCCACCCCCGGCGAGGCCATCCGCGTCGTCAAGCGCCTGCGCAAGGTCGTGACCGAGCCCATGCTTGTGGCCGGGCACAATGTGCAGACCTCGGCCAGCTTCGGCATCGTGCTTTCCCCCAACACCTTTGAGCGCGCCGAGGATTTGCTGCAGAGCGCGGCCATCGCCCTGCACGACGTGAAGACCGGCGGGCGCGGCCGGTTCAAGGTCTTCACCCCGCGGATGCTGATGCACGCCGTGGAGCGGCTGACCCTGGAGCAGGAACTGCGCCAGGCCCTTGAGCTGGGGCAGTTCGTGGTCCACTACCAGCCCATCTGGGACCTTTCGAGCACGCGCCTGGTGGGCTTTGAGGCCCTGGTGCGCTGGGTCCACCCGGAGCGCGGCATGGTGGGGCCGGGCTCGTTCATCGCCCTGGCCGAGGAGACCGGCATCATCCTGGATCTGGGCCGCGTGGTGCTCACCCGGGCCTGCGCCGACCTGGCCGAATGGCGCGAGCGCGACCCGGCCGCGCGCAAGCTCTTCGTGGCCGTGAACCTGTCCAACAAGCAGTTTTCGCAGTTCACGCTGGTGGAGCAGGTGTCCGAAATCCTGCGGCGCACGCGCCTGCCCGCCGACCGCCTGAAGCTCGAGATCACCGAGTCGAACATCATGGTCAACGCCGAGAGCGCGCTGGTGATGCTCAAGCGGCTCAAGGCGCTTGGGGTGCAGATCAGCATCGACGACTTCGGCACCGGGTACTCGTCCCTGTCGTACCTGCAACGTTTCCCGGTGGACACGCTCAAGGTGGACCGCAGCTTCGTGGGACGCCTCGGGCTCGACCCGGAGAACCAGGAGATCGTGCGCGCCATCGTGGCCCTGGCCCACAGCCTCGGGCTCGACGTGGTGGCCGAGGGCGTGGAGGAGAGCGGCCAGGCGGCCATGCTGCAGGCCCTTGGCTGCGAGTGCGTGCAGGGCTTCTACTTTTCGCGCCCCCTGGACGTGGACCGCGCCCAGGAGACCATCGGCACCAATATGGAGCGCTGAGCGCGCCCGCCACCAGCGCCTCGCGTCACGCGCCGGGCCGACAAACGCATTGCTTTTCTTCCCGTTACGCAGGCCCCGCCGTGGTCTGCCAGCTGGGGCTCAAGCCCGCAAAGCCTTCTTCCGGATTGCCGCAGAACCCGCCCAGGGCCAGCATGAACTGCGAACCATGCGCGCCGTCGGCCAGTCCGTGGTGCGCGTGGAGATTCACCGCCAGCACGGTGCCGCCCGCCTTCTCCTCAAAGCGCCCCCAGGCGATGCGGGGGATGGCGTCCTGCGGGGTGATGTGCATGGGGTGGCTCACGGAGGTAAAGTGCACCCAGGGCAGGCAGCTCAAGTAGAGCACGTCCTGGCCCGTGGCCTCCAGCGTGCACTCGCGGGCGCTTTTCGTCCGGTCCATGGCCTCCCGCGTGCGGGCGAGGAAGATGTCCGGGTCCGCGTCGTACCAGGCCCGGCAAAAGGCGAGCTGCCCGCTGTCGTTCTGGACCGTGAAGGACGGATGCACGACCTTGTGCTCATACACCGCGTCGCCGTCGATCCTGAGCCGGAGCTCCGGGACGAGGTTGGCCGCCTTTGTCACGAGGTAGATCATGCCGAGGTAGGAGCCGATGCCCCGGTCCTTCATGAACGCGCGGGCCGGACCGACGTCCAGTTCGCAGGTTATCGACCAGTAGGGCCACTGCATGCCGCTGAAATAGCGATACAGGTCGCGCCTGCTCCACGTCTCCATCTCGATGCGCTGCACGTGCGTCTCCCGTCCATAGGTTGTTTCTGCGCCGAGGCCACCGTAGCGGCCGCATCGGCTGGGCGCAAGGGCATGCGCGGCCCGCTGGCCGCTGAAAGCGAAAAGCCCCTGGATTGCTCCAGGGGCTTGTGCCGTTTCCGGCTCAGTCCTGCGGCGGCCTAGGCGTTTTCCAGCTCGCGCATCAGCGCCAGCAGGTTCTCCGCCTGGGCCAGCAGCGCGCCCACGGCCTCCACGGCCTCGTTCATGGCCTCTGTGGTTTCGGAGGCGCTGCGGTTGATGTCGTCCAGGGACCGGTTGATCTCCTCGCTGGCGGTGGATTGCTGGCCGCTGGCCGCGGCGATGGAGCGCACCTGCATGGAGGAGTTTTCCACGAAGCTTACGATGCTGGACAGGGCCTCGCCGGAGTCCTTGGCCAGGTCGGTGGCCTCCTCGATGCGCTCCACGGCGAGGTCCACATTCTTGACGTTCTCGCGCGTGCCCTGCTGGATGCCGCCGATGGCCTGGGCCACCTCGCGGGTGGCGTTCATGGTCTTTTCCGCCAGCTTGCGCACCTCGTCGGCCACCACGGCGAAGCCCCGGCCCGCGTCGCCCGCCCGCGCGGCCTCGATGGCCGCGTTCAGGGCCAGCAGGTTGGTCTGGTCCGCGATGTCGTTGATGACGCCCATGACCTGGCCGATGCCGTCGGCCTGCTTGCCCAACTGGGCCATGTTGGTCTTGAGGCCCTGGGCCTGGGTGTAGACGTCCTGAATTGCCAGCACCACCTTGTTCACCACGCCGGCGCCCTGCTGGGCCTTCTCCTTGGCCTGGTCGGCGGCCTCGGCGGCCTGCCCGGCGCTGCCCGCCACGGCGGAGACCGTGGCGTTCATCTCCTCCATGGCCGTGGCCGTTTCGGACAGGCGGTCCTTCTGGAATTCCGAGCCCCGGCGCGAGGTCTCGATGCGGCCGGAGAGGCCGCGGCTGACCTCGCCGATGGCCTGGCTGACGTTGCGCAGCTTGGCGGCGGCCTGGAGCAGGCCCTCGCGGGTGGCCTCGGCGGCCTGCTGCTTGGCGGCGTCGGCCTCGGCCACGGCGGCGCGGGCAACCTTGGCCTCTTCCTCGGCCTGGCGCGTGCTCTTCTCGGCCTCGCCGATCTTGTCGCGCAGGGTGTTCACCATCTGCTCCATGGACACCTGGAGGGTGCCCATCTCGCCGTGGAAGGTCTCCTTCGCCTTGGCGTTCAGGTTCCCGCCGACAATGTCCCCGGCCACCACGCACAGGCTGGCTATGGGCCGGGAGATCATGCGCACCAGGAGGAAGATTGCGCCGCTGACGACCAGCACCAGCGCGGCGATGACGCCGCCCAGCCACAGGCGCAGGCTGACGACCTTGGCGTGGATGTCGTCCACGTAGAGGCCTGTGCCCACGATCCAGCCCCAGGGCTTGAACAGGCGCACGAAGGAGATCTTCGGGTAGGTCTCGGTGGTGGCGCCCCCGCCCGCCTTGGGCTTGGGCCACACATAGCCCACAAAGCCCTGGCCGGACTTCTCGCAGACCTCCACAAAGGCGACGAAAAGGTTCTTGTTCCCGCCGGGGAAGTTCTGCTGGGGCGCGTTTGTGTCCTCGCCAAGCCAGAAGCGGTCGGCCTTTTCGAACTTCGCGGCGTCGAGTGCCTTGCCCTCAAGAGCGGGCACCGTGGGGTGCATGATCATCACGGGCGGCTTGGCCGCGTCGTTGATCCAGAAATACTCGTTGTTGCCATAGCGCATGTTGCGCAGGCGGGTGGCGGCGCGCTTCTGGGCCTCCTCCAGGGTGAACTCGCCCTTTTGCACGCGCGCGTCATACTCGGCCACCAGGCTGGAGGCGATGTCCAGGGTGTCGGTGAGGCTGTCGCGCCTGCTCTTGAGCAGGTCCTCTTCGTAAAATGGCAGAAAGACGAAGAAGACCGAGGCGACGAACAAGGCGATGATGCATCCGAACAGGGAGTAGAGCTTGGTCGCGGTGTTGGCGTTGAGGATTTTGTCGCGCAGCATGAGGGCTCCTCGGGAAGGCGGCTTATGAAGGGAGCGCATCAGGGGGGACGCTCCCGGGGCATAATCAATGTATCGACCCAACTGGCGTTTGTATTAGCGCCAAAGTTCTGTCTATGCCGTATCAGTCCTGGGCGGGGGCGGCAAGGGGCAAGCGCGGCGCAGGGACGAGGCCCTTGCGCCGGCGCATGGCCGGGGCGCGGTGATGGGAGTGGAGGCGGTGGCGTGACGAAGCTGCGGAGGGCCTACTTGCGACCGGAGAGTGCGGGGGCGGCCTGCCCGAAGTCCGGGGCGAGGCCGTACTTCTTGATGCGGTAGCCGATCTGCCGGGGGGTGATGCCCAGGTCCTCGGCCGCCTTGTACTGCACCCAGCCGTTGCGCTTCAGCGCGGCCAGCACCTCGCTGCGCTCCAGGGCCTTGAGCGGGCCGAGGCCCGGGGAGCGGACCAGATGCTCGGCGCGATCCGCCTGCAGGAGCGCCTGCGCCGGGCTGGCCTGGTTCAGGTAGGGCTTCAGGAAGGCCGAATCCACGCGATCGCCGTCG
Source organism: Desulfovibrio sp. (assembly GCA_050251495.1). Taxonomy (GTDB): domain Bacteria; phylum Desulfobacterota; class Desulfovibrionia; order Desulfovibrionales; family Desulfovibrionaceae; genus Humidesulfovibrio. The sequence goes on along the minus strand of JBFWMQ010000004.1, from coordinate 98,128 downwards.
CTCATGATGATGAGCCGCTCGATCAGGTTCTCCATCTCGCGCACGTTGCCCGGCCAGTCGTACAGGGTCAGGTCGGAAAGTGCGCGCGGGGTGAAGCGCACCGAGCGGCCATACTCCCGCGCCACTTTGTCGATGAAGTGGTTGAGCAGCACCGGGATGTCCTCCTTGCGCTGGCGCAGGGGCGGCACCTGGATGGGAAAGACCGAGAGGCGGTAGAAGAGGTCGGGCCGGAAGGCCCCGCGCTCGGCCAGCTCGGCCAGATCGCGGTTGGTTGCCGCCACCACGCGCACGTCCACCTTGCGGGTGGTGTTCGACCCGAGGCGCTCGAACTCCTTCTCCTGCAGCACGCGCAAGAGCTTGGCCTGGATGCCGAGGGGCAGTTCGCCGATTTCGTCCAGGAAGATGGTGCCCTGGTGCGCGTCCTCGAAGCGGCCCGGCTTTGCGCCCACGGCCCCGGTGAAGGCCCCGCGCTCGTAGCCGAAGAGCTCGCTCTCCAGCAGGTTCTCCGGGATGGAGGCGCAGTTGACCTTCATGAATGCGCGGCCCTTGCGCTCGGACAGCTCGTGGATGACGCGGGCGATGAGGGTCTTGCCCGTGCCGGACTCGCCCAGGAGCAGCACCGTGGCCTTGGTGGGGGCCACCTTGCACACCTGATGCTCCACGTCCTGCATGGACTGGCTCTTGCCCACAATGTACGGGCCGCGTTGCTGGCGGGTGATCTGGGAGCGCAGGGACAGGTTCTCGCGCACCAGGGCTTCCTCGCGCGCCTTGATCTTTTCGTTCAGGGACAGGAACTGGCCGATGAGCGTGGCCACCACGGTGAGGAAGGAGAGATCCTCCTCAAAGGCCACCTCGTCGCCGAACAGGCGGTCCACGTTCAGCACGCCCAGGCAGCGGCCATGGGAGGTGACGGGCACGCCGATGAAGGAGACGCGCCCCGGCTCCAGGTGGCGGGAGCCGGTCTTGTCGAGGAACAGGGGCTCGTGGCGGATGTCGGGCACCACGTAGGGCCTGCCCGACTGGAAGATGAGCCCGGTCACGCCCTCGTCCAGTTCATACACGCCGCGCAACCGCTCCTCGCCCGTCAGCCCGTGCGAGGCGGCGATGACCAGCCGCTCGCTGTCCAGGTCGGCCAGGGTGATGGTGGCCCGCTTCATGGACAGGCTCTCGGACAGGATGCGCAGGACCTCGGACAGGGCCTTTTCCAGGTCAAGGGCCGTGTCGATGATCTGGCAGATGGACGAGAGGACCTGGAGCTTCAGGTTGCCGAGCAGGAGCGTCATGCCCGGACCAAGCAATATCAGTGCCGTTGTGCGGCCAGTCCTGGGCGGCGGATTAAGTTGCTTAAATATTTATATCTATTTGTCTTGCGCGAGGCGGCTCGGGAGTGCCAATATTGACAAATATGCAAAATCGACATCATTTTCTCTCACAGGAATGCGAATCCTGGACTGGGCTCGGCTGGTCGGGGGCGTCGCCGTAGGCGCCGAAATGCGTGGCCAGCAGCATGTCCCTGGCGGCCTGCCCGCCCTCCGGCCCATCGGCGAACGCAACCACCTCGCGCACGCTCCCGGCCTCGTACAGGGCCACGGTGCCGCCGAACTCCAGCACGTCGTCCGGGTCGTGGGTGATGAGCACGGTCGGGGCGTCCACAGCCCGGCAGATGGCCCGGACCTCCCGGCGCATCTGGCGGCGCAGGAGCGGGTCGAGGGCGGCGAAGGGCTCGTCGAGCAGCAGCGCCCGGGGCTTGCGGGCCAGGGCGCGCATGAGCGCCACGCGCTGCCGCTGCCCGCCGGAGAGCTTGCCGGGCCGGGCCTGGGCCAGATCCGCAAGGCCTGCCAGGTCGAGCAATTCGCCCACGCGGCGCCTGGCCGTGGCGCCAAGCCCTCCGAGAAGCCCGCGCCCGAGGCCGAAGCCCACGTTCTCGGCCACGCTCAGATGCGGGAACAGGGCGTAGTCCTGGAACACGTAGCCCACACCGCGTTCGCGCGCCGGGCGGTCGATGCCGCGCTCGGCGTCGAAGAGCGTCTCGCCGTCCAGGCTGACGCGCCCGTGGTCCGGCCGCATGAGCCCGGCCACGGCGCGCAGGGTCAGGGTCTTGCCCGAGCCGGACGGGCCGAAGAGCACGGTGGAGCGCCCGCGCGAGAGCAGCCGGGCGGCCAGGGTGAAGTCCCGGCCGCGGCCGCCCAGGGTCATGCGCAGGTCCAGGTCAAGACACATGGGGGCTCCTTTGATTGTTAGAACCGTTTGCGGCCAAGCAGCCTGCCCGAGGCGAGCAGCAGGCTGACGCAGACCAGCGAGGTGAGGGCCACCAGGAACGCGGCCTCGTGGTCGCGCCCGGCCTGCACGGCCTCGTACACGGCGAGCGACAGGGTCTGGGTGCGGCCCGGAAGGTTGCCCGCCAGCATCAACGTTGCGCCGAACTCGCCCATGGCCCGGGCCAGGGCGAGCATGGTTCCGGCCACGATGCCGCGCCAGGCCAGCGGCAGGGACACGCGCAGAAACACCCGGGCCTCGCGGGCCCCCAGGGTGCGCGCCGCGTTCTCCAGGTGCTCGTCCACGGCCTCGAAGGCCGTGCGCGCGGCCTTGCACACCAGCGGGAAGGCCACCACGCTGGCGGCCAGCGCCGCGCCCTGCCAGGTGAACACCAGGCTGACGTCAAGGGTCTTCTCCAGCCAGCCGCCCACCACCCCGCGCCGACCGAAGACCACCAGCAGATAGTAGCCGATGACCGTGGGCGGCAGCACAAGGGGCAGGGTGCACAGGGCGTCCAGCACCTCGCGGCCGGGCAGCCCGCGCCGCGAAAGGGCGTAGCCCGCGGCGATCCCGGCCATGCAGGCCCCGGCGGTGGCGGTCAGCGCCACCTTCAGGGTCAGCTGCAGCGGGACGGCGGCGTGGCCGAGGAGGTCGACGAGATCGACGAGGGCAAGCGGCACGAGGCAGCCTCCAGGGTTGAGCAATTGTTGCGCCCGGCCTCGCGCGGGCAGAGGGCGGCGGCTTCGGGGCCGAAGTCCCCCAGGCCCAGGTCCGCGGCGGCCCCGATGCCGCCCACGAGCCACAGCCCGTCCAGGACATGCTTGATGATTCCGGCGATGCTCATTGCGTCCTCCTGATTACAGGACCGTGAGGAGTTCCGAGTCCGTGAGCGGCCGGCCCAGGCGCGCGCCCAGGGCGCGCACGCGCTCCAGCAGGCCCTCGTCCAGTTTGGCGTCCGGCTTCGCGCCCGGCTCCATATCCGGCGACGCGGCGGCGCGCAGGCGGCGCAGGGCGTGCGCCAGGGCCGCACAGCCGCTCTTGGCCCCCACGCCCATGCGGCGCGACGCGCCCACGGCCTCGGGAGCGAAGGGCTCGAACAGGGCCGGGTCGCGCAGCAGGCCGTGCACGTGGATGCCGCTTTCGGCCGCGAAGATGTCCTCGCCCACCACGGGCCGGTTGCGGGGCACGGACATCTTGCCCGCCTGCCCGGCCAGCAGGCACAGCGCGCGCAGGACCGAAAGATCGTAGCGCCCGGCCTTGGCCTCGCCGTGCGCGTGCAGGTTGGCCCAGGCCGCCACCTGCTCCAGGGCGGCGATGCCCGCCCGCTCGCCCAGGCCCAGGGCCGAAACATCCGCAAAGGCCGCGCCGTGCATCAGCGCCGTGACCGCGTTGGCCGTGGCCATGCCCAGGTCGTTGTGGGCGTGCAGGGCCACGGGCACGGGCAGGGCGCCCGCGAAGCGGCGCACCAGCTCCGCCGTGGCCGCCGGGGTGAGCAGGCCCACCGTGTCCGACAGGCGCACCCGCGCGGCCCCTGCCCGCACGGCGGTTTGCGCCAGGTCCAGGGCCTCGTCCGCGTCGGCCCGGGAGATGTCCTCCAGGCCCACGGATACGTACGCAAGGCCAAGGCTCCTGGCCGTGGCCACCACCTGGCGCACGCGCCCGGCCATCTCCACCCGCGAGAGCCCCAGGCGCTTCTCCCGGTGCAGGGCCGAGGACGGCGCGCCGATGTTCAGCCGCTGCACCAGGCCCGCCTGGGCAAGGCGGGCGGCCTCGCGCACGTCGGCCTCGCGGCAGGGGCACCACAGGGACAGGGCCGGGCCGCGCTCACGCGTCGGCAGGGCCTCGGCCGCCCAGAGTAGAAAGTCCGCCAGCCCCTCCTGGCCCACCCAGCCGCATTCGATCTCGTCCACGCCGGCCTCGGCCAGGAGCTCGGCCACGCGCCGCTTCGCGCCGCTTCCAAAATGGACTCCATAGGCCTGTGCGCCTTCGCGCAGGGTGCTGTCGATGAGCATGGTCCTCTCCTTGTTTGCGAAGGGGACTGCACCTCTGGTGCCATTGCCGCGCCGAGCTGCGAAGGCGTGCGAAATCAAAGTGTTGGTCGCGCATCATGCCTGGCCGCCTGGCGCCTACAAAAGTGTCGTTCCTACAAAAACGGCGTGTAGGTTCGTGTCGGAACCCTAGCAGGCATTTTGCTTTATGACCATAAAAAACCTCAAATATCACGCAGTTGCCAGAATTCGTGAGCCCTGGCACGGGCCTTGCCTTATCCGCCTCGTCCATCAACCCAAAAGTCGAAACGAGCGGAGGTAAGCGCAATGAAGAAGATGAGAAAGGTGGCCATTTACGGCAAGGGCGGCATCGGCAAGTCCACCACCACGCAGAACACCGTGGCCGGTCTGGTGGAGATGGGCCGCAAGGTCATGGTCGTGGGCTGCGACCCCAAGGCCGACTCCACCCGCCTGCTTTTGGGCGGCCTGGCCCAGAAGTCGGTTTTGGACACCCTGCGCGACGAGGGCGAGAACGTGGAGCTTGAGGACATCCGCAAGCGCGGCTTCGGCGACTCCTGGTGCGTGGAGTCCGGCGGGCCGGAACCGGGCGTGGGCTGCGCCGGGCGCGGCATCATCACCTCCATCAACATGCTGGAGAGCCTTGGCGCCTATCATGAGTCCGAGGACCTCGACTACGCCTTCTACGACGTCCTGGGCGACGTGGTCTGCGGCGGCTTCGCCATGCCCATCCGCGACGGCAAGGCCGAGGAGATCTACATCGTCTGCTCCGGCGAGATGATGGCCATGTATGCGGCCAACAACATCTGCAAGGGCATCATGAAGTACGCGCAGAGCGGCACCGTGCGCCTGGGCGGGCTCATCTGCAACAGCCGCAACGTGGACAACGAGAAGGAGATGATCGAGGAGCTGGCCCGTCAGATAGGCACCCAGATGATCTACTTCGTCCCCCGCGACAACATGGTCCAGCGCGCGGAGATCAACCGCAAGACGGTCATCGAGTTCGACCCCGCCGCCGGGCAGGCCGACCACTACCGCAACCTGGCCAAGGCCATCGACGGCAACCAGATGTACGTCATCCCCAAGCCGCTTGAGATGGACGCCCTGGAGAAGCTGCTCATGGACTTCGGCCTCATGGAAGCCGTGTAACCCCCCACCTGAAGTTTGAGAGAGGAGGATGCATTTATGATCATGGTGAGAGCGATCGTTCGTCCCGAGAAGGCTGATGACGTTTTGGCGGCGCTGATGGACGCGGGCTTCCCCGCGGTGACCAAGTTCTCCGTGGCCGGCCGCGGCAAGCAGCGCGGCATCAAGATCGGCGAGGTGACCTACGACGAGATTCCCAAGACCATGCTCATGAGCGTGGTCAAGAACTCCGACCGCGACTTCGTGGTGGAGACCATCATGGCCGCCGCGCGCAGCGGCAAGAAGGGCGCCTTCGGCGATGGCAAGATCTTCATCTGCCCGGTGGACGAGGTCTACACCGTGAGCTCCGGCGTGTGCGAAACGGCGACCCCCGAGGAGGCCTAAGCCCATGAAGGAAGTCATCGCGGTTGTGCGCATGAACATGATGAACCGCACCAAGCAGGCCCTGACCGACGCCGGGATCGACGCCTACTTCGCCCACGAGGCGCAGGGCCGCGGCGTGGGCCTGGCCAACCCCCACGTGCTTCAGGGCGCGGCCAGCGGCTACGAGGAGGCCGCCGCCCTGCTCGGCGAGCGCGGCAAGCTCTACCCCAAGCGCATGATCACGGTCGTGGTGCCGGACAAGGACGTGAAGCTCGTGGTCAAGACGCTGATTGAGGCCAACCAGACCGGCAAGCCGGGCGACGGCAAGATCTTCGTCATGCCCATGGCCGACGCCGTGCGCGTGCGCACCGCCGAGACCGGCGAAAAGTCCATCATCTAACGGACCACGCTCAAAGGAGCCCAGACATGGCCACACAGAACACGCCAGCGCAGTGGACCCCCGCCGAGGTCAAGGAGGAGTTGCTCAAGAAGTATCCTCCCAAGGTGGCGAGAAAGCGCGCATCGTCCATCCTCATCAACGAGGCCCTCTCGAACACCACGCCGGAGATCCAGGCCAACGTGCGCACCATCCCCGGCATCATCACCATGCGCGGCTGCACCTACGCGGGCTGCAAGGGCGTCATCATGGGCCCCACGCGCGACATCGTGAACATCGTGCACGGACCCATCGGCTGCGCCTTCTACGCCTGGCTGACCCGCCGCAACCAGACCGACGCGGGCGAGACCGGCGAGAACTACATGCCCTATGCCTTCTCCACCGACATGCAGGACTCGGACATCATCTTCGGCGGCGAGAAGAAGCTCAAGGCCGCCATCCAGGAGGCCTACGACCTGTTCCACCCCAAGGGCATCTGCGTGTTCGCCACCTGCCCGGTGGGGCTCATCGGCGACGACATCCACGCCGTCTCCCGCGAGATGAAGGAGAAGCTGGGCGACTGCAACGTGTTCGCCTTCTCCTGCGAGGGCTACAAGGGCGTCAGCCAGTCCGCCGGGCACCACATCGCCAACAACCAGGTGTTCAAGCACCTCGTGGGCTCCGGCGCGGAGGCCACGCCCGGGGAGTACAAGATCAACCTGCTGGGCGAGTACAACATCGGCGGCGACGGGTTCGAGATCGACCGCGTGCTCAAGAAGTGCGGCATCACCAACATCGCCACCTTCTCCGGCAACTCCAGCTACGACCAGTTCGCCACCGCGCACATGGCCGACCTGTCCTGCGTCATGTGCCACCGGTCCATCAACTACGTGGCCGACATGCTGGAGACCAAGTACGGCATCCCCTGGATCAAGGTGAACTTCATCGGGGCCGGGGCCACGGCCAAGAGCCTGCGCAAGATCGGCCAGTACTTCGGCGATCAGAAGCTCATCGAGCGCATCGAGGCGGTCATCGCCGAGGAGATGCCCGAGGTCGACGCGGTGCTGAACGAGCTGAAGCCCAGGACGGAAGGCAAGACGGCCATGCTCTTCGTGGGTGGCAGCCGGGCGCACCACTACATGGAGCTGTTCGGCGAGTTGGGCATGAAGACCGTGAGCACGGGCTACGAGTTCGGCCACCGCGACGACTACGAGGGCCGTCAGGTCATCCCCAGCCTCAAGGTCGACGCCGACTCGCGCAACATCGAGGAGATCGAGGTGGAGGCCGACCCGGAGCTCTACAGCCCGCGCAAGAGCGCCGAGGAAATCAAGCGCCTCGAAGAGGCCGGCTTCGAGTTCAAGAAGTACGACGGACTCATCCCGGACATGGACTCGGGCACCCTCATCATCGACGACCTGAACCAGTACGAGGCCGAGAAGCTGGTGGAGATCATCAAGCCCGACCTCTTCTGCGCGGGCATCAAGGAGAAGTACTCCATCCAGAAGCTCGGCATCCCCATGAAGCAGCTGCACAGCTACGACTACGGCGGGCCCTACGCCGGATTCAAGGGCGCCGTGAACTTCTACCGCGAGATCGACCGTCTGGTGAACAGCAAGGTCTGGAGCTTCATGAAGGCCCCCTGGCAGGAGAACCCGGAACTCTCGGCCACCTACGTTTGGGAATAGCGAGGAATCAATTATGTTGCTCAGACACACACCAAAGGAAGTTTCGCCGCGCAGCGCCCTGGTCATCAACCCGGCCAAGACCTGCCAGCCCATCGGGGCCATGTACGCGGCGCTCGGCGTCCACGGCTGCCTGCCGCACAGCCATGGCTCCCAGGGCTGCTGCGCCTATCACCGCAGCGCGCTGACCAAGCACTACAAGGAGCCGGTGAGCGCCGCCACCAGCTCCTTCACCGAGGGCGCCAGCGTCTTCGGCGGCCAGGCCAACCTGCTGCAGGCCATCGAGAACATCTTCACGGTCTACGAGCCGGAAGTCATCGCCGTGCACACCACCTGCCTGTCGGAGACCATCGGCGACGACATCAAGCAGATCCGCGACAAGGCGGAGAAGAGCGGGCTCATCCCCAAGGGCAAGCACGTCATCTACTGCAACACGCCCTCCTACGTGGGCAGCCACGTCACCGGCTTCTCCAACATGGTCAAGGGCATGACCGAGGTGGCCGAGAGCACCGGCAGGAAGAACGGCAAGGTCAACGTCATTCCCGGCTGGGTGGAGCCCTCGGACATGGAGGAGCTGAAGCGCCTGGCCGCGCTGATGAACGTGCCGATCACGCTCTTTCCGGACACCTCCGGCGTGCTGAACGGACCGCTCTCCGGCGAGTTCCACATGTTCCCGGAAGGCGGCGTGACCATGAAGGAGCTGAAGGAGGCGGGCGACGCCGTGGGCACCCTGGCCCTGGGCGAGTGGTGCAGCGCCGACGCGGCCCGCAACCTGGACGCCAAGTGCAAGGTGCCTTGCCGCGTGCTGGACATCCCCTTCGGCCTCGCGGCCACGGACAAGTTCATCGACGCCCTGCGCACCATCGCCGGAACGAGCGTGCCCGAGGAGATCAGCCGCGAGCGCGGCCAGTTGGTGGACATGATCAGCGACACCCACCAGTACTACTACCACAAGAAGGTCGCGCTCTTCGGCGACCCGGACCAGCTCATCGCCATGACCGAGTTCCTGGTGTCCATCGACATGTGGCCCGTGCACGTGGTCACCGGCACGCCCGGCAAGAAGTTCGAGAAGCGCATCAAGGAGCTCACCGCGCACCTGCCTTATGAGGTGAACGTGAAGTGCGTGGGCGACATGTTCACGCTGCACCAGTGGATCAAGAACGAGCCGGTGGATCTCCTGATCGGCAACACCTACGGCAAGTACATCGCCCGCGACGAGGACATCCCGTTCCTGCGCTTCGGCTTCCCCATCCTGGACCGCGTGGGGCACCAGTACTTCCCCACGGTCGGCTACAAGGGCGGCCTGCGCCTGCTGGAGAAGATCCTGGGCCTGCTGCTGGACCGCAAGGACCGCGACGACTCCGAGACCGTGTTCGAGCTGACCCTGTAAACCACCGCGTTCCCCGGCCAGGGAACCCCTGGCCGGGGGGCGGCAACGAACGGAGCACGCCATGTCCTGCGCTGCATCTTCCACAGCCTCTCCCCGCGCCGCATCCGGCTGCATCCATCTGCCCGTGGCCGTGCGCGCCAATACCCGCCGCCGCTTCGGCGAGCCGGAGAACCCTGGCCGCGCCCTTGGCGTGCCGGACGTTCTGCAGTGGCTGGACCGCGTGCTGGCCGACAGGGCCGGCGGGGCGGCGCTCTCCGCCGCCGTCATCTCCGGTCCGGGCGAGCCCCTGGCCGATCCGGCGGCGGTCCTCGAGACCCTGCGCGGCGTGCGCGCAAAGCACCCGCACCTGACCTTGTCGCTGGTCACCAACGGCCTGTGCGCCCAGGAGGCGGACATCTTCGCCCTGGCGGGCGAACTGGCCGAGGGCGGCCTGAGCAAGGTCACGGTGCTGGTGGACGCCGTGGACCCCGGCCTGCTGGCCCTGATTTACGCTTGGATACGTCCGGGCAAGCGCACCGTGCCCCTGCCGGAAGCCTCGGTCCTGCTGGTGGACGCCCAGGCCCGCGCCCTGCGCGCCTTTCGCGAGGCCGGGCTGGTGGTGAGCGCGCGCATGACCCTGTTCCCCGGCATCAACGAGAACCACGTGGAGGAGGTCGCAAGCGTCGTGGCCGCACTCGGCGCGGACCTGCTGGACCTCGCGCCCTGCCGCGCGGCCCTTGCGCCCGTTGCTCCGGTCGTGCCCGCCACGGGCTGCGCCCCGTCCGAGTGCGCCGCCTGCGGCAGCGCCAGCACCTGCGCGTCCAAGGCCCCGGCCCCGGAGCCCGAGATTCCGGAATCCGCGCCCCTGCCCGCCCTGGCCCCGGGACAGCTGGAGCTGCTGCGCCAGCAGGCCGCGCGCTACATCCCCCTCACCCCGGGCGACGACCCCTGCGGCGAGGACATCGCGTGGATGGAGCACGCCGGTTCCAGCGCCCTCTTGAGCGCAGGGAATCCCGGCCTGCCGGGACCTTCGGGCGCGCGCGTCAACGTGGCCGTTGCCAGCTCCGGCGGCATGGAGGCGGACCTGCACCTGGGCCAGGCCATCAAGTTCCTCATTTTCGGCCCGCGCCCGGGCGACGGCCTGCCGTGTTTGCTGGGCCTGCGCGACGCCCCGGACGCGGCGGGTCCCGGCGGCGGCGACGCCCGCTGGCTGGCCCTGGCCGAGACCCTGCACGACTGCTTCGCGGTTCTGGCCGCCAGCGCCGGGGCGCGCCCCAGGGAGGTGCTGGCGGGGCAGGGCATCAGCGTGCTCACGGCGGAGACGGACATCCAGGGCGCGGTGGACCTGCTCTTCGGCGGCGGCAAGCGCGGGAAAGGCAACGGCAAGAAACGCATTAAAGCCAACTAGAATAGTAACATACAGAAACAAGGAGAACGACATGGCCCTTCCCGAGAAACTCATCCTGGTGTGTCAGAGCTTCCGCCTCGGCAAGGAACCCAAGGGCATCTGCCACAAGCAGACCGACGGGCTTTTGCAATACATCGAAGAAGGCATCCTGGACCGCGGGCTCGACGTGCAGGTGGCCACCACCGGCTGCCTCAAACAGTGCGAGAAAGGCCCGGTGCTGGTCATCCAGCCCGACAACCTCTGGTTCAAGGGCGTGAACAGCGAAGAGGCCATCGACGCCATCCTGGACGGCATCGAGTCCGGCGAGCCCGCCCGCGAATACCTGCTGTCCTAGCGCCAGGAAACACGGAGCCGCATATGACCGCCGCCGCAATCATCCGCGAAGCCCAGCCCGGGGATTTGGAAGCCCTGGTGGAGCTGCTCGGCCTGCTCTTCGCCCTGGAGAGCGACTTCGCGGTTGATGCGGCGCGGCAGCGGCGCGGGCTGGCGAAGCTCATGGCCAAGAGCCGCAACCGGCTGATCCTGGTGGCCGAGCGCGCCGGAGCCGTGGTCGGCATGGCCACGGCCCAGGCGCTCGTCTCCACGGCCGAGGGCGGCCCGGCGCTGCTCTTGGAGGACGTGGTGGTCCGGCCCGAGGCGCGCGGCCAGGGCGTGGGCCGGGCGCTCCTCGCCCGTCTGGAGGCCTGGGGCCAGGGCCTGGGGGCCACGCGCCTGCAGCTTCTGGCGGACAAGGACAACGCCCCGGCCTTTGAGTTCTACCGCGCCTGCGGCTTTCATCCCACAAACCTCGTCTGCCTGCGGCGCAGCCTGCCTGCCCAGCCGGGCCAGACGGGAAAGTGAGTCCATCATGAACGAGACAGCCACGGCCCTGACAACGCAACGCCCGGACAGCCCCACGGAACGCGCGGCGATCTTCGAGGAGCGCCGCGACCAGATCCAACGCATCGGCGAGGGCGACTTCTCCATGGCCTGCAACCGCGACAGCCTGGCCGGAGCGGTGAGCCAGCGCGCCTGCGTGTTCTGCGGCTCGCGCGTGGTGCTCTATCCCATCGCCGACGCCCTGCACCTGGTGCACGGTCCCATCGGCTGCGCGGCCTACACCTGGGACATCCGCGGCGCGCTCTCAAGCGGCCCGGAGCTGCACCGTTTGTCCTTCAGCACCGACCTGCAGGAGCTGGACGTCGTGTTCGGCGGCGAGAAGAAGCTGGCCAAGGCCCTGGACGAGCTCATCCCCCTGCATGGCCCCAAGGCCGCCTTCGTGTACTCCACCTGCATCGTGGGGCTCATCGGCGACGACCTTGGCGCGGTGTGCAAGGCCGCAAGCCTGCGCCACGGCATCCCGGTGATCCCGGTGCAGAGCGAGGGCTTCAAGGGCAACAAGCGCGAGGGCTACCTGGCCGCGTGCAAGGCCATGCGCACGCTCGTGGGCACGGGCGACATTTCCGGCATCTCCCGGCTGTCCGTGAACATCATGGGCGACTTCAACCTGGCGGGCGAGACCTGGATCATCAAGGACTACCTGAACCGCATGGGCATCGAGGTGGTGGCGGGGGTCACGGGCGACGGCCGTGTGGACGACCTCAGGCGCGCCCACGGGGCGGGGCTCAACCTGGTGCAGTGCTCCGGGGCAACGCAGGACCTTGCGCGCATGATGCAGGAGGACTTCGGCATCCCCTTCAAGAAGGTCTCCTGGATCGGCATCGAGGACGTGGCCGCGAGCCTGTACGCCGTGGCCGAGCACTTCGCGGCCCTGGACCCGCAGATCGTGGAGCGCACGGCGGAACTGGTGCGCGGCGAACTGGCGGTCCTCATGCCCCAGCTCAAGGAGTACCGCCGCGACCTCGTCGGCAAGCGCGCCGCCGTGTACGTGGGCGGCAGCTTCAAGGCCTTCTCGTTGGTCAAGGCCTTCCGCCACCTGGGCATGGAGGTGGTCATCGTGGGCAGCCAGACCGGCACCGAGGAGGACTACCGCGAGCTGGCCGCCATCTGCGCGCCCGGCACCATCGTGGTGGACGACGCCAACCCGCTGGAGCTGTCCGCCTTCATCAAGGAGAAGGACGTGGACGTGTTCGTGGGCGGCGTGAAGGAGCGGCCCATCGCCTTCAAGCTGGGCGTGGGCTTCTGCGACCACAACCACGAGCGCAAGATCGCGTTGGAAGGCTTCGTGGGCATGCTCAACTTCGCCCGCGAGATCCACGCCTCGGTCATGAGCCCCATCTGGCGCTTCGTGCCCCGGCGGGAGAGCGGCCTGAACCTTTCGGAAGCGGAGGCCTAGCATGAGCGGGAACCTGATCCTCGACATCCCGGCAAACGAGTACAAGGGCCAGAGCCATGTCTCCACCACCAACGCCTGCAAGCTGTGCACGCCGCTGGGCGCCACCCTGGCGTTCAAGGGCGTGGAGGGGGCCATCCCCTTCCTGCACGGCTCCCAGGGCTGCGCCACCTACATGCGCCGCTACATCATCAGCCATTTTCGCGAGCCCATGGACATCGCGTCCTCGGCCCTGGGCGAAAAGAACGCCATCTACGGCGGCGGCCCCAACCTCAAGAAGGGCCTTTTGAACGCCATGCAGAAGTACGGCGCGGCCGTGGTCGGCGTGGCCACCACCTGCCTTACCGAGACCATCGGCGACGACGTGCCGCGCATCCTGGCCGAGTTCCGGGCCGAGTTCGGCGACCTGCCCCTGGCCGAGCTGGTGCACGTGTCCACGCCCAGCTACAACGGCACGCACATGGACGGCTTCCACGGCGCGGTGAAGGCCCTGGCCGAGCAGCTCTGCACCGAGGCCGTCCCGCCCACGGGCCGCGTGAACGTGCTCCCCGGCCTGGTCTCCCCGGCGGATATCCGCCACTTGCGAGAGATCGTGCGCGGCTTCGGCCTGATCCCCACCATCCTTCCAGATTATTCCGAGACCTTGGACGGCCCGGCGCTGCTGGAATACGAGAACATCCCCTCCGGCGGCACCCCGCTGGCCGACATCCGGGCCATGGGCGGGGCGGCGGCCAGCATCGAGCTGGGCCGGGCCATCACGGCGCAAGAGACCGCCGGGACCTCGCTCCGCGACCGCTTCGGCGTGGGCCTGCACCGCCTGGGCCTGCCCCTGGGCCTGCGCGAGACCGACCGCCTGTTCGCGGCCTTGAAGGCCATCTCCGGGCGCGAGACCCCGCGCGAGCTGGCCCTTGAGCGGGGCCGCTACATCGACGCCCTGGTGGACGGGCACAAGTACGTGTCCGGCCTCAAGGCCGTGGTCTACGGCGAGGAGGACCTGTGCATCGGGCTCACCAGCTTCCTGGCCGAGATCGGCGTCATCCCCGTGCTGGTGGCCACCGGGGCCAGGAACCGCAACCTGGCCGCGCACATTGAAGCCGCTTGCGGCGGGATATTGCGCCAGACGCCCATCGTGCGCGAAGGCGCGGACTTCTTCGACATCGTGGAGGAGGCCAGGACCTTGTCGCCGGATGTGCTGGTGGGCCACAGCAAGGGCCAGCGCGCCGCGCGCGAGTGGAACATTCCCCTGCTGCGCGTGGGCTTCCCCATCCACGACCGCTTCGGCGGCCAGCGCCAGCTCTGCCTGGGTTACCGGGGCGCGCAGGAGCTCTTCGACCGCCTGGTGAACATGGTGCTCGCGAAGAAGCAGACCGACTCCGACATCGGCTACGGATACCTGTAAGCGACTTAGACTGGGAAGGAGCCGAACATGAACGCGATCATTGATCCCAAGAGCGTCAATCACCCCTGCTTCAACAAGGAATCCTCCGGCTCCTGCGGCCGCGTGCACCTGCCCGTGGCGCCCAAGTGCAACATCCAGTGCAACTACTGCAACAGGAAGTACGACTGCGTGAACGAGTCGCGCCCGGGCGTCACCAGCGCCGTTCTGAAGCCCTTCCAGGCGCTCGAGTACGTGAAGCAGGTGCTGGACAAGGAGCCGCGCATCACCGTGGTCGGCATCGCCGGGCCTGGCGACCCCATGGCCAACCCGGCGGAGACGCTGGAGACCATGCGGCTCATCCGCGAGGCCTTTCCGCACCTGCTGTTCTGCCTGTCCTCGAACGGCCTGGCCATGGCCGGGTACGTGGACGATCTGGCCGCGCTCGGCGTCAGCCACGCCACCGTGACCATGAGCACGGTGGACCCGGCCATCGGCGCGAAGATCTATTCCTGGGTGCGCGACGGAAACGTGGTCTACCGGGGCCAGGCCGGGGCCGAGCTGCTGCTCTCCCGCCAGTTGGAAGCCATCGCCGCGCTCAAGGCCAAGGGCCTGGCGGTGAAGGTGAACGCCATCATGATTCCGGGCGTGAACACCATCGACGGCTGCGCGCCGCTCAAGGCCGTGGCCGAGACGGCGAGCGGGCTCGGGGTGGACCTCATGAACCTGATGCCCATGCACCCCACCGCGGGCACGCCCTTCGGCGATCTCGCCGAGCCGGGCAAGGAGGCCGTAACCGCCCTGCGCGCCGAGGTGGGACACCTGGTGCCGCAGATGACACATTGCCGCCGTTGCCGGGCGGACGCGGTCGGCCTCCTGTGCCGCGACCGCTCCGGCGAACTGGGCGGCGTCCTGGCGGCCTGCGGGATGCTGCCCCCGCAGGGCCAGGACGACCGTCCGCATATAGCCGTGGCCACGCGTGAGGGCCTGCTCATCAATCAGCACCTGGGCGAGGCCAGGCGCTTCCAGATCTGGGGCAAGGCCGGAGACGGGGCCTTTCGCCTGGTCGAGGAGCGCCAGGCCCCCGGCGTTGGGTGCGGGCCGAGCCGCTGGGAGGACCTGGCGAGGCTCCTGTCTGACTGCCGCGCCGTGCTGGTCGGGGCCATCGGCGATGCGCCGCGCAAGATCCTGAGCGAGCGCGGGGTCGTGCCCGCCGCCTGCTCCGGGTTCATCGAGGACGCCCTGCGGCTGGCCTACGGCGAGTCCGGCGTGGAGGGGCTGGAGGTGCTGCGCGCCAAGCAGGGCGGCCTGGGCAAGCAGTGCTGCGGCAACGGGGAGGGCTGTTAGGGGTCGCAGGACCCACGGCCTCATGCGGGGTTGTCTGGTGGAGGCGTCTCAGCGCACGAAGCGCAGGGAGTCGATCCACAGGCTGATGGGCTCGCCAGGGGGCAGGCGCTGGGCTTCCACGCCGATGCACAGGTCCTCCACGCTGTCGGGCCGCAGGACGTTGTCGCCGGGGCGAAGGCCCAGGCGGCGCGACTCCTCGGCCCAGCCGGGCAGCTGGGCCAGCGCGCCGTAGGGCAGGCGCAGGGTCTTCCATTGCGTGCCGATGACAAAGGAGCCGAAGACGCGGTCGCGCGAGGCGCGGTCCTGGGTGTTGGAGCTGGTGATGACCAGGATTCCGGCCACGGGCGCGGAGGCCTTGATGCGGAACTCCACGGCGCGGGTCTTGTAAAGGTCGAGGCGAAGGGCGCTGGCCAGGCCCAGGCAGGCGCGCGGCCCGGTTTGGCCCGGCCCGGGGCCGGGCAGGGGCGCGATGTCCACCCGGAAGCAGGGCGCGCCGGCGTCGGTGGCGTTGTCGATCGTGCTGCAGGCGCTTCTGCTCACGCGCGCGCCGAACTCCAGGCGCTCGCCCAGAGGCCAGGCCGCGTCGCCGGGGAGGACTTGTTCCCCGGGCTGCATGCGCAGGGCTTCCAGGGCTGCGGCCTGGGCCACAACGGCTTGGCCCGTTGCCGCCTGCCCAAAGAGCGGGCAGGTGGGCAGGCAGAGCAGAGCGGTCAGGGCGCAGACGGCCAAGGGGCGCATGGAGGCCTCCGAAATCGCGGGATGCGCCATGATAGGGCGGAAGCCGGGCCGGGGCAAGGGCCGCCACGGGCCGGTGCAAAGCCCACGCCCAGGCGCATGCCGGAGCGTGGGCGTCGCTTTCGCGGCTGGGGATCAGCGCAGGTAGTCGGTGACGTACTTCACGGCCAGGAACACGAGCAGGCCGGAGAGCATCCACTTGATGTACCGCGCGGGCACGAACTTCTGGCAGCGCGCGCCCAGGTACATGCCCACCGTGCCGCCGATGCCGAACAAAAAGCCGAGCAGCCAGTCCGGCGCAACGGACATGCTGGGGTAGAAGGGCGCGATGGCCTGGTAGAAGACCACTCCGGCGATGCTGGTGATGAAGGTGCCCATGAGCGCCGCCCCGGCCACGGTGTACACGGGCAGGCCGAACACGGACACGAAGAACGGCGCGATGATGGCCCCGCCGCCGATGCCGTAGGTGCCGCCGACAATGCCCACGACGAAGGACAGGCCCAGGATGCCCCAGGTGGAGACGTCGTAGGTCTCGCCATAGAACTCGTAAGCGATGCGCGTGCTGGTGAAGCGCACCACGCGCACGGCGGCCAGCTTTTCACCGTGCGCCTCCCTGGCCTTGGCCAGTTCGCGGAAGCGCGCCACCTGCTCCTGGAAGCGCTGCTCGGCGGCCTTGGCGCCGCCGGTTTGGCCGCGCATCTGCTTGAGCAGGTCCAGGGCCATGCGCGCGCCGATGTACAGCAGCACGCAGGCCATGAACAGCTTGAAGTTCTTGGCGTCGGGCAGGTACTGCACGCGCACGATGGCCCCGATGAGCACACCCGGCAGGGTGCCCACGATGACCACCCAGGTGAGCGGCCAGACCATGCGGCCCTCGCGGATGAAGCGCCACACGCCGCTTGGAATGGCCACGATGTTGTAGAACTGGTTGGTGGAGCTCACCGAGGGGTTCACGTAGCCCAGCACGCTCATCTGGAAGGGCAGGAGCAGAAAGGCTCCGGACACCCCGCCCATGGAGGTGAAGAACGAGATGACCATTGCTACCAGCGGGGGAACCCAGGGCTGCACCTCAATGCCTGCGACTTCGAAGAGCATGGCGGCCTCCTGCGGGAGCGGGCGGCCTTTCGCCGCGCCGGTTGGACGGTGGCTCAATGTCAGGGAGCGTTGTCACGAATTCATATATTTTCGTGATTCAAGGCTAGTGCAGTCTGCAATAAATGTCACGCGATTTTATGGCCGGCAAGCACGATTTTCTGTCACGAAAATTGTAAGGAACGGCACTTGGCAGGAGCGTGGTTTCGCCATAAGGTTGTGAATGAACGTTTTCAACAGACGTGCGAGCAGTCATGAGCAGATCTGAAAAAAGTCCCCCGGCCATGGCCGAGTCCCGCAGCCTCGACGAGGTCCAGCTGGCCCGGCTGGAACAGTCCTTCCGCTCCTGGGTGGAGGCCTCGCGCCGCCGTTCGGACGCGGCCTCGCGCCGTCGGCTTTGGCTCATCTTCTTGCTGTTGCGCGCCACCGGCGCGCGCCTGGGCGAGGTGCTTGGCCTTGACCCCACCCGCGACCTGCTGCTGGATGGCGAGCGGCCCACGGCGCGTTTTGGCGGCAACGGCCAGGGCGAGGGACGCGAAGTGCCCCTGCCGGCCGACGTGGCCAAGGCCCTGCGCGAGGCCCTGGCCGACCCCACCCTCGCGCCCGATGCCGCAAAGCTCTTCGACATGGACCAGGGCCATGTGCGCCGCAAGTTCTACGAGCGCGCACAGGAAGCGGGCATCCCGCGCGAGCTGGCCAGCCCCAGCGTGCTGCGGCGCTCGCGCGCCTGCCAGCTCATGCGCCGCGACGTGCCCCTGCCCGTGGTGCAGCGCCTGCTCGGCCAGTCCTCGGCGGACCTGACCGCCGCCTTTTCCGACTATTCCGACGACGAGGCCGGGCGCATCGTGGAGGACTACCTGAAGCGCGAGGAGCGCCGCAAGACCAGCGCGCGCAACCGCTTCTTCGGCGCGGTGAGCAAGGTCGTGGAAGGCCCGGTGGTGGCCAGCGTGGAGGTGACCAGCCTGGGCGGCTTCACGGTGACGAGCGTGGTCACGCGGGAGAGCGTGGAGCGCCTGGGCATCCGGCCCGGGGTGCTGGCCACGGCGGACATCAAGGCCCCCTGGGTGCAGCTCAGCGCGGGCGGTGGCGAGCCCGGCTCCTCGGCGGAGAACCGCTACCCGGCCACAGTGCGCCGCATCCTCACCGGGGAGGCGCAGGGCGACCTGGTGGCCGCGGAGGTGGTGTCAGAGCTCTCCGACGGCACCATGCTGGCGGCGGTCATCACCCACAAGAGCCTGCTCCGGCTGAACCTTTCCCTCGGCTCGCCCGTGTGGGCCAGCTTTGGAGCTTTCTCGGTGATCCTGAACTTCGGTTAGGAGGCACGGCCATGGTTCACGAGGCGCAGCTTTCCGGAGCGCATCCGGCCCGTCTGTGGAAGCCGCTCAAGAGCGGCGCGGTGCAATGCCGCCTGTGCAACCACTTTTGCGCCATCAAGCCGGGCAAGCGCGGTCTGTGCGGCGTGCGCGAGAACCGGGGCGGGGAACTCGTGACCCTGGTCTACGGCCTGCCGGCGGCCATCAACGCCGACCCGGTGGAAAAGAAGCCCTTGTACCATTTTCTGCCCGGCACGCGCACGTTTTCGCTGGGCACCATGGGCTGCAACTTTTCCTGCACCTTCTGCCAGAACGCCGGGCTCTCGCAGCCGCCACGCCTGGGGCTGCCCATCAAGGGCCACAGCCTGGGGCCACAGGCCCTGGTGGACACGGCCCTTGAATCCGGCTGCAAGAGCATGGCCTACACCTATTCCGAGCCCACTGTGTTCTTCGAGCTGGTGGAGGACACGGCCAGGCTGGCGCGCACGCGCGGACTCAAGAACATTCTCGTCAGCAACGGGTTCATGAGCCCGGAATGCCTGGAGGCCTATGGCCCGGCGGAGACCGGCTGCATCCAGGCGGCCAACGTGGACATCAAGGCCTTCACCGAGGCCTTCTACAAGGAGCAGTGCGGGGCGCGGCTGGCCCCGGTGCTGGAGAACCTGAGGCACATGCGCGCGCTGGGCTGGTGGATCGAGGTGACCACGCTCCTCATCCCCGGCCTCAACGACGGCCCGGAGGAACTGGCCGAACTGGCGGGGTTCATCGCCCGCGACCTTGGTCCGGACACGCCCTGGCACCTCTCGCGCTTCCACCCGGACCACCTGCTCCTGGACCGGCCCGCGACGCCCACGTCCGCCCTGCTTGACGCCCGTGCGGCGGGCCGCGCGGCGGGGCTCAGGTTCGTGTACATCGGCAACGTGTCCGGGCTCGGCTTCGGCGACACCATCTGCCCGGCCTGCGGCAAGCTGGCCCTGGGCCGCGAGGGCTTTTTCGTCAACGCCGGGCCGGGCGGCGCGCTGCCCGGCGGACTGTGCCCCTCCTGCGGCGCGGCCATCCCCGGGGTCTGGTCCTGATGCCCGGAGGCGGGGAGCGGCTGCTTCGCCCTTTTGACCGGCGCGATGCGGCGCTCATCTTCGCCCTGGCGCTCCTCCCGCGCCTGGCGCACTGGTGGTTCGTGCGCCAAACGCCGCTGGCGAGCGAGTTCGTGCCCGACCTTTCGGCCTATCTCTTCGCCACGCAGCGCATCATGGCCAGCGCCTATTTCTTTCTCGAGCCCATGGTCATGAGCCCTGGCTACTCCCTGCTGCTGGCCCCGCAATACCTCCTGTTCGGGCCGGACGTGCCGGTGTTCGCGCTGGTGAACGCCGTGCTCGACGCGGGCTCGGCGGTCTTGTGCGCGGGCCTCGCGGCGGGGGTCGCCGCCCAGGGGGGGCGGCCGGGGTTCGAGCGCCGCGCCGGGCTTGTGGCCGGGGTGCTGTACGCGCTCTGCGGCCCGCTGCTGTTTTATGCCCTGCTGCCCCTGGGCGAGGGGCCGTCCATCTTCTGCCTGCTGCTGGGCGTGACCCTGCTGTTTTCGGCCAGCGCGCGCAGCCGGGCGGACGCGCCATGCTCCCTCGCCGCTTGGCTCGCCGGGATCTTCCTGGCCCTGGCCGCGCTCCTGCGGCCCAATCTGGCCCCGGCCATCCTGCTGGGGCTGGCCGCCTGGGGCGTGCTGGCCCGGCGCCAGAGCGGCACGGGCGTGCTGCCGCTCCTGGGCCGCTGTCTGTTGGGCTTCTTCCTGGCCCTCTCGCCCTTCATGGCCCACAACTCCGTGGTGGCCGGGCGGGCCTCGCCCTTCGGCTTCCAGGGCGGGTTCACCCTGTATTCCGGCAACCACCCCGGGGCCAGCGGCGTGGGCGACGCCCTGCCGGGCTTTGACAACACGCCGTATCTGGTGCTCATGCAGTCCTGGCAGCGGGCCGAGGCCGAGACAGACCGACAGCTGAGCCTGGCCGAGGCCGACGCCTGGTGGTATGGAGAGACGTGGCGCTTCTTCGCCGGGAACCCTGGCGAGGGCGCGCGCCTGCTGGGCCGCAAGGCGCTTCTGCTGCTGAACAACAATGGCCTGGACGCCACGGCGAACATGGACTTCTGCGCCCGCTTCTCGCCTGTGCCGGGGTTGCTGGCCCTGCCTGCGGGGCTGGTGCTGGCCCTGGGCGCGGCGGGGCTGGCCCTGGCCTGGCGCGGGAGCCCGGAGGCCGCCGCCCTGGCCGCGCTGCTGGTGGGGCAGGCCGCGCTGGTGGTGCTGTTCCAGGTGACGCCGCGCTACCGCGTGGTGCTGCTGCCCCTGGCGATCATTTTCGCCGCGGTCGCCTGCGTGGAGCTGGCCTCGCGGCTGCGGCGGCCCTGGCCGCGCGGACTTGTGCGCAGCCTCGCCGCGCCCGTGGCCGCTGGCGCGCTGGCGCTCGGGCTGTCTGTGCTGCCCCTGCGGCTGTTGGTGAACAAGCCCGGCGTGCCGGCCTTGGAGCACGCGCGCCTGGCCCGCTACTACCTGCTGCGCGGGCCGCAGGCCCTGGCGGGCCGGGAGTTCCTGGCCGCCCTGGCCCTGGGCGCGCCGGAGCCGGAGCGGCTCAAGGCCGAGCTGCTGGCCAGCCAGCTGTTGCGCGTCCAGGATCAAGGCGGCGGGCCGCTCCCCTGACCGGGCCTGCGGCCTTGGCTTGCGATTCACCCTCTGGCGGCGTATTGGGGGGGATGAGCACCACCAAGCACTCCGCCGAAAAGATCGCTCCCTGTCTGGTCTTCGCCGACGAATCCGGCAACATTTACGACCACCCCGACCTGCTGATGCTCTGCCGCCGCGGGAGCGAGCTGACCCTGCCCAGGCCCGACGAGCTGATGCCCCTGCCGGTGGACAGCGAGTTCTTTCTGCTGCCCGGGCGCGGCGCCCTCGGCCTGGACCCGGAGACCGGCCAGGTGGAGGAGCTGGAGGAGCTGGCCGTGGCCGTGTTCGCCAGCCCGGCGCACACCCTGTCCGCCTCCGCCGCCTACCAGACCCGGCCCGGCGCGCCGACCCTGCCGCTGTTCGCCTACGGGGCCGTGGGCTTTTACCAGGGCCAGTTCTACGTCTGCGCCCGGCGCGTGGACCAGGACCGCAGGCAGGAATTCGCGAGCATTCCGCGCGAGCGCATCGAGACCGGCGCGCGCAAGCTGCTGGCCGAGCTGCCGCAGAACCGGCTGGTGCGCCATTTGACCAGCTGCGCCCTGACCTACGGCTGTCCGGCGGCCAAGAACCTCGCCCTGGGCCGCTTCGAGGCCCCGCTGCCCACCTCGCGCACCTGCAACGCCCGCTGCGTGGGCTGCATCTCGTATCAGCCCGAGGACTCCGGCTTCCCGTCCACGCAGAACCGCATCGGCTTCAAGCCCACGGACAAGGAGATCATCGAGGTCATGCGCCGCCACCAGGGCAAGGAGCGCAGGCCCGTCTATTCCTTCGGCCAGGGCTGCGAGGGCGAGCCGCTCACCGAGGCCGGGCTCATCGCCTCGGCGGTGTCCCGGTTCCGCAAGGCCGGGGGCAAGGGCACGGTGAACATCAACACCAACGCCAGTCTGCCCGGCACCCTGCCGGAACTCGCCACGGCGGGCGTGAACTCCATCCGCGTGAGCCTGAACAGCGTGCGCAAGGGGCCGTACGAGGCGTACTACCGGCCCAATGGCTACCGGTTCGAGGACGTGCTTGAGAGCATCCGCGCGGCCAAGGCGCTGGGACTCTTCGTGTCGCTGAACCTTTTGTACTTCCCGGGCGTGACGGACTGCGAGAACGAGTGGGACGCCCTGAACACGCTGGTGCGGGAAACGCAGCTCGACTTCATCCAGCTGCGCAACCTGAACCTGGACCCGGAGCTGGCCATGAGGCTCATGGCCGGGTTCGAGTTCGGGCCGTGCATGGGCCTGGCGAACTTCATGAAACGGCTCAAAAAGGCCAACCCGCACCTCGGCTTCGGCTACTTCAACCCCTACCTGGAGCCAGGCGGCGCGCCGGGAAGCTAGAACCGCCCGCGTCCGGACGGCCAAGGCCCTCCGCGCCCCTGCCGGTCCTTGCCTGCGGGGGCGCAGTCTGTTAAGCGGGGCGATAATGAACTGGCTGCCCTGGGGGCGCGCGGCGCTTCGGGGGATTTTCCGCACCACCACGAGTTGAACAACAGGTTTGAACAAAGGGGTTCGCGCATGAAACGTCTCGCATTTGCTCTCGCCCTGGTCATGGGCCTGGCCCTTGTGGGCTGCCAGAAGGCGCCCGAAAAGGCTGACGCCAACGCCACAGCCAACGCCACCGCCGAGGTCAAGGTCATCATCAACGGCATCGACGGCGGCGGCTTCCCCCCGTACGCCTTTGTGGACAAAGAGGGCAAGACCGTGGGCTTCGACGTGGAGGCCATCGAGTGGATCGGCAAGAAGATGGGCTTTGAAGTGAAGCACCAGCCCGTGGAGTGGTCCGCCATCATCCCCGCCCTTGAAGCCAAGAAGATCGACATCATCTGCTCCGGCATGAGCGCCACCGCCGAGCGCGCCCAGCGCGTCAACTTCTCCGACCCCTACTACCAGGTCACCCAGGTGCTGGTGGTCAAGGCCGACAACAAGGCCACCCTGGAGCAGATGCTGACCACCGGCAAGAAGATCGGCGTGCAGCGCGGCACCGTCACCGCCAAGTACCTGGAGGAGCTTTCCAAGGCCCCGGGCATGAAGTTCACCCTGGTGCAGTACGACTCCTCGGACCTGTCCATGCAGGACCTCCCCGTGGGCCGCATCGACGGCTCGGGCATGGATAACACCATCGCCAAGGAAGTGCTCAAGAAGGACGCCAAGGTGAAGGTCCTGGGCACCTTCGACGCCGCTCCCGAGAACTACGGCTACGCCGTGCGCAAGGACGACGCCGAGCTGCTGGCCAAGGTCAACGAGGGCCTCAAGCTGCTCATGGCCGACCCCTACTGGCAGGAACTGAAGAAGAAGTACGACATCGACTAGTTCTCGTTCCGGCCACAAGAAAAGCAACCGAAAGGCTTCGGAGCAACGCCGGAGCCTTTCGGCCTTTTCTGGGCCGGGCTTGTTTGCCCCCTCAGGACACGGGACGCCATGGACTTCGCCCTCGCCTTCACCGCCGCGTACGACGCCCTGCCCTACATGCTGGGCGGGGTGATCTGGACCGTGGGGCTCATCGTCGGGGCCATGCTCCTGGGCCTGGCCCTGGGCGTACCCCTGGCCGTGCTCCAGGTCTACGGCCCGAAGCCCGTGCGCCGCGCGGTGTCCCTCTATGTCTGGCTCTTCCGGGGCATTCCCATCCTGGTGCAGCTGTACATCTTCTATTTCGGCATCCTGGCCTGGCTTTCCACCCTGCCGGGCCTCACGCACCTGGGCCTGGACAGCCCCTTCGTGGCCGCCGTGCTGGTGCTTGGCCTCACCTCGAGCGCCTACCAGTCGCAGATTTTCCGCGGCGCCATCCAGTCCCTGCCGCAGGGCCAGCTCAAGGCCGCGCGCGCGCTCGGCATGACCGACGCGGCGGCCATCCGCACCATCGTCTTGCCCCAGGCCCTGCGCCTGTCCATCCCGGCCTGGAGCAACGAGTACTCCATTCTGCTCAAGGACTCGGCGCTGGCCTTCACCATCGGCGTGGTGGAGATCATGGCCCGGATGCGCGCCATCGCCTCGGCCACGCACGAGCCCGTGAGCATGGCCTTTGTGGCCGGCGTCATTTTTTTCGCCCTCACCTGGGTCGGGGTGAAGGCCCTTGCCCTGCTGGAAAACAAGGTCCGCATCGCGGGCTACACGCGCCAAGGAGCAGCCTGACGCCATGCCTGAGCTTACGTCCCCCGCCGCCGCCCCCATTCTGGAGGCCCGTGGCCTGTTCAAGACCCTGGGAGGCAACCGCGTCCTGGATTCCGTGGACCTCGCAATCGGACGGGGCCGCGTGAAGGTGCTCATCGGGCCTTCGGGCGCGGGAAAAAGCACGCTGCTTCAGTGCCTCAATTTTCTCCTGCCGCCGGACTCCGGGCACATCCTGCTGGAGGGCCGCGAGATCGACAAGCGGAGCAAGAAGGAACTTTGCGCCTTTCGCCAGCAGGTGGGCATGATTTTTCAGGACTTCAATCTGTTCGACCACTTGAGCGCGCTGGAGAACGTGCGCGTGGCGCTGATGAAGGTCAAGGGCCTGGGCAAGCTGGAGGCCACCGAGCGCGCCGTGGCGGAACTGGCCCGCGTGGGCCTGAAGGACAAGGCCGCGCTGTACCCGGCCAATCTCTCCGGCGGGCAGAAGCAGCGCGTGGCCATTGCCCGCGCCCTGGCCATGGACCCCAAGGTGATGCTGCTGGACGAGCCCACCAGCGCCCTGGACCCCGAGCTGATCGGCGAGGTGCTGGCCGTCATCCGCGACCTGGCCCAGGGCGGCATGACCATGATCATGGCCACGCACCAGATCAGCTTCTCCGCCAGTCTGGCCGACGAGTTCCTGTTCATGGACAAGGGCAGGGTGGTGGAGCACGGCTCGCCCGCCGAGCTTCTGGGCAAGGGCTCCAGCTCGCGCACCCAGGCCTTCTGCGCCAAGATCAGCGAGTTGACCGGCGATGGCGAAGGCGACGTGGGAGAACGGCCTCTGTGAGCACGCCGTATCTTGAATTCCTGCGCGCGGAGCTGGCGCCCGGCCTCATGGATGGCCTCTGGGTCAGCATCGCGGTCATCGTGCCCTCGGCGCTGCTGGGCGTGCTCATCGGCGTCACCGCCGGGGTGCTGCGCGTATACGGCCCCAGGCCCGTGCAGCGGCTTACCGAGGCCTATGTCTCGCTGTTTCGCGGCACGCCGCTGGTGGTGCAGGTGTTCTTCTGGTACTTCGCCCTGCCGTATATCAAGATTGGGGACTGGAGCCTGGTGCTCGACCCTATCGAGGCGTCCATCCTGGCCTTTGGCCTGTGCAGCGGCGCCTACCAGAGCGAGTACATCCGCGGCGGCCTGAACTCCATCAAGCGCGGGCAGATACGCGCCGCCCTGGCCCTTGGCATGACCACGCGCCAGGCGGTCATGAACATCGTGCTGCCCCAGGCCTTCCGCCGCGCGCTGCCCGGCTGCGGCAACGAGATCATCTACCTCATCAAGTATTCGTCGCTCGCGTCCATCATCACCGTGAACGAGCTCACCGGCACGGCCACCACCATCGCCAAGAACACCTGGCGCAACATTGAGGTGTTCTGCACTCTTGGCGTGTACTATCTGGTGCTGGTGACGCTGGCTGGCTGGATTCTGCACCTCATCGAGGACGCGCTCAGCGTGCCTGGCTTTGAGCGGCCCAGGACCTAGGACAACGGCAATTTCCCCTCAACCGCAGATGGAGTCGGCCATGCGGCGTCCCGGCGCACCCAGCCCTGAAATTCTGGCCCTGCTCGAACGCGAGTTCGGCCCGGACCTGCTGACCCTGGCTTCGGCCCTGGACGCCCGCAGCCGCGACGACTCCGGCCTGTGCCTGCCGCCCGCAGCCGTGCTTGTGGCGCGCAACGAGGCCCAGGTGGCGCGGCTCGTCACGCTCGCCAACCAGCACGGCTTCGCGGTGATTCCGCGCGGGGCGGGCACCGGCCTGGCCGGGGGCTGCCTGGCCGAGACCGGCGGCGTGGTGCTGGACCTGACGGCCATGAACCGCATCCTGTCCATCGACAGCGACTGCGTGACCGCCACGGTGGAGCCCGGCGTGCTCACCGGCGACCTGCGCCGCGCGGCCAAGGCCAAGGGCCTGTTCTACCCGCCCGACCCGGCCAGCCTGGACACCAGCACCATCGGCGGCAACGCGGCCACCAACGCGGGCGGCCCGGCCTGCGTCAAGTACGGCACCACGCGCGACTACGTGCTGGGGCTGACCGCCGTCCTGCCCACGGGCGAGGTCATCCGCGCGGGAACGGCCACGCGCAAGGGCGTTGTGGGCTACGACCTCACGCGGCTCCTTGTCGGCAGCGAGGGCACCCTCGGGGTCATCACCCAGCTGACCCTGAAGCTCTTGCCGCACCCGGCGCACCAGCGGTGCGTGGCCGCCGTGTTCGCCGACCTGGACGCGGCCATGCGGGCCATCATCGCGGTCATGACGCGCGGGCATCTGCCCTCGGCCATGGAATTTCTGGACGCGCGCTGCCTGCGGCTCGTGGGCGACCTCCTGCCCGCGCACGTCAAGGCCAGCCTTTCCGGATCGGGCGAGGCCCTGGTGCTCATCGAGTGCGACGGCACGGAGGCGGAGACCGCCCGCGCCGCCGTGGACATCGAGGCCCTGTGCCGCGAGCTGGGCGCCCTGGCCCTTTTGCCCGCGCCGGACGACGCGGCCCGCGAGGCGGTCTGGAAGGTGCGCCGCAGCGTCAGCTCGCGCATCCACGAGGCCTGCGCGGTCTACATCCCGGAGGACATCGCCGTGCCCATCGGGAGCATCGCGCGCATGGTGACCGCCCTGCCGGAGGTGGAGGAGCGCTTCGGCGTGGTCATCTACGCCTTTGGCCACGCGGGCGACGGCAACATCCACCTGAATTTGACCTCCCTGGACGAGGCCGCGCGGCCCCGGGTGGAGGCCGCCGCCGAAGAGTGCGTGCGCCTGGCGCTCTCCCTTGGCGGCACCATGAGCGGCGAGCACGGCGTGGGCCTGGCCAAGCGCCACCTGCTGCCGCTCGAGATCGCGCCCGTGAGCCTCAGGCTGCAGCGCGGCATAAAGGCCCTGCTGGACCCGAACAACATCCTGAACCCCGGCAAGCTGTTCCCAGACGCGGGCACCGATGCCGGAAACGGCAAGGAGCGCGCGTGAGCCAAGACCTAGAAGCGCGGCTGTCCCGCCGCGTGAAGCAGATCAAGATCTCCGCCACCAAGGAGATGCCCATGCTCGCGGCCACGGTGGGCGGCTGCGTGTCCCTGGGCCAGGGCATCCCGTCCTTCAAGACCCCGGAGCATGTGGTGGACGCCGTGTGCCGCGCCCTGCGCGAGGACGCCTCGGCGGGAAAGTATTCGCTCCAGCCCGGAATGCCCGCCCTCAGGCGCGCGGCGGCGGAGCTCTTGCGCGCGGAGAAGGGCCTGCCCGCCGACGCCGAGCGCGAGGTGGCCATCACCGTGGGCGGCATGGAGGGGCTCTTGTGCGCCATGCTGACCCTCATCGGCCCGGGCGACGAGGTCATCGTGCCCGAGCCCTTCTACCCCTCGCATGTGGAGCAGATCCTCATGGCCGAGGGCACGCCGGTGTTCGCGCCCTTGCGCCGGGAGGACTGGAGCCTGGACCCGGACGCCATCGAGGCGGCCATCGGGCCGCGCACCAAGGCCATCATCATCTCCAGCCCGCACAACCCCACCGGCGCGGTGTGGGCCAGGGCCGACCTGCTCAAGGTGGCCGAGCTGGCCCTCCGGCACAACGTCTTCGTCATCTGCGACGACACCTACGACGCCCTGACCTATGACAATGAGTCCGCCTTCAGCCTGGCCAGCCTGCCGGACCTGCGCCACCTGCTGGTGGGCGTGTTCAGCTTCTCCAAGCGTTTCGCCCTGACGGGCTGGCGCGTGGGCTTTGTCTGGGCGCAAGAGCCGCTTTTGAACCAGATGCTCAAGATCCACGACGCAGCGGCCATCTGCGCGCCCACCCCGGCGCAGATCGCCGCGCTCGCCGCGCTCAGCGGGCCGCAGGACGTGTTCCAGGCCATGCGCGCCGAGCTGGAGACGCGCCGCAACCTCATCTGCGCCCGGCTGGACGGCATGGACCGCATCAGCCATATCCGGCCCAGGGGCGCGTTCTACGTCATGGCCAAGGCCGACCTGCCCGCCGGGGCGGTTGCCGATTCCCGCGAACTGGCCATACGGCTCATCCGCGAGGCCCGCGTCATCACCATTCCCGGCGGGGCCTTTGGCCCGGGCGGGGAGGGGCATGTGCGCCTGTCCTTCGGCGGCGACGAGGCCGAAATCAACGAAGCCTGCGACCGGCTCGCCGCCTGGTCCGCAGCCCTGTAAGCAAAGGAGACGCCATGCCCCGCAACACCTCCCAGATTCTCTTGGCCCTGCTGGCCGCGCTCGCCCTGACCGCAGCCGTTCCGGCCCTGGCCGCCGCCGCCCCGGCCCTGGCCGCCAAGGCTGAACCGGAAAAATCCGCACCGGCACAGTCGGCCCCGGAAAAGAAGGCCCCGGCAAAGAAGGGCCATGGAGAAAAGGCCCAGGAAAAGAAATCCAGCGGCTTCGACGCCGAGACCTTCCGCAAGAGCTTTGTGGCCGGGCTGGCGGGCCGGGCCAACGCGCCCGCGCTCGACGCCTCGGACGTGCGCATCGAGGCTGCGGAGAAGGCCGCGTCCTTTGCCGGAACCGAGATCTATGTGGTGCGCGGGGAGCTTGCGCCCAAGGGCGGCCAGTCCCAGCCCTTCACCATGTTCGTCAGCGCCGATGGCCGCTTCTACGTGTCGGAAATCGTGGATCTGGCGGCGGGCAAGAGCATCCTCAAGGCCGCCCGCGACAAGATGCGCGCCGGGGACCTGAAGACCCTGGGCCACCGCCTGTTCGCCGGCACGGGCGCGCCTGTGGTCATCTACGTGTCCGACCCCTTTTGCCCGTATTGCCGCACGGCCTTTGCCTACCTGATGGGCAAGACCGCGGCCTTCTCGGAGTTCCGGCTTGCGCATTTCCCGCTCAGTTCGCACCCCGGCGCGGACATCGCCTGCGCGCTCATGGCTTGGGCCGTGGACAAGGCGCCGGAGCGCGCCCTGGACTTCGCGCGCTTCGCCTATGCTGACCTAGCCGCGCCCCAGGTGGCGGACAAGAGCCCGGCGAACATGCGCACGGCCTGGGTGGAGGTGGCGAGCGCGTTTCTGGCGCGCTTCCCGGAACTTCAGGCTCTGGGCAAGGACGGCGAGGCCATCGTGGAGGCGCTTGTCGGGTCGCCCTGGGAGAAGGCCGTGCGCGAGGACATCGCCAAGGCCGCTGCGCTGGACATCAGCGGCACTCCGGTGATTTTCGTGGGCGGCGCGCGGGTGGACGGCTTTGATCACGCCCGGCTTGGCGCGCTCTTGAAGTAGCAGCCGGAACAGGTTTTTTGCGCCCCTGGACGCCTCGGCTCGTCCTCGTGTATGATATAAAAATGAGACGGGCGAATGTCCGTGTTCCCCCTCTTGCAAGGAGGCACTGCATGCGAAGATTTGTGATCGGGCTTGTCGCCGTGGCCCTGGTTCTGGGCCTTTTCGCTGGCGCGCCCGCCGAGGCCAAGGTTTATAAGATGTCTCCCGAGGAGCGCGCCGCAGCCCTGAAGGAGAAGAAGAAGCAGCGCAAGAAGGCGAAGAAATCCGGCAAGCCAGCCCCCGGGCAGGACCAGGGTGGCTGGGTCGAGGTGAAGCCCGGCGAGAAGATTGCCAAGAAGAACCGCGCGTCCAAGGTGGACGAGCTGTCCAAGGCCTCCAAGAGCAAGGTCAAGAAGAGCAAGAAGGCTGCGGAGAAGACGTCGAAGAAGTCCGCTGCGGCCAAGGCGAAGGCCGACACCGGCGGAAAGTCCGGGAAGGGCGCGGCCAAGAAGTCCGACGCCAAGGCCGCCAAGGCGGCGGAGACGGCCTCGGCCAAGAAGACCGGCCGCAAGACGGCCACCCACGGCGACAGGCTCGTGACCCGCGATTTCGTCGGCGAGCGCAAGGTTTCAGCCTCAAGCACCGAGGTGCGCCGCGCGGTTTCCGCCCCGGCACGGGGTCCCGCTCCCGCGCCCGCCCCGGCAAAGGCTCCCGCAGCCGTTCCGGCGCAGACCCTTGCCCCGGCCCCGGTTGCGCCTCCCGCTCCAGCTGCTGTTCCTGCCCCTGCCGCCGCCCCTGCTCCGAAGGCCGACGGCCTGCCCAGGCAGGACAAGGCCCCTGTGGCACCCCAGGTGCGCCAGGAGGTGCAGCCCGGCCCGGTGGACGCAGCCCGTCCCGTGAGCACGGAGGGCAAGGCCGGCGAGGGCCGCTTCTAGGCGTTGCCCTGAATGCGCTCTGCGCGCTTGAAAAGGCCGGGACGCGTCCCGGCCTTTTTTGCGCCCCGCCGCACGTGGCCAAGGGCCGCAATTCCTTTCTCCCGCGTTGCCTCCCTGTGCCTAGACCCGCGCACAGGGCGCAAAAAAGGCCCGGAACCTGCGCTCCGGGCCGTGTTGCGTCGATGGCTTCGCGGCGGGCTACTGCACCAGCACCCACTGGCCGTCCGCGGCGCGGTAGGCCTTGGCCTTCACGTCCTTTTCCTGGCCGTCCACGTTGGCCTTGATGTAGATGTCGCGGTAGACCTTGTCGTTCTGCACGTAGGCCGGGCTCGGCGTGGCCTCGTAGGCGTTGCCGGTGTCCGGGTTCTTCCAGGCCATGGGCTTGCCGGAGGGCTGAGTCTCCAGCGCCTCCCCGATCTTCTCCTTGTCGTACTTGTCCATCTCGTTGCCCGCCATGTAGCCGAGCAGCAGGCCGATGCCCGCGCCGATGGCCGCGCCGGAGATCTTGTTCTTGGAGGTCAGCGCGCCGACCGTGGCGCCGGTGAGCGCGCCCAGGCCCGCGCCGGTCTGGGCCTTGTTGGCGCACCCGGCAAGGGAGCCCATGAGGAAGGTGAGCATGAGGGCGGAAGCGATGAAGCGTTTCATGTGATCCTCCTTGAGCGGGAAACCTCCCGCCAGATGACGATGTTCAGGTGTCTCGCACTAGGCCAGAGAATACGCCTTCCGGCGCTATCGTCAAGACGCGGCCTGCCTCGAGTTGTTTCAGCAAACATCGGGCCACGGAAAAGAGTAAGTGGAATCAGCGCATTACCGGCACATGGCCTGGCTGGCGCGACCGGGGTGTGCAAATCTTGGCGCGCACGGGCAGGGTGGTGCGCAATCATGCGTGATTACAGATGTTGCGCGAGCGGGCGCCGGGCCGGACCGGGCTTTTCCAGGAACACCAGGGTCAGGCCGGGCGTGACCGCGCGGCTGTCCACAGGCGCATAATCCAGGCGCTGGTACAGGCGCAGGTTGCCCTCGCTGCGCGACCCGGTGAACAGGGCATAGCGCCCGGCCTGGGGAAAGCTCGCCTCGATGGCCTGGAGCAGGGCCGTGCCCAGGCCCTGGCGCTGGCGTCTCGGGTGCACGATGAGCCTGCCGATGCGGCAGGTGCCTCCTCCTTCGGAGGAGGCGTCCAGCTCCGCGCGCACGGAGCCGATGAGCGCCTCATCCTGGTCCAGGGCCTTGAGGATGGTCAGGCGGCCGAACTCCTCGCGCAGTTCCTCCAGGCTCTGGGTGAGGGGCGGGATGCTCCAGTCGCCGTAGAGCCGGGCCTCGGCCTGGTAGGCCAGGCGCTGCAAGGCCAGAAGCTCCGGGGCGTCATCAGGTATGGCGGGCATGATCGCGTGTCGCATGGGATTCTTGTGCCACAAAAAAGGCCCGGAGGAAACTCCGGGCCTTTGGGGCGGCTGGCGCGGCGCGAGGGTTAGAGGTCGTAGCCGAAGCTCTCCACCATCAGCGCGGTGCGGCGCTTGGACGCGGTCATGCGGGCGTCCAGGTCCTTTTTGTACTGCTCCAGGTCCAGGCTGTGCTTGGCCACGCCGGAATCCATGGCGGCCTTGGCAACGGCCGGGGAGACCCAGGTCAGCACGCGCGGGTCCAGGGCCTTGGGGATTACGTAATCTGTGCCGTAGTTGAGCTCGGTAACCCCGTAGAGGGCGCAGACCTCCGCCGGAACGGGCTCTTTGGCCAGCTCGGCCAGGGCGCGCGCCGCGGCGATCTTCATCGCCTCGTTGATGACCTTGGAGCGCACGTCGAGCGCGCCGCGGAAGATGTACGGAAAGCCCAGCACGTTGTTGATCTGGTTGGGATAGTCCGAGCGGCCCGTGGCCATGATGACGTCCGGCCGGGCCTGTTTGGCCACGGGGTAGGCGATTTCCGGGTCCGGGTTGGCGCAGGCGAAGATGACCGGGTGCGCGCCCATGCTCTTGACCATCTCGGGCGTGAGGATGTCCTTGGTGGACAGGCCCAGGAACACGTCGGCCCCGCGCATGGCCTCGGCCAGGGTGCAGGGCGTGGTCTGGGCGTAGTAGGACTTCTGGCCGTTCAGGTCGGTGCGGCCCGTGTGCACCAGGCCGCGCGAGTCGAACATCCAGATCTGGCTCCTGTCGAGCCCCATGCTCTCGTAGAAGCGCGAGGTGGCGATGGCCGCCGCGCCCGCGCCGGAGACCACGAGCTTGATGTTCCTGATGTTCTTGCCGCTGATGTCCAGGGCGTTCAGGAGCCCGGCGCCGGAGATGATGGCCGTGCCGTGCTGGTCGTCGTGGAACACGGGAATGTCCATTTCCTTGATGAGCGTCTGCTCGATGTGGAAGCATTCCGGCGACTTGATGTCCTCGAGGTTGATGCCGCCAAAGGTTGGCTCGAGCATCTTGCAGAACTCGATGACCTTGTCCGGGTCCATCTGGCGAATGTTCAGGTCGTAGACGTCGATGTCGGCGAAGATCTTGAAGAGCACGCCCTTGCCTTCCATCACCGGCTTGCCCGCCTCCGGCCCGATGTTGCCCAGGCCGAGCACGGCGGTGCCGTTGGAGACGACCGCCACGAGATTGCCCTTGTTGGTGTATTCGTATACCTGCTCCACGTCGGCGTGGATGGCGCGGCAGGCCTCGGCCACGCCGGGGCTGTAGGCCATGGTCAGGTGCTTCTGCGTCTCGCAGGGCTTCATGGAGACGACCTCGAGCTTGCCCTTGCGTTTCATGGAATGGTACTTGAGGGCCTCTTCCTTGGTATACAGCGCCATGTGTCGTCTCCGTGCGATTGAGGGTCTGTCCTGGGTAGGTGCCTGCGCGGCACGGTTTTGAGGTCTAGATTACCGCCCTGGCCGCGTCAAGGGCGCGGGGTTTGCGCGCCGTGCGCGTTTGGGGAGATGCGATGCCGTTACGAGAGCTCCGGGTGGTCCTCTTCCGCCCCAAGTATGCCGAGAACGTGGGCAGCGTGGCCCGCGCCATGCTGAACATGGGCGCACGCCGGCTGGTGCTGGTGGACCCGCAGGGCTACGACCTGGACCGGGCCGCGCCCCTGGCCACAGTGCATGCCCGGCACATTCTGGAGAACGCGCTTGTGGTGGGCACCCTGGCCGAGGCCCTGGAAAGCGCCAGCCTAGTCATCGGCACCACGGCGCGCACGGGCGGCTGGCGCAAGGGCCTGCTCACCCCGGCCAAGGCCGCGCCGGAGGTGCTCTCCCGCCTGCACGAGGGCGGCAGCGCGGCGCTCGTGTTCGGGCCGGAGGACCGCGGCCTGACCAACGAGGAAACCAGCCTCTGCGACCAGCTGGTGATGATCCCGGCCAGCCCGGACTGCACCTCGCTCAACCTGTCCCAGGCCGTGCTCATCCTGTTGTACGAATGCTTCCAGCTGGCGCTTACGCGGCCCTTCGAGCCCGGCGGCCCGCCCACGGAGCGCGACGCCTCCTTTGAGGAGCGGCAGGCGCTGTTCTCCAGCATGCAGGAGGCGCTCACGGCCATTGATTTTTTGAAGGACCAGAACGCCGAGTATTGGATGCTGCCGGTGCGGCGTTTTTTCTCCCGCTTCCGGCTGCGCAGAAACGAGTTCAATCTGCTTATGGGCATCTGCCGCCAGGTACGTAGCGTGGCCGCCAGGGCGGAAAGCCACAAGCGTGGCGGGTCCGCATGACGCATTGATTTTTCCGGCCAATAGGGCATGATGGCGGCTCGATGCATCGCGGCTGGGCAAACCGCCGCTGCACCCCGGGAAGCGATGTCCGAACTGCGCACAACCCCATTTCGCCGCTCCGGCCCTGCGCGGCTGGCGGCCTCAATGCCCCGGAGCCGTTTCCGGGCGTTCGGCGCTGTCCTGTGCCTTGCGCTGTGCCTGTGGGCGCAGGCGGCCCAGGCCGGAGGCGAACTCGTCTTCGGCATGTCCGCCGCCTTCAGCGGTCCGGCGCGCGGGCTCGGCATGGAGTACCACCGGGGGCTCATGGCCGCCTTCGAGCATGTGAACGCCAAGGGCGGGGCAGGGGGCTGGCGGCTTTCCCTCGCCCTGCGCGACGACGCCTATGATCCGGCCTCGGCCATGCGCAACACCATCGCCTTTGTGGAGAAGGACAAGGTGTTCGCGCTGCTCGGCTATGTCGGCACGCCCACAACGGCCCGCGTGCTGCCGCTGCTCAAGCTCTATGAGGACTCCTCGGTCCTGCTCCTGTTCCCGCTCACCGGGGCGGACATGTTGCGCTCCCCGGTCAACGAGCAGTGCGTGTGCAACCTGCGGGCTTCATATCTGGCGGAAACCAGGAACCTGGTCGACGCCCTGGTGGCCGCCGGGCGCAGGCGCATCGCCGTGTTCCACCAGGCCGACGTGTACGGCAGGAACGGCTGGGACGGCGTGCGCCGGGCGCTTCTTCCCCACGGCCTGGCGCCGGTCTCCGAGGCCACCTATCGCCGGGGCGCGGCCTTTGAGCAGGACTTCCGCCGCGAAGCAGCCATCATCCTGGCGGGCAGGCCCGACGCCGTGGTCACGGTGGGCACGGCCCCGGCCTGCGCGGCCTTTGTGCGCGACCTGCGCAACGCCGGCTACACCAATCTCGCCGCCGCACTCTCCTTTGCCGATGCCGACAACCTTGCGACCTTCCTGCGCGCCCAGGCGCGCGTCACCGGGCGCGACTATCTGGGCGGCCTGGTGTTCTCGCAGGTGGTTCCCTGCTACGAGGACGTGAGCCTGCCTGCCGTGCGCGCCTACCGGCAGGCCATGAGCCAGCTCCGGGTTCCGCGCCCGCCGCAGCAGAGCCCGGGCGAGTATACGCCCCACCGCCTGAGCTTCGTCGGCTTCGAGGGCTTTCTGGCCGGGCTGGCCCTGGCCGAGGCCGTGTCCCGCATGGGCGAGGTTGCCTCTCGGCAGGGGCTGCGCCAGGCCATCTGCTCCCTGGACGCGGTGGATCTCGGCCTGGGCGAGAAGGCCGACCTGCGCCCCGGACCGCAGCAAGGCCTCAGGAAGACCTACCTGACCGTCTACCGCGACGGGCGCTTCCAGGGCGTGGGGAGCCTGGAGCAGGTGGCGCCATGAGAGGGAGGCTGCTCACCCGCCTGCTGCTGTTCATCATGATCGTTTTCGGCATCATGGCCACGTCCACGGCGTTGCTGTCCTCGCGAGAGCTGTCGCAGGCGCTGGAGAGCGAGTACAAGGCCCGGGCCCTGGCCCTGGCGCGCAGCATCGCCGACGGGAATACCGAGCTTCTGCTCGTCCAGAGCGCCGGGAACGTCCAGGCGGCCATCGACCAGCACCAGGAGATGGGCGACCTCTCCTACATCGTGGTGGTGAACGCGCGCGGCGAGGTGATGGCCCATACCTTCACCCCGGCGGTGCCCAAGGCCGTCACGCAGTTCATCGCCGAGCTTCGGGGCCGGGAGACCGCCTCCCTGCATCCGGACATCCGCACCCTGCGCCTGGACAACGGTTCCGAGGTCATCCACGTGGCCCAGCCGGTGCTTGGCGGGCGCGGCGGCTACGTGCATATCGGCATGGACACCGAACCCATCCGCAACGCCACCGCCTCGGCCATCCTGCGCCAGCACCTGCTCACCCTGGGCGTGTTCATGGTCTGCCTGGCCGTGGCCTTCCTGTTCCTTCGCAGCATCACCCGCCGCCTGGCCAGCCTTGCGGACTACGCCCGGCAGGTGGCCGCGCACGACTTCTCCACCACCTGCGACGTGCGCTCCAACGACGAGATCGGCGCCCTGGCCGACTCCATGCGCACCATGGCCGGGCAGATCGCCGGGCACGTGACGCAGCTGGAGGGCTCCGTGGCCGAGGCCAGCCGGGAGCTCAAGGACGCCCTGGGCTCGCTCTCGGCCATCGTGGGCAACATCGCCGACGGCCTGCTGGTGGTGCAGAACGGGCGCATCCTGCGGCACAACCCGGCCCTGGTGCGCATGTTCGGCCTGCCGGAGACCGACCTCGCGGGACTGCCCTGCGAGGAGGTCTTCGGGGCCCAGGTGAGCCAGGCCGTTGCCCTCCGGGACGCCGCCCCGGACGGCGCGGGCGGCGTCGCCGGGGGTCCCCTGCTGGTGGAGGTGCTGGCCCGCCGCGCCGACAGTCAGCTGTTCCCGGTGGAGATCACCGTGGCGCGCGTGCCGCTCACCGGCGGCGAGGCCAGCGTGTGCATCCTGCGCGACGTCACCGTGACCAAGCAGCTGGAGCAGGAGCGCGAGGAGTCGCGCGCGCTTCTGGAGCGCATGGTGGCCGAGCGCACCCGCGAACTCTCACGCGCCAACACCCAGCTCAAGATCGAGGTGGCCGAGCGCAAGGTGGTGGGCGACGCCCTGCGGCGGGCCGAGGGCAAGTTCCGCGGCATCTTCGAGAACGCCGTGGAGGGCATCTTCCAGATTTCGCCCGAGGGCCGCTATCTTTCGGCCAACCCGGCCATGGCCACCATCTTCGGCTACGATTCGCCGGAGGAGCTGGTGCTGGCGCTCTCGCACGCAAGCCCCTATGTGGAGCCGCAGCGGCGCGAGCACTTCCTGGAGGTCATGGAGCGCGACGGCGAGGTGCAGAGCTTCGAATCGCAGGTGCGGCGCAAGAGCGGCCGGGTCATCTGGATCTCGGAGAACGCCCGCAAGGTGATGGACCTGACCGGAAAGACCCTGCACTACGAAGGCTTCGTGGAGGACATCACCCTGCGCAAGGAGGCCGAGAGCAGGCTGGTGCACCAGGCCTTCCACGATCCCTTGACCGGGCTGCCGAACCGGCTGCTGTTCCTGGACCACCTGCGCATGGCCATGGACCGCGCCCGCCGCCGCCCGGATTTCCGCTTCGCGGTGCTGTACATGGACCTGGACCGCTTCAAGATCATCAACGACAGCCTGGGCCACGACATCGGCGACAAGCTGCTGCGCCATGTGAGCGGCACCCTGGTGGCCTGCGGACGCAGCACGGACACCGTGGCCCGTTTCGGCGGCGACGAGTTCGCCATCCTGCTGGAGGACCTGACCGCCCCGCGCGACGCCATCCGCTTCTCGCGCCGGGTGCTGGACGAGATCTCCACCCCCCTTGAGCTGGACGGCCGCGAGGTGACCACCTCGGGCAGCCTGGGCATCGTGCTGCACACCGGCGGCTACGACCGGCCCGAGGCCCTGCTGCGCGACGCGGACACGGCCATGTACCACGCCAAGGCCCAGGGCAAGAGCCGCTTCAAGGTCTTCAACCAGCGCATGCACCACCAGGCCCAGGAACTCATGGAGATGGAGATCGAGCTCCGGCGCGCCGTGGGCCAGGGCAGCCTGTCGCTGGTGTTCCAGCCCATCGTGGACATCATCGAGCGCCGGCTTACCGGGTTCGAGACCCTGGTGCGCTGGAAGCGCGACAATGGCCGGGACATCCCGCCCTCGGAGTTCATCCCCCTGGCCGAGGAGACGGGCATCATCTACCCGCTGGACCACTGGGTGTTCGCCCAGGGCTGCTGCGCGGCCAAGGCGTTCGAGACGGCCGTGGCCGCGTCGCCCGGCGGCGGTCCGCCAGCCGGCAGCGCGGGCTTCGTCACCAACATCAACATCTCGGCCAAGCATTTCCGCAACCCGCTTTTGGTGGGCCACCTGGAGCAGGCCATGCGCTCCTGCGAGGTGAACCCCGCCACCCTGGCCCTGGAGATCACCGAAAGCGTGCTGCTGGACAACGTGAACAGCGCGCGCGAGATAGCCGCCAAGCTGCGCGAGCTGGGCCTGGGCCTGTGCATCGACGACTTCGGCACCGGCTACTCCTCGCTGTCCTACATCCAGCGCTTCAGCGTGGACGCCATCAAGATCGACCGGGCCTTTGTGGCCGGGTTGGCGCTGAAGGAGCTGGACCCCGGCAGCGAGGCCATTGTGCGCAGCCTGGTGACCCTGGGCGCGGGCCTTGGGCTCAAGGTCGTGGCCGAGGGCGTGGAGACCCTGGACCAGCTGGGCTTCCTGCGCGAGATGGGATGCCGCTATGCCCAGGGCTATCTCTTCGCCAAGCCCCTGCCGATGGACGAAGCCCTGTCGCTCATCGCCTCCGGGGCGACCATGCGCTGGGAGGGCTTCCCCTAGGCCCCCAAACGGCCCCCCTTTCGCGTTGTCCGGAACTGGTGTAGCATACCCGAAGCCCCCGGAACCTTGTCCCGGCACTTCATCCAGGCAGGCCAACCATGAGCGATGCTCCTCTCGATTCCGGACCTTCGCGCAACCGCATCAGCGGCGTGTTTTCACAGAAGAAGCTGTCCAAGATCGGAACCGGCACCACGGCCCGAAAGACGGAGGTGGTGACGTATTTTGTCGTGGAGGAGCTTGAGACCGGCATGATGCAGGTCCAGGCCCTGGCGGCGAACGACGTTCCCTTCGGCCCCAAGTCGGAGATCACCCGCGACGAGTTGCTGTCGAACTACCTGCCCGAACCGCAGAAGACCATGTCCCGCGCGGTGTCCGCCCTTTCCCCGCGCGAGCTGGAGATCCAGAAGGCGGTGGCTCGCGGCGACAAGTTCCGCAAGCGCGGCGAGAGCTTCACAGCCGAGTTCGAGTACAACAAGGCCCTGGCCATGGACATGTGCAACGTGCGGGCGAATTTCGGCATCGGGCTGTGCTACATAGAGCGCGGCGAGCAGGACAAGGCGCGCGAGGTCTTCGAGCGGGTGGTGCACCTTGACGCGGCCTTTCAGGATGAGCACAAGCACCTGTTCAACGAGTTCGGCATCAACCTGCGCAAGGCCGGGATGCACGACGAGGCCAAGAACTACTACCTGCGGGCGCTGGAGCTTTCGCCCGAGGACGAGAACCTGCACTACAACATCGCCCGCGCCGCCTTCGACAAGGGCGAGGTCAAGATGGCGGCCCAGCACCTGGGCGCCTGCCTGAAGCTCAACCCCGGGCACCCCGAGGCGAGGCAGTTTGTGGACTACCTGAGGCGCAAGAGAATGGCCCAGGCATAGGCCACGAGTCCAAACTCGATTTGCTGCGTATTTCGTGAAAGCAGTAGGCCGCTTTCCCGCGCTCCCCTTCCCCGTGCGGCGGGATTGGGCTATATGGCCATGAAGTTTTCTCTGCGGATGTGGACATGATGGGCAATGCATTTTCAGAACAACGCATCAGCGGTGTTTTTTTTCAGAAAACACAGGCCGTTATCGGTACGGGCACAACCGCGCGCAAGGTGGAGCAGTACGTCTATTACTATGTGAAGGAGACGGGCGACGAGACCCTGGAATTGCAGACCATCGGCCCGGACAACGAGCTTTTCGGCGCGCCGCGAACCATCTCGCGCGAGGAACTGCTTGAGGCCTATCTGCCGGAACCCCAGAAATCCCTGGACTTCGCCCGGCGTCTTGCGGCGCAGCAGCAGGAGATCCAGAAGGCCGTGGCCCGGGGCGACAAGTTCTACAAGCGCGGCGAGACCTACTCGGCGGAGTTCGAGTACTGCAAGGCCCTGGCCCTGGACGAGGAGAACGTGCGGGCCAACTTCGGCATCGGGTTCTGCTACATCGCCCGTGGCGAGCAGGACAAGGCGCGCATGGTCTTCGAGCGGCTGGTGGTGCTGGAGGCCGCGTTCTCCGACGAGCACAAGCATCTGTTCAACGAGTTCGGCATCTCCCTGCGCAAGGCCGGGCTGCACGCCGAGGCGCTTTCCTATTACGCGCGCGCCGTGGAGCTGTGCCCGAAGGACGAGAACCTGCACTACAACATGGCCCGCGCCGCCTTCGACATGGGCGACGCCAAGCTTGCCGCCCAGCACCTGAGGGACTGCCTGAAGCTCAACAGCGCCCACCAGGAGGGCCTCCAGTTCGTGGAGTTCCTGAAGCGCAAGCACAAGGCCAAGGGCTAGGCCGTGCCCAAGGCACTGGTCCTGGCCGGCACCCACAGCGGCTGCGGCAAGACCTCCGCCACCCTCGGGCTTTTGCGGGCTCTCGCGCGGCGGGGGCTGCGCGTGCAGCCCTTCAAGGCCGGGCCGGACTTCATCGACCCCGGCCTGCACGCCGCCGCCGCCGGAACCCTGAGCCACAACCTCGACACCTGGATGCAGCCGCAGGGCGCCCTGCGCGCCTGCTTCGCACGCTCTGCGCGCGCGGCGGATGTGGTCCTCGTCGAGGGCGTCATGGGCCTGTTCGACGGCGCAAGCGGCACGGACGAGGCTGGCTCCACCGCGCACCTGGCCAAGCTGCTCGGCCTGCCGGTGCTGCTGGCCGTGGACGCCAAGGCCCAGGCGCGCTCGGTTGCGGCCCTGGTGCGGGGCTTCGCCCGCTTCGACCCGGACCTGCGCCTAGCCGGAGTGCTCCTGAACCGCGTGGGCAGCGCGCGCCACGAAGCCATCCTGCGCGAGGCGCTCGCCCAGGCGGGCGATGCCCCGGTGCTGGGCTGCCTGCGCCGCGTTGAGGCCATCCATCTGCCCTCGCGCCACCTGGGGCTGGTCACGGCGGCCGATTCCGGCGAGCTGGAAGCCGCGCTTTCGGCCCTGGCGGACTGGGTGGAGCAGGGGATCGACATTCCGGCCCTGCTGGCCGCGCTGCCCGAGGTGGACCTTTCCGGCTATCCCGCTGCGTCCGATGAAGCCGCCGCCCGCCCGTCCGTGCGTGCCGGGGCGCGCATCGGGGTGGCGCGGGACCGCGCCTTCTGCTTTGTGTACGAGGAGAACCTGCGCCTGCTTGAAGAGGCCGGGGCCGAGCTGGTGTTCTTCTCGCCCCTGGCCGACGCGGTCCTGCCGGAGAGCCTTGGCGGGCTCTACCTGCCCGGCGGCTACCCGGAGCTTTCCGCGCGGGAGCTTGCGGCCAACGCGGCCATGCGCGCCTCGGTGCGCGCCTTCTGCGCCTCGGGCCGCCCGGTCTGGGCCGAGTGCGGCGGGTACATGTATCTGCTGGCCGGGCTTGTGGACGGGGAGGGCGGGTTTTTCCAGATGTGCGGCGCGCTGCCGGGGCGGGCCGTGCTGCGCGGCACGCGCGCGGCCCTGGGCTACCGCGCTGCGCGCACCCTGGCCTCCGGCCCCTTCGGTCCGGCCGGGACGCTGCTGCGCGGGCACGAGTTCCATTATTCGGAGTACGAAGGGGCGCCGTATGACGGGGCGGAGTCCGGCAGCCCGGAGCATGGCGGCGGAGCAGGGGAGCCGCTGGCCCACGCCTTCGCCCTCACGGCCACCGATGGGCGCGAGACCCTGGACGGGCAGGCGCGGGGCACCATCGTGGGCGGCTACTTCCACGCCCACTTGGCCTCGAACCCGCAGGCCGCGCGGGCCTTTGTGGAGGCCTGCCGCAGGGGCTGAGGCGGCCACGCGGACCGGCGTTATTGGAGCGGTGTCGGTCGGTGCGGGGCGCCCGGCCTGTCTGTCCGTCTCCCGTACACGATGCGCATCCTGAGCATCCCGCCCACCAGAAGCAGGGTCACGCCGTTGGCGATGATCACCGCCGGAGCGCGCAGCAGGATGCCGTACACGAACCACAGGAACACGCCCAGCGTCATGGCCCAGCACATGACCAGCGAGATGTCGCCCACGGTCTTGGTGCGCCAGGTCCTGTAGACCTGGGGCAGGTAGGCCGCCGTGGTCAGCGCGCCCGCCGTGAGCCCGATGTATTCCGCGAAGGTCAGTTCCATGCCAGCTCCTGGCCGGTTCCCGGCCCGCTCCAGAGTGAAGGCGATGCTGGCTCATAGCCCATGCGCGGGGCGCGGGCAACAGCGTCTCGCGAGTCAGTCTCCCCATCCCCGCATTCCGCTCCTGCCCCTGTCCCGGGCTGACGCCCAGGAAAACCCGTTGCCTTGGCCCCGTCCCTGGGAGTACACAGGCGTGGATGCGCACCCGGACCGGCCGCGTTCTTCTGGCGGTCCCGGCGCGCCGACTTCTGGAGGCAGGCTTTTGTGAACACCCCGGCCATCGAGATTTCCGACCTCTGGTTCGCCTACAACGGCGTGCGCGTGCTGGAGCAGGTGAACCTGACCCTGCCAGCGGGCGACTTTTTGGCCGTGCTGGGGCCGAACGGCGGCGGCAAGTCCACGCTGCTCAAGCTTCTTCTCGGACTGCTGGAGCCGGGCGGCGGCTGTGTGCGCGTGCTGGGGCGGCCCGCCGGGCAGGCGGGCGGGCGCATCGGCTATCTGCCGCAGTACACCCAGGTGTCCACAAGCTTTCCCATCACCGTGCTGGGAGCCGTGCTCCTCGGCCTGGTGCGGCCCGGCATCGACTGGTTCCAGGGCCGCGCGGAGCGCAGGCGCGAGCGTGAGGCCGCCCTGGCCGCGCTGTCGCGCGTGGGGCTGGCCGACCAGGCCCGGCGCAGGCTCTCGGAGCTTTCCGGCGGCCAGCGCCAGCGCGTGTTCATCGCCCGGGCCATCGTTTCCGGCCCGGAGCTGCTGCTGCTCGACGAGCCCACGGCCAGCGTGGACGGCAAGAGCCGCCAGGAACTCATGGCCCTGCTCGCCGAGCTGAACCGCGACATGACCATCGTCATGGTGAGCCACGACATGTCCACCGTGGACGGCTGCGTCCGGTCCATCGCCTGCGTGAACAGGAGCCTGCACCTGCACGCGGACAGCCGCCTGACGCCGCAAATCTTCGCCGAGGCCCTGGGCGTGGACAGCGTCGAGGGCTGCCCGGTGGAGCTTTTGGCCCATGGCCGGGTGCCGCACCGCGTGGTGCTTGACCACGACAGCCCGGAGTGCTGCGGCGGGCGTCATGCGAACAAGCCCGCCGGTGCGGAAGGCAAGGACGGAGGCCCCGCGTCATGATGGAGGCCCTGTCCTACGATTTCTTCCGCAACGCCCTCATGGCGGGTCTGCTCGCCAGCCTCATCTGCGGGGTCATCGGCTCGCTGGTGGTGGTGAACCGCATCGTGTTCCTCGCGGGCGGCGTGGCCCACGCCTCCTACGGCGGGGTGGGGCTGGCCTTCTACCTCGGCCTGCCCGTGCTGCCGGTGACCGCCGGGTTCTCCACCCTGGCGGCGCTGTGCATGGCCTGGGTGACGCTGGCCTCGCGCGAGCGGTCGGACACGGTCATCGGCGTGTTGTGGGCCGCGGGCATGGCGCTGGGCATCATCCTGCTCGACCTGACGCCCGGCTACAACGCCGACCTCATGAGCTACCTCTTCGGCAGCATCCTGGCCGTGCCCGAATCCGACCTCTGGCTCATGGCCTGGCTGTGCGCCGGGGTGCTGGCGCTGGTGGGGCTGTTCTCGCGGGGCCTGCTGGTCATGAGCTTCGACGTGGAGTTCGCGCGTTCGCGCGGGGTGCCGGTGCGCTTCCTGCATTTCCTGCTCATGGGCATGACGGCGCTGTGCGTGGTCATGGTCATCCGCGTGGTGGGCCTGATCCTGGTCATGGCCCTGCTGACCATTCCGCCCTTCATGGCCGAGCGCCGGGCGCGCTCCCTGCCGGGCATGATGCTTCTGGCCGCCGGGCTGAGCGCCGTGTTCTGCGTGGCGGGCCTGTATCTGTCCTTCGCCCTCGACCTCACCTGCGGGGCCACCATCATCGCCGTGGCCTGCGTTGGCTTCGTCATCTCCCTGGCCGTGCCCCGGCGGCGCGACGCCAGACAGGTGGCAGGGCAGATGTCCGGGCAGGAGGGCGCGTAGGTGGGCGGCGA
Organism: Desulfovibrio sp.; assembly: GCA_050251495.1. GTDB lineage: Bacteria > Desulfobacterota > Desulfovibrionia > Desulfovibrionales > Desulfovibrionaceae > Humidesulfovibrio. The sequence continues at coordinate 53,887 of JBFWMQ010000004.1, read as the reverse complement.
TCGCACAACAAAGGACAGCGCCGCGGACATCGCCCGGCGCATCCAGCGCATGACGCTGCTTGTGCGCGGCGAGGCGCGCTCGCTCATGCATCTGCGGCCCGTCGGCCAGCCAGTGGCGCCGCAGTCCGGGCCAGGGCCCGTCTTGCCGCAGGGCGCGCCGGCCGCAAGGACCGGAGGCAAGCGCCCCTCGCCCTATACCGGCAAGCAGTGCGGAAAGCCCGGCCTGGACGTGGAGCCCAAGACCGGGGAATGGTGGGTGCTGGCCCAGGGCCGCGCCCTTGATCCCGATGATTTCGACGCGCGCGAGGCCGCCCGCGCCGACCTGCTGGAAGCGGTGCTGCGCGCCGGGGTGCTGGTGCCGGAGAACATCTGGGTGTGGGACGAGACCGGGCGCGCGCAGCTGGTGCTGGCCACCCTGCCCACCGAGGAGCGCGCGCACCGCGTTGCCGAGCGTCTGCGCGAGAAGGGCCTGGCCGTCATCGTGCGCCGCGAGATGCCCTGAGCGGCGATAACTTCAGGAAGAATCAGCGCGAGAACGCGCCCGCGCGCCCGCCGGAAAGCGCCAGCAGGTCCGCCGGGGCCAGCTCCAGGGTGCGGTCGGGCCTGCCCGCGCCGCAGTAGACCGTGGGCGTAATGTCCAGCACATCCGTGTCCATGAACAGCAGCACCTCGCCATGCACCAGCCCGTGCCCCCTGTTGTGCAGCGGCGAAACCCCGCCCGGCGCCACGCCCAGGCGCTCAAGCACAGCGGACGGAGACAAGGGCGCAAGATCCTTGCGGTTCACCCCGGCAAGCGCGGCCAGCCTGGCGTAGTCCACGCGCAGGGTGCCGCGCAGGGCCGCCAGCACCAGCCTGCCGTCCCGCGTGGCGAAGGCCACGGTCTTGACGATGCGCGTCACGTCGAAGCAGAGGTTCTGCTCCGCGTCCGCAATGGTGCGCGCGGGCGCGTGCTCGTGCAGGGTGAAGGGCAGGCCGCTTTCCCGGACCAGGTCCAGCAGTTCCGCAAAGTCCGCGTGTGGCGAGTCTTTCATGCGATCCTAGACCGCCCTGGCGGCCAGGAAGAACAGCGGATACTCGCGGGCCGCGCCCGTGGCGTCCGGCTTGCGCACGATATGGAAGGGCAGCAGACGCCGCACGCCCAGGTCCAGCCCTTCGCACAAGGCGTGCAGCTCCTTGGGGTCGAAGCCGTTGTGAAAGGCCGACTCGTCGTGGTTGTTGCCGCTGTGGAAGCCGCCGTCCTCGGGCAGAAGGTCGCCCAGCAGCAGCAGGCCGCCGGGCTTGAGCAGCGCGCGCAGACGCGCGAGCGCGCGTGCGGTGTCCTCGACATGGTGCAGGGCCATGAGCGAGACCACCACGTCCACCGAGGCTTCCGGAATGGGCAGGGCGTGAAGCTCCCCCTCGAACACCTGCGCGTCCGCATGGGTGCCGTGCGCGTCCGCCTCGGCCAGCTTGCCGCGCAACACGCCGAGCATGGCCGGGGAGGTGTCCACGAACAGCAGCCTGGCCGCGTGCTCCCGGGCCAGGCGAAGGCCGAGCGTCCCCGTGCCGCAGCCGAACTCCAGCACGGTCCTGCCGGCAAGCCCTCCGTCCAGATGCGTCGCCACGGCCTCCACGACCTGGGCGTAAAACGCCTGGCCGATGGCCGCGCGCACCGGGTTGGCGTCCCACTGGGCGGCCCTGGCGGCAAAGGCGTCGCTCATGGCCTGCTCCAGCGCGCACCCGCTTTGCGCCCTTCGATGACGCCGTGCTCAAGCAGGGCGCGGGCGCATTCGGTCACCGGCAGGCCCACCACGTTGGTGTACGAGCCGATCACGCGCTCCACGAGAAAGGCTCCAAGCCCCTGGATGGCATAGGCCCCGGCCTTGTCCGCGGGCTCGCCCGTAGCCACGTAGGCGGCCAGTTCCTCGCGTGTGCTGGCCCGCATGAATACCTCCGTGGCAACGGCGAAGCAGCGGGGCTCCGGCTTGCCGGGCAGGGCCAGGCAGCAGCCGGTGATGACCTGATGCGCGCGGCCGGAAAGCCGCGTGAGCATGGCCAGGGCGTCGGCCTCGTTTGCCGGCTTGCCCAGCACCACGGGGTCGCCCGCCTGGCCCATGTCGGGCGGCAGCACCACGATGGTGTCGGCTCCGAGCACCGTGGCCTCCGGGTACAGCGCGGCCACGTCCAGGGTCTTCTGCCGCGCCATGCGCCGGGCGTAGGCCTCGGCGGCCTCGCCGGGCAGGGGCGGCGGCTCCGGGGCGTTGCTCGGACAGACCTCGAACTCAAGGCCCAGGGAGCCCAGCAGCTCGCGGCGGCGCGGCGAACTGGAGCCAAGCACCAGGGCGGACAGGGCGCGGTAGGCGCCTGGGCCCGCGGGGGGAGTGTAGGCGTTTGTCATGGGCGGCTTGTGACGCCATTTTGGAACAGAGTCAATGCGTACGCGCGTGCGGGTGGCGGAATAATCTTCGGCGCTTTTGCGGCTGCGCCTGGGACTGCTTTGCCCTTCAACGTGGCTGGCCGAAACCATGCCGACGCGCTTTTCGGCGCGGGAGAGAACCTGCCTGGGGTTGTCAGCGCACAGAGGCTTGGAGCCGAGGGGGCGACGGAGTTTTGGCGGGGAGCGCTGAAGCGCGCGCTTCGTCAATGGATTGTGCTCTGATGTCAACGTGTTGGAGGCGTTGGCAGGCAAATTGCTTCCTTCGCTGCCAGCAGCCTCCGGATTGTCCGGCGGGCGGCAGACGCGAAGGACGGGCAGCATGGGCAGTCGTGACAAATACGGGCTTCGGCGCGAGGACGGTGGACGGACGCTGGCCGCTGGCGGCAACTTCGCCGAGTGGTCCGTGCCCTGGTCGGACCTGATGATGATCATGTTCATGGTCTTCGCGGTGCTGTTCATCTATTCCAGCGCCAAGAACAAGCCCGAGCCGCAACCGCCGCAGCCGCCCAGGGTCGCGGAGACCAAGGCTCCGGAAGATCCCATGCAGGCCTTTCTGGGCCAGCTGAACGATCCCGTGCGCGACGGCAAGGCTTTTCAGGCCGCCAATGGCAGCCCCGTGCGCGAGACCTACTACCAGTCCGACAACCTGGGCATCTCCGTGGTGCGCGAGACCGACCGGCAGGTGCGCGTGTTCTTGCGCGGCGACCTGTTCTTCAGCCCCGGGGGCGACGCCCTCTCGGAGAACAGCGGCCAGTATCTGGCGCGCATCGCCGAGATTCTGCGCGTGAGCACCGGGGCCGTGCTGGTGGTGGGGCATTGCGCCGAGTCCGAGACCGGAACGCCCGAGGAGGGCCTTGCGCTTTCGGCCAAGCGGGCGGCCAGCGTGGCCCAGCATTTCATCCGCACGGCGGACCTGGACGCCAGGCGTTTTCTGGTCACCGGGCGCGGCAGCTTCCAGCCCGAGGTCCCGGCCACGGCGAATGACGCCGAAAAGCGTAACCGGCGGGTCGAAGTGCTCGTCTTGACAGATATTTAGGGGGACAAATCATGAGCAAGAAGAACATGCTTGGGGTGCTCCTGTGCGGGGCCATCTTCGTGGGCGGATTCTGGATGAGCGGCGGGCTCGCCGTGTACTGGAACCTCGCGGCCTTCCTCATCGTGGCGGCGGGCCTGTTCGCCGCGCTGTTCATGAGCTATCCCTTTGAGCGCATCCGCACCGCGTTTCTGGTGGCCAGGAGCGTGTATGCCGAGCGGCAGCCCACGCCCGACGACATCGTGCGCGTGCTGCTGGAGCTTTCGGTGAAGTCGCGGGTGGAGGGCGTGCTGTCCCTTGAGGCCGTGCGTCAAAAGATCGCCGATCCCTTCCTGCGCAACGCCGTGACCTTCCTGGTGGACAACTACAAGGAGCGCGACATCCGCGAGTTCCTGAACACCGAGATGAACTTCTTCCGCGAGCGCCGCCAGCAGAGCGAGCGCGTGTTCCAGACCCTGGCCAAGGCCGCGCCCGCTTTCGGCGTTGCGGGCAGCGTCATCGGCCTCATCGGCATGCTCTCCGGCATCGACAACACCCAGGCGCTGGTGTCGAGCATCCCCGTGGCCTTTGTCTCCACCCTTTATGGCGTTGTTCTCTCCAACATGATCCTGGCGCCCATCGCCGAGAGCATCAACTTCAACACCGGGGCCGAGATGCTGAACCAGAAGCTGATCATGGAGGGCATCATCGCCATCGCCAAGGAGCAGAACTCCCACCGGCTGGAGAAGAAGCTCACGAGCTTCCTTTCTCCTGCGGAGCGCGAAGGCAAGGCCGAGCTCTTGAAGTCCATCACCAAGAAGTACATCACCCGCCAGCGCAAGGCCGCGGCCGCCCAGGCCGAGGCGGACGGGGCGTCGCGCGCCGTGTTCAACGACGCCGTGCCCATGCCCCAGCCCAGGGAGGAGCCCGTGACCCAGGGCCTGCGCCTGGCGCCCCTGGCGCACATGAACTAGGGCCTGTTTCTCAAAACGCCTTTTGCCCTCCGGGCATCGTCGCAAGCCTCTTCGGGGCCAGGGAGCGCACTCATGTGGTGCAGCCCTGGCCCCGAAGAGGCCCTCTCCTTGCCAGGCGGCACGATTCATCTTTTGGGACTTCGCCCCAAACCCGCCCCGCCATCGTCGCGCATGGCGCGGCAACGAGCCCTTCTGCCCATTTCTGGGCGGCGGGGTACGTATTTTTGGCTCTGCCGTTTGATTTTCCGCCAGAATGCTGTAGCGATTCATAATAAGTGATGAAGAAGGAGTATCAGGTGTTTCGGATTCTTGCGGCGGACATAGGCGGAACCAGCAGCCGCTTCGGCTTTTTCGAGCTGGAGTCCGGGGCGGACGAGCCGCGCCTGCAGAACATCGAGCGCTTTTCCACCGCCGAGGCGCCGTCCTTTTCCGCGTTGCTGGAGCGCCTGTTCTCCGAGCCGCGGCACTTCCCCCCAGCCGCCTGCGACCTTGCGGTGTTCGCCGTGGCCGGGCCGGTGCAGGGGCACATCTGCCGTCCGCCGAACATCAAATGGAACATCGATCTGCGGGAAATAAGCGGCATCGGGCTGAAGCGCGGGGCGCTCTTGAACGACTTCGCGGCCCAGGCCTTCGCCTGCCGCAGCCGCGCCGTGCGCGATTCCCTGGTGCTGCAAAGCAGCCGGGCCGACCACGAGGTCCACGGCGGAACCATCGCCGTTCTCGGCGCGGGCACGGGCCTGGGCCATTGCGCCCTGGTGGCCGACAGCTCCGGCGACTACATCGCCGTCCCCTCCGAGGCCGGGCACGCGGCCTTCCCTTTTGTGGGCGAGAAGGAGTGCGAATATTCCGACTACGTGCGCCGCACGATGCGCCTTGACTACTGCCACGGCGACGCCATCGTGACCGGCGGCGGGCTCTCGCGCCTGCACGCCTTCTTGACGGGCGAAAGCCTGTCTCCGGCCCAGGTGGGCGCGCGGCTGCCCGACTCGCCGCGCACGGTGGAATGGTTCGCCCGCTTCTATGGCCGGGCCGCGCGCAACTATGCGCTCGGCGTGCTGGCCCTGGGCGGGGTGTATCTGGCCGGGGGCGTGGCCGCGCGCAATCCCGCGCTGGTGCAGCATCCGGCCTTCCTGCAGGAGTTCCGGCGCTCGCCCTCCTACGCGGAGATGCTCTCCGGCCTGCCTGTGGTTTTGAATAAAAATCAGGATTCGGGTGTCTACGGCGCAGCGCTGTATGGCGCGCAACGCCTGCGCCGCAGGGGATGAACGGGCTGATTTTCAAGGTCTTTCGTCAAGATCAGGCCGGAACGCGGGACGGCGCGCAGGGGGCTTGCCCCCCGGGGCGCTCTGGGCTAAAGAAGCTGGCTTCAAAAGCGAGGCACCCGCGCGAGGCACCAGTGGACAAAACGCTTCCCTACGACAAGGTCTATCCCGTCACCTGGGACCAGCTCCAGCGCGACTGCCGCGCCCTGTCCTGGCGGCTGGTGGAGCTTGGCCCCTGGAAGGGCATCTACGCCATCACCCGCGGCGGGCTCGTCCCGGCGGCCATCATCGCGCGCGAACTGGACATCCGGCTCATCGACACCATCTGCATCACCAGCTACGACTGGCAGTCCCAGGGCCGGTCCAGCACGCTCAAGCGCCCGGAGGGCGACGGCGCGGGCTGGCTCATGGTGGACGACCTGGTGGACACCGGGCGCACGGCGCGGCTTGTGCGCGAGATGTTCCCGGCCGCCCACTTCGCCACGGTCTACGCCAAGCCGGAGGGCCGTCCCCTGGTGGACACCTTTGTCACCGAGGTGAGCCAGGACACGTGGATCTTGTTCCCCTGGGACTCCACGCCGCAATTCGTGCCGCCCATCGCCAAGACCAGGGAATAAAGCTTTCGCCCCAGGGCAGCCTGCCAAACGGGGCAGGACGTATTGTCTGACCGGATGATTCCGGTTATTCTCGCACCATTTGACGCCGCCCGGACGTTTTCCGAGCCTGCTGGAGGACCACGGATCATGAAGAACACGCGACGCACCGCAAGCGCTTTCGCCCTTGCCCTGACCTTTGCCCTTGCCCTCGCCCTGTCCGCTTGCGGAGGCGACTCCGAAAAGGCCGCCGCCCCGGCAGCCGCCGGTCCCAAAACCGGCGAACTCAAGGTCGGCTTCGTGTACACCTCGCCCGTGGGCGACGCGGGGTACTCCTGGGCCCACGACCAGGGCCGCCTGGCCATCGAGAAGCTTGGCGACATCAAGACCTCCTACGTGGAGGCCGTGAAGGAAGGCCCGGACGCCGAGCGCGTCATCGAGAACATGGCCCGTGGCGGCTATGACCTGGTGTTCACCACCAGCTTCGGGTTCATGGACCCCACGCTGAAGGTGGCCAAGGACTTCCCGAACGTGAAGTTCATGCACTGCTCGGGCTTCAAGGCCAGCGACAACGTGAGCAACTACTTTGGCCGCATCTACCAGGCCCGCTACCTGACCGGCATGACCGCCGGGCTGATGACCAAGAACGACACCATCGGCTACGTGGCGGCCTACCCCATTCCAGAGGTCATCCGCGGCATCAACGCCTTCACCCTGGGCGCGCGCGCCGTGAACCCCAAGGCCCAGGTGCGCGTGGTCTGGACCAAGACCTGGTTCAACCCCGCCCTGGAGAAGGACGCCGCCGTGAGCCTGCTCGACGTGGGTTGCGACGTCATCGCCCAGCACCAGGACTCCCCCGGCCCGCAGGAGGCCGCCCAGGAGCGCGGCAAGTACTCCATCGGCTACAACACCGACATGGCCAAGTTCGCCCCCAAGGCGCACCTGACCGCCGCCGTGTGGAACTGGGTTCCGTTCTACGAGGCCATGGTCAAGGAAGTGCGCGCGGGCACGTGGACCGGCGGCCGCGCCATCTGGTGGGGCATGGACAAGGGCGTGGTGGACATCGCCCCCTTTGGCCCCATGGTGCCCAAGGACGTGCAGGACAAGGTGCTGGCCCAGAAGGCGCTGTTCGTGAAGGGCGAGGACATGGTCTTCGTCGGCCCCATCAAGGATCAGGCCGGTCAGATCAAGATTCCCGCCAGCGTCAAGGCCGAGGACAAGGAACTGCTCGGCATGACCTGGTTCGTCGAAGGCGTGGTGGGCAGCGTCCAGTAGGAGCGCAATGAACCTCTCGGTCCGCAAACGCGAAGAGTCCCTGGGCTGGGGCGTCCTGGTTGTCTACCTGGGCGCCCTGGCCCTTGCGCTTCTGGTTTGCGCGGCCATGCTCTCGCTTTCCGGCAAGCCGGGCCTGGGCGGCATGGCCATCCTGTTCCGGGGGGCCTTTGGGCAGTCCTATTCCCTCTTGGACAGCCTGACCAAGGCCATCCCGATCTTCCTGTGCGCTCTGGGCGTGGCCCTGTCCTTCCGGATGCAGGTGTGGAACATCGGGGCCGAGGGCCAGTTCGCCCTTGGCGCGGTGGGCGCAACCTGGGCCGCGCTCTCCTTCGGCGGTCTGCCCGCCTATGCCCTGCTGCCGCTGATGTTCCTCTCGGCCATGGCCCTGGGCGGGGCCTGGGGCCTCATTCCGGCCGCGCTCAAGCTGCGCCTGGGCGTCAGCGAGATCATCACCTCGCTCATGCTCAACTACATCGGCGCGCTGTTTCTGGAATACCTCGTGTTCGGCGTCTGGAAGGACCCGGCCAGCTTCGGCTTCCCCATGACGGCGGAGTTCGGCCCCGGCGGGCAGATCGGCCGCATCGCCCCGGCCCTGCTGGGCAAGCTGCACTGGGGCGTTCTGGCCTGCCCGTTGGCTGGCCTGGCCTACGGCGTGTTTCTCTCGCGCACGCGCCTGGGCTTCGAGCTTGCGGCCTGCGGCGAGGGCGAGCGCGTGGCCCGCTACGCGCGGCTGCCCTATGGCTTTCTGGTGCTGCTCGTCATGGGCCTTGGCGGCGCGCTGGCCGGGCTGGCCGGCAGCATCGAGGCCTCGGCCACCCTGGGCCGCCTGCAGCCCACGGTCATGGCGGGCTACGGCTACACGGCCATCACCGTGGCCTGGCTGGCGCGGCTCAAGCCTTTGCCCATCGCCTTCACGGCCTACCTGCTGGCCTCGTTCCGCGTCGGCGTGGAGGTGATGCAGCTGGAGCTGCAGGTTCCCGCGGCCTTTGGCCCGATCATGGAGGGCGCGATCCTCCTGTTCGTCATCGCGGGGCAGTTCTTTCTCACCTATTCCGTGAGCCTGGGCCGCCCGGACACGCTTGGCAAGGCGGCGCGGCCATGAGCCCGGAACTCGTCATCGCGCTGCTGGCCGCCGCCGTGCAGGCTGGCACGCCCATCCTCTACGCCACCCTGGGCGAGATCATCTCCGAGAAGTCCGGGGTGCTGAACCTCGGCGTGGAGGGGGTCATGGCCTTCGCCTCCTTCGCCGGGTTCTTCGTCTGCCACGTCACGGGCTCGGCCTGGCTGGGCTTTCTGGCCGGGGGCCTGTCCGGGGCGCTCCTGTGCGGGCTGCACTCCATCGTCTGCCAGGTGTTTCTGGGCAACCAGGTGGTCTCCGGCCTGGCCCTGGCCATCTTCGGCATCGGGCTCTCCAACTTTTTCGGCACGCCCTATGTGGGCCAGGGCACGGAAGGCTTCGCCAAGTTCGCCCTGCCCCTGCTCGCGGACGTGCCGGTGCTCGGCCCGATCCTGTTCCAGCAGGATGCCCTGGTCTACCTGTGCTACGCCCTGCCCGTGGCCGTGTGGTTCCTGTTGAATCGCACCAGCCTGGGCCTGCGCCTGCGCGCCGCGGGCGAGATGCCCGCCGCCGCCACGGCCGCGGGCCTGAATCCGCGCAGGCTGCGCGCCCTGGGCACCATCCTGGGGGGCTTTCTGTGCGGCCTGGGCGGGGCGTACATCTCCCTGGCGCACATGCACTTGTGGACCACGGCCCTCTCCGGCGGGCGCGGCTGGGTGGCCATCGCCCTGGTGGTCTTCGCCTTCTGGCGGCCCGGGCGCGCCGTGGTGGGCGCGTTGCTGTTCGGCGGGTTCATGGCCTTCCAGCTGCGGCTGCAAGCCTCGGGCACCAACATCCCCTCGTCGCTGCTGTTGATGTTGCCCTACGCCCTGACCATCCTCGCGCTGGTGGTTCCGGCCATCCGCGCCCGCAGGGGCGGCGTGGGCGGGGCCAACGCCGCTCCCGCGGCGCTGGGCGTGAACATCGAGCCGGAGGGCTAGGCCGTGGGCGCGCAGCACACGTCAGAAGGGCATTTCAAGCCCCGCACGGCCCCCCGCACGGACATCGGGGCGGGCGACGTGCTGCCGCAGGTGCGCCTGTGCGGCGTGAGCAAGCGTTTCGGCAAGGTGCTGGCCAACGACGGCATCACGCTGTCCATCACGCCCGGGCGCATCAAGGCCCTGCTTGGCGAGAACGGCGCGGGCAAGAGCACGCTCATGGCCATGCTGGCCGGGCGCTTCAAGCCGGACGCCGGGCACATCGAGGTGGCCGGGGCGCGCGTGGACTTCGACTCCCCGCGCCAGGGCATCGCGGCGGGCATCGGCATGGTCTACCAGCACTTCATGCTGGTGGAGAACATGAGCGTGGCCGAGAACGTGCTGCTGGGCCAGGAGGGCGGCTTTCTGCTCGACCTGGGGCGGATGCGCGCCACCGTGCGCGAGCTTTCGGAGCGCTTCGGCCTGGGCATCGACCCGGACGCGCGCGTGGGCGACCTGTCCATGGGCGAACGCCAGCGCGTGGAGATCTTGAAGCTGCTCTACCGCGAGAGCCAGGTGCTGATCTTCGACGAGCCCACGGCGGTCTTGACCCCGGTGGAGGCGGAGTCGCTCTTCGCCGCCCTGCGCTCCATGAGCGCCCAGGGCAAGGCCATCGTGTTCATCTCCCACAAGCTTGAGGAAGTGCTCTCCGTGGCCGACGAGATCGCCATTCTGCGCCGCGGGCGCATCGAGGGCGAGTTCCTGGCCTCGGAGGTGGACTCCCCGGCCGAGCTGGCCCGGCGCATGGTGGGCCGCGACGTGGTGCTGGAGGTGACGCGCGAGCCCGTGGCCCCGGAGCGGATGGTGCTGGACGTGGCGCGCCTTTCCGGCGCGGGGCTCGACGACGTGAGCCTGAGCCTGCGCCAGGGCGAGATCCTGGCCGTGGTGGGCGTTGCGGGCAATGGCCAGCAGCAGCTGGTGGACGTGGTGTGCGGCCTTGCCCGGCCAGAGGTCGGCCAGGTGGAGCTTTTGGGTCTGGGCTGGGAGGAGTTTTACAAGCACAACGACTGGGACGGCGCGCTGGCCTGGGTGCCGGAGGACCGCGCCGGGCTGGCCACCTGCCGCTCGCTGGACCTGACGGACAACCTGCTGTTGACCACGCGCCAGGGCTTCTCGCGCGGCCTGTGGCTGGACCGCGCCCGCGCCCGCGAGGCCGCCCGCGCCATCGTGCGCGAGCACAACGTGCAGCCCGGGCGCATCGGCCTGCAAGCCTGGCAGCTCTCGGGCGGCAACCTGCAGAAGTTCGTCCTCGGGCGCGAGCTGCTGCGCAGGCCCCGGCTGCTCGTGGCCGAGCAGCCCACCCAGGGCCTCGACGTCTCGGCCACGGAGGCCGTGTGGCAGCGCCTGCTGGAGGCCCGCACAATCGCGGGCGTGCTGCTCGTCACCGGCGATCTTGCCGAGGCACTTGCCTTGGCCGACCGCGTGGCGGTCATGTTCCGGGGGCGCATCATGGGCCAGTTCCCGGTGACGGACGCGGCCCAGGTGGAGCGCATCGGCTCGCTGATGGCGGGTCTGAGCGCCTAGGCTTTTCTTGCCTGGCCGGGCCTTCCGCGGCTCGGCTCCATTCCCTCCCTGAAAGACCACGTTCCTCCCACCTCTTGCGCCGAAGCGTTTCGGGCGGGGGGCTTTGATCATGCGAGGAAAACAGGCGCGCGGCCGGGCATCGGCACGCCGCGCGTTAGCGCAGGCCCCTGGCCCTCATGGCAATCGTCAAGAGGATCGGCTGGTTGCATTTCGGGCAGCGCATCTGGTCCGTGGTGATTCCGCAGTCGGGGCAGGTATAGAGCCGTTGGGGCGCGGTGGTGATTTCCTCGCCGCACATGGGGCACCGGGTGCAGTCTTTGTCGAGCAAAGTGTTGCATTTCGGGCAAGGAAATTGCGGGCTGGCACAAGGGGCGCGTTTGTTGGACATGGCGTCCTCCGAATGGCTGGTGATGGCGGGGGAGCTTGGCCCGTGTGCGCTATGGCCGCAAGAGCTCCGCGCGCACCTTGACCACGGCCTTGCGCAGGGGCTGGGGCCGGGGATCGACCTTGCCCTGGCTCAAGTGCGCCTCGCCCGGAAGATACAGGGCGAAGTTGCCCGGATGCAGGGTGAACAGGGCCGTGAAGCGGTCCGGGTGCTCGTAGCATTCCGCGTCCCTGGCCGCGTCGTAGGGGCCTTTCGGCGTCAGCCCGGCAAGGGGGAAGCGGGCCTGGACCTCCGGCCCGGAGAGGGGCAGATGGATGTCCGCGTAGACCCGGTGCGCCTCAAGGGTGGTGTCCAAGAGGGCCTTGGTGGTGGTGTCGAAGACGATGGCGTAGATGTCGCGGCCCTGGAGCTCGTATTCTCCGGGCTCGGTCTCAGCCGAAAGCGTCATAAGGCGCGCGAAGGCCAGCTCCCAGGCGGGCAGGGCGCTGTAAAGCCGCCAGTTCTCCAGGGCGTCGAGGATCATGAGGGCCTCCGTGATTGCTTGGCTGGCCGCGGCCGCGCCTAGAGCGCGCCAGGGACCTTGGCTGCGGGCGTGGGGTTGGCTTCCGTGGGCTTGGTGGTCTTGACGATCTTTTGATTCAAGATGAAGTGCCGCGTCTGGTTCTGTGCGTTCGTGTCCTTCCGGGCCGTGGCTGTCGTCTTGGCCTTGGCCGTGTCGCGGGTGGAGGGCACGGGCGAGGGCGGGTAGAAGTCGCTGGCCTGGGCCGGGGCGGCCATGGACGCGGCGAGCAACGCCAGGGCCAGGGATGCGGCGGCAAGGTTGAGACGCTTCATGGGGACCTCCTGGTGGGATGGTTCGCGGCGTGCCGGACGAGTCCCTTGTAGGGACGCCGCCAGGTCGCGTCAAGGCTGCGCCAGGGCCTCGCGCTGGCCCCCAAAAAGACCCGCGCCCCGCCGGAACTGGTCCGGAAGGGCGCGGGGGATGAGGCTGTTCTGGCTTGGGCCGGGCTACTGCTCGGCCTTTTCCGTTTTCTTGGCGGGCTTCTCGGGAAGCTTGCCGGTCATGACGATGACGTCGCGCGCCACGGCCACAGGGCGGTGGCTGGTCTTCTGCGACAGGCAGTTGACCGGGCAGGCGTCCACGCACACGCCGCAGCCGACGCAGGCGAAGAACTCCAGCTTCCAGGTGCCGGTCGTGCCCTCTTTGGACACGCTGAGGCACTGGGACGGGCACTTGCGCGAGCAGGTGCCGCAGAAGATGCAGCGGTCGATGTCATTGACCAGCTCGCCGCGGGCCTTCTCGAAGTTGTCGCGCACGAAGAACGGGTAGTTCCGCGTGGCGGGCTTGGAGAACAGGTTCGATAGAACGGTAGGAAGCATTTTCATGATGGCTACCTCTCCGTGCAGCTGATGCAGGGGTCGATGGACAGGACCACAACCGGGACGTCCGCGAAGTCCAGCCCAGGCAGGATGGCGGCCAGGGGCGGGATGTTGGCGAAGGTTGGGGTGCGGATGCGCACGCGCTCCAGGAACTTGTCGCCGTTGCCTTTCATGTAGTAGAGGCACTCGCCGCGCGGCTGCTCCACGCGGGTGATGACCTCGCCCTCGGGCTTGGCCTTGTACTTCGCGGCCAGCTCGCTGTTGTCCAGCTTGTCCAGGGCCTGGCGCACCAGGTCTATGGACTGCAGGGACTCGCGGAAGCGCACCGTGGAACGCGCCCAGCAGTCGCCGTCAGGCTCGACAACGGGCTCGAAGGCGATCTCGTCGAAGCCCGCGTACTTGAGCTGGCGCATGTCCTGGGCCACGCCGCTGCCGCGCAGCATGGGGCCGGCGGCGCCCAGCTCGTAGGCGGCCTGCTTGGAGAGCACGCCCACGCCCTTGGTGCGGCGGCACACTGTGCTGTCGTTCATGATGGTGGACTGCAGGCTCTTGATGCTGGCCTCGACCTCCACCAGGGTGTCCTTGATCCAGCGGATCTGGCCCTCGTCCAGGTCGGCGCGCACGCCGCCCACCACGTTCACCGAGACGATGACGCGGTTGCCGGTGGTGGCCTCGTTCAGGTCCATGACCTTCTCGCGCACCTTCCACAGCTGCATGAACAGGCTCTCGAAGCCGAAGCTGTCGGCGAAGAGGCCCAGCCACAGGAGGTGGCTGTGCAGGCGGTGCAGTTCGCTCCACACCACGCGCAGCATCCGGGCGCGGCGGGGCACCTCGATCTTCATCATTTCTTCCAGGCCCTGGCAGTAGCACAGGGAGTGGATCATGGAGCAGATGCCGCACACGCGCTCCACCACCTGGATCATCTGGTGGTAGTCGCGCTTGCAGGCGAGCAGCTCCAGGCCGCGGTGCACGTAGCCGAGCGTGGGCAGGGCCTCGACGACCCGCTCGTCCTCAACCACCAGGGAGAGGTGGATGGGCTCGGGCAGCACCGGGTGCTGCGGACCGAAGGGGATGACGGTGCGGGCCATTAGAGCACCTCCTTGGCGACTGCGCCGCTGGCTTTGACCTGCATGCGGCAGAAGGGCGAGGTGGTCGTGGTCAGGACGGTCTCGTTCAGGAGCTTGCCCTGATAGTCGACCACAAGGCCCTCGAAGCTGACGCCGAACTGGTCGCGGATCTCGTTCTCCACCAGGAAGGCGGTGAACAGGACGCCGGAGATGCTCGGGACGCTGCCGCCCTTCTTGAGGGAGAGGCGCAGGTTCTTAAGCTTCAGGTCCTTGTCGAAGTGGTAGAGTATCTCCATGTTCTCGGCGTCGATCTCGACGCTGGACATGGTCACCAGGCGGTACCCGTCCGCCTTGAGTTTGGTCACCTCGGCCACGAGCTGGGCGGGGGCGACGGGGGTCGTTTCAATGCTCATTTAGCTTGCCTCCAAAATGCCCTTCAGCTTGCCCAGGCCAGTGACCACCGCGTCCATGATGGCCTCGGGTTTGGCCGGGCAGCCGGGCACGTACACGTCAACGGGGATGACCTTGTCCACGCCGCCCAGAACGTTGGGCGCCTCGCGGAACACGCCGCCGGAGCAGCCGCAGGCGCCCACGGCGATGACCAGCTTGGGAGAGGGCATCTGGTCGTAGAGGTTTTTCAGGATCACGGCGTTGCGCGGGTTCACCGTGCCGGTGACCACGAGCACGTCGGCGTGGCGCGGGTTGCCCACGTTGATGATGCCGAAGCGCTCCACGTCATACACCGGGGTCAGGCAGGCCAGGGTCTCGATGTCGCAGCCGTTGCACGAGCCGCAGTCGAAGTGCATGAGCCACGGCGACTTTACTTGTGATGTTTTGAGGAATGACATTGCATTACTCCATGTACAGCCAAAGGAGGTTAGCGGTCGCCAGGACCAGGGAGATGGGCGCCACCACCTTCAGCATGTGCCGCCAGGTCAGGCGTGCGCTGATATTGTCGATGACCAGGGCCGCGAACAGGAAGACGCCCGCGGTGACGACCATGGACAGCGCGCTGGTGGCCCACAGGAAGGAGCAGATCCAGAGCACCACCACCACGTCGGCCCAGTGGGCGATCTCAAGCAGGGCGAAGTCGCGCCCGGCATAGTCGGTGTACACGCCGCGCACGACCTCCTGGTGCATGTGGTGCGAGGCCGAGATGTCGAACGGGCTCTTGCGCAGCTTCACCAGCACCACGAACAGGAGGCCGGGGACGAGCAGCGGCAGCTTGAACAGCAGCGGCTGGGCGCTGGCGTTCATGAAGCTGTAGGCGTCGAAGCCGCCGGAGACCTTGGCCATGCACAGGATGGCCACCAGGAACACCGGCTCGTAGGCCAGCAGCTGGAACAGCTCGCGCTGCGCGCCAAGCTTGCTGTAGGGCGAGCTGCCGCAGAAGGCGCCCAGGGCCACGAAGCTCGCGCTGGCGGCCTGGACGAAGAAGCACATCAAGACGTCGGCGCCGGCGGCCAAGAGCACGTCCGAGGCCAGGGAGGCCACGAGCGCCCAGCGGACCAGCAGGCCCTGCCAGTGGCTGGCCGGGGCGATGACCTTGGACCAGAGCTTGCCCACGTCGTAGAAGGGCTGGAGCAGGGGGGGGCCCATGCGCGACTGGAGGCGCGCGGTGACAACCCGGTCAACACCGGCCACCAGACCACCCAGAAGGGGGGCCAGGATCAGGCCGGCAACGGCGAGATAGAACGTCGTCAGGTTCATATGATGGCACCTCCCACCAGGGCGAGCAAGAGCGCGCCGGCCAGGGCGCCCAGGAGCTTGGTCAGCTTGGCTTCTCCAAAGAGTTCAGGGGCGTACTCGTTGCCCTCGGACAGGACCCAGTTGCGGCCCAGGGCGCCGACAAAGGAGCCCTTCTCGTTCGAGGGCAGGCCGCCGATGTACGGGCTGGCCAGGGTGGCCGCGCTCTGGCGGCCCAGGGCCTTCATGCCGATGATCCAGGCCAGCATCGCCACCACGAACAGGGTGGGCAATAGGCCCCAGCCCCCGGCGAAGACGTTGGCGACGCCGCCCTCGGGCAGCAGCAGGGCGTTGAGCCACGGAGCGGCCATGCCCAGGCCCACGGCGCTGGCCAGCAGGGCAAGGATGGGCGTGCTGGTGAGCGCCGAGGTGTGGCTGGTCTTGGGCTCGATGGACCTGCCGCTCATCAGCGTGCCCGCGAAGCGCACCCAGCAGACAACGCCAAGCGCGCTGCCCAGGGCCATGAGCACCATGGCGACGGGGCTCTGCGCGGCGGCCTCAAGGGCGGCCCACTTGCCCACCAGCATGCCCAGCGGCGGCAGGATCATGGCCATTGCGCCAGCGGAGGCGGCCAGGGCCACCACCGGGCTCTTGGCCACGATGCCGCGCAGGTCTTCCAGGTCGCGGCTGCCGATGGTCTGCTCCATGTCGCCCACGCAGAGGAACAGAAGGCCCTTGGTGGCGGCGTGGATGACCATGAGGATGATGCCCGCGGAGATGGCCACCGGCGTGCCGATGCCCGCGCAGGCGATGATCAGGCCCAGGTTGGCCACGGTGGAGTACGCCAGGATCTTCTTGGCGTTGCTCTGTCCCAGGGCCAGGGCCGAGGTTGCGAAGAAGGTGAACGCGCCCGCAAGCAGCAGCACCTTGCCCGTGGTGGTGTTCTCAAGCACCGGGCTCAGGCGCAGGCAGATGAACACGCCGGCCTTGACCATGGTGCTGGAGTGCAGCAGGGCGGAAACCGGCGTGGGGGCGACCATTGCGCCCAGCAGCCAGGGCTGGAAGGGCATCTGGGCCGCCTTGATGCACCCGGCCAGGGCCAGGAGCGCGATGGGCAGCATGCTCGCCCCGGTCCACAGGGCCGGGTTCACCACGGCCTGGATGTCGGCCAGTCCATGCTGCTTCTGGATCAGGATGATGCCCGCGTGCAGGATGGCGCCGCCCAGGCAGTTCATCCACAAGGCGCGGAAGGCGCTCTTCTTGGCGTCCTCGGTCTTGTCGTGGCCGATGAGCAGGAACGAGCACAGGGTGGTGGCCTCGAAGAAGGCCGCGAACATGCGCAGGTCGTTGGACAAGGCCATGCCGTTCATGAAGCCCAAAAACGCCAGCAGCACCATGAAGAACTCGGGCTGACGCGACGTTTTGAGGTGCAGATGCTCCTCGTGGTGCTTCATGTAGGGCAGGGCGAAGATGCAGATGAGCGAGCCCGCGAAGGACACCACCAGCAGCAGCGCCAGGGACAGGCCATCAGAGACCACCGCGGCCTGCGCCGCGGGTGCGGCGGGAAGCTGCGTCACGCCGAAGGCGGCCAGGCCGAGCTGGGCGCAGGCGAAGACGATCACCAGCGGATGTTTCGCCATCAGGCCGCGCAGCAGGAAGTACGCGGGCAGGATGAAGGCCGCGGCCTCTGCGACGTGCAGAGCCGTTTCAGAGGACAGGAAGCCAGGATTGGCGGTCAACGGGACCTGGGAGGCAACACCCAGGGCCGCGGCCGCCAAGGCCGCGCCAGTGGCCAGCACCAGCGCCGATCGCACGCCTGAGCCTCTCAGCACCAGGCAGGCAAGACCGGCCACTAGGGGCCACAAAATAAGAACCCCAATGTACGCATCAAGCATGTTTGAAACCCCCTCAAAACCTTGATGAACTTTTCGGAACGCAGCCAGTTACCCCAAAACGCCAGCCAAGGAAAGAGGGGATGGATAGAAAAACCGGAAATTCAGCGGTAGGAATTTCGTGCGAAGCAAGATTTGTGTAAGGCGGGAGGCAAATGAAAAAAAAGTGGTGGGCGCAGGGCGCGACGAGGGAGGAAATATCGTGCCCAGAGAATAGGTTGTCTGAAACAGGAAGGGGTATGGGCCCAGCGGGAACTGACAGGCTAGAGCGGCTTGGCCAAAACGCCGGGGCGGATTTTCACACCAGCCAGCATGATTGCCTCCACGTTGCCGTGGCTGGCGGCGAACACCACGGCTCTGCCAAGCACCTTCTCCGCGCGCTCATCCAGCACCTCCACCAGGGAGTCCCCCGCCGGGGGCGTCTCGGAGACTTGGCTGAAGAAGATGCGTTGGCCCTCGGGCGAGGCCATGGCCCGATAGACCTCGGTCATGCCCTCCGCGCGCAGGGCGCGGGCGATGTTGCGCGAGAGCGCGAGGCAGGCCAGCATGGGCAAGAGGGCCAGCGCCAGCATGCACCCGGCCAGAATATAGGGCGAGACGCCGAGGGCTCGCTGGACCAGGGAGAGGGAGGCGGCCTGCACGGCCGCGGCGTCCTTGTGCACGCGCAGGCGGTAGCTTTGGCGCGGCGTGGTCTCGGTGCCGTTCTGGGCGTAGTGCATGGTCACGCTGTAATCCCCGGGGGGGACGTCCAGGGGCAGCGCAGCCTCCGCGCGCCAAAGCACCCCGCCAAGCCAGAAGCCGGAAAAGGTCTCCAGCATGCGCACGGCGATGCGCGGGCTTGAGGGGCGCAGCGCCAGGTCCTCGATGCGCTCGGCCCCGCGCGGCAGGGGATCGGTGAGGTTCAGCGACTGGCCCGGGAGCATCTCGTAGTGGCGCGGGTCCTTGCGGCCTCCGGCGATCATGCCGTCGACCGCAAGCGCGATGGCCAGGCAGATGAGGAGCGTTCCGCAAAGACCTGCGTATTTGCGCCGGGCGAGAAGCGTACGGAAGTTCATGCCGGGCCTTAGGCGTTTTCCGCGCGGTCGCGCAGCTTGCGGAAACCGGCGATGCCGATGGCCAGCGTGGGCAGGAACATGGCGAAGAAGGTCTTCATGAAGGTGGCGGTGAAGAGCTCGGGCGCTACGGACGAGGCGGCGGCCATGGCGATGCAGAGCTCGGCCAGGATGCCCAGGTCGATGAGGCAAATGAAGAGCTTCTGGCGGCCATTCATCTGGGTCCTGGGCTGGGTGGTTTCGTCTTGGAAGATCATGCCATGCTCCTTGTTGTCTTGGGCGGGCCGGGTCACCCCGGCCCGCCTGTGGTCGCTGTCTACTTCTTGTAGATGTTGGTCTTGCTGATGTTCATGAACCGCAAGGCCTTGCCATCTTCCTTGTAGTACACGCGGGCTTCGTCGCCGGCGTCCCAGGTGCTGTCCGGCATGGCGAAGTACTCTTCGGGCAGCTGGATGACGGACAGGGTCTTCTGGCGACCGGAGTAGATGGTCACGGTCTTCTTGTCCTTGTCGACAACGGGGAACTTCTTGGCCTTGTCCGCTTCCTTATCATAGACCAGCGGATGGTTCTTGTCGATGTTCTCCTTGTAGTCGACCATGATGAAGTCGATGGTCTTGAAGTTCTGCGTAGCCGGGTCGAAGATGGTGATCTGGTTCTTTTTGTTGTCGATCTTCATGCGGCCGCCGGCCTTGGGCAGGGGGCCGACCTCGGCCGGGTTGGAGGGCAAGGTATAGGTGACGGGCGGCAGATAGGTGTAGTCCGGATTCTGCGTGTCGTTCGCCTTGTCGCGGATGAACACCATTGTCTTTGTGGCCTCGTCGAACTTGATGACGCGTCCCTGATCGACCTTGCCGGGTTCGGAGCAGCCCAGAAGCAGCGCCAGGGGCAGGGCCACGAGCAGGGTGCGCCACATGCTTTTCATGCTCATATCAGTCTCCTTCGTAGGTTCTCTGTCCAGTTGTGGAGTGTATGGCCTAGCCCTTGGCGGCCTTCATGGCCAACTCGTTCTTGCAGCCCTTGATGAAGTTCAGGAGGATGTACAGCGACATCACGGACACCACGCCAAGGACCAGTGCGGTGGAGACGCTGTCCAGGAAGGGCATGCTGAACTGCTTGGCGCCCAGCTTCAGGATGATGGAGAGCATGCAGCCGAGCACCGCGAAGCCGAAGGCGTAGCGGATGCCGTAGCCCTGGATGTACTTGGTGGCCACAGAGCCGACCTGCGCGCCCATGGAGGCCCCGATGAGCATGATGACCGCGGCCACAAGCTCGGTGCGGCCCTTGTAGGTGTAGGTGCCGGCGCCGTACAGGCCGGAGATGGCGACTTCGAACAGGTCGGTGCCGACGGCCACGTGGGTCGGGCAGCCGACGAGATAGATGAGCGAGGGCATGCGGATGAGGCCGCCGCCGATGCCCAGGATGCCGGCCAGCCAGCCGGTGAGGAAGCTCACGGCCACGGGCAGCCACATGGAGCAATAGATGCCGGCTTCGTTGAAGTGCATCATGGGCGGTATCTTGATGGCGTGGAACTTCTTGTGCCACTCGATGCCCACCGCGTCACGGGCGTCGCCGCCGGCCGCGACCACTTCCCTTTCCTTGCGCTTCTTCACGTTGATGTCGTGGAAGACCATCCAGGCGATGGCGGCGAGCAGGCCCACGTACATGTAGCGCACGACCTTTTCGACGTTGCCCACGCGTTCCAGCCACATGATCATTTGCGCGCCTATTTCAAAGCCCACCACGGTGCCGATGAGCATGATCAGGCCGAGCTTGTAGTCCACGTTTCCGAACTTGCCGTGCCGCATGGTGGAGATGAGGCTTTTGCCCGCCATGTGGGCAATGTCCGTCCCGATGGCGAAGGCCATGGGGAAGCCGAGGATGTTCAGGCCGGGGGTCACCATCCACGCGCCGCCCATGCCGAAGAACCCGCCGATGATGCCCACGCCCACGCCAAGGATGATGAGGCCGGGCCAGAAAATTTTCACGCCCGCGATAGGCATGAGAACGTACAACCATTCCATATTGCACTCTCCTCTTTGTTGGCCCTGTTAGTGACCGACGTTGCCGCGGGACTTCAGGTCGATGCCGATGAAGCCCATGAGAAAGTCGGCGAACATGCCGAAAATCACGCCGATGATGGGAATAAGCGCCATGGTCAGAAGAGCGAAGTACAGGTGGCTCTCATTGTAAAGATTTGTCCACCAGGCTTCCCAGCCGGAGAACTTGCGCGTGTCGGCCACGATGACCACGTTTTCGATCTTGCCGCCGCCTGCGGCCAGGGCATACCCCGGCAACGTCAGGCAGAAGGCCATGCACCATGTGAACAGCTTGCACAGACGAGCTTTCATGGAAACCTCCTCACTCCTTGTTCAAAACACCAAACCCCTGCCATTATCCGGCCTTCGTGGATGAATGCCCGCCACAAGGCTGGTTCAATCCTCCGGAACATGTGAAAAGAATAGCAATGGCTGTGCCACCAGAAAAAACTTGACGAAAAATGGGATGTTGCGCTAATCGTGCAACTGTGTTTGCGTGAATTGTGCAGGGTTTTTGCGGGTTCTTGCCCGGGTTTGTTGCGCGAAATTGCGGTGTTTTTTCGTGTCGCAGGGAGGTGTCTGTGGCCTGGGGAGCGTATCGTGCCAAGGTGGAGCATACGGCTGCGCCCGGTTATTTCGCCAGTTGGAGCGTGCGCCGCAAGCTGCTGTTCTCGCTCATTCCGTCCATCCTGTTTATTCTCGTCGTCGCTGGGTACGTCACGAACTGGTTCTCCTCGCGCTACCTGAACCAGGCGCTGCAACGCACGGCACAGGTGCAGAACCTGGCCCAGGCGCGCGAGATGGAGCAGCTGCTGGACTACTACCGTCTCGCCGTCACCGAACTCGCCAAGGCGGAGCCTGGCCCGGAGCGATTCCGCCAGGCCTTTGAGCATTGGGACATCTTCCACCCTGGCGTCGCCGTTGAGGTGTCCTATGTGGGCATCAACACCAGCGAGTCGACCATCATGGTGCGAACCCTGGGCGGGCTGGCCGAGATCCGTCAGGACCAATACAATTTCATCAAGAGCAGCCCCGTGTCCCAGGCACTCAAGCTGCGCGGCATCAAGCCCGGCTGCGTGCAGCTGTCCAAGCTGACCGAGGTGGTCTACCCCCCCTCGGCGTTCCCGTTGCAGGTTGGGCCGCAAAGCTTTGTCCTCTACCGCCTCACCGCTCCGGTGCAGGACGCCCAGGGGGCGTTGCGCGGCTATCTTGTGCTCGGCATAGACGCACACGCCCTGCGAAACATCCTGTCGCTCTATAACTCGACCAAGTCCCCCCTGTTCGCCTTCTCCAGGACCAGTGAAACGCGGTTCAGCTATTTCTTCGACGAGCAGGGCTGGATACTGTTCCAGTCGGAAAATCTGGAGGACCCCGACCGGGAGCTCTCAGCGGAGATGGCCCGGCTTGGCATGATGGGCGACTTCGGCATGCCGGACTATGAAAAGGCCTTTCGGCCCTTGCCGAAGCATGAGTCCTACTGGCGGATGGTGGTCGACATCCAGTCCGGCAGGGTGGGGGCGGACGATGTGTCGGTGGTGCAGCAGGCGGAGGGCTTTTTGAGCCCAAGCCATTTTGTGGTCTATGCGCCTGTGCTGTTCAACGCCAACCCGGAGAAGGGGCCGGAAATCATCGGCGGCCTGGCCTACGTCGACCGCAGCAGGTTGAGCGACGCGGCCGAGTTCAGGCATCTGGACGCGATGCTGATCATCACGTTTTCAGGCATGGGGCTGGTTGCGCTGGTCATCGTGTTCATCAGCCGCGTCATCACCAGGCCGCTGCATGATTTGGCTGACGAGATCCGCTCCATGTTCGAGAAGAAGACCCTGCGCCAGATCACCCTGGACAGCCGCGACCTGGAGTCCACGCTGCTTACCCGCGCCTTGAACAAGATGATCTACTCGATTCAGGAAAAGCAGGAGCTTATCCGTGTCCGGGACGAGCAGATCCATCAGGTGCAGCAACGGGAGAAGGTGTCCTTCGACAACGAGGTGCCTGCCTCCGTGGGCTGGCGCTTGGTGGGCGACATCCCGGACCTTGTGGGGCAGAGCCAGGCCATAGTCACCATGCAGAGCATGATTCGCAAGGCGGCCGGCACAAACGCCGATGTCCTTGTGGTGGGCGAGACAGGCACCGGGAAGGAGCTGACGGCCGAGGGCGTTCATAAGTTCAGCAGTCGCGCGGACAAGCCGTTCATCTCCATCAATTGCGGCGGATTGGACGAGAATCTGCTCATGGACACCCTGTTCGGCCACGTGAAGGGCGCGTTCACCGAGGCACGCACGGACCGCAAGGGCGCGTTCCTGGCAAGCGATGGCGGCACGCTGTTTCTGGATGAGATCGGCACGGCCACGGACAAAGTGCAGAAGGCGCTGCTGCGCGCCCTGTCCGTGCGGCGCATCCGCCCCCTCGGCAGCGACCAGGAGGTCGAGTTCAACGTCCGGGTCATCGCCGCCACCAACGTGGACCTCCGGGAGCTGGTGCAGCGCGGGGAGTTCCGGGAGGACCTCTATTACCGGCTGAAGGTCATTACCATCCAAACCCCGCCCCTGCGCCAGCGCAAGGACGACATTCCAATCCTGGCAAACCACTTCCTGCGCGAGCTTTCGGAAAGCACGGGCGGCAGGGAGTTCGGCCTCTCGCGCGGCGCCCTGGAGAAGCTCATGGACCATGACTGGCCGGGCAACGTGCGCGAACTCAAGAACTGCATCACCCGCGCAGCCGCCTTTGCCGAAGGCGAGGTGCTGTATGCCGAGGACTTGCGGTTTGACGACGCCTCCGTGAGCCCCGCGCTGCTGTTTGGGGATGGGCCTGTCTTGGCCGAGCCAGCGCATGAACCCACGTACGACCGCATGGTTCCGGCAATGGAGCCGGGCGCCAGAAGCGAGGCCGAGGCGCGGGAGCAGGTACCGGGAACCCCTGCGCACGTCGAGGCGGGGAACGCGTCCTTGGACGATTTGGGCGGGAACAAGCGCATCAAGGTTGCACTGCGGCTGGCCCGTGAGCGAGGTTCGTTCTCGCGGCTCGATTACCAGAACGGCGTTGGAGGCGACATTTCGCAGCGAACCGCGCAGTATGATCTCCAGCTTCTGGTCCAGCGCGGCCTGTTGCGCAAAACCGGAAGAGGCCCGGCTACACTGTATTCTCTCCCATGAGGAGGTTGTTTTGCGGGGTTTTGCGTGATTGCGTGATGGGTTTGCGTAATTCGCGGGTGGGCCGGGAGACGTTCAAGGAGGCGTGGGAATGGCTGTGCAGAGCGAGATATGGACCAATCTCAAAGGGCTCTTCCAGGCCTTGCGCGGCAGGTCCGAGGAACGGCTGGAGGACAAGGCCGTCCAAGATGTGTTCCGGCATAAGTATAAATATTTTCAAGAGCTTCTGGATTCAAACGCGGAGCTGTTGAAGATCGTCAGCGACATGGAGCTGAAGCTCCGGGGGGAGCAGGTCTTCGGAATGTCCTACATCCGCGCACAGGCCGCGCGCGCGGTGTTCCACGCCCTGCGCATGGCGGGCAGCTTTGAGAACCTTTCCGGAGTGCAGAATCCTCGGTTGCGCGATAAGGTTGAGGAAATACAGGCAAGCATTAAGGACGAGCTGGAATCACGCAAGGAGTCTGAGGCGCAGGAGCTGGTCTTGCCGTATTCCAAGGTGACGCGGGAGATGGTGGACGCCGTTGGCGGAAAGAGCGCGAACCTGGGCGAGATTCTGAACCGGGTGGGGCTGCCGGTGCCGCGCGGATTCGCCATCACAACCAGGGCGTTTCAGGAGTTCTTCGATCAGGCCGGGCTGTGGGAGGAGATCAAGCGCATCAAGCTCGGCATCGTGCCGGACGCGCCCGGCTCGGTGGATCAGGCCAGCGAGGACATCCAGCGCGCCATCCTTAGCGCGCCCATGCCTCCGGACCTGGAGCGGGAGATTCTGGCCGCCCATGACCGCTTGGCCGAATCCTGCGGCCTGAAGGCTTCGGAATTGGCCGTGGCCTTGCGTTCCAGCGCCATCGGCGAGGACAGCGAGCTCTCCTTCGCCGGGCAGTATCTTTCGGTGCTCAACGTGCCACGCCAGCGGCTGCTCACCAGCTACCGCTACATCCTGGCCAGCCTGTACACGTCGCGGGCCATCTCCTACCGCCTGCTCAAAGGCATCGTGGACGAGGACATGAGCATGAGCGTGGCCTGCCTGGAGATGATCCCCTCCGTGGCCAGCGGGGTCATGTACACCCGTCACCCCTACAACATCCACGACGACCGGGTGCTCATCAACGCGGTGTGGGGCCTGGGCCCGTATGCCGTGGATGGGGTCATCACGCCTGACAGCCAGTCGCTCCGGCGCAACAGCCTGCTGCCCGAAGACGTGCGGGTGGCCGACAAGCCGGTGATGCTCGTGTGCGGCAAGGACGGAGCGCTTGTGGAGCGGACAGTGCCCGAGGAACTGCGCGCAGCGCCCTGCCTGACGCCGGAACAGGCGCGCAGCCTCGCAGGCCACGGCCTGAAGCTGGAGGCCCACTACGGCACGGCGCAGGACGTGGAGTGGGCGCTGACGCCGGAGGGTGTGCTTTTGATATTGCAGTCCCGGCCCCTTGGCGTGGTGTCTGGGGAGGCCCCGGTGCCCGCCGGGATGCCCTCGATTACCGGGCATGTCGTGCTGCTTGAGGGGGGGGAGACGGCGCAGCCGGGCATCGGCGCCGGACCGGCCTTCGTGGTCGCAGGCGATGACGAGCTGAGCGGTTTTCCGGAGGGCGGCGTGCTGGTGGCCCCGCACTCCTCGCCCAAGTTCATGGTGCTGATGCACAAGGCCCAGGCCATTTTGACGGACTTCGGCAGCATCACCGGGCACATGGCCTCTCTGACGCGGGAATTCGGCGTGCCCACCATCCTTGGCCTCAAAAGCGCCACGCAAAGCATCAGGACCGGCGACGCCATCACCGTGGACGCCTATTCCGGACGCGTGTACGCGGGGCTCGTGGACGAGCTGCTGGCCTTCAAGGTCCCCCGGACCGCGCACATGGCGGGCACCCCGGTGCACGAGGTGCTGACCCGGGTGGCCAGGCACATCGTCCCGCTCAATCTCATCGATCCCAAGGCAGCGGATTTCCGCGTGGCCGGGTGCCGCACCCTGCACGACCTCATGCGCTTGCTGCACGAGCGTTGCTACGGCGAGATGTTCAAGCTGAGCGACGTGGCCTCCGGGCAGGACGGGGTGGCCCTGCGGCTCAAGGCCAAGACCGGCCTCGACCTTTATGTCATCGACCTGGGCGGCGGGGTGGAGGAGCGGAAGGGGCGCGGCGCGGAGCTGCTCCCGCAGGACGTGCGCTCCCGGCCCTTCAAGGCCCTGCTGGACGGGCTGACGCTGGACCAGGACCAGCTCTCCACGCCCAGGCCGGTGCAGGTCAAGGGCCTGCTTTCGGTCATGAGCCAGCAGATGATCTCCAACCCCAGCGCCAGCGGAGAGCGCTTCGGCGACCGCAGCTACGCCATCATCTCGGACAAGTACATCAACTTCAGCTCGCGGGTGGGCTACCATTACGGCGTGCTGGACTGCTACTGCGGCCGCACGGTGAGCAAGAACTACATCACCTTTTCATTCAAGGGCGGCGCGGCCGACGACCTGAAGCGCGCCCGGCGCGCCAAGGCCATCGGGATCATCCTGGCGGCGCACGGCTTCCGTGTGGACGTGCAGGGCGACCGGGTGGTGGGCCGCCTGCAGAAGCACGAGACCGAGGTGATCCTGGAGAAGCTCTGGATCATGGGCAAGCTGTTGCAGTTCACGCGGCAGACGGACATGCTCATGGTGGACGAAAAGAGCGTCGAGGCCATGGCCCGCTGTTTTCTGTCAGGCCAGTACGTGCTTGATCCCTCGTGCCCCGTTGCCGAGGCCGCCGCGAAGCTGGGGAACGGCAGGGGGAAGAAGGGCTAGGCGGAGCGCGTCAGCCTCCGGCCAGCTCCAGGGTGGCGAAAAGCCGTTCGGCGACGTCATCCGGCTCGATGGACGTGAGGCATTCGCGGCCGGTCCTGCAGCGCGTGCTGCCGTGCAGCGAGCAGGGGCGGCAGGGCATGGCGCGCTCCAGCACGGTGTCGAAGGGGCCGCTGGGGTAGAAGCCCCAGACCTGGGCCGTGGGGCCGAAGAGCGCCACCACCGGCGTGCCCACGGCGGTGGCCAGGTGCATGGGGCCGGAGTCCGCCGTCACCAGCGCGCGCGCCTGGGACAGGATTGCGCAGGTTTCGCGCAGGGCCGTGCGTCCGGTCAGGTTGCGCGGGTCGTCCAGGGCCTGCAAATGGTCCGGGTTCTTGCCCAGGATGACCCAGTCCAGCCCCTGGCGCTCGATGAGCGGGATGAGCGAGAGCCAGTAGCCCATGGGCCAGGCCTTGTCCGGGTGGGTGGCGAAGGGGTGCAGCGCCACAAAGGGCCGGGTGAGGCCCACATGGCCGAGGTGCTGCCTGGCCCCGGCGATCTCCTTGGGCGTCAGGTGGATGACCGGGCGCAGCTCGGCGGCCGGTGGCGCGGTGGCGTCCAGGGCCAGGGCGTAGCGCTGCGGGACGTTGAGCGCGGTGAGGCGGCGCTCCAGGAAATCCATCGGGATGCGGTTGTACAGCCGCCGGGTGACGCCGAACTTCGGGTAGCGCCGCACCGGGCCTTCCCAGCGCAGGGTAAGCGCCAGGGAGCGCAGGCTGCGATGCAGGTCGATGAAGCCCAGGCCGTGGAGCTCGCTGGCGATGCTGCGTGATTTGCGCCACCAGTCGTGCCCGTCGATCTCTCCTTGGGTGATGCCGATGACCTCGTCCACCGCCGGATGGTGCGCCAGCACAGGGGCCAGGCTTTGCCGGGTGATGACCGTGAAGCGGGCGTCGCGCGTTTTGTGCCACCAGGAAAGGACGCCTGTGATGAGGGTCACATCGCCAAGGGCGCTGGCGCGAAACACCGCCCACCTGTCCGGATAATCCCTGACCATCGACGCTACTCCAGAAAATTGGCCGCCAAGCGCAAAGCCCGGACCCGTGAAACATGGCGTGGAACGGGCGGCAAGTCAAGGAATAAGGCGGTTGCGGGGCCTTGGGGAACCTGATACGAAGTGCCGATACCGGGCCATCGCCCCAACATGGCTGGCCGGGACTGGTGCACCCACAATGCTTGAACTCATCTTCGCCGTCGTCCTGGCCACAGGAGTCTCCTTCCTCTGTTCCCTGACCGAGGCGGCGTTCTATTCCTTCCCCATGAGCCGCATCGAGCAGCTGCGCAAGCAGGGCAAAAAGGCGGGCGAGCTGCTGGCGGACATGCGCCGCGACGTGGAAAAGCCCATCACCGCCATCCTGACCTTCAACACCGCGGCGAACACGGCCGGGGCGGCTGTGGCGGGCGCGGCCGCGGTGAAGGTCTTCGGCGAGGACTCCCTGGGCTGGTTCACGGCCGGGTTCACCCTGCTGCTGCTCGTGCTGGGCGAGATCGTACCCAAGACCACCGGCGTGGCCTACGCCCGGCAGCTGGCGCCGTTCATGGCCAAACCGCTCAAGTGGATGATTTTTTGCTGCCTGCCGGTGATCTGGCTCCTGGGCAGCCTGGTGCGCGCCATCCGCAAGCGGCAAAAGTCCCCGGAGGCCGACGAGGACGACATCCGCGCCCTGGTCTCCCTCACGCGGCAGCAGGGCATCCTGAAGCCCTACGAGGAATCGGCCATCAAGAGCATCCTCGCGCTGGACAGCAAGCGCGTGGCCGAGATCATGACCCCGCGCATGGTGGTGTTCTCCCTGCCCGTGGAAATGACGGTGGACCAGGCCATGGCCGAGCACCGCGCCTGGCCGCACACCCGCGTGCCCGTGTACGAGGGCGAGGACTCCGAGGACATCGTGGGCATCGTGTATCGTCGGCAGGTGTTCGAGGCGGCGGCCGACGACCTGGGCCACCTGACCCTGGGCGACCTCATGAAGCCGGTGCGCTTCGTGGTGGAGAACCTGACCCTGGACAAGGCCCTGCGCGGCTTTCTGGAGAGCCGCACGCACCTGTTCGTGGTGCTGGACGAGTATGGCGGCATGGCCGGGGTGGTGAGCCTGGAGGACGTGCTTGAGGAAATGCTCGGCAGCGAAATTGTCGATGAGACCGACGAGGTTGTGGACATGCGCGAACTGGCCAGGCGGCGCAGGAGCGAGCTGGCCTCGGCCAAGCGCGGCGAGAGCGGTGGACAGCGGGGCACATGACGTGTAGAGGACTCCAATCGTTGTTCTGGAAGTGAAGAGCCAACAACGGACTGACAGCGGGAAGATCATGGCCACGAAAGGCGGCAAAGGCATTTACATCGCAGCTCTCGTGCTGTTTCTTGGCGGCGTCGGGTATCTCGTGGGTACCGGCGTGACGCAGGACAGCGTTTATTTCCTCAATGTGGGCGAGGCCCTGGCCACCGACAAGGCCCAGCTCAAGCAGGCCCGGCTGTTCGGCAACGTTGCCGCGGAGGGCATAGAGCCCATGCAGCCCGGCCCCGGCGTCAGCTTCACCCTGCTCGACAAGGACAACCCCGGACAGACCCTGCGCGTGAGCTATCGCGGCGCGGTGCCCGACGCCTTCAAGGCCGGGGCCGAGGTCATCATCGAGGGCGGGCTGGACAGCGCTGGCACGACCTTCACGGCCACCACGCTCATCACCAAGTGCCCCTCCAAGTACGAAAAGCAGAACCGGGGGTAGACCCGACGCCCGAGGGGACGCCGCCCGCGTCTCCCGAAGCGCCGCGTCAGCCTTCCCAGGAGCCCTGACAGTTATGCAAATGACCGCCTATATTTCCATGCTTTTCGCCCTCATCGGCACCCTGTTCCTGGGCGGCTGGACCGCCGCCGCCGTGCTGGCGGGCAAACCGGAGCGGGTGAGCTTCTCCGAGCGCGGCCACCAGGCGGTGACGCTGCTGGTGCTGTTCGCCTCGGGCATTCTGCTCTGGGCGCTGGTGACGCGCGACTACAGCTTCTATTCCGTCATGAACCACGTGGACAGCGGGCTTGAGCTGGCCTACGTCATCACGGCCTTCTGGGCGGGCAGCGAAGGCTCGCTCATGTTCTGGGGCCTGTCCATGGCCCTGTGCGGGGCCATCTTCGTGTTCACGCCGGGCTACAAGGCCCTGTCCGAGACCACCCGCGCCTATTTCTGGATCTTCTTCTTCGTCATCAACGGCTTTTTCCTGCTCATGCTCACCTGCTGGGTGAACCCCTTCATGTCGGTTTCGCCGGTTCCGGCGGAAGGCAAGGGCATGAACCCGCTGTTGCGCAATCCGGGCATGATCTTCCACCCGCCGCTGCTCCTGCTCGGCTACGCCATGTACGTCATTCCCGCCTGCGCGGCCCTGGCCGGGGCCATGAGCGGCGAGACGCGCGCCTGGATCTCCGCCACGCGCAACTGGAGCATCCTCTCCTGGACCTTCCTGTCCGCGGGCATCATCCTGGGCGGCTGGTGGTCGTACATGGAGCTTGGCTGGGGCGGCTACTGGGCCTGGGATCCGGTGGAGAACGCCTCGCTCATCCCCTGGTGCACGGGCACTGCCTTCCTGCACACGGCCATCGTCGGGGCACGGCGCAACGCTTTGGCCAGAAGCAACATCATCATCATGGCCCTGACCTATGTGCTGTGCGTGTTCGGCACCTACCTGGTGCGCAGCGGCGTGGTGGAGAGCCTGCACGCCTTTGGCGAGGGCGGCGTGGCCATGCCCCTGCTCAGCTTCATCCTCTTTTTGACCGCCATCTCCTTCATCGCCGGGGCCGTGGCCAAGACCGGCGAGCAGCGCCGCCTGGGCGACCTGCTGAGCCGCGAGGGCCTGCTGGTCATCGTGGCCTGGACGCTTCTGGCCCTGGGCGCCATCATCGGCCTGGGCACCATGTGGCCGGTCGTCAGCAAGCTGTGGAGCGCCAAGCCCGTGGGCCTGGACGCGAACTTCTACAACCGCGTGTGCCTGCCGCTCTTCGCGCTGCTCGTGCTGCTCTTCTCGGTCTGCCCCTGGCTGGGCTGGAAGCAGGGCGTGCGCGACAAGCGCGGCCTCATCGCCGCCGGCGCGGCCTTCGTGGCCTCGGGCGGGCTGTTCCTGGCCCTGGGCTACACGCTGCCCCTGGCCCTGGTGGGCGCGGCGGGCGCGGTCTCCTGCATGGTCACGGCCCTGCTCGCCTGCGGGCTCTTGCCCGAGGTGCGCAACCGCAAGTCCCTGGCGGCCTATGCCGTGCACCTGGGGCTGGGCCTGATGGCGCTGGGCGTGGCCTTCTCCGGCCCATACCAGATCTCCACCGAGCAGGAGCTCTCCAAGGGCGACACCTTCCAGGTGGCGGGCTACACCGTGACCCTCAAGGACGTGCACGAGAAGAGCTCGAAGAACATGGCCCAGCTCATCGCCGAGCTGGAGGTCAAGAAGGGCGACAGGCTCGTCGGCGTGGTGAAGCCCGAGCGCCGCATCTACCGCGGCTATGAGCAGGCCTTTGCCGAGGTCGAGGTCATCCCCGGCCTGGGCGACGAGATCTTCGCTGTGCTCTTGGGCATCGACCAGCACGGCCACACCACGGTGAAGATGAACGTGAACCCGCTGGTGAACTGGATCTGGATCGGCGGCGTGATCTTCTGCCTGGCCCCGCTGCTGCTGCTGCGCTACCGCAAGGGCAAGGACCAGGAGTAGCGCCGTGGCCGGGGCTGGCGCACACGCACCGGACGGGGTCCGATCGCGAGACCCGCGACAGGGCGTGCTTTTGGACGCGCGCGGCGTGGGCAAGTTCTTCGGCTCGCGCCTGGTGCTGCGCGACGTGGACGTGGCCGCCCGCGCGGGCGAGGCCCTGCTGGTCGTCGGCGGCAACGGCGCGGGCAAGACCACGCTGCTCAAGATCATGGCCGGCCTGTGCCGGCCCTCCGCCGGGGGCGTGGACGTGCGCGTGGCCCCGGAGGCCTGCGCCTATCTCGGGCACGCCACCTTCCTGTATCCGCGCCTTTCGGCCATCGCCAACCTGACCTTCTGGGGCCGCATGTACGGCCTCTCGCCCTCCCGGGCGGACATCGACGCCGTGCTCTCCCGCGTGGGGCTTTCCCGCGTGGGCGACGAGCCCGCGGGCACCTTCTCGCGCGGCATGGCCCAGCGCCTCAACCTGGCCCGGGTGTTCCTCATCGGCCCGAAGCTGGTGTTTCTGGACGAGCCGGGCACCGGCCTGGACCCGGCCTCCCAGGAGCTGCTGCGGCGCGAGATCGAGGCCCTGAAAGGGGCTGGCGCGGCCATTGTCTGGGTGAGCCACCACCTGACGGCGGACCTGCCCGTGGCCGAGCGCGTGCTGTACCTGAAGGACACCCGCGTGGCCTATTCTGGCGAGGCCGCGGGCTTCGACGCCGGGGGGCTCGCATGTTGAGGCGCGGCGCCTTCATCGCGGCCAAGGACCTGCGGCTGGCCGTGGGCGGCGGGCAGGGGCTGGTGCAGGCCATGCTCCTGGGGCTCTTGCTGATCTTTTTGTTCTCGCTCTCGCGCCCCACGGCGGAACTCGTGTCGCCCCAGGCGGCGGCGGCCATCTTCTGGCTGGCGTCCTGCTTCGGCCTGGTGCTGGTGTTCAACGACTTGTTCAGCCTGGAGGAGGGCCAGGGCTGCCGCCTGGGCCTGCTCTCCTCGCCCCTGCCGGAGCACGCCGTGTGGCTGGGCAAGGGGCTGGCGGGGTTCGCGCTGCTGCTTCTGTCCCAGGCGGTGTTCCTGCCTGCGGCGGCGGTGTTCCTGGGCCAGGACATCAAGGGCGACTGGGGCGTGCTCGTAATCACGCTGCTTGGCGTGGACTGGGGCCTGGCCGCCCTGGGCGCGCTCCTGGGCGCGCTGGCCCAGGGCCAGGGCGCGCGCGAGTCGCTGTTCTCGGTCATCCTGTTTCCGCTGCTCTTGCCGGTGCTGCTGGGCGGCATCCGCATCTTCGCCGGGTGCTTTTCCGGCGAGCCCGCCCTGGACCAGAACCTGTGGGCCGGGATCATTGTGGCCTTTGACGCCGTGTTCACCGCGGCTGGCGCGTTTTTGTTCCCGTTCCTGTACACGGGTGAGGAATAGCGGCCCCAAGCCGCCCTTTGGAGTGCCGACATGCTGATCCGTATTCTGGCTATGCTGAGCGTTCTGGCCCTGGCCGTGGGCCAGTGGTTCATCTGGAGCTACGCCCCGCTTGAGGAGACCATGGGCGTGGTGCAGAAGATCTTCTACATCCACATGCCGCTGGCCTGGTGGTCGCTGTTCAGCTTCTTCGTGGTCTTTCTGGCCAGCGTGCGCCACCTCATCAAGCGCGACGCCGCCTCGGACATCCTGGCGGGCGCTGCGGCGGAGCTTGGCGTGCTGCTCTCCGGCCTTGCCCTCGCCTCCGGGTCCATTTGGGGGCGCGCGGCCTGGAACGTCTGGTGGACCTGGGATCCCCGGCTCACCACCACGCTCATCATGTGGTTCGTGTACGCGGGCTACCTGGTGCTGCGCGGCTCCGGAATGGGCGGCGAGCGCCGGGCCATGGTCAGCGCCGTGCTCGGCGTGGTGGCCTTCCTCGACGTGCCGCTGGTGTTCTACTCCGCGCGCATCTGGCGCAGCGTGCACCCGGCGGTGCTGGCCAGCCAGGGCGGCGGGCTGGATCCGGAGATGTGGCACACGGTGCTGGCGAACCTGGTCGCTTTCGGCTTTTTGTGGCTGACGCTTCTGCTCGCCCGGTACGCCCTGGGCCGCGCCGAGGAGCGCGCCCGCGCGCTGATGCTTTCACGCTAGCAGGGGAGGGACCTTGTGATGAACGGATACGTTGTCGCGGCGAACGCCGTGGTGTGGCTTTTCCTGGCGGCCTATGCGGCGTCCCTGGCCCTGCGCGGCCAGTCCATATCCAAGAGATTGAAACAACTGGAGATGCTCCGTGACGGAAACGATTAAGAAGAACGCTCCCCTGGGCGGTGGCCAGAAGCTCATCCTGCTGGCGCTCATCGGCGCCATCGTGGTCATGTTTGTGGGCTCCTTCGTCTACAGGATGAAGGGCACCGGCCTTGTGGTTGAGATGCAGCAGCGGGGCGGCATGGGCGAGGGCATGGGCGGCCAGGCCGGTCCCATGGGCATGATGGGCGTGGACATGGAGCAGCTGCGCGAGCTGATGCGCAAGATGGAGGAAAACCCCAACGACCCGCAGGTGCTGGTCGAGCTGGCCAACACCTTCATGATGATGCAGGCCTGGGACAAGTCCCTGGAGTTTTTGACCATGGCCGAGAAGGCCGCGCCGGATGACGCCAATGTGCACCGGGCCATGGGCATGGTGCGCTTTGAGCGCAAGGAGTACGAGCTGGCCCGGAAGTCCTTTGACCTGGTGCTCAAGAAGGACCCGCAGGATGTGCTGGCCCATTACAACATGGGCATTCTGCTGAAGCATTACATGAAAAAGCCCGCCGAGGGAGACGCCCATTTCCGGCGCGTGGTGCAGCTGAACCCCAAGGACCAGGACGTGCTGAAAAGCGCCCAGGAGGAGCTGGCGCCCCCGGCGCCCAAGTAGCAGCGGCCCGCCCCGCGCGGGAGCCGTATTGACATGGGCGGATATTCCACTAAAATGGCCGCCTTCAAGGTGAAAAAGGCCACGGAGTGTTTGCTCCGTGGCCGTGCGGTATATCAGGACTTCCTGGCTGACAAACTATTTTTTAGGAGTTGGGAGCATGAAAGCAAGATGGTTCATGACGATGCTCGGCGTGGCCATGGCTGGCCTCCTGGCCGTTGGTTGCGGCGGCGAGAAAAAGGAAGAGAAGGCTGCTGACGCCAACGCCACCGCCGCCGCCCCGGCCGGCAAGGTCATCCTCGGCGTGGCCGGTTCGCAGTCGGGCGACCTGGCCTCCTACGGCCTGCCCTCGGTGAACGCCGCCAAGCTGGTGGCCAAGGAGATCAACGCCAAGGGCGGCATCAACGGCGCCATGGTCGAAGTGCTGCCCATGGACGACCAGTGCAAGCCCGAGCTGGCCACCAACGCGGCCACCAAGCTGGTGAGCGAGAAGGTCTCCATCGTCATCGGCCACATCTGCTCCGGCGCCACCAAGGCCGCCCTGCCCATCTACAAGGACGCCAAGGTCGTGGTCATGTCGCCCTCGGCCACCGGCACCGACCTGACCCAGAGCGGCGACCATCCTAATTTCTTCCGCACCATCAGCTACGACCTGATCCAGGGCAAGGCCGCGGCCGACTTCGCCGTGAACGAGCTCAAGGTCAAGAAGATCGCCGTCATCCATGACAAGGGCGACTACGGCAAGGGCTTTGCCGAGAGCGCCCAGAAGGCCATCGAGGCGGGCGGAACCGCCAAGGTCGCCTTCTTCGAGGGCGTCACCCCCGGTGGCGTGGACTATTCCGCCATCGTGCAGAAGATCAAGGCCTCCGGCGCGGACTGCGTGCTCTTCGGCGGCTACTACCCCGAGGCCTCCAAGATCGTGGTCCAGATGCACAAGAAGGGTCTCAAGGTTCCCTTCGTCACCGACGACGGCGTGAAGGACGACACCTTCATCAAGCTCGCGGGCGTGGATGCCGAGGGCGTGTACGCCACCGGCCCGCAGATCCTGGCCGACAACGAAATGTTCAAGAAGGCCGCCGCCGACCACGAGAAGGAATTCGGCGCGCCCGCCGGCTCGTTCTTCCCCCAGGCCTACGCCGCCGCCCAGGTTCTGCTGAACGCCGTGGCCAAGGGCGGCTCGGACTATGACAAGATCGTGGACGTGCTGCACAACGAGTATGTCGAGACCCCGGTCGGCAAGATCAAGTTCGACGCCAAGGGCGACGCCGAGGGCGTGAGCTTCTCCGTCTACCAGGTGAAGAACGGCAAGTACGAACTGGTGAAGTAGCCTCCGCCGCCCGGCATCCGGGCGAGCGACAACGTGCCAGGGGGCGGGGGCGGATGCGCCCGTCCCCTGGTTCCGTAAGGGAGCGCCCGAAAAGGGGACGCCGCCCGAACGGCAGGACGGATCTATGGAATATTTCCTTCAGCTCTTTTTCGCGGGGCTTTCGCGCGGCAGCGTGTACGCCCTCATCGCCCTGGGCTATACGATGGTGTACGGCATCATCGAGCTCATCAACTTCGCCCACGGCGAGATCTACATGATCGGCGCGTTCATGGGCCTCATCGTGGCCGGGGTGCTCACCGCCCTGGGCCTGCCCACCCTGTCCATCCTGGTCATCGCGCTGATCATCGCGGTCTTGTACTCGGCCGCCTACGGCTACACGGTGGAGAAGATCGCCTACAAGCCCCTGCGCGGCGCGCCCCGGCTGGCCCCGCTCATCTCGGCCATCGGCATGTCCATCCTGCTGCAGAACTACATCATGCTCGCGCAGACCCCGGACTTCCTGCCCTTCCCCCGGCTCATCCCGGACCTTGCGTTCATGGCGCCGTACGAGAATTTCCTGGCCACCAGCGATCTGTTCATCATCGTCACCTCCATTTCGGTGATGGTGGCGCTGACCCTGTTCATCAAGTTCACGCGCATGGGCAAGGCCATGCGGGCCACGGCGCAGAACCGCAAGATGGCCATGCTGGTGGGCGTCAACGTGGACCAGGTCATCAGCGTGACCTTCATCGTCGGCTCCAGCCTGGCCGCTGTGGGCGGCGTGCTCATCGCCTCGCACATCGGGCAGATCAACTTCGCCATCGGCTTCCTGGCCGGCATCAAGGCCTTCACGGCGGCGGTGCTGGGCGGCATCGGCAGCATTCCCGGCGCCATGCTCGGGGGGCTCGTGCTCGGCTGGACCGAGAGCTTCGCCGCGGGCTACGTCTCAAGCGACTACGAGGACGTGTTCGCCTTCTGCCTGCTCGTGCTCATCCTGATCTTCCGCCCCGCTGGCCTGCTCGGCAAGCAGCGGGCCCAAAAGGTTTAGCGTCATGGCCCTTTCCCCTCTGCTCACCAATCTGAAGAAGTCCGCCATCGCCGCGCTGTGGCTGGCGTTTCTGACCCTGCCGGTCATGGTCATCCGCGTGAACACCATCGAGCAGACCGTCACCTGGCGCTGGATGCATCTGGTCTACATGCTGGCGGGCAGCTTCGTGCTGGCCGTGGCCTGGCACTTCATGATGGACCGCCGGGACCGTGGCGCGGCCGCGCGCGAGTCCGAGGGCGGCCAGAGCCGGTCGGCCCTGTCGGGCTGGCTGGAGGACCCCCGCGTTGCCCGTCCGCTCATGGCTTTCGGCCTGCTGGTGGCGGCGGCGTTCCCCTGGGTCTTCTCCATGTACCAGACCAACATCCTCATCAGCGCGTTGATCTACGTGGTGCTGGGCCTGGGGCTGAACATCACCGTCGGTCTGGCCGGTCTGCTGGACCTGGGCTACGTGGCCTTCTACGCCGTGGGCGCGTACGCCTACGCCCTTCTGAACCACCACTTCCAGCTGGGCTTCTGGACCGTCCTGCCCCTGGGAGCCATCCTGGGGGCTTTTTTCGGCATCCTGCTCGGCTTCCCGGTGCTCCGGCTGCGCGGCGACTATCTGGCCATCGTGACCCTGGGCTTCGGGCAGATCGTGCGCCTGGTGCTGGAGAACTGGAGCGAGTTCTCCATGGGCCCCAGCGGCATCTCGAACATCGCCCGGCCCGGGCTCTTCGGCATCGACTACTCGGTGCAGGAGGCCACCACCTACATTTATTACATCATGCTCGGCCTTGTGTGCCTGACCATCTTCGTCACGGCGCGGCTCAAGGATTCGCGCATCGGGCGCGCCTGGCTGGCCCTGCGCGAGGACGAGATCGCCTGCCAGGCCATGGGCATCGACAACACCCGCGCCAAGCTGCTCGCCTTCGCCCTGGGAGCCACCCTGGCCTCGCTCATGGGCGTGGTGTTCGCGGCCAAGACCACCTTCATCAATCCGGCCAGCTTCACCTTCATGGAGTCGGCCATGATCCTGGCCATCGTGGTGCTGGGCGGCATGGGCTCGGTGCTGGGCGTCATCCTGGGCGCGTTTCTGCTCATCCTGCTGCCCGAGTACATGCGCGCCTTTTCCGAGTACCGGATGCTCATCTTCGGCGCCACCATGATCCTGGTCATGGTCTTCCGGCCCCAGGGCCTCATCCGCGCCAAGCGCAAGGTCTACAAGATCAACACGGAAGCCGCCTGATGGAACAGACACGAGACGCGGTCCTCACCGTCCGCAACATGAGCATGAACTTCGGCGGCCTGCGCGCCCTCTCCAACGTGGACCTGGAGGTCCGCCAGGGCGAGGTGGTGGCGCTCATCGGCCCCAACGGCGCGGGCAAGACCACCTTCTTCAACTGCATCACCGGCATCTACACCCCCACCGAGGGCGACGTGCTGGCCTTGCCCAAGGGCGGCAAGCAGAAGCGCATTAACGGAATGCGCACCAACCTGGTGTGCGAGCTGGGCATGGCGCGGACCTTCCAGAACATCCGGCTGTTCCCCTCCATGACGGCGCTTGAGAACGTCATGATCGGGCGGCACTGCCGCACGCGCTCCGGCGTGCTGGGCGCGGTGCTGCGCGGGGCCAAGACCCGGCGCGAGGAGCAGGAGGTGGTGGACGCGAGCTACCAGCTGCTCAAGAAGGTCGGCCTGGAGCAGGTGGCGGGAGAGTACTCGCGCAACCTGCCCTATGGCGCGCAGCGGCGGCTTGAGATCGCCCGCGCGCTCGCCACCGAGCCCTTCCTGCTGCTGCTGGACGAGCCCGCCGCGGGCATGAATCCCCAGGAGACGCTGGAGCTCAAGGAGATGGTCATCCGCATCCGCGAGGAGTTCCAGGTCTCGGTGCTCTTGATCGAGCACGACATGAAGATGGTCATGAGCCTGTCCGACCGCATCTACGTCATGGAATACGGCCGCGTCATCTCAACCGGCACTCCGGCGCAGGTCAGCGCCGATCCGCAGGTCATCCGGGCCTACCTTGGCGAGGAAAGCGATGCTTAAGCTCAGGAACATAGACACCTACTACGGCAACATCCAGGCCCTGCGCGACGTGTCCATCACCGTGGGCGAGGGCGAGATCATCACGCTCATCGGGGCCAACGGCGCGGGCAAGAGCACCACGCTCATGACCATCTGCGGCGTGGTTCCGCCCCGGCGCGGGGAGGTGCTCTTCGAGGGCCGCGCGCTGAACGGCCTGAGCCCGGAAAAGATCGTGCAGCAGGGCATCTGCCAGGTGCCCGAGGGCCGCCTCATCTTTCCGGACCTGACCGTGCAGGAGAACCTGGACATGGGCGCGTTTCTGCGCTCGGACAAGGACGGCATGGCCCGCGACCTGGACCAGGTCTTCGACCTGTTCCCCATATTGCTTGAGCGGCGCAGGCAGCTGGGCGGCACCCTGTCCGGCGGGGAGCAGCAGATGCTCGCCATCAGCCGCGCGCTCATGGCCCGGCCCAAGGTGCTTTTGCTCGACGAGCCGTCCCTCGGCCTGGCTCCGCTGATCATCCGGCAGATTTTCGACATCATCAAGCAGATCAACCGCGAGAGCAACACCACCATCTTTCTGGTGGAGCAGAACGCCAACCAGGCCCTCAAGGTGGCGCACCGCGGCTATGTGATGGAAAATGGACGCATCACCCTCGAGGATGCCTGCGACAAGCTCCTTGCCAACGATGCGGTGAAGAAGGCATACCTGGGCCTGTAGAAACGGCCCGGACTTTCATGGCGCAACACGAAACAGGGCGGCCAAGCCCCCGGGAGGATTCCATGCAGGACAAGATCATCGGCAAGGCGCTCACCTTTGACGACGTGCTGCTCGTTCCCGACTATTCCGAAGTCCTGCCGGACAGCGTGGACGTGAGCACCCAGCTGACGCCCGAGATCCGCCTGAACATCCCGCTTCTGTCCGCCGCCATGGACACCGTCACCGAGGCGCGCATGGCCATCAGCATGGCGCGCAGCGGCGGCGTGGGCGTCATCCACAAGAACATGAGCATCCGCGACCAGGTGCGCGAGGTGGACAAGGTCAAGAAGAGCGAGTCGGGCATGATCCACGATCCCGTCACCGTGCACCCGGACGACAACGTGGGCAAGGTGCTCGCGCTCATGAGCGAGTACCGCATCTCCGGCCTGCCGGTGGTGCGCGGCGACAAGCTCGTGGGCATCGTCACCAACCGCGACGTGCGTTTCGTCACCGATCCCGGCACCCCGGTGTCCGAGGTCATGACCAGCCGCAACCTCATCACCGTGCCCGAGGGCATCAACGACGAGGAGGCCAAGCGCCAGCTGCACCAGAACCGCATCGAGAAGCTCCTGGTGGTGGACGACGACAACCAGCTGAAAGGCCTCATCACCATCAAGGACATCGAGAAGGTCAAGAAGTATCCCAACGCCTGCAAGGACGACAAGGGCCGCCTGCGCGTGGGCGCGGCGGTGGGCGTGGGCCAGGACGGCATTTCCCGGGCCGAGGCGCTGTTGCGCGCCGGGGTGGACTTCCTCGTGCTCGACAGCGCGCACGGGCACTCCCGCAACATCCTGAACGCCTGCCGGGCGCTGCGCGACGCCTTCCCCGACGCCCAGATCATCGGCGGCAACGTGGCCACCTACGAGGGCGCCAAGGCGCTCATCGAGTCCGGCGTGGACACGGTCAAGGTCGGCATCGGACCCGGCTCCATCTGCACCACGCGCATCGTGGCCGGGGTGGGCGTGCCGCAGATCACCGCCATCCTGGAGGCGGGAAAAGCCTGCCGCGAGGCGGGCAAGTGCATCATCGCCGACGGCGGCATCAAGTTCTCCGGCGACGTGGTGAAAGCCCTGGCCGCCGGGGCCGATACCTGCATGATGGGCAGCCTGTTCGCGGGCACCGAGGAAAGCCCGGGCGAGACCATTCTGTACCAGGGCCGCACCTACAAGATTTACCGGGGCATGGGCTCCATCGACGCCATGGCCGCGGGCAGCAGCGACCGCTACTTCCAGGACAAGAGCAAGAAGCTGGTGCCCGAGGGCATCGTGGGCCGCGTGCCCTTCCGTGGCCAGGTGACGGAGAGCATCCACCAGCTCGTTGGCGGCCTGCGCTCCGGCATGGGCTACCTGGGCTGCGCCAGCATCGAGGAAATGAAGCACAAGGCCCGGTTCATGGAGATCAGCGCGGCCGGCCTGCGCGAGAGCCACGTCCACGACGTCATCATCACCAAGGAATCTCCCAACTACCGCGTCGAGTCCTAGACTGCGCACCGCGAGAAGGGTTGCATACATGCTGCATCAAGAAAAGGTCATCATCATCGACTTCGGATCCCAGGTCACCCAGCTCATCGCGCGGCGCGTGCGCGAGGCCGGGGTGTATTCCGAGATCCATCCCTGCACCAGCGATCCCGCCGCCATCAAGGCCTTGAAGCCGAGCGCCCTGGTGCTCTCCGGCGGGCCGTCCAGCGTGCACGACGCGGGCGCGCCCCCGCTGCCCAAGGAGTATCTCACCTGGGGCCTGCCCATCCTGGGCATCTGCTACGGCATGCAGGTGCTGGCGCACACGCTCGACGGCGAGGTCACCCGCTCCCAGGACCGCGAATACGGCCGCGCCCAGTTCGAGGCCGTGGGCGACAGCCCGCTCTTCGCCGGGGTGGAGGGCAAGGAGAACCTCACCGTGTGGATGAGCCACGGCGACAACGTGGGCACGCTTCCCACGGGCTTCACGCGCATCGGCAAGACCGGCAGCCTGGAGAACGCGGCCATGTGCGACGCGGCGCGCAAGATCTACGCCGTGCAGTTCCACCCCGAGGTGGCCCACACCGACCAGGGCGAGCGCATCATCAGCAATTTCCTGTTCAAGATCGCGGGTCTCAAGCCCGGCTGGACCATGTCCTCCTTCGTCGAGTCGAGCATCACGACCATGCGCGCCCAGGTGGGCGAGGGCAAGGTGGTGCTTGGCCTGTCCGGCGGCATCGACTCCACCGTGGCCGCCGTGCTGCTGCACCGGGCCATCGGAAAGAGGCTGTACTGCATCTTCGTGGACAACGGCCTGCTCCGCATGGGCGAGCGCCAGGAGGTCATCGGCTTCCTGGAGGAGCACTTCGACCTGAACGTCAAGTGCATCGACGCGCGCCGGGAGTTCCTCGACAAGCTCGAAGGCGTCGAGGACCCGGAGCAGAAGCGCAAGATCATCGGCTACACCTTCATCGAGGTCTTCGACCGCGAAGCGAAAGCCATAGAAGGCGTGGAGTTCCTGGCCCAGGGCACGCTCTACCCGGACGTCATCGAGTCGGTGTCCTTCAAGGGCCCCAGCGCGGTCATCAAGAGCCACCACAACGTGGGCGGCCTGCCGGAGAAGATGAACCTGAAGCTGGTGGAGCCCCTGCGCGAGCTGTTCAAGGACGAGGTGCGCAAGGTGGCCTACGAGCTCGGCATGCCCGAGAACATCATCTGGCGGCATCCCTTCCCCGGGCCGGGGCTGGCCATCCGCGTCATCGGCGAGATCACCGAGCCGCGCCTTGAGATCCTGCGCCAGGCCGACAAGATCGTGCAGCAGGAGTTGATCGCCAGCGACTGGTACCGCAAGGTCTGGCAGGGCTTCGCCGTGCTCCTGCCGCTCAAGACCGTCGGCGTCATGGGCGACGACCGCACCTATGAGCACGTCATCGCCCTGCGCATCGTGGACAGCATCGACGCCATGACCGCCGACTGGTCGCGCGTGCCGTCCGAGATCCTGGCCCGCATGTCGAGCCGCATCATCAACGAGGTCAAGGGCGTGAACCGGGTGGTGCTCGACATCTCGAGCAAGCCGCCCAGCACCATAGAGTGGGAGTAGGCGAGGCACACGCAGGAACAGGCACCCCCGCCCGCACAGAATAAGCACCAGGAAGGCCTATGCCCGGCACCGGAGAAATGCTCATCATCGCCCTTTTGGCGATCATCGTGGTGGACCCCAAGAAGTTGCCCGACTTGATGAAGTCGCTCGGCAAGGCCATTGGCGAGTTCAAGCAGATGAGCGGCGAGTTCAAGCGCACCATCGAGCGCGAGACCGAGATGGCCGATTTTGAGAAGCGCAAGGCCGAGGCCCACGAGCAGTTGTACGGGACCAAGGCCGGGGCCGAGCCCGCGCCGGAACCGGCCGAGGGCGAAGCCAAGCCTGAAGCCAGGCCCGAGGGGGAAGCCAAGGCCGACGCCGAGGCCGCGTCCGAGGCGAAGCCCGAGTCCTGGGAATCCCCGGAGCAGCCCCCGGTGGAGCGCGCCGAAAGCGCCGCCGAACCGGGAGCCGAGCCCGCTGTCGAAACCGCCGAACCTGCCGTTGAAAGAGCGGAGGAAGCCCCTGCCGAGGCCGCGCCTGAAATTTCCGCTGAAGCGACCGCCGAGGCCGTGGCACAGGCTCCGGCAGAGGCGGCGGTAGCGCCAGCGGCTCCGGTGGAGGAAGCCTCCGCAGAAGCCGAGCCTGCCGCCGCCGCTGCGGACGCGGCC
Source organism: Desulfovibrio sp. (assembly GCA_050251495.1). Taxonomy (GTDB): domain Bacteria; phylum Desulfobacterota; class Desulfovibrionia; order Desulfovibrionales; family Desulfovibrionaceae; genus Humidesulfovibrio. Next base: position 10,981 of record JBFWMQ010000004.1, on the reverse strand, counting down.
ATGCCGCCTGCGGAAACGGCCGAGGCCGGGCTTCCCGCAGAGGCTGAGCCCGCCGCCGTGCCCGCCGCCGCCGAAGGCCCCGGAGGGGTGGACGTTCCGCCGCCGCCGCCGCCCGCTGGCGACGACGCCGTGGGCGAGGGCCACGCTGGCCGCATGAGCCTGTTCGGCCACTTGCAGGACCTGCGCAAGCGCCTCACGCGTTGCGTCATCGCCGTGCTGGTGGGCTTTCTGGCCAGCTACGCCTTTGCCGGAAAGCTGCTCAAGATCCTCATGCAGCCCATGCTCGACGCCATCAAGCAGAGCCACTTCATCTACACCCTGCCCACCGAGGCGTTCTTCACCGAGATGAAGATCGCTTTTGTGGCCGGCATCTTCCTGTGCAGCCCGTACATCTTCTATCAGATCTGGCAGTTCATCGCGCCCGGGCTGTATTCCCACGAGCGCAAGTGGATCCTCCCCATCGCCTTCTTCTCGGCCCTGTGCTTCTCCATCGGGGCGTTTTTCGGCTACTTCGTGGTGTTCCCCTTCGGCTTCGAGTTCTTCGCCAGCTACACCAACGAGTACCTGGTGTTCACGCCCAAGCTGGACGAGTACCTGGACTTCGTGCTGAAGCTGTTGTTCGCCTTCGGCATCGTGTTCGAGCTGCCGCTGTTCCTGTTCTTCCTGGCGCGCCTGGGCCTCGTCACCTTCGAGGGGCTCAGGGCCAAGCGCAAGTACGCCATCCTGACCTCGTTCATCGTGGCCGCGGCCCTGACTCCGCCCGACGCCATCAGCCAGACCATGATGGCCGTGCCCCTGTGCGTGTTGTATGAGGTTGGCGTGTGGATGGCCTTCTTCTTCGGCAAAAAGAGGAAGCCCGCACCGGCGGAGGAGCCCGCCGCGCCCACGGGGGCGGCCTAACGCTCAGGATTTTTGCGGAATCGTCCGATGAGAACGGCGCTCCCGGCTTGACAAGGCCGGGCGGCCCCGGTCATGGGGAAGAGCGTAACCCGCCGCCTGCGGGAGGGCAAAAGGAGCGATACCGTGGCACAGCGCACCGCGACAATCACGCGCACGACCAAAGAGACGGACATCCGGGCCGAGCTGCGCCTTGAGGGCGTGGGGAAATGCTCCATCGCCACGGGCATGGGCTTTGCCGACCATATGCTCACCCTCATGACCTTCTGGGCCGGGTTCGACCTCACGCTTTCCTGCAAGGGCGACCTTGAGGTGGACGCCCACCACAGCCTGGAGGACATCGGCCTGTGCCTGGGCCAGGCGCTTGCCGAGGCCCTGGGCGACAAGGCGGGCATCGCCCGCGTGGCCAGCGCCAAGGTGCCCATGGACGAGGCCCTGGCCGAGGTGGTGGTGGACCTGTCCGGGCGGGCCTATCTGGTGTACGACGACGCGCTCCTGCCCGCCCTTGTGGCCGGGGAGGAGAAGGACGTCTGGCGCGAGTTCTTCAAGTCATTGGCCCAGCGGGCGGGCATGAACCTGCACATCCGCTTCGAGTACGGGAAAAACGGCCACCATCTGCTGGAGGCCGCCTTCAAGGCCCTGGGCCTGGCGCTGCGCCAGGCGGTCCAGGTCTGCCGCGCGGGCGCACCCAGCACCAAGGGGAGTGTGGACTGATGTTTTTACGCAAGCTTTTGCCGGTCATCGGCCTGTGCTGCGCGCTTGGCCTGGCCAGCGCCTGCGCGCCCAAGCCCGTCACGCCGCAGCTGCGGCCCGTGGGCGCTATCGCCGTGGCGCCCTTCACCGCGCCCAAGTACAACTGGGAACTCCTGGCAGGCTACCTGCCCGAGGACGGCAAGCCCGTGAAGCCGGAGACCCTGGCCGGACTGGACGCGGTCGTGAACCAGACCCTGCGCGCCCACGGCGTAAGCGCCAGCGGCAGCCCGGCGGCGGTCAAGCAGTGTCAGGAGATCGTGACCTTCGAGCGTTCCGGCAAGGCGCGCGAGTCCGCCTGGTCCTACTGGCTGGGCGTGGGCCGCTGCCTGCCCACGGACTTCCTCCTGGTGCCGCAGGTGCTGCACTGGAAGGAGCTTGAGGGCGGCGGCGATCCGGCCTCGGTGGTCCTCGACCTGTACCTCATCGACGTGCGCGGCGAACGGCTGGCCGCCCGCTACCATTACGACGAGACCCAGAAGGCGCTGACCGACAACCTGCTCGACCTGGGCAAGTTCGTGAAGCGCAAGGGCGAGTGGGTCACTGCGGACACCCTGGCCAAGGAGGGCATCGAGGCGGGCTTGAAGGAGCTTGGCCTGTGATCCTGTTCCCCGCCGTGGACATCAAGGACGGGCGCTGCGTGCGCCTGGAGCAGGGCCGCGCCGACGCGGTCACGGTGTTTGGCGACGACCCGGCCGAGAGCGCGCTTTCCTGGGTGCGCCTGGGCGCCCAGTGGCTGCACATCGTGGACCTGGACGGGGCCTTCAGCGGCCTGCCGCGCAACTTCGAGCTGGTCCGGCGCATCTGCGCCGAGGCGAAGATTCCCGTGCAGCTGGGCGGCGGCATCCGCGACATCGCCACCGCCAAGGCTTATGTGCAGGCCGGGGTGGCCCGGCTGATCATCGGCACCATCGCCCTTGAGCAGCCGGAGCTGTTCGCCGAGATGTGCGCCGCGCTGCCGGGCAAGGTGGGCGTGAGCCTGGACGCCGTGAACGGCCAGCTGAAAAGCCGGGGCTGGGTGGCCGACGCGGGCCTCACCGTGGCCGACGTGCTGCCGCGCATCGAGGCCGCCGGGGCGAGCTTCATCATCTACACCGACATCGCCCGGGACGGGATGCAGAGCGGGGTGAACCTGCCCGCGCTGACCAGCCTGTGCGAGAGCACGAAGCTGCCCGTGGTTGCGGCTGGCGGCGTCACCAACCTGGACGACCTCAAGAACCTCGCGCCCCTGTGCCAAAAGGGCCTGCAGGGGGCCATCACGGGCCGCGCCATCTACGCGGGCACCCTCGACTTCGCCGAGGGCCTCAACTTCACCAAGGGGCTGCAGGCGGCCGCGTAAGCGCTGTTTGAACGACATGTGGAAAAGCAAAGGGGGCCTGTCGGCCCCCTTTCTTTTTCTTAATGGTATATGTAATGGGTGAACTGTTGGAAATAGGGGGGCAGCATGAAACACGAACAGTTCTTGGACCAAATAATTAAGACCTTAGCTGATTGGAAGAACAAAGCCGACTCTGAAGAAGTCGCGAGGAAATATTCGGAAGCTACAATAACGTTAGAGAGATTTCGTAGTTGGGCTGCTGGGATTGATGCTGAGAAGAAGAAATTATCTGATTTGTTGGTTGAATTTTCTAAGGGTAGCCTCAGAGCACTATTGTTAATCAACACCGGTGGGATTTTTATCGTAATGACAATGATTTCATCTGCTATTTCTAAGGGCGGCCAGCTTGAATGTCTTGTTAAAAGTATTGCTGTGACGGCGATATATTTTATCGTTGGAGTTTCTTTGGCTGTTTTAACGACGCTGGCTTCGTATTTAACTCAATGGTTGTATTTGCATATTGAAAACCAAAAAATCGGAATATGTAGTAATGTCACGGCGATGCTGCTTGGCATCGGTTCATTTGTTTCCTTTTGTGTCGGAGCAATTAAACTGCGTGACGTGTTTATGCCAATGTAGTGAGTTGATGAATTCAATGCGAATGGGGCCGTTCGGCCCCCTTCGCTTTTGTCGCAGCCGCTACGGCTTCTTCCGCTTTGCCTTCACGTTGCTGAAGCGCTTCACGTCGATGCCGTACTTTTTCACCTTGTAGTTGATGATGCGGTAGGAGACGCGCAGGTCGCGCGCGCTTTGCAGCATGTTGCCGCGCGTCTTCTTGAGCGAGTCCACCAGGAGCTCCTGCTCGAACTTGGCCACGGCCTCGCCGAATGACAGGTTGATGCCCGTGGCCGAACTGTCCGCCGTCTGCAGGGTCGGCGGCAGGTGGTAGGTGCGGATGACCTCCTCCTCGCACACCAGCACGGCGCGCTCCACGCAGTTGCTCAGCTCGCGCACGTTGCCCGGCCAGTGGTACATGCTCAAAAGCTCGATGGCCGGGGTGGAGATGCGCTTGATGTTCTTGCCGTACTCCTTGGAGAAGCTCTGCAGAAAGTGCTCGCACAGGGGCAGGATGTCCTCCCGGCGCTCGCGCAGGGCTGGGATGAACACCGGAAACACGTTGATGCGGTAGAACAGGTCCTCGCGGAACCGGCCCTGGGTGAGCAGTTCCTCAAGGGGCTGGTGCGTGGCGCAGATGAGCCGCGCATCGACGCTGATGGTCTGCTCGCCGCCCACGCGCTGGATCTCCTTCTGCTGGATGGCGCGCAGCACCTTGGCCTGGGCGTCCAGCGAAAGCTCGCCGATCTCGTCCAGAAACAGCGTGCCGTTGTGCGCCAGCTCGAACAGGCCGCGCTTGGTCTGCACCGCGCCGGTGAACGCGCCCTTCTGGTGGCCGAACAGCTCGCTCTCCACCAGTTCCGAGGGCAGGGCCGCGCAGTTGAGCTTGATGAGCGGCTTGTCCTTGCGCGGGCTGCCCACGTGGATGGCCTCGGCAAGCAGCTCCTTGCCCGTGCCGGACTCGCCGCGCAAAAGCACCGTGGCGCGGCTGGGGGCCACCTGCCGCGCCTGGCGCAGCACCATGCGCATGGACTTGCTGGCGGCGACGAAATTCTGCGGCGGCGGGGCGTCGAGGCCCGGCGGCACCATGCCCTGGGCCATGAGGTGCTTGTGCAGGGCCATTTCCTCCTGCAACTGGGCCACCTGGTTGGCGATGAGGTCGGCCACGACCTCCAGGAACTCGCGCTGCCGCTCCAGCCGCTCCTGCGGCATGATGGGCAGGTCGGTGGACAGCGCGCCCAGCACCTCGCCCACGCCGTGCCGGGTGATGATGACCGGGACGCTGACAAAGGCCAGGGTCTCCAGCTCTTCCGGGGTGCGGCCAAAGGCCTTGTTCAGGAACTCGCTGTTGTCCGCGATGCGGGGCACGATGATCGGCTTGCCGGTCTCGTAGACCTGGCCCACCACGCCCTTGCCCGGGGTGTAGGTGGCGGGCAGGGAGCGCGTTGGGCTGTGCGCCAGGGAAAGCCGCAGGCTGTCGGATTCCGGGTCCAGGATGACCAGGAACACGCGCAGGTAGCCCATCTGGTTGGCAAGGACCTTGAGCAGTCCGCCCAGGCTCTCCTCCAGCGGCGCGCCGGGGGACAGCTCGCGCAGGATGCTGCGCAGAGCGGAGAGGCTGCCCTCGGGGGCGATGGCCTGGGCTTCGGCCTGGGCGTCGGTGGTCGGCATGAGGAGGTGTCCTTCCCGGTTGTTGTCCCCTTAAGCGGGGCAGGCCGCGCCCAGGTTCAGAGCCTTCAGGTTGATCTCCGCAACTTTGGGCTTCATGGTGGCGCGGATGGTCGCCTCCACCACCTCGCGGCCAAAGGGCAGCACGCCCAGGGCGCAGAGCGCGCCCAGCAGCGCGATGTTGCCGCTCTGCACGGCCCCGGCTTGCAAGCCCAGGCTGCGGCAGGGCAGGAAACAGGCCGAGGCGCAGCGCGCAGTCACCTTGGCGCGGATGTCCTCCACGCTGGGCGCGGTCTCCTTGCCGGTGGCCACGGAGAGCGGCGGCAGGCTCTCGGTGCTGGAGAGCACCAGGCCGCCTGACTTCAGATAGGGCAGGGCGCGCAAGGTCTCCAGGGGCTCGAAGCCCAGCAGGATGTCGGCCTCGCCGTGCCCGATCTTGGGGCTCTTGTAGCCGATCAAGAGGGTGGACTCGACCACGCCGCCGCGCTGGGCCATGCCGTGGATCTCGCCGGAGGTGACCTCAAGCCCGGCGGCCAGGGCCGCGCGCGCAAGCAGGGTGGTGGCGGTGAGGGTGCCCTGGCCGCCGACGCCGGTCATGAAGATGCGCAGGCGTGTGTGTTTTTTCGCGCTCATTATGCGTCTCCCTTGCGGGCCTTGATGTGTTTGCAGACCTGGAGGCAGAGCATGCATCCGGAGCAGAGGATGGGGTCGATGGCCATCTTGCCGTTTTCAAGGAAGAAGGCCGGGCAGGCCAGGGTGTTCAGGCAGTCGCCGCAGGTGCCGTCCTTGGCCGCCTCGGCGCAGTCGGCGGCCACATAGGCCACCTGGGTGCGCTTCACGCCGTAGGCGCGGCGGGCGAAGAGCGGGCAGGGCTCCTCGGCGATGAGCACGCGCACGCCGGACAGGGCCTTCAGCTCCTCGATGGCCTTGAGCGTGGCCTTCTGGTTCAGCGGGTTGACCTTGCGCAGGTGCTCGATGCCCAGGCCGCGCACCAGCGGTTCGATGTCCACGCGCGCGGGGTTGTCGCCCAGGTTGGTCTTGTCCACGCCGGGATTGGGCTGGTGCCCGGTCATGGCCGTGGTGCGGTTGTCCAGGATGACGAGCAGGATGTCGTGGCGGTTGAACACCGCGTTCACAAGGCCCGTGATGCCGGAATGGAAGAAGGTGGAGTCGCCGATGAAGCCGACGACCGTCTGGCCCGTCGCCTTTGACACGCCGCATCCGGCGCTGACGCTGGAGCCCATGCACAAAAGGAAGTCCGCGGCCTTGAGCGGCGGCAGGATGCCGAGCGTGTAGCAGCCGATGTCCGAGGAATAGACCGCGCTGTCGCCGAAGACCTTGCGCACGGCGAAGTAGGTGGCGCGGTGCGGGCACCCGGCGCAGAGGTTGGGCGGGCGGTTGGGAAGCGGCGCCACGGGGTCGGTCCCGCAGGTGCAGCCGAGGGAGGCGGGCGTCGGCAGGCCCAGGACCTCGCGCAGGGCGCTGGCCACCAGGGCGGCGGAATACTCGCCGAAGCGCGGCAGGGGGCCGGGCGTCTTGCCGAGGATGGTGAGCGTCTTGCCGAGCTTCTGCGCCAGGGCGCGCAGTTCGGTTTCCAGCACCGGCTCCAGCTCTTCAAGCACCAGCAGGGTGTCCAGGCCGTCCATGAAGCCCGTGAGGAGCTTTTCCGGCAGCGGATGGCTGAAGCCCAGGTCGAGCACCTTCACCTTGCCGCTCAGCCCGCTCAGATCCGCCTCAAGCAGCGCATCGGAGAGGTACGCCCGGCTGATGCCCGAGGCCACCACGCCAACCGCGCCAGCGCCGCTAACCACGTTGAAGGGCGAGGTCTCGGCCAGTTCCCGCGCCTTGTCCAGGGTCTCCAGCAGGCGCAGGTGCATGGGCCGGGCAAAGGCCGGAATGGGCACGAAACGCGAGGGGTTCTTCTGGAAGCCAGCCGGCTTGGGCAGCACGGTGGGCTCGGAAAGCGTCACCGGGCCGCGCAGGTGGTTCACGCGGGTGGTGGTGCGCAACAGCACCGGCGCGCCAAGCTCGCGCGAGATGCCGAGCGCGGCGCGGGTCATGTCCTTGGCCTCCTGGGCCGTGGCGGGCTCCAGACAGGGCATGCCCGCGAGGCGCGCATAGATGCGGTTGTCCTGCTCGTTCTGGCTGGAGTGGCAGCCCGGGTCGTCGGCCGAGAGCAGCACGAAGCCGCCAGGGCTGCCCACGTAGGTCAGGGTGAGCAGGGGGTCGGCGGCCACGTTCACGCCCACGTGCTTCATGGTCACCAGGGTAAGCGCCCCGGCCAGGGTCGCTCCGCCGCCGACCTCAAGGGCCACCTTCTCGTTCACGGAGTACTCGAAGGTGTAGCTGCCCTCGGGCGAGAGGCGGAAGAAGGTGTCCGGCACCTCGGAGGAGGGCGTGCCGGGGTAGCAGCTCACGAATTGGATGCCGGCCTCGATGGCGCCGCGCACGATGGCCTCGTTGCCGAGGAACAGGTGCGTTTCGCCGGGAGCGCCAGCCAAAAGGGGATGCGCCATGACTATCGTCCCGCCTAGCTTTTTTGTTTCAACTGGTTGGCCTTGAACACGAAGAAGGGCTTGCCGGAGCCCTCGGCCTTGCCCGCAAGCTCCTCGTAGGCCGCGGCCGCCGCAGGGGTATTGCCCGCAGCCTCGGCGGCAACGGCGATCTGCCGGGTGATGGCCTCGCTGTAGGCCTCCGGGGCCTTGGCCTTGAGGCCTTCCAGCAGGGCCTGGGCCTCCTGGGCCTTGCCGGTGAGCAGCAGGCACTTGGCGCGGCCGATGCCCGCAACGACCCGCAGGTCCGGCGAGGGCGAGCCCTCAAGCTCGGCCCAGGCGCTGGCGGCCTTGTCGTACTGCTTGGCGAGCATGGCGGCGGTGGCCAGCTCCAGCTGGCCCGTGGCCTTGAGGCCGGAGGGAGCGTCCTTGAGGAATTCCTCCAGGCCGGTCACACGGGCGGCGGGGTCGGCCCGCTCGATGAGCACGACGCCCATGGCGTCGGCGGCCTTGGCAAGCTGGGCTGCGCGCCAGTACTTGAAGCCTGAATAGGCGCCAGCCGCCAGGATGATGAGCCCGCAGCCGATGGCGATGGGCTTCATGTTCAGCACCAGGAAGTCGAAGAGTCTCTGGGAGGTGTCGGGCACCGCCTTCTTGATCTGCTCAAGCTGCTCGACGACCCCTGGATTGACGTGGGTCTCGGGCTGGCTGTTGGGCTTGTTCTCGTCCATGCTGGGGAGCTCCTTGGAAGCGGTGGTGGGGCGCTGGCCCGGGTTTTGGCCGCGCGCGCTCGGACCAGGGAGGTTTACCCAAAAATGTCAATCAGGTCAAAGGCCAATCCCGCGCCTGGTGTGAATATCTTGGCGGAGAGTCCAACAGCCTGAAAAGTCAGTTTAAAATTTGCCAGCTTCGCCAGGGACCGAAGAATCGCCTCCGGCCGCGTTGACTTGGAGAGGCTTCGAGGGTAGCCATTCCCAGGCCCTGCGGCTGCCGCGGGCGGAATTTCATACCCTGGGGGGGAACAATGGACATCGCCGCTGAAATGCGCGCCATGGCGCAGGCCGCGCGGGCCGCTTCCCGCAGGCTGGCCGCCGCCGAGGGCAGCGCCCGGCAGCAGGCCCTGCTGAACTTGGCTGGACTCTTGGCGGAGCGCGCCGGCGCCATCAAGGCGGCCAACGCCAAGGACATCGCTGCCGCCCAGGCGCGCGGCCTGGATAAGGCCCGCCTGGACCGCCTCACCATCACCGAGGGCGTGCTGGCGAGCATGGTGCAGGGCTGCCGCGAGGTGGCCGCCATGAGCGACCCCGTGGGCGAGATCGAGAGCATGAAGAAGCGCCCCAACGGCATGCTGGTGGGGCGCATGCGCGTGCCGCTGGGCGTGGTGGCCATGATTTTCGAGTCGCGCCCCAACGCCGTGGTGGACGCCGCCGCCCTGTGCATAAAAAGCGGCAATGCCGCCATCCTGCGCGGCGGCAGCGAGGCCTTCCACTCCATCGAGGCCCTGGCCGCCACCATCCACGACGCCCTGGAGCAGGCCGGGCTGCCGAGCCAGTGCGTGCAGGTGCCGCCCACGGCGGACAGGCAGGCCGTGACCGCGCTCTTGAAGCTCGACGAATTCATCGACGTGGTGATCCCGCGCGGCGGCGAGAGCCTCATCCGCGCCGTGGTAGAGCAGGCCACCATGCCCGTGCTCAAGCACTACAAGGGCGTGTGCCACACCTTTGTGGACGAGAGCGCCGACCTGCCCAGCGCCCTGGCCATCGTCCACAACGCCAAGGTGCAGCGGCCCGGCACCTGCAACTCCCTGGAGTGCCTGCTGGTGCACCGCGCCGTGGCCGAGCGCTTTTTGCCCGAGGTCGCCAGGAAGCTTGGGGCCGACGGGGTGCGCTTCAAGTGCTGCCCAGCCTCCCTGGCGATCATGGGGCCGCGCTGCGCCAGCGCCGAGGCCGCCGTGGACGCGGACTGGGGCTTCGAGTTCCTGGCCCTCACCCTGGCTGTGAAGGTGGTGGCGGACCTGGACGAGGCACTGGAGCACATCGCGCGCTTCGGCTCCAACCACACCGAGGCCATTGTGACCGAGAGCCACAAGAACGCCATGCGCTTCACGCGGGAGGCCGACGCCAGCATGGTGGCGGTGAACGCCAGCACGCGGCTCAACGACGGCGGCGAGCTCGGGCTCGGCGCGGAGATCGGCATCTCCACGACAAAACTGCACGCCTACGGGCCAATGGGCATCCTGGAGCTTACCAGCTCCAAGTTCGTGGTGCTGGGCCAGGGGCAGATTCGGCAATAGGGCTTATGCGGCTCCGGTCCGGACGGGTCAGGGGCCTTTGGGAACACGCAGGCGGCAAGGCGAGAGGGTGCATCAGGTGAGCAGGATCGGAATTCTCGGGGGCAGCTTTAACCCCATTCACGCGGGCCACATGCGCATGGCCGTTGAGGCCCGCGAGGCCGTCGGCCTGGAGCGGGTGCTGCTCATGCCCGCGGGCGAACCCCCGCACAAGCCTGTGGAGGGCATGTTGCCCTTCGCCCATCGCCTGCGGCTGGTGGAGCTGTCCGTTCGTGGGGTCTCCGGGCTCTCGGCCAGCGGCCTGGAGGGCGCGCGCAGCGGGCCGACCTACACGGTGGACACGCTCACCGCCCTGCGGGAGAAGTCTCCGGAGGACGAGCTGACCTTCATCCTCGGCAGCGAGGCGTTTTTGTCCCTGCCGTCCTGGCGGCGCGGGCTTGAGCTGCCGCACTTGGCGTCCTTCGCCGTGGGGCTGCGTCCCGGGGCCGATGCCCAGGGCATCGTGGACTTCGCCGAGGCCAACTGGCCGGGCATGGAGCGCCTTGGCCCCACGCAGCTGCGCTTCGCCGCCGGCAACAGCCTGCACCTGGTGGCCATGCCGGTGTTCGAGGTCACCGCCACGGACGTGCGCGAGCGCTGGCGGCAGCGCCGCAGCCTGACCATGCTGGTGCCCTTCGCCGCGGAGGAGATCATCGAGCGCGGCGGCACCGCCTACGAGCAGGCCTGGGGCCAGCGCGCCGAGGGCTAGCTCATTCCGGCTGGGCCTCCTGACACTATTCCTGCATCATCCCGACCAGCTGGCCGGGCCGTCCGTCACCGGACGGCCCGGCCCTGTTCCGCCAATCTTGACGACCGCACGGCGGACGAATAGATTGACCGGCCAATAGGGGTTCGCAAGGAGGAGCCCTGGCCGGACCGCGCAAAGCCCCGATCCCGCAGCGCAGACGCTCG
>JBFWMQ010000003.1:0-218185 GCA_050251495.1 Desulfovibrio sp. | reverse complement strand
CCGAGGTGCGCCTGAGCGAAACCGGTGAGATTTTGTCCCGGAGCCCGGCGGTGTTCCTGGGCTATTACAAGAATGAGAAGGCCACGGCGGAGACGATTCAGGACGGCTGGCTGCTCTCGGGCGATGCGGGCTACTTTGACGACACCGGGCGGTTGGTGGTCATCGACCGCCTGAAGGACGTGATGCACCTGAAGGACGGCACGCGCTTCTCGCCGCAGTTCCTGGAGAACAAGCTCAAGTTCTCGCCCTACGTGCGCGAGGCCGTGGTGCTGGGCCAGGGCCGCGAGCAGGTCACGGCCATCCTCTGCATCGACCAGAACATCGTGGGGCACTGGGCGGAGGGGCGCATGATCACCTTCACCACCTACCAGGACCTGTCCGCCAAGGAGCAGGTGTACGCCCTGGTGAAGGACGAGATCGAGCGCATCAACGCAAGCCTGCCCGAGGCCACGCGCATCCGCCGCTTCGCGCTTCTGTACAAGGAGCTGGACGCGGACGACGGCGAGCTGACACGCACGCGCAAGGTGCGCCGGGGCACCATCTCCGAGCGCTACGGCGCGCTCATTGAGGCGCTCTACACCGACGCCTGCGCCATGACCCTTGAAATGGAGATCCAGTATCAGGACGGGCGCGTGCGCCAGATGTGCGGCGACATCCGCATCGAAACCGTGGGGGGCTAAGCCGCGTGGAATACTATCTGCAACTGTTCATCAACGGCCTTGTGGTTGGCGGCATCTACAGCCTGGTGGCCCTCGGCTTCGTGGTCATCTACAAGGCCACCAAGGTGGTCAACTTCGCCCAGGGCGAGATGGTCATGGTGGGGGCCTACGTCTGCTTCGGGCTCACGGTGCAGCTGTCCATCCCCTTTGTCTGGGCCTTCCTCATGACCCTGGGCTTCTCGGTGGTGCTGGGCCTGCTTGTGGAGCGCCTCGCGCTCCGGCCGCTCATCGGCGAGGCGCACATCTGCGTCATCATGGTCACCATCGGCCTGTCCTCGGTCTTGAAGAGCATCGTGCAGCTTCTCTGGGGCACGCAGATACGCGTGTACCCGGAGGTGCTGCCTTCGACCCCGGTGATGGTATACGGGCTGCCCGTGGCCCCGGTGTACATCGCGGCCTTCGTGCTCTCCGGGGTGCTCTTCGGTCTGTTCACGCTGTTCTTCAAGTACTCGCGCATGGGCATCGCCATGCGGGCCACCGCGCACGACCAGCAGGCCGCCCAGAGCATGGGCATCGGCATCCGCAACATCTTCGCCCTGTCCTGGTGCATCGCCTGCGTGGTGTCCACGGTCGGGGGCGTGATCCTGGGCAACATCAACGGCATCAACGCCCACCTGGGCGTGCTGGGCCTCAAGGTCTTCCCTGCGGTCATCCTGGGCGGGCTGGACAGCCTGCTCGGCGCGGCCCTTGGCGGACTGATCATCGGCATACTGGAGAACGTCTGCGACGGCCTGGCCAAGGATTTTCTCGGCCTGGGGGGCTTTCGCGACGTGGCGGCCTTCGTGGTGCTGGTGGTCATCCTGATGATCAAGCCATACGGGCTCTTCGGCACCGAAGAGATCGAGCGGGTGTAGGGCATGCAAGGCAACTGCGGACTGTTTTTCGAAAGCTACCGGGCCGAGGCCGGGGTGTTTCAGACCGGCTTCCAGCGCGTCTGCCTGGGGCTGTTTGTCGCCGCGCTCCTGGTGTGCCCCCTGGTGCTCGACACCTATCTCGTCTCGGTCCTGAACCTTATGTGCATCGCGGTCATCGGCGCGGTGTCCTTGAACCTTCTCACCGGGGTCTGCGGCCAGATTTCCCTCGGCCACGGCGCGTTCATCGGCGTGGGCGCCTATGCGGCGGCCCAGGCCACCCTGAACGGCGTGCCGTTTCTGGCGGCGCTTCTGCTTGGCGGCGGCGCGGCCGCGCTGGTCGGCATGTTTTTCGGCGTGCCCTCGCTCCGGCTCAAGGGCATCTACCTGGCCATCGCCACCCTGGCGGCGCAGCTCATCCTGGAATACGTGTTTCTGCACTGGGAGTCCGTCACTGGCGGCTCGCGCGGGCTGATGCTGGATCCGCCGCAGATCCTGGGCTTCTCCTTCGAGGGCGAGCGGCGCATGTTCTACCTGCTCTTCGCCGTGGCCGCCGCCACCCTGATGATCGTCACCAACGTGATGCGCACGCGCCATGGCCGGGCCTTTGTGTCCATCCGCGACTTCTATCTCTCGGCGGAGATCGCCGGGGTGAACCTCTTCGCCTACAAGCTGGCCGCCTTCGGCCTTTCCTCGTTCCTGGCGGGCGTGGCCGGGGGGCTGTGGGCGCACTACACCATGTTCTTGTCCGGCGAGCAGTTCGGCATCGGGCTGTCCATCACCTACCTGGCGATGATCGTCATCGGCGGGCTGGGCAGCATCGTGGGCTCGGTGATGGGCGCGGTGTTCATGACGCTTTTGCCGGAGGTGCTCACCGCGGCCACGCGTTCGCTCACCGGCGTGTTCCCGGACATCAGCAGCCAGCTGGCCGCCCTGCGCGAGGGGGTGTTCGGGCTCACCCTCATGCTCTTTCTCATTTTCGAGCCCGAGGGGCTGGCCAACCGCTGGCGGCTCATCAAAGCCTACTGGAAATTGTATCCCTTTGCCCACTAGGGGCCGGGAATAACACGTTTTGCAACCAGAGGGGGACATCATGAAGAGGGCATTCACGGCAATGATTCTGGGTCTTGGCCTGTGCCTGGGCCTGGGCGGCTGCGGGGGCGAGAAAAAGGACGACGCCGCGGGCAAACCGGCGGCAGACATCCGCATCGGCGGCATCATCGACCTGTCCGGGCCGACCTCGTCCGTGGGCGTGCCCTACGCCGAGGGCGTCAAGGCCGGGGCCGAGTACCTCAACGCCAATGGCGGCATCGGCGGGGCCAAGATCGTGCTGGACGTGCAGGACGACGCCTACAACGTGCAGCAGGGCCTCTCCATCTACAAGAAATTCGCCCAGGAGAAGATCGTGGCCATCCAGGGTTACGGCACCGCCGTCACCGAGGCGCTGACCCGCATGGCCGCCAAGGACGAGATTCCCTATTTCTCGGCCTCCTACTCCGCGCACCTCACCGATCCCAAGACCGCGCCGTACAACTTCTTCACCTCGGCGGACTACTCCACCCAGGTGCGCGCCGGGCTCAAGTACTTCAAGGACAATTGGAAGGAGTCGCGCGCGCCCAAGCTGGCCCTCTTGTACCCTGACCATCCCTATGGCCTGGCGCCCATCCCGGCGGCCAAGGAGTACGCCGCCGAACTCGGCTTCGAACTCGTGGGCGAGGCCACCGTGGACCTGAAGGCCATCGACGCCACCACCCAGCTCCTGCCCTTCAAGGACAAGAAGCCCGACTTCATCTGGATCGGCGGAACCACGCCGTCCACCGCCGTCATCTTGAAGGACGCCAAGAAAATCGGCCTCAAGGCCACCTTCCTGACCAACATCTGGGGCTCGGACGAGAACCTGATCAAGATGGCGGGCGACGCCAGCGAGGGCGCGTACAGCCTTCAGGCCGCCGCGGTCTACGGGCAGGACGTGCCGGGCATGAAGGCCCTCATGGCCGTTGCCAAGGACCAGCCGCAGATGACCCACTATGTGCGCGGCTTCGTGTCCATGCTGGTCATGGGCGAGGCCCTGCGCCAGGCCTCGGCCAAGGGTCCCCTCACCGGGCCGTCCATCAAGGCCGCGCTTGAGGGCATGACCGACTTCGATCCCATGGGCCTGGCCCCCAAGGTCAGCTTCCTGCCCACGGACCACCGCCCCAGCATGGCGGTCTTCATCTACAAGATCAGCGACGGCAAGCTGGCCTTTGTGGCCCAGGAGAGCCTGGAGCGCAAAGCGGAGTGGCTTGGGAAGTAGCATGACGGAAACAGCGTCCGCAAAAGATCTGCTCCGGGTCGAGAACCTTGAGGTCGTGTACAACGATGTCGTCCTCGTGCTGAAGGGGCTTTCCCTTTCGGTGCGCGAGGGCGGCATCACGGCCCTGCTTGGCGCGAACGGCGCGGGCAAGTCGTCCACGCTCAAGGCCATTTCCGGCCTTCTGCGCTCGGAGAACGGCGAGGTGACCGCCGGGACCGTGCTCCTGGACGGCGTTCCCATCCAGACCCTGACCCCGGAGCGCATCGTGCGCCAGGGCGTGTTCCAGGTCATGGAGGGGCGGCGCATCTTTGTGGACATCACGGTTGAGGAGAACCTGCGCTGCGGGGCGCACACACGGCCCCGCAGCGAGTTCGCCGAAAGCCTGGACAAGGTCTACGCCTATTTTCCGCGCTTGAAGGAGCGCCGCAAGCAGCTGGCCGGGTACATGTCCGGCGGCGAGCAGCAGATGCTGGCCATCGGCCGGGCGGTAATGGCCCGGCCCAGGCTGCTGCTGCTCGACGAGCCGAGCCTGGGTCTGGCCCCCCTGCTGGTGGAGGAGATCTTCGAGATCGTGACGCGCATCAACGCGAACGAGGGCGTGACCGTGCTCTTGGTGGAGCAGAACGCCCGGGCCGCGCTTTCGGTCAGCAACCATGGTTACATCATGGAGAATGGCCGCATCGTCATGGAGGGGGAGGGCAAGAGCCTTCTGGACAACCCCGACGTGCAGGAATTCTACCTGGGTATGGGCCACGGCGGCGCCAAGCGCAGCTACCGCGACGTGAAGCACTATCGGCGGCGCAAGCGCTGGCTGGGTTAGGGCCTGTCTCGAAAAGCGTCTTTTGCCCCCTGGACTTCGTCACGAGGCGACTGGGGTCCAGGGCTGTACCGTAAGAGTACTTTCCCTGGCTCCCAGCCTCCTCCTTCCTCGCCAGGGAACAAAATCCATCTTTTGGAAACAGCCCCTAGGCCGCCAAGGACCAAGGAGACACGCCATGTTCCACAACGAGCTGGAGAGCGCCGCCCCGGCCGCGCGCCGCGAGGTCCAGTGGAAGGCCCTGCGCGGGCTCATCGCCAAGGCCGCGAAGCATTCGCGGGAGTTTCAGGACCGGCTGGCCAAGGCCGGGCTTTCCGCCCGCGCCGCCGCCACGCCCGAGGGCTTCGCCGCCCTGCCGCCCCTGCGCAAGAAGGAGCTGCTGGCGCTCCAGGCCGAGCGCGGCCTTTCCTGGCTGCTCACCTGCCAGCCCGGCGAGCTGCGGCGCATCTACCAGTCGCCTGGTCCGCTGTTCGACCCCGAGGGCGCGCGGCGCGACTACTGGGGCTGGACCGAGGCCTTCAAGGCCGCGGGTTTCGTCACGGGCGACCTTGTCCAGATGACCTTCAGCTATCACCTGACGCCCGCTGGACTCATGCTTGAGGAGCCCCTGCGCGAGCTCGGCTGCGCGGTGATACCCGCCGGGCCGGGCAACACCGAGGTCCAGGTGGAGCTTTTGCGGCGGCTGCCGGTGACGGGTTTTGTGGGCATGGCCAGCTACCTCAAGGTCATCGGCGAAAAGGTGCGCGCCCTTGGGCTGGACCCCGGGAAGGACCTGCGCCTGCGCAAGGCCTTTGTGGCGGCGGAGCGCTTGTCGCCCGCGCTGCGCGCCGAGGTGGAGGCCATGTTCGGCTGCACTGTGCGCCAGGGCTACGGCACGGCGGACGTGGGCTGCATCGCCTACGAGTGCCCGGAGCTGACCGGGATGCATTTGTCCTCGCGGGCCTGGGTGGAGATCTGCGATCCGCAGACAGGCCGCCCCCTGCCCACGGGCGAGGTGGGTGAGGTGGTGGTGACGCCCTTTGCGCGCGAATACCCTCTCATCCGTCTGGCCACGGGGGACCTTTCGCGCCTTGTCGAGACGCCTTGCGCCTGTGGCCGCAGTTCGGCCCGGCTGGACGGCATCCATGGCCGCGCCGACGACACGGCCAAGGTCAAGGGGCAGTTCATCTACCCGGCGCAGGCCGCGCAGGTTGTTGCGCAGTTCCCGCAGGTGCGCGCCTGGCAGATCGTGGTGAGCAATCCTGGCGGCAAGGACCGGCTCGCCGTGCGCCTGGCCGTGGAGGGCGGGCTTGACCCCGCCGCCTTTGCCGCCGCGTTTCAGGCCCTGCTTAAGCTCCGGCCCGAGGTCGTGGTGCTGGGAGCGGAGGCCCTGGCTCCGGATGCGAAGCGGCTTGTCGACGAGCGCGAGTTCTAGGTTGGGCTGGGCGGCACAACGCCAGTGCAGGAAAATAGCCATCACATACTGGACAAACCCCGCCCGGTAGTGGCAGTATGCCTCCTGACGACAGTACGCCCATGCAGATGCGTCCCGCCGCCGCAAACGGCGCTGCGGGACGCTGGAGACGAACAGATGATCCGCATTGAGTTTCCCATCGCAGCGAACCTTTCGCTGTCCCTCGCCCTAGCGAGCCTACGAGCGTCCCAGACGGGTCTCTTGTAAGCCGATCTCTCCACTGTTTTCCAATTTTCGGCTGTAGGAGCTTCCCTCTGGGACGTCACCCGTGCGCGGGCGTGCGCCCGCAGTGTGTCTTTTGGCATTCTTGCAAGCCATCCATGAACCGGATAGGCTCGACAAACCAAGCGAGGAGGATTTCATGTCTGATCGCGTGTATATTTTCGATACCACCCTCCGCGACGGGGAGCAGTCTCCCGGCGCCACCATGAACCTTGAGGAAAAGGTCAGTCTGGCGCAGCAGTTGGAGTCCCTTGGGGTGGACATCATCGAGGCGGGCTTCCCCGCCGCCAGCCAGGGCGATTTCGAGGCCGTGCGCGCCATCGCCGGAGCGGTGAAGGACGTGCAGGTGGCCGCGCTGTGCCGCGCCCTGAACAAGGACATCGACCGGGGCTGGGAGGCCATCAAGGACGCCGCCCATCCGCGCATCCACACCTTCCTGGCCACCAGCGAGATCCACATGGCGCACAAGCTGCGCAAATCGCGCGAGGAGGTGCTGGTCATGGCCGAGGCCGCGGTGAAGCACGCGGTCAGCCTGTGCCCCAACGTGGAGTTCAGCGCCGAGGACGCCTCGCGCTCGGACTGGGAGTTTCTGGCCCAGGTCTGCGAGGTGGTCATCCGCGCCGGGGCCACAACCGTGAACATTCCGGACACGGTGGGCTACGCCCAGCCCTTCGAGTTCGGCGAGCTCATCAGCTATCTGCTCAAGAACGTGCCCAACGCGGGGGACGCCGTGTTCAGCGTGCACTGCCACAACGACCTGGGCTTGGCCGTGGCCAACAGCCTGTCCGCCATCCGGGCCGGGGCGCGCCAGGCCGAGGTGACCCTGTGCGGCATCGGCGAGCGCGCGGGAAACGCCTCCCTTGAAGAGCTGGTCATGGCCCTGCACACCCGGCACGAGCTGTACAAGATCGACTGCGGCGTCAAGACGCGGCAGCTCTATCCCAGCTGCCGCAGGCTCTCGCAGATCATCGGCCAGCCCATTCCGCCCTACAAGGCCATCGTCGGGCCGAACGCCTTCGCGCACGAGTCCGGCATCCACCAGGACGGAATGCTCAAGAATCCGCTGACCTACGAGATCATGACGCCGGAGTCCGTGGGCCGCAAGGGCACGGATCTGGTCATCGGCAAGCACTCCGGCAGCCACGCCATCAAGAGCAAGCTGGTGGAGCTGGGCTACCCGTTGGACGAGCAGCAACTGGCCGTGGTCTTTGCCGCGGTGAAGGAGCTTGCCGACAAGAAGGAGCGCATCTTTGACGAGGACGTCGAGGCGCTGGTGCTTGAGAACGTGTACCGCCGCCGCGACAAGTACCGCATGAAGGACATGACGATCTTCTCCGGCACGCATGGGGTTCCGCCCCACGCGGCCATGGTGCTGGAGTTCCTGGACGGCGAGACGGTCGTGGAGGAGAAGCGCCACTCCGCCTTTGGCGAAGGCCCGGTGGACGCCCTGTTCAAGTGCATTGGCGAAATGGTGGGCTTTGCGCCCACCCTCGACCGCTTCCAGATCAACGCCGTCACCGGCGGCACCGACGCCCAGGCCACCGTGACCGTGCGCATTGGCCACGGCGCGAAGAAATCCGTGGGCCGGGGCACCAACGAGGACATCCTTGTGGCCAGCGCGATGGCCTTCCTGAACGCGCTCAACCGTTTGGAAAAAATGAGAGAGGAGAGAGACGAATGTCCCACACTGTAGCCGAAAAGATTTTGCAGGCTCACACGGACGAAGAGATCACCCGCGCCGGGCAGATCGTCAATTGCCGCGTGTCCCTTGTGCTCGCCAACGACATCACCGCGCCGCTGGCCATCAAGAGCTTCAAGGCCATGGGCGCCACCAGGGTGTTCGACAAGGACAAGGTTGCGCTCGTGTGCGACCACTTCACGCCCAACAAGGACATCGACTCCGCCGAGCAGGTGAAGGTGGTGCGCGAGTTTGCGCAGCAGATGGGCATCACCCACTACTACGAGGGCGGCAACGTGGGCGTGGAGCATGCGCTCCTGCCCGAACTCGGCCTGGTCGGCCCGCGCGACATCGTGGTCGGCGCGGACAGCCACACCTGCACCTACGGCGGCCTGGGCGCGTTCGCCACCGGCATGGGCTCCACGGACATCGCCGGAGCCATGGCCTTGGGCGAGACCTGGTTCAAGGTGCCGCCCACCATCCGCGTGGCCTTTGAGGGCAAGCTTGAGCCCTTTGTCGGCGCAAAGGATTTGATCCTGCACCTGATCGGCCGCATCGGCGTGTCCGGCGCGCTGTACCGGGCGCTGGAGTTCTGCGGTCCGGTCATCGACGCGCTCAGCATCGAGGGCCGCATGACCATGGCCAACATGGCCATCGAGGCGGGCGGCAAGGTCGGCCTGTTCCCGGCGGACGAGAAGACCCTGGCCTACTGCGCCGCCGCCGGGCGCACGGGCGACAAGCCCCTCAAGGCCGACGCGGGCGCGGTGTACGAGCAGGACCTGACCCTCTCCGTCACCGGCATGTCGCCCCAGGTGGCCTGCCCGCACCTGCCGGACAACGTGCGCGGCGTGGACGAACTCAAAGGGCTGCGCGTGGACCAGGCGGTCATCGGCTCGTGCACCAATGGCCGCATCGAGGACCTGCGCGAGGCCGCGGCGATCCTGAAGGGCCGCAAGGCGCACAAGAGCGTGCGGCTCATCGTGCTGCCCGCCACGCCTAAGATCTGGCGGCAGGCCATGGACGAAGGCCTGTTCAGCATCTTCATGGATGCTGGCGCGGTTGTCGGCCCGCCCACCTGCGGCCCCTGCCTGGGCGGCCACATGGGCATCCTGGCCGGGGGCGAGCGCTGCATCGCCACCACCAACCGCAACTTCCGGGGCCGCATGGGCAGCCTGGAGAGCGAGGTCTACCTGTCGAGCCCTTCCGTGGCCGCCGCCAGCGCCATCGCGGGCGAGATCATGCATCCGGGCAAGCTGTAAGCCGCGCCGTACGAACTTCCGCCGGGGAGTCCCGGCGATTCTTGAGAAGGAGAAACACATGCTCGTCACAGGCAATGCGCACAAGGTCGGGGCGCACATCGACACCGACGCCATCATCCCGGCCCGTTTCCTGGTCACAACCGACACCAAGGTTCTGGGCGGCAACTGCATGGAGGGCCTTGAGCCCGGCTGGGTCAAGCGCGTCAACCCGAACGACATCATGGTGGCCGAGGAGAACTTCGGCTGCGGCTCCAGCCGCGAGCACGCGCCCATCGCCATCCTTGGCGCGGGCATCCCCGTGGTAGTTGCCAAGAGCTTCGCCCGCAACTTCTACCGCAACGGGTTCAACATGGGCCTGGTGCTGCTTGAGGTGGGCGACGACGTGGCCAAGCTCCGGGACGGCGACAAGCTGGAGGTGGACACCGAGGCCGGGAAGATCAAGAACCTGACCACGGGCGAGACCATCATCTGCGCCAAGGTGCCCGCGTTCATGCAGGAACTGCTCGACGCGGGCGGGCTCGTCCCCTACGTCAAGAAACGCCTCGCGGACAGGCAGTAGGAGGCGGCGAGCATATGAAAATCTGCGTCATGCCCGGAGACGGGATCGGTCGCGAGATCATCGGCCAGGCCCTGCGTGTGCTGACCCGCGTCAGCGAGAAATTCGGCACGAAGTTCGAGGTCGAGGAGGCGCTCATCGGCGGCTCGGCCATCGACGCCACGGGAGGCCCCCTGCCCGAGGCCACGGTCCGGCTGTGCAAGGCGTCCGATGCCGTGCTGCTGGGCGCGGTGGGCGGGCCGAAGTGGGACACCATCGATCCGGCCATCCGCCCGGAGCGGGGCCTGCTCGGCATCCGCAAGGAGCTGGGGCTCTTCGCCAACCTGCGGCCCGCCAGCCTGTTCCCGGAGCTCCGCCACGCCTGCTACCTCAGGCCCGACATCGTGGCCAAGGGCATTGACCTGCTTGTGGTGCGCGAGCTCACCGGCGGCGCGTACTTCGGCACTCCGAAAGGGGTGGAGGTGCGCGACGGCGAGCGCGTGGGCTTCAACAACATGATCTACTCCGAGCATGAGATCCGCCGCATCGCCAAGGTGGGCTTCGAGGCGGCCAGAAAGCGCCGCAAGAGGCTGTGCAGCGTGGACAAGGCCAACGTGCTCGACGTGTCCCGCCTGTGGCGCGAGATCGTGCTGGAAGTGGCCAAGGACTACCCGGACATCGAGCTTTCGCACATGTACGTGGACAACGCGGCCATGCAGCTGGTGCGCGACCCCTCGCAGTTCGACGTCATCGTCACCGAGAACCTGTTCGGCGACATTTTGTCCGACGAGGCGTCGGTCATCACCGGCAGCATCGGCATGCTGCCCTCGGCCAGCGTGGGCGAGAAGAATCCCGGCCTGTTCGAGCCCATCCACGGCTCGGCCCCGGACATCGCCGGGCAGGACAAGGCCAATCCGCTGGCCACCATCCTGTCGGTGGCCATGCTGCTGCGCTACAGCGCGACTGATATGAACGAGCAGGCCGCTGCCATTGAGCAGGCCGTGCAGAAGACCCTCCAGCAGGGCTTCCGCACCGGCGACATCCGCGAGGAGGGCTGCACGCTCGTGGGCTGCGTGGCCATGGGCGACGCCGTGCTGGCGAACCTGTAGGCTGTCGGAAAGTCAAAGCATGACGCGGGGGGCCGGGCGACCGGCTCCCCGTTTTTTTGCACCTGCGCCACGGCGGACCGCTACCAGGCAAAGGGCTCGGTTTCGCGGAACTCGAAGAGGTACGGGAAGGCCGGGGCCTGGATGGGTTCGATGCCCTCCGCCCGGATGCGGGCCTTGGGGTAGGTGAGGGACAAAGATGGCCCTTCGCCCTTGGGGACGAGTTGCAGCAGGTCCGCATCCGAGGCCGGGAGCGGCTCCAGAGCGCCGAACACCTCCACCCAGTCGCCGCTCTTGACGCCCTCCAGCCCAGCGCCGTGGACCAGGAAGCCCAGATCCATGCTGTCGGCCAGGCAGCAGACCACGGCGGTGCGCCGCACAAGCACGTGGCCGCGCGCGTCCAGCTCCGGGGTGCGCAGCACGGGCGCGCGCAGGGCGAAGCGCGGCGGCAGGTCCGTGCGGCCCTTGTCCAGCATGATGTACAGTTCGGCCAGGTTAAGCCGCAGGTACTGCGCGCCGTTCTTTACAGGATGCGGGTCCGCCGGGGCCTCGGGTTCGGGAGCGATTGCAACGCCTTCTGTCGAGGCTGGATTGGCCGCCCCGGTGAATTGTTCGCTTGCGGCCTGGCCCCAGGAGGTGGCCGCCAGGGACAGAAAGCCCAGGAGCACGGCCTGCCGCCACAGCCGCCCCGGCGTGGCCTTGGTCGGCAGGGGCCGCAAAACAAGCGCCAGCCCCACGAGCAGGAGCAGCGCGCCTGCGCCCAGGGTGAGCCAGCTGAACCTGGGGTTCAGGAAGTACCAGTACAGGTTCGAGCGCGCCAGCGCGGCCATGAGTCCGCCCATACAGAGCAGACACAGGCCGTCGATGCGGTCCTGGAGGCGTTGCTGGAACGCGGCGCGGAATTCCGCCAGGGAGGTCATTCGAACACTCCGAAGAGTCCCAGGCTCATGGCCAGCAGATAGACCGCCGCGGCCGGGGCCAGAATGACAGCCAGCGCCACGCGGCGTTGGAACACCGAGAGGAAGGCGGGCAGGAGCTTCAGGTCCAGCATGGGGCCAAGAGCCAGGAAGGCCAGCAGGGCCGGACGCGGGAACATGGACAGGCTTGCGGCCACAAAGGCGTCGGCCTCGGAGCAGACGCTCATGAGCACGGCGAGCAGCATCATGGCGGGCACGGCCATCCAGAGGTTGGCGGAGACCAGCGCAAGCCACTCCTGCGGCAGGAACACCTTGAACAGCCCGGCCGCGCACGCGCCAAGGATCAGGAACAGGCCCATTTCCAGGAACTCGCGGCCCGTGCCGCGCAGCACGTCCAGCAGGCCCTGGCTCAGGGGCGGACGCTTGTGCCCATGCCCGTGGTCGCAGCTGCAGCCGCACGCTGTACCCTGCGCCATGTGAAGGCCAGCGGGCGGCGTAGTCCGCAACAGGTCCGCGCCCTTGATGTTGCCCAAGGCCCAGCCCAGCATGGCGGCGGGGATGATGACCAGGCCGGCGCGGCCCGCC
Organism: Desulfovibrio sp.; assembly: GCA_050251495.1. GTDB lineage: Bacteria > Desulfobacterota > Desulfovibrionia > Desulfovibrionales > Desulfovibrionaceae > Humidesulfovibrio. The sequence goes on along the minus strand of JBFWMQ010000003.1, from coordinate 205,750 downwards.
ACCATGCCCAGGTCGCCCTGAAAGGCCACCCAGGTGGAGGCCAGCGACACCGGATTGACCACCGGGGCCGCCAGCATGAAGGGGATGGCCGCGCCAGCCGGAACGCCTTTTTTGAGCAGCCTGCGCGTTACCGGCACCACGCCGCACTCGCAGGTGGGCAAAATGAGCCCGGCCATGAGCCCCAGGCCTATCTGCGCGGGCAGGCTTCTGCTGCGGAGCTTTTCCAGAGCGCCGTCGCCCACGTACACGTTCAAAACCGACGACAAGAGCGAGCCGAGCAGCAGGAAGGGCGCGGCCTCCAGCACGATGGAGGTGACGATGGCCGCGAAGATGGCGAAGGAACTCTGGTCCATGGCGTCCTTGATTCGCTTGGGGACACGCTGGCTTGACAGCGATGCAACTTTGTTGCAGGGGTGATGCAACAGAGTTGCACCGCCTGGGGTGTAGCTGAAACCTGGAGCATCCGCAATGAGAAAAGTCCTTGGATTCTTCTTCGTCCTCATGCTTGCGTGCGCCCTGCCTGGGCTGGCTTTTGCCGAGAAGATGCAGGTCGCGGTGGGCGTTGCGCCGGTGGAGCACTTTGCCAAGAAGATTGGCGGCGAGCTTGTGCAGACCACGCTCCTGGTGCCGGCCGGGGCGGACGCGCACACCTATGAGCCCAAGCCCTCGCAGATGCGCGCGCTTTCCCGCGTCGCGCTTTGCCTCACCACCGGGCTGGAGTTCGAGCACGCCTGGGAAGCGCGGCTCAAGGGCGCGAATTCGAAGATGCTTATGGTGCGCACGGACGCGGGCTTGAAGAAGCTGCCCATGCCGGAGGGTCACGAGGGCCACGAGGACCAGGGGCACGGGCGCGCGGCCAAGGCCGGGCACGACCACCACGAGGAGTTGGACCCGCATGTCTGGGTGTCGCCCGCGCAGGTGCGCCAGATGGCGGCCACCATCGCCACGGCTTTTGCCAAGGCCGACCCGGCTCATGCCAAGGCGTATGCCGCCAACCTCGCGGCCTTCCAGAAGGAGATCGACGCCCTGGATGCGCAGATCAAGGCGCTGTTCGCTGGCGTTCCCGCGGACAAGCGCGCCTTTCTGGTGTTTCACCCGGCCTGGGGCTATTTTGCCCGGGACTACGGCCTGACCCAGACCTCCATCGAATTCGAGGGCAAGGAGCCTTCGCCCAGGCGTCTGGCGGCCATCGTCAACCAGGCCAAGGCCAAGGGCGCGAAGGCCATCTTCGTGCAGCCGCAGATGAGCCAGCGCGCGGCCGGGACCATCGCCAAGGCCGTGGGCGCGAAGCTGGTCGTGGCCGACCCCCTGGCCGAGGACTGGGCCGCCAATCTGTTGCGGGTCGCCAGGGGCTTCCGCGAGGCCCTGCAATAGCCGACACGGGAGGCAGCATGAACGAGCGCGAGATGCTTGCGCGCGGCGGGCTTGCCGCCACGGACAAGCGCGAACTGGTGGTGCGCGCCCTGGCGGCGGCGGGCGGTCCGGCGACGCCGCAGGAACTGCTGACCGTGTTGGGCGCGCAGCTGAACCGCGTGACCCTGTACCGCATCCTGGACCTGCTGGTGGAGCACAAGGTGGCCACCCGGCACAACGCCGGGGAGCGCGCCTTCCGCTACTGCCTGCGTTCCGGCGCGGCGGGCCACGCGCATTTCACCTGCTCGCGCTGCGGCCACACCGAATGCCTGGACTCCAGGGCCTTCAGCTCCTTCAGCCTGGGGCTGGACGAACTGCTGTCGCACTTGCCCCTGCGCGTGGATTTGGTTGACATCCACCTGGGCGGCGTGTGCCGGGGCTGCCTGGCTGGCTGATTGCGAACCCTGAAATGACGCACGGCCCGGTCCGAAGCATTCATGCTCAAGGCCGGGTCTATGGCATTGGCGGAAAGATCGGCTCCCCTTGCTGACCGGCGCGTTTGCGCCAGCGATGCGCCTGCCGGTTTTTCGGCCTGATTTGTCGCGCAAACCGGGCTGCAACCTGTTGCCGGTCAGGAATCATCTGCGCTAGTGTGCGCCCGCGATTGCCGCTTGGCCTTCACGCCGGGCGTCAGGGCCGCTCGGCAGGGTTTGCGCTGGGCGAACACATTGAAATGCCGGAGGGCAGATGCTGAACGAGAGATTCATTGACGGAGTGGCGCAGATCGGTTTTGGCGCGGGCATGGTGCGCATCGACCTTGGAACCTTGTCGGCGGACAAGGTGGATGCGAAGGGCGAGCCGGTCATTGAGACCCGCGAGCGGCTGGTGATGCGTCCCGAGGCCTTTTTGCAGATGCTGATAGCCTTCGACCACATGGCCAAGCGGCTTGTGGACGCAAAGGTCATTCCCCAGGCCCCTTCGGCCTCGGGCCAGTAGACGCCGCAGGTCGCTCGGTTGGCCGGGGTCCCGCCTGCCCTGCGCACGCTGACACGAGAAAGGGGCTGTCTCCGCAACGCATTAACGCCTTGCGGAGACAACCCCTTACGTACAGTCTGCTGTCTCGTCAGCCGGAGCGGAGGCCCTTACACCTTCACCTCATACCCCAGCAGCACCAGGTCCGCGCGCTGGCCGCCCCGGATGCCGAAGTTCTCGCGCGGCTGTTCGATGATGCGCAGGAACACCTCGCCCTTGGGCACGCCGACGCCATCAAGCGCCTCGACGATGGCCGCGTAGAGCAGGCCCTTGGTCTCCGGCGTGCGGCCCTCGAAGAGCGCGATCTCCACCAGCACGTAGCGGTCGCTCACGCCTTCGGGCAGCAGCCACTCGTCGCGTGAATGCGCGCACAGGCGCAGGTTGCGGTCGTGCGGCGGCAGTTTCAGGGTGGCGGCAATGGCTCCCTGCACGGCCTCCATGAGGGCGCGTTTCTCGGCGCTTGTGCGGCCTTCCAGGATGCTGACCAGGGTGACGGGCATGAGGGGCCTCCTGGCGCTACAGCGTGGGCAGGCCCGTTGCCGGGACGTTTTTCTCCAGCACGTGCGCCACTTGCAGCAGCTTGGCCTCGTCAAAGGCCCGGCCGGTGAGCTGCAGGCCCACGGGCATCCCGGTTTCCCGGCCCAGGCCCACGGGCAGGCTCATGCCCGGCAGTCCGGCCAGGTTGGTGCTGATGGTGAAGATGTCCATGAGATACATCTGCAAGGGATCGCTGGTCATCTCGCCAACCTTGAAGGCCGTGGTGGGGCACACCGGCCCGGCCAGCACGTCGCACTGCGCCAGCGCGGACTCGAAGTCCTTGCGGATGAGGCGGCGCACCTGCGCGGCCTTGCGGTAATAGGCGTCGTAATAGCCGGAGGAGAGCACGTAGGTTCCCAGGATGATGCGCCGCTGCACCTCGTCGCCAAAGCCCTCGGTGCGGCTCTTCACGTACATATCCAGCAGATTCTCCGGGGCCTTTGTGCGGTGGCCGTAGCGCACGCCGTCGAAGCGCGCCAGGTTGGAGCTCGCCTCGGCCACGGCGATGATGTAGTAGGTGGCGATGGCGTACTGCGAGAGCTTGAGCGCAACCGGCACGGTCTTGGCGCCCAGGGCCTCGGCCTGTTTCACCGCTGCGGCGCAGGCTTCGGCCACTTCGTTTGAGAGGCCCTTGTCCCAGTACTCGGCGGGCAGGCCGATGGTCAGGCCCGAGAGGTCGGTCTTTTCGGACAGCGCGGCCACGTAGTCGGGCACAGGGGCGTTCACGCAGGTGGAGTCGCGCTCGTCGTGCCCGGCGATGACGCTGAGCACGCGCGCGGCGTCCTCCACGCTGCGGGTCATGGGGCCGATCTGGTCGAGCGAGGAGCCGTAGGCCACCATGCCGAAGCGCGACACGCGGCCATAGCTGGGCTTGAGGCCCACGATGCCGCAGAAGCTGGCGGGCAGGCGGATGGAGCCGCCGGTGTCGGTGCCGAGCGCGCCATAGCATTGGCCAGCCGCGACCGTTGCGCCGGAGCCGCCGCTGGAGCCGCCGGGCACGCGCTCGAGATCCCACGGATTCTTGGTGGCGAAGTAGGCCGAATTCTCCGTGGTGGAGCCCATGGCGAACTCGTCCATGTTGGCCTTTCCAAGCAGGATGGCTCCGGCGTCCTTCAGCCGCGCAACCGCCGTGGCGTCGTACACGGGGCGGAAATTCTCAAGGATCTTGGAGCCGCAGGTGGTGGGCACGCCCTTGGTGGCCAGCACGTCCTTGACCACCAGCGGCACGCCCCACAGGGGTTTGGCGGGATCGGGGCCGCTGGCGTCCAGCCTGGCGGCCAGGGAGCGGGCCTCCTCGGCCTGGACCGAGAGCAGGGCCTTAACCTTGGGCTCGGTGGCTTCGATGCGGGAGAGCGCGGCCTGGGTGACCTCGGCGGCGCTGACGGTCTTGTCCGCGAGGGCCTTGCGGACCTCGGAGAGAGTCATCTGAATGAGTTCGGGCATGTGGGGTATCCGTGCGAAGGTTGCTTAAACGATGCGCGGCACGATGAAGAACGCGCCGTCGGTCTCCGGGGCGTTTTTCAGGATGTCCTCGCGGGTGTAGTCCTTTCGGACAACATCGTCGCGCATGACGCTCACCTGGTCCACCGGGGTGTACATGGGCTCCACGCTGGCCGTGTCCAGCTCGGAGAGCTTGTCCATGTATTCCAGAATTCCGTCCAGCTGGGCCGAGTACTGGCCGATGGTGTCCTGGCTCAGGTCGAGCCGCGCCAGGCGGGCCACCTTGGCCACTTCTTCGGGGCTGATGCTCATTGTCCGCTCCTTACTCCTTGACGTCCGGCGTGAGGCTGCCGGAGGCGCCCGCCTTCTTGTTCTTCTGGATCTCTCGCGACATGACCAGACGGCGCTGGCGCCGTTCCTTGGTCTTCTGGATGCTTTCGCGCATGGAGTCCGGGTCGACCAGGGCCTTGCCGTCTTTGCGCGGGGTGAACAGATACAGATTCTGCCGTGCCGTGCCGTCCACGCTCCACACCACCGGGGCCATGCTGTAATCCAGGTCGTTCAGGCCCGCAAGCCGTGTGTTGACCTCGGCCGGGGTCCAGCCCGCGCCAAGGCCCAGGCGTGCCGCCATGCGCACGAAGTCGAAGCCCAGGGCCGTCCAGAAGTCGGCCTGGCCCATGTGCTGCTCGTCCATGACCGCTTGCAGGGCGCGCCCGCCGACGGTCTCCGGCCACCACGCGCCGGGACAGGCGGCGTGCTGGAAATAGGTGTCGTCGACGTCCTGGGCGTTGTCCAGGCCCACGCTCCAGAGGTCGGTGCCCAGGAAGAGCAGGTGCTGGCCCTCGAAGAAATGGAAGTTGGAGGTCAAGAGTTCGGCCTGGCCCCAGTCCTCGGGCATGAACACGGCCCCGAAGTCCGGCATGGGCAGGGGCATGGTCTTGTTGTGGCGGAAGCCCTCCGGAACTTTGAGCAGGCGGCTGACGCTGTGCAGCCAGCGCGGGTGGTCGTCCGGCGGGTAGGTTTCGCTCGCCGCCACGCGCAGGCCCTGGGCCTTGGCCTCGGCCTGGAACACCTCGGCCATGCGCTGGCCGTAGCGGTTCTTGGGCGTCAGGACGGCCACGGAGCGGATGCCGAGCTGGTTCGCCGTCAGGGCGATGAGCGCGCGCGCCTGGTCCTCGAAGCTGGGATAGAAGCGCCAGGCCTGCACGCCCTCCTGGATGGTCCCCAGATCGGGCTGGAAGGCGAACACGGCGCGCTTTGCCAGAGCGCCGTCGGCGGACAGGCCGCGCAGGGCCTCAACGTTCAAAAGCGGTCCGCCCACCGTGGCCACGCCGACCGGCAGGGCGGCCAACTGCTCGCGCCAGTCCGAGGTGTCGGAATTGATGACCGTGATCTCCACGGCGCGGCCTTGGGCCGCGAGGCGCTTCTGGGCGGCCTCGGCCCCGCGCAGGACCTTTTGCCCCGTGGCGGCGAAGCGGCCTGTAAGCGGCAGCACCAGGGCCATGCGCGCAACGCCGCCCGGTGCGGGCAGAAGGGCGCTGGGCTGGTCGGACTGCGTGCGGGTGGCGTTCTGGGCAAGCAGGATGCCGGGCAGGGCGGCGCGCTGCGTCGGAGCCGTGCGCCCGAAGGCGGCGAGGGGGCGGCCCAGTGCCGAGCGCGCTCCGCGCCGGGTTGTCTCGCGCAGAATGATTGCGTTGGGGAAGACCTGCGCCAGCGGACTTGCGGCGCGCGCCAGGGCGGAAAGCTGCTCCTCCGGCAGTTCCAGCAGGGCGGAGGCGTACAGCCGCTCCAGCAGGAGCCGGGAGGCGTCGTCCGGGGCCTGACGGTGGATCTGCGCCAGCAGGTCCAGGGCGCGGGCGCTGTCGCCGGTGCGAACGGCGAATTCGGAGAACAGGATCATGGCCTGGGCGCGCACGGCAAAGGGCAGCTCGGTGTGGGCCATGAGCCAGGCCTGGTGCGTTTCGAGCAGGTCCATGCGGTGCAGCGAGGCCAGGGTGCGGATGTACAGCTCGTGCCAGGCCCAGGTGCCCAGCACGGTTTTGTCCGTGCCCGCGCGGCGGTCCAGCGCCTGTTTGGCCTGATGGAAGTGGCGGGATTTGAAGGCGCTTTCGGCCAGGCGGTCCAGGGCGGCGAGCTTGTCCGGACGTTCCAGGTCGCCGCGTTCCAGCAGGCGCGAGTACTGGAGCTCGGCCAGGGGGTAGTTTCCGGCTTTCCAGTAGCCCTCGGCCTCAGCGGCAAGCTCTTCGGTGGGTTGCTCCCGCAGAATCTCCACGGGCGGCTGCGAGGCCTTGGGCACGGGCAGCAGCGAACAGCCCGCCCCGGACAGCGCGGCGGCAAGGGCCAGGCACAGCACAGCCAGCCGCAGGGCCGATACGCTTTCGCCCCGCGGGCGTGTGGTGGTCGCCTTGGTCATGCGCTGGCCTCCCGGCTCGTAAGTGCGGAATGAAAAATCCCGGCCTGCGAACGGTCCGCAAGCCGGGATATGGTAAGCTCTCTTGCCCCGCAAGGCAAGCCGCGCTTGGGGAAGCGCCTATTTGACCTCGGTGTAGTCCGCGTCGACCACGTTGTCGTCGGCGGGCTTGGCGCCGCCCGCGGCGCCGCCGCAGGTGCCGCCAGCGCAGCCGCCCGCGTCGCCGGCGCCGGGTTCGGCCTGCTTCTGGGCGTACAGCTGCTCGGCCAGCTTGTGGCTGCTCTGGGCCAGTTCGTCCGCGGCGGCCTTGATGGTGTCCACGTCCTCGGTCTCCAAGGCCTTCTTCACGCTCTCGATCTTGGACTCCACGTCGCCCTTGAGCACCGGGTCCACCTTGTCGCCGATGTCGCGCAGGCTTTTTTCGGTGGAGTAGACGAGGCTGTCCGCCTGGTTGCGGGCCTCGATGAGGGCCTGCTTCTTCTTGTCGTCCTCGGCGTGGGCCTCGGCGTCCTTGACCATGCGGTCGATGTCCGCCTCGGACAGGCCGCTCGAGGCGGTGATGCGGATGGACTGCTCCTTGCCGGTGCCGGTGTCCTTGGCGGACACGTTGACGATGCCGTTGGCGTCGATGTCAAAGGTGACCTCGATCTGCGGCACGCCGCGCGGCGCGGGCAGGATGCCGGTGAGCTCGAAGCGGCCCAGCGTCATGTTGTCGCCCGCCATGGGGCGTTCGCCCTGCAGCACGTGGATGGACACCGAGGGCTGCGAGTCGGCGGCGGTGGTGAACACCTGGCTCTTGCGGGTGGGGATGGTGGTGTTGCGCTCGATGAGCTTGGTGAACACGCCGCCCATGGTCTCGATGCCGAGCGACAGGGGGCTGACGTCGAGGAGCAGCACGTCCTTCACGTCGCCCGCCAGGATGCCGCCCTGGATGGCCGCGCCCATGGCCACGACCTCGTCAGGGTTCACGGTGCGGTTGGGCTCCTTGCCGAAGAATTCTCCCACTTTCTGCTGCACCAGCGGCATGCGGGTCATGCCGCCCACCAGCACCACTTCGTCGATGTCGCTGGCGGAGAGGCCGGCGTCGGACAGGGCCTTTTTGCAGGGGGCGATGGTGCGCTCCACCAGGTCCATGACCAGCGACTCCAGCTTGGCGCGGGAGAGCTTGACCATGAGGTGCTTGGGGCCGTTCTGGTCGGCGGTGATGAAGGGCAGGTTGATCTCGGTCTCCATGGTGGAGGAGAGCTCCTGCTTGGCCTTCTCGGAGGCCTCCTTCAGACGCTGCAGGGCCATGCGGTCCTTGGACAGGTCGATGCCGTTGTCGCGCTTGAACTCGTCCACCAGGTACTGCATGACGCGCTGGTCGAAGTCCTCGCCGCCCAGGAAGGTGTCGCCGTTGGTGGCGCGCACTTCCACGACGTTGTCGCCCACCTCGAGGATGGAGATGTCGAAGGTGCCGCCGCCGAGGTCGAACACGGCGATCTTTTCGTTCTTCTTGCGGTCCATGCCGTAGGCGAGACTGGCCGCCGTGGGCTCGTTGATGATGCGCTTGACCTCAAGGCCGGCGATCTTGCCCGCGTCCTTGGTGGCCTGGCGCTGGGAATCGTTGAAGTAGGCCGGAACGGTGATGACGGCCTCGGTGACGGGCTCGCCCAGGTAGGTCTCGGCGTCCTTCTTGAGCTTCTGCAGGATGAAGGCGGAGACTTCGGGCGGGCTGTACTTCTTGCCCGCGATCTCGACCCAGGCGTCGTTGTTCTTGCCGGCCACGATCTTGTAGGGGCAGTGCTCGCGCCACTTCTTGACCTCGGGGGAGTCGTACTGGCGGCCCATGAGGCGCTTGATGGCGTAGATGGTCTTGTCCGGGTTGGTGACGCTCTGGCGTTTGGCGATCTCGCCGATGAGCCGCTCCTTGTCCGTGAAGGCCACGATGGACGGCGTGGTGCGCCCGCCCTCGGGGCTGGTGATGCATTTGGGGTCCTTGCCCTCCATGACGTACACGCAGGAGTTGGTGGTGCCCAGGTCGATGCCGATGATCTTGCCCATGAATCTAACCTCCGGGTGAGGAATGATGTTTGCTGTTGCGACTTGAAGTAAGACCGCTTTTTCCGATGTAAAGGCCGGACCGGTTACGCGTCCGTCGTCTTGTTCACCAAAACCTTGGCCGGGCGGATGACGCGGCCTTTCAAGACATAGCCCGCCTGGGCCACCTGGGCCACGCAGCCCTCTTCCTTGCCAGGCTCGCACACGGTGCCGATGGCTTCGTGCACGTTGGGGTCAAAGGTCTCGCCGCAGGCGCCCACGCACTCCAGGCCGTGCTTCTTGAGCGTGTCGAGGAAGATCTTGCGCGTCATGTCCACGCCCATGACGAGGTTCTTGCAGGCCGGGGCGTCTCCGGCGTGGTCGATGGCCAGCGCCAGGTTGTCCAAGACCGGCAGCAGGTCCGCCAGCACCGATTCCGTGGCGTAGCGGCGCACCTCTTCGGTCTCCCGCTGGATGCGGCGCTTGAAGTTCTCGTTGTCGGCCAGGGCGCGCAGCTTCACGTCCTCGGCCTCGGCCATGACCGCGCACTTGGTGCAGACGTGGGCCTTGCACAGGGCGGTCAGCTCCTCCTCGCTCAGGTCCACCCGGCCCGCTTCCGGCTGCTCCGGCTGGCTGGCCTGCCCGGGCGCTTCGGCGCTGGCCTCTGCGTTCCTGGCTTCGTTCTTCTCTTTCTGCGACATGTTCCCGTCCTTCTGGGTCGCCCTCAGGGGCGTTTGGTCCGACACAGGCGACGCCGGGCAGCTCGTTGCGAAGCGCGCCCGGCGTCCAGGTCACAGACATTTGTAAGCACGGAACAGGTGTTGTCAACACGGGGCGGACAGGGTTTCCGGTCCAGGGGTGCAAAAAATAGCACGGGGCTTAGAGCAGGAACTGGCCGTCCTCGTAGATGGCGCGCCTGCCGCCGCCGGGGAGCGTCGCGGTGACGCGCTTGGGCTCGGTGTTCACCAGGTCCCAGTGCAGGCTGGAGGCGTTGAAGCCCAGCTCCTCCGCGCGCTCCAGGGTCAGCTCCTGCGGCGGCCCGGCGAAGCTCATGGCCGAGGACCCGCCGAGGGCGATGTGGCAGTTGCCCGACTCGCCGCCGTGGTTCTCGTCCAGCAGGGTGTGGGCCATGAAGCGCTCCACCCGCGAGATGCGCTTGTCCGTGAGCGAGAACTCGCCCACCCGCCGCGCGCCGCCGTCGCAGGCCATGCGCCCGGAAAGGAAGGTCGCGCCCTGGGCGGCCTGGGCCTCCAGCGCGATGCCGTCGTGGAACTCCAGCCGCACCTGGGAGACCAGCCTGCCCCAGAGAATGCTCGGCTGGTCGGCGTAGTACACGCCGTTGACCGTGCGCCAGTCCGGCGCGAGGTAGAGCTCGAAGCCGGGGATGTTGCGGCCGGTCATGCCCACGAAACGGCGTTTCGCGCCGGGCGCGAGGCTCAAGTCCATGTGCGCGCTCTCAATGCGCAGCCGTTCGATTTTGAGGCTGTCCAGCCATTTGGCGATCTCGGCCAGCTCGGCCCGGACGCGCTTCCATTGCGACACCGGGTCCGGGGCGAGGAGCAGGCAGGCGCGCGCCAGGCGTTCGGCGTATTCCTCAAGCGGCATCTTGCTGGCCAGGGCCAGGGCCTCGGTGGGGTACAGGCAGACCGTGGAGCCCAGCAGGCCCGCGCGGCGGCGGCGGTCCAGCACGGCCAGCGCCTTCTGCTCGGACTTCTCGCCCTGGGCGATGCTGCGCGGGTCCACCTTGGTGAGGCAGCCCAGGTCCTCGGGCGCGAGGATGGTGATGATGCCCGCCGTGGCGCGGTGCAGGTCGTCCAGGCCCGGCTGGGCGAAGGTGAGCTGGCCGAAGCTGGAGTTGCCGAAGTGCTGGGCCTGCATGAAGCTTGTCGGGGTCGCCAGGGGCAGGGGGTGCAGGTGCGCGTCCATGAGCGCGGCGTAGACCGCCTCGGCCAGCGGCAGGGCAAGGTGGTCGTAGCGCAGCAGCACCAGCTCGCCGTTCTTGAAGGGCACGGCGCGGCTGGTGCGCAAGGCCCAGATGAGGACCTCGGCGTAGGATTCGAGATGGGAGGGGGTGAGATGGGGCAAATATTCCTCCGCTTCGGCGGATACGGCTTCAGCAGTCAGGGGGGGCAAGAGCCTGTGATGTTGCGCGGTGCGCCCCCGCATCCTCTCGCTACTCTTCCGAAGCCTCGTCAAAGTTCGTGCGCACGCAGTTGCGGCCCGACTGCTTGGCGCGGTAGAGCGCGGCGTCGGCCTCGCGGAGCAGCGTTTCTGGGCCGTGCTGCTGTGCGGGAGCAAGGCAGGCCACGCCCAGGCTCACCGTGACGACGTCCGCTGCCGTGTCCGCGTGCGGGATGGCCAATGACATGACCTCCTGCCGGATGCGCCGGGCGATTTCCAGCGCGCCGTCCTGGCTGGTGTCCGGCAGCAGCACCACGAACTCCTCGCCCCCGAAGCGCCCGGTCACATCGCTTGCGCGCTGGCCGCCCAGGGATAAGGCGCTGGCGATGGCGCACAGGCAGTCGTCACCAGCCAGATGGCCGTATTGGTCGTTATAGTGCTTGAAGTGGTCCACGTCGAGCAGGATCAGGGAAAGCGGCAAGCCGGTTCGCTGCGCGCGGCCCCATTCCACCGCGAGCGCCTGGTCGAAACTGCGGCGGTTGGCGATGCCGGTCAACCCATCGGTGTTGCTCAAGAACTCCAGCTTGGCGTTGGCCTCTTCCAGGGCGCGGGTGCGCTCCTCGACCAGGGCCTCAAGTTCCAGGTTCTTCTGGCACAGGTTCTTGAGCGGGTAGACCTCGCCGTCCTCGGCCAGATGGTAGGGGATGGAGATGGTGCTGTTCACGATCTTCCAGTCCTGCCCCTCCTGGCGAAAGATCAGCAGCAGGCGCGCCGTTTCCTGCGCGAAGACGGGGTCCTTGGTGGGCAGATGGATGTGGAAGAACGCGGTGACGGTGACAACGTCCTCGCTCAGGTCCTGCATGGAGACGTCCAGCATCTCGATGCGCAGCGGACTCGGCACCTGGGAGAAGTCCTGCCGGGTAATTTTGACCCAGGTTTCCCTGTCCTTGATCAGGCGGTCGCCGCTGCCAGGGAAGCCGTTGAAGGTGTGGCTGAACTTTTCGGTAAGCCTGTCATCGCGCCCGGCGTACATGGCGATGTACTCGTCGAACAGGGCGCGTATGAGTTTTTGGCGTTCCGGTCGCATATGTCCATCCCAGGGGCCGCAGTCGTGGCGAGCTGTTTGCTTAGTTTAATTACCAGAAATCAAATACTTTTCTTTTATCCAGAGGGGGCTGGGACTACTTACATTGTTTGAGCGCGCCGGGCTAGTGGAAAGAATGCCAAGGCACTGGGCCTGTGGCTTTGTTCGGGACCTGGAAAGCCCGGAGGGGCCTGGCTGGAGCGGGGGCTGACAGGAAAAAGCGACTGGGCGGACGCAACATTGTTCTGTCGCGTCCGCCCAGCTGTTTGCGATGACTGCTGTGAAAAGGGCCGGGGCCTTAGCCCAGGTCCTCCATCAAATTCTTGAACGCGCCCTTGCCTCCGGCCAGCGCGCCGCCAAAGCCGCCGCCGGGGTTGCCCCAGGCGCTGGCGAGATACAGGCCCTTGACCGGGGTGCGGTTCTCCAGGCGCGTCAAGAACGAGTTGTCCGCGGTCTGGTCGTAGCCGTAGATGGCCCCGCCTGGGTTGCCTGTGAAGCGCCGGTTGGTCAGCGGCGTGGAAACCTCGCTCATGACGATCATCCTGGACAGGCCCGGCACCATCTTCGCCTCAACCGTGGAGACGAACAGCTCCTGGATGCGCTCCTTGGCCTGATTGTACTCGTGCTTGCGGTTGGCCGCGTAGTCCTTCTCATACTTGCGCCAGGGCTCGAACCCGGAAAGCGTCATGATGGCCATGGTCGTCATGCCCTTGGGCGAAAAGCCCGGCACGATGTTGTCGTAGATCATGCAGCCCAGGCCCGCCTTGGCGTAGTCGCCGCTCATGCAGGCCGCGTACGAGGCTTCGGGATCGTCCTGGGTGTCGATGGAGAACTCGGCCCGGGGCTGGATCTTGGTGATGTCCTGGTTCAGGCCCAGCCAGACGATGACGCTGCTGACGCTGGGGGTGAAGCCCGCCACGCGCGCGGCGTAGTCCTTGGGCAGCGCGCCCGTTGGCAGCATGGCGAAGGTGACGGGCGCGGCGGCGTTGCTCACCACGGCGCGCGCGGCGAAGCTTTTGCCCGAGGCCGTGCGCACCCCGGCCACGCGGCCCTGCTTGAGCGTGATGCCGGACACGCGCTCGTTCAGCAGCACCGTGCCGCCGCCCTTGGCGATGACGTCCGCCAGGGCGTTGCTCAGGGCCTGGGAGGTGCCGCGCACGTACTGCCCGCCCTCGGTCAGGTAGTCGGCCATGGGCTCAAGGTAGTAGAAGGCCGAAAGCTTGGAGGGCGGCAGGCCGTAGTAGCCCCAGGTCATGCCGATGAGCTCCTTGAGCTTCTGGTTGGCGATGTAGGCGTCCAGCACCTGGGCCAGGGTCTTGCCCGCCACGAACCACACGGCGGGGTACAGCGTGGGGAACTGCGCTTTGTCCGCGATGCCCTTGGTCTCCAGCTGATTCAACTCCAGCACGAACTGCCGCCAGAAGGCCATGAACTTGGCGATGGATGCCTTCTCCGCCGGGAAGCGCTGCGCAAGCAAGGTCTCCAAGCCGGCCAGCCCGGCGTTGGGCAGGTCCACGATGCCCTGGGAGTCCACGCGCGACCAGGCCAGCTTGTGGTCCGCCAGGTCCAGGCGGTCATAAATCCCCATTTCGGTGAACATCTTCCTGGCGCTGGCCGAGCGGGCCACCGTGGAGTGCAGGGACACCTCGCAGGTGAAGGTGTTGCCGTTGTCGTCGTCGCGGGTGAAGGAGGTGGCGTAGCCGCCAGGGATATTGTGCTGTTCGATGACCAGGGGCTTCAGGCCGTTCTGGACCATGAGCGCGGCGCAGCCCAGGCCGCCCAGGCCCGCGCCGATGACGATGGCGTCGTAGCCGCCGTCCAAGCGGCTCTTGGAAACGCTTTTGGCGAGGCCGGGCGCGGGCGTCCAGCCGATGATGGCCGAACCGGCCAGGAAGCTCATGATTTCCAGGAATTTTCGGCGCGTGATCATGGGCTGGCTCCAGGTTGGTGGTTGGATGACCGCTGACGATTCACCGATACTCCTGAAGCTTGATATCGTCAAAGGTTTCGGCTGGCTGGAAACGGGCGGAGGCGCTGTTGCCGCTCAAGGGCTTGGCTGGATGCTGGCTTCAAGAGAGTCCTCTCCCGCGACTTCGGCAGCGGCGATGCGTGAACCTGAAGCCCCTCCGCCTCGTTCTCTCGCCCGCCTAATGCGAGAACGCGGCGTTGCACCTGAGGGCAACGCCGCGTTCATTATCGTATCGCGTCCGGGCTGATTCCCGTCGCCGTCACTCCTGGACCGTCTCGGCGTCGAAGCTCACGTCGCCGTTCTCGTCCTTGCGGCCAAACACGATGCGTCCGCCCAGCACATCCACCACCACCTCGGTGTCTTCCGGCAGGCGGCCGGAGATGATCTCCCGCGCCAGCGGGGTTTCCAGGTGCGTCTGCAGATAGCGCCTGAGCGGTCGCGCGCCGTAGATCGGATCGTAAGCCGCTTCGGCCATGAAGCTCTTGGCCGCGTCGGTGATGCTGAGCCCCATCTTGCGGTCGGCCAGGCGTTCGCGCAGGCTGCCCGCGAGCAGCTCGATGATGGCCATGAGCTGCGCTTGCTGGAGCGGCTTGAACAGCACGGTCTCGTCCACGCGGTTCAGGAACTCGGGCCGGAAGTGGGCGCGCAGGGCCTCCATGACCTGCCCCTCCACGCCGGGGGCGAAGGTGCCGTCCGGCATGATGCCTGTGAGCATGGCCGTGGCCCCGATGTTCGAGGTCATGATGAGGATGGTGTTCTTGAAGTCCACGGTGCGGCCGTGGCTGTCCGTCAGCCGCCCGTCGTCCAATATCTGGAGCAGGGCGTTGAAGACATCCGGGTGGGCCTTTTCCACTTCGTCGAACAGCACCACGGCGTAGGGCTTGCGGCGCACGGCCTCGGTGAGCTGGCCGCCCTCGTCGTAGCCCACGTAGCCCGGAGGCGCGCCGATGAGCCGCGCCACGGAGTGCTTCTCCATGTACTCGCTCATGTCCAGGCGCACCATGTTCTCCTCGGTGTCGAACAGCGCCTGCGCCAGGGTCTTGCACAGCTCGGTCTTGCCCACGCCCGTGGGGCCGAGGAACAGGAAGCTGCCGATGGGACGGCGCGGGTCCTTGAGTCCTGCGCGCGCGCGCAGCACGGCATCGGCCACGGCGGTAACGGCCTCGTCCTGGCCCACCACGCGCTGGTGCAGCTGCTCCGGCAGGCGCAGCAGCTTCTCGCGCTCGCCCTCCAGCAGGCGCGTCACCGGGATGCCGGTCCAGCGGGAGATGATGGCCGCGATGTCGTCCGGGCCAACCTCCTCCTTGAGCAGGCGCGGCCCTTCGTCCTCGCCGGTTTCGCCGCTTTCGGCCAGCTGCTTCTCCAGCGCGTTCAGCTTGCCGTAGCGCAGTTCGGCGGCGCGGTTGTAGTCAAGCGCTCGCTCGGCTTCCTCAATCTCAAGCCTGGTCTGCTCGATGTCGGCCTTGAGGCGGCGCACCACCTCGATGGCGCTCTTCTCGCGCTCCCACTGGCTCATGAACTCGGCCTGCTTGTCCTTGAGTTCGGCCAGTTCCTCCTCAAGCTTCTCCAGACGGCCCAGGCTGGCGGCGTCGGTTTCGCGCTTCAGCGCCTCGCGTTCGATTTCAAGCTGGAGCACGCGGCGGTTGGTCTCGTCCAGCTCTGTGGGCAGGCTGTCGATGTCCGTGCGGATCATGGCCGCGGCCTCGTCGATCAGGTCGATGGCCTTGTCCGGCAGCTGGCGGTCGCTGATGTAGCGGTTGGAGAGCGTGGCCGCCTCCACGATGGCCGAGTCGCTGATGCGCACGCCGTGGTGCACCTCGAAGCGCTCCTTCAGGCCGCGCAGGATGGAGATGGTGTCCTCAAGGCTCGGCTCGTCCACCATGACCGGCTGGAAGCGGCGTTCCAGGGCCGGGTCCTTTTCGATGTACTTGCGGTACTCGTCGGTGGTGGTGGCGCCGATGCAGTGCAACTCGCCGCGGGCGAGCAGGGGCTTGAGCATGTTGCCCGCGTCCATTGCGCCCTCGGCCTTGCCAGCGCCCACGATGGTGTGGATCTCGTCGATGAACAGGATGATGCGGCCCTCGGACTTCTGCACGTCTTTCAGCACGGCCTTGAGGCGCTCCTCGAATTCGCCGCGGTATTTCGCGCCCGCGATGAGCGCGCCCATGTCGAGGGCGAAGATGGTCTTTTCCTTCAGGCCCTCGGGCACGTCCTGCTTCACGATGCGCTGGGCCAGGCCTTCGGCGATGGCCGTCTTGCCCACGCCCGCCTCGCCGATGAGCACGGGATTGTTCTTGGTGCGGCGCGAGAGGATGCGGATGACGCGGCGGATCTCCTGGTCGCGCCCGATGACCGGGTCGAGCCTGCCGCTGCGCGCCTCGTCAACAAGATCGCGGCCATACTTCTTGAGCGAGTCGTAGGTGCCTTCGGGGTTGTCGCTGGTGACGCGCTGGTTGCCGCGCACCTCGGTGAGGGCCTGCAGAAACTTGTCCCGCGTGAGGCCGAACTGCCGGTTCACCTTGCCGGGACCGGAGGAGGGCGGCTCGTCGAGCAGGGCCAGGAACAAATGCTCCACGCTGACGAATTCGTCCTGCATGCGCTTGGCGGTCTCGTCGGCGCGCACCAGCACGGCGCTGGCGGCCTGGGTGATGTGCACCTGCCCTGGCTGCGCGCCCGGGCCGGACACGCTGGGCAGGCGGCCAAGCTCGGCCTCCACGGCCTGGGCATAGGCCTTCGCGTCCAGGCCGCACTTGAGCAGGATCTGCGGCACCAGCCCGCCGTCCTGGGTGGCCAGCGCGTGGAGCAGGTGCAGGCTGTCCACCTGCTGGTGCCCGCGCGATATGGCGAGATTCTGGGCTTCCGAGAGGGCGGCCTGTGATTTCTGGGTCAGTCTGTTGGGATCCATTTCATGTCCTCCCAAGGATCACGGCGTGTTACGCCGTGGTTACAGCAGTCGCTTGAGTTCGGAAATCTCCTGCTCCAGGCGCTCCACGCGCTCCAGCAGGTCCACGATGATGCTGCCCGCCGCAAAGGAAATCTCCAGGTCGCGGCACAGGCGCATGAGCTTCTGGATGCGGTACACGTCGCAGGAACGGAACAGATACTCGTCCGCGCCGGTGCGCACGGGGTCTATCCAGCCCATCTCCAGCAGTTCGGCCACTGTGGCGGGCTCAACGCGGGTCAGCTCCACCAGCCGCGCCCAGGCGATGTACTCCGAGCGGCTGGGCAGGTTTCGCGGGTCGTTGATCTTCAGCTGCGTCATGGCGTGTCTCCTCAAGTGCTCAGGAATGCCGCGCTCAACCGTTGCGTGGCTGGAAGGCGGAGGCCTTGGCCAACTCCTCCCACAGACGGCGCTCTTCGTCGGAGAGCGTCTTGGGCGTCTGGATCATGATCCGGACCATCTGATCGCCGCGCTTGCCAGCGGTTCCCAGGCCCTTGCCGCGCACGCGCAAGCGTGCGCCGGAGCCCACGCCGGGCGGAATCTTCATCTCCACCGCGCCGTCCAGGGTGGGCACGCGCACGGTGGCGCCAAGGGCCGCCTCCCAGGGGGTCAGGGCCAGGTCGTAGACGACGTTGTCCTCCTTGACCTTGAACTGCGGGTGTGGCCGCAACTTGATGCGCAGGTACAGGTCGCCGGGCTCGCCGCCCGCGCCGCCGGGGTTGCCCTGGCCAGCCAGGCGGATCTTCTGGCCGTCCTTGACGCCGGGCGGGATGCTCACCTTGAGGGTGCGCTTCTGCATCACCGGGTAGCCGTCCGCGCCGGGCACATGTTCCTGCAGGGTCACGGACTGCGGCCCGCCCGCAAAGGCTTGCTCCAGGCCGATTTCGTAGGTTACCTCGGCATCCTGGCCCCGGCGCGGGCGCTGCTGGAACCCGCCTCCGAAGCCCCCGCCGCGCGGGCCGCCCGCGCCGCCGAACAGGGTCTCGAAGAAGTCGCTGAACCCACCCGCGCCAAAACCAGCCCCGCCAGGGCCGCCCTGGCCGGAGAAGTTGAAGCGCATGTTCTCAAAGCCCGGAGGCGGCTGGAAATTCTGGCCCTGCTGCCAGTTGGGGCCAAGCTGGTCATACAGTTTGCGCTTCTCCGGGTCCTTCAGCACTTCGTAAGCCTCGCCCGCTTCCTTGAACTTCGCCTCGGCTCCTGCGTCGCCGGGGTTCAGGTCCGGGTGGTGCTTGCGTGCTAGCTTCTTGAAGGCTTTGGATATTTCGTCCTGGGAGGCTTTGCGTGTCACGCCCAGGATTTTGTAATAGTCCTTGAATTCCACGCTCATGGCGTTGCAACTCCTTGGCGGCAGTGGCCGCGGTCTCGCTCCACTCTGCAAAATAGTGTGTGTTTGCGCCCTGTCAAGGGAGTTTTCCACAGGTTGGGAGGCGTCCGTTGGCCAGAGCTTGTCATGGCCTCGGATTCTGATACCACAAAAGCAGGACAGGAGGGTAGCCCCGTGACCAAAAGACCCGCACTTTTACACTCGTTTCTCCTCGCGGCCGTGTTGCTTCTCGCACTTTCAGCCTCCGGACTTGCCGCCGGGCGCACGGCGCTTGTCATTGGCAACTCGGCCTATCCCACGGCTCCGCTCAAGAATCCCGTGAACGACGCAACGGACATGGCCGCCGCCCTCAAGCGACTCGGATTCGAGGTGACGCTCGTCACGAACGCCAGCTTACAGCAGATGGAGGAGGCTGTGCGCGCCTTCGGCCTTGCCCTGCGCCACGGGGGGATGGGGGTGTTCTATTTCGCCGGGCATGGCCTGCAGGTTGCCGGGGAGAACTATCTTGTCCCCGTGAACGCCGTGATCCAGAGCGAGGGCGACGTGCGCTACGGCAGCCTCAACGCCGGGCTGGTGCTGGCCAAGATGGAGGACGCCGGCAACGGCCCCAACGTGGTCATCCTTGATGCCTGCCGCAACAACCCCTTTGCCCGGAGTTTTCGCAGCGCCGAGGCGGGCCTGGCCCGCATGGACGCCCCGGCCGGATCGCTGATCGCCTACGCCACGGCGCCGGGCAAGGTCGCGGCGGATGGAGATGGGCGCAACGGCTTGTACACCCAGCATCTCTTGAAGAGCATCGCCACGCCCGGGCTCTCCATCACCGACCTGTTCATGGGCGTGCGCGAGGGCGTCGTGCGCGAGTCTGGCCGGAAGCAAGTGCCTTGGGAAAACACCTCGCTCATCGGGCGCTTCTCCTTCGCCGGGCAGGCCGCCCCGCCCACGTCCGCCCCTGCGCCCGCGCCACAGGCGTCTCTGGGGCCGAAACCCACGCCGCAGCCCGCTCCGGCCGCTGCCCACGCCGCGCCTGCCGGTGTCGCCCAGGCCCCGTCGCAGGAGGAGGAGAAGCTGGTCGCGGCCATGCGCCTGGCCTGGAGCGCCAAGCATGACGAGGAGCGCGAGCAGGCGCTGAAGCTCGCCACGCCCCTGGCGGCCAAGGGCAGCATTTACGGCAGATATGCCCTGGGCTGGCTTTCCGAGGACAGGATGGTCCGGCTTCAGGCCGCCCGCCAGGGTGCGGTGCAGGGCATCCCCATCGCCATGGTGCACCTCGCGTCCATGCTGGCCGAGGAGGAGGTGTCCCAGGACGACTCGGTCGAGGCACGCGCCTGGCTGCGCCGGGCCATGGAGCTGGGCGAGCCCAGGGCGGGCATCGAGCTGGCCTCGCTCATGGTCAAGGGCAAGGGCGGTCCCAAGGATCTGGCCGCGGGGGAGAGAATGCTGACCCAGGCCGCGCGGGAGCATCCGGAGCTCAACCTGCTGGTGGGCGTCACCGTGTCTGACCTGGAAGAGGACGGGTTGCAGGGGGCCAAGGCCAAGGGCCAGGCGTTCATTCGCCGCGGGGCCGACCTGGGCGACCTGAACGCCATGATGCAGCTGGGGCATGACTACCAAAACGGCTGGGGCGTGGCCAAAGACGCCCGCCAGGCCGTCTGGTGGTTCACCAGGGCGGCGGAGAAGGGCTACGCACACGCCATGTTCTATCTGGGCATCCTGCTGCGGCGCGGCGGCGAGAACCTTCCGGCCGATCCCATCGCAGCGGTGAAATGGTATCAGAAGGGCTCAGCGCTTGGCGAGGAAGGCTGCACCGTCCAGCTGGCGGACATGCTGCTTTCGGGCGAGGGCGTGGCGAAGAACCCGCAGCAGGGCCTGGCCCTGCTCAAGGGGCTGGCGGACAAGGGCAGCGGCTTCGCCCAGCAGCAGTTGGGCAACGTTTACGAGATGGCCCGCGGCGTGCCGCAGAACCTGCCCGAAGCCTACTTCTGGTATGTGGTGGCCGACAATGCCGGGGACGTCGGTGGCGCCGTCTGGCGCGAATCCCTGGCCAAGAAGCTTCCCGCGGAAACCCGCGCCTCCGTCGAGGCCCGCGCCGCCAAGTGGAAGCCCAGAAGGCAGTAAGTCCTACTCGAAGCGGAAGTTGTTCCTGAATCCCTTGTACTCGCAGTGGTAGCAGCGCTCGGGCTTCATGAACAGGCGCACGAGCAACATCCCGGTCAGAAAGCCGCCGACGTGCGCCCACCAGGCGATGCCCGCGGCCGAGGCGACCAGGTGGTCGAAGACGCCTGAGAGCACCTGCGACAGGAACCAGATGCCCAGGAACAGCCAGGCCGGAAGCTCGACGATGTACGGGATGATGATGATGGGGATGAAGGTGACCACCTTGCCGCGCGGGTAGAGCATGACATACGCGCCCATGACCCCGGCCACGGCTCCGGAGGCCCCGATGACCGGCGCGCTGGCGGCGAGGTTGAAGACCATGTGCAGGGCCAGCGCGGCCAGTCCGCAAAGCAGATAGAAGGCCAGGAACCTGAGCGGCCCCATGACGTCCTCGATGTTGTCCGCGAAGATCCAGAGCATCCACATGTTCAAGATCAGGTGCCACCAACTGGAGTGCAGGAACATGTAGGAGAAGAACGGAGTCGCGCCCATGGCCGGAAAGCCCGCCAAGGCCGCCCAATCCGGGAAGGCGTAGCGCGCGGGCACCACGCCGAGCAGGCGGAACACCACCTCCTGCACATGGGGCGATTGCCCGCTCAAGAACACGTGCATGGCCAGGTTGGCCAGGATCACCAGGATGACGGCCACGGGCGTGTGCACACGCGGGATGTCGTCGCGCAGGGGGATCATTCCTGGGCGTCTCCCATTGCGCCGGACAGGGCCGCCGCGTCTCCCTCGGCCCCCTTCTCGGCGGCGTCATCCAGCAGGGCGGCCAGACGGGCGGCGAAGGCCGCGTCGCGTTCGGCGCGCAGGGCGGACAGTCGCGCAAGCAGCCCGGCGGCCTCGGCCTCCAGGTCGTCCAGGCTTCCGGCATTGTCCACCAGCATGTCGCAGGCCGCGAGCTTGCGGTCCTCCGGCCATTGCCAGGACTCGAACGCCGCCAGCGTCTCCGGGGCCAGGCCCCGGCTCTCGCGCAGGGGGCCGTGGCGCAGGGCCTCCGGGCAGCGCACGCCGACCACGACATCGGCCATGCGCCTGCCCTGGCCGCTTTTGGAGCCGGATTTTTTGTCGGGCCTGCCGCCCAGCCAGCCGGCCTCGAAGAAGAGCGGAATTTCGGCGATGGCCAAAGGCGCGGCGTTGTGCTCGGCCCAGAACTCCCGCAGGGCGTGGCGCACCAGGGGGTGGACAATCCCTTCCACCTCGCGCCGCAGGCTGGAGTTCTCCAGCATCCGGGCCAGCAGTTTCGGCCTGTCCACGGCCCCTTCCGGGGTCAGCATTTGACCGCCCAGGTTGCGGGCGATGAGCGCCGCGCCATCGCCGCCGGGTCCGTACAGAGCGGCCACGCAGGCGTCGGCGCTGAACACGGGCGGGGCCTCGGGCGAGGCCGCGCACGCGCGCAGCAGGGCGGACTTGCCGCAGCCGGGCATTCCGGTGATGACCACGCGCTGGCAATCGGAGGCTAGCGCGTGCAGCAGGGCCAGGAAGTCCTGCGGCGGGTCCTGGCGGAACAGCAGCTCCTCGCCGCTGTCCGGGTGCTCCAATGCCAGGCGGAAGGCGTGGAGCATCTGCCGGGGCGCGAGGCCGGAGAGCGGCCCCTTCTGCGCCAGCCAGCGGGCGTGGTGCGAGGGTCCGTACACCGGGTCGCCCACGAGCGGGTGGCCCAGGTGCGCCAAATGCACGCGGATCTGGTGCGTGCGGCCCGTGTGCAGGTCCACCGCAAGCAGGCTGGCCCGGCCCAGGCGGTCGGTCCACAGTCTGCGCCAGCTGGTGCGGGCCTCGCGGCCGCCTTTCTGCAAAACGGCCATTTTGGTGCGGATGGTGGGGTGCCTGCCCATGGGCAGGTCGATGAAGCCCGCGTTTTCGCCCAGCGCTCCGGCCTCGTCTCCTTTCGGCCTGCCGTGCACCTGGGCCAGATAGGTCTTGTGCACGCGGCGGTCGGCAAAGGCCTGGGAAAGCTCCAGGCGCACGGCCTCGGTGAGGGCCACCAGGATGAGTCCGCTGGTGTCCTTGTCCAGTCGGTGCACGATGCCCGGACGCTCACCCTCCATGCCGGAGACCTCCGGGGCGAGCTCCGGCAGGTGGTGCAGCAGGCGGTTGACGAGCGTGCCGTCCGGCTGGCTTGGGGCCGGGTGGGTGGTCAGCCCGGCGGGTTTGTCGACGACCGCCAGGAACTGGTCGCGGAAGATGATGCGCAGGTCGCCCGGTTCGGGTTTGGGCGCAAGGGCTCCGGACATGTCCGGGGCGTCGAGGCTCAGGCGCTCGTAGCCTTCCAGCCGCTGCCCGGGCTTCTTGCAGGGCTTGCCGTCGATTTGGGCCAGCCCAGCTTGCAGCCAGTCCTTGATGCGCTCGCGCGAGACGCCTCGGTCGGCAAGCTCGCGCGCCCAGAACTGGTCCAGGCGCAGGCCGGTATCGCCCGGCGCGGCGCGGCGTTCCAGGGGACCTGTGGCGAAAGCGGCGTCCTGCCCGTCCGCCAGGGCCTCGGGGGCGTCCAGGTCCGGTTCGTCGTCGAAAATCGTGGTGTCGTGTCGCATGTGCGGTTCATAGCCTGTGCCGCCCAAAAGCACAAACGTGCGGCTCCTTGACCGGTGGGGGAGCCCGTCGTACAAGACGCGCACCCGCCGCCGCGTCTCCGAGCGCCTTTGGCGGACCGTCTCCAGAACGCACAACCCGCGAGAACGCATGGCTCCCCATATCGTCGGCCTCATTCTGACCTACAACGGCGAGCGCCTGCTTGGGCGCTGCCTGGCCTCGCTTTCGTTCTGCGACACGCTCATCGTTGTGGACTCGTGCAGCACCGACGCCACGGTGGCCATAGCCGAGGCCACCGGAGCCACCGTGCTGACGCGGGCCTGGGAAGGGCCCGGCCCGCAGTTCCGCTTCGCCCTTGAGCACATCCGTGCCCTTGAACCCAAGGTGGACTGGGTGGTGAGCCTGGACCAGGACGAGCACCTGACCGACGAGTTGGCCGCGAGCATCCGCGCGGCTCTTTCTGCCCCCGGCAATGCCGCGGGCTTCCTCACCCCGCGCTCGTCGTTCTATTTCGACCGCTTCATGAAGCACAGCGGCTGGTACCCGGACTATCTCTTCCGCGTGTTCCGGCCGGACGCCATCGAGGTGCGCGTGAGCGGCGCGCACTACAGCTTCCGGCCCCTTGGCCCCACGCGCAAGCTTGCGGGCGACATCATCCATTATCCCTACCGCAACTTTCGCGAACACCTGGACAAGGTGAACTCCTACGCTCAGCAGGGCGCGGACTCCATCAAGGCCAAGGGCCGGCGCGGTGGCGTGTTTCAGGGCGTGGTTCACGGCGTGGCGCGGTTCTTCAAGCTCTATCTGCTCAAGCTGGGCGTGCTGGATGGCCGCGCCGGGTTCATCAACGCGGTGCACGGCTCCTTTTACGCCTTCCTCAAGTACGTGCGCGCCGCCGAGACCGGCGACTGGGGGCCGAAGCCGTGACCCGGCCCGGACCCGTGGCGGTGGCCGTGAGCGGCGGAGGCGACAGCCTGGCCGCGCTGCTGCGCCTGCGCGACGCCGGACGAGAGGTCATCGCCCTGCACGGGCAGTTTTTGCCGCAGCGCGATGAAATCGCCGCCAGCGGCCTGACCGAGGCCTGCGCCAGACTCGGCGTTGCCCTGCATCTGCTGGACCTGCGCGCCGAGTTCGAGGCCCTCGTGGCCGGACCCTTCGCCGCCGAGTATCTTGCTGGCCGCACGCCCAACCCCTGCGCCCGCTGCAACGCGGCCATGAAGTTCGGCCTGCTTCTGGACCAGGCCCTGGCCCTGGGTTCGGAGGGGCTGGCCACCGGGCATTTCGCGGCTGCTGGGCCGCACCCGGAGTATGGGTGGGCGCTTGCGCGCGGGGCCGATCCGGTGAAGGACCAGAGCTATTTCCTGTCCCTGGTGCCGCGCGAACGGCTTTTGCTCGCCCGCTTTCCCCTGGCGGAAGCGCGCAAGGCCGAGGCCCGCGCCGAGCTTGAGGCGCGGGGCGAGATTCCGCCCCTGCCGCGGGAGAGCCAGGAGATCTGTTTTGTGCCGGACGACGACTACCGGACCTTTCTGGCTTCGCGCACGAGGGAACTGCCCGGCCCCGGCACGGCGCAGCTGCCGGACGGCGTCCGCGTGGGCGCGCATCAGGGCCTGTGGCGCGCCACCATCGGGCAGCGGCGCGGGCTCGGCCTGTCCTGGCGGGAGCCGCTGTACGTGCTGGACAAGGACATTGCGCGCAACGTCCTGGTGGTGGCCCCGCGCGAGGCCCTGCTGGCGGAGTCCTTCGAGGCGGGCGAGGTGAACCTGCTTGCGGACCCGGCCCTGTGGCCGGAGCAAGTGCTGGTGCAGACGCGTTATCGCGAGGCGGCGAAGCCCGCCCGGGTGGAGCTTTCAGGCGGTGTCTTGCGCGTCCGTTTCGACGCGGCGCAGGTGCGTCCAGCGCCGGGGCAGGTGGCCGCGGTCTATGATGCCGCAGGCGCTGTGCTGGCCGGGGCGGTCATCTCCAGAGGCTGCGGGACATCTCAAGCTCCAGCAGGTCCTGCTCCTTGCGGCCTTGTTCAAGAGCGTCCAGCAGGTCGCGGATGACTTCGGACGGGGGCATCTCCGGGTGGCCCAGCAGGCGCACGGCTTCCGCACGCACGTACTTCTGGTGATAGTACTTGCCCGGCCAGGAAAAGCGGGTAAGCTCGTCCAGGGCCGCGGCGGTCTCGCCCTTGCCAACGCGGGACAGGCCCAGGTAGAAGAGGGCGTTCGGTTCGCCGGGGCTGCGGGCCAGGATGTCCAGAAAGCTCGCCTCGGCCCGGGCATAGTCTTTTTTCGTGTAGTACGTCAGCCCGATGCGCTGCCGCAGGTACAGGGAGTCCGGCTCTTGCGCCAGTGCCTCCTGGTAGCGGCTCAGGGCCAGGTCGTAGTCGCCGCTGGCCAGGGCCATGCTGCCGCGCACGGCGGGCGAGCATCCGGCCAGCAGGCAGGCGCACAGGGCCGTCAGGCAGAGCAGGGCCAGACGCGGCAGGGGGAATTGCCGCAGGATGTTCCGGGGCTGGCGCATGGGAGCCTCCTTCGCGCGGACGTGACTCTCTTTTTGCCCAAGCGCGTTCATTAATCCAGGAAAAAGATAGAGATCATGCCGGATTTCGCGCACGCCAAGAGCTTTTTCGTCGCCACCCTGGGCTGCAAGATCAACCAGTACGAGTCCGAGGCCATCTCCGAGGCCTGGCGCGCCGAGGGATTGGTCGAGTCCGACGCGGCGTGCAGCGCGGATGTGCTGCTCGTGAACTCCTGCGCCGTGACCAGCCGGGCCGTGAGCGACCTGCGCGCCGCCGTGCGCCGTCTGCGCCAGCAGAACCCGTCGGCCCGCATCGTGGTCACCGGGTGCGCGGCCCAGGTGCTTGCCAAGGAACTCTCCGCCATGTCCGAGGTGGATGAGGTGGTGCCGCAGTCGCGCAAGGCCGACCTGCTTGCCGGACCGTTCCCTTTTGGCGCGCCCTCCACCGAAACGCGGGTCTCCTCTGCGCAAGCCTTCACGGAGCCGCCCGTTGCCCGCGCGTTTCCGCCCTTCTCCATCGCCGCCTTCCGCCGCGCGCGCGCCGTAGTCGTGGTGCAGGACGGCTGCTCCCACGGCTGCACCTACTGCATCGTGCCGCTGACGCGGGGGCCGAGCGTGAGCCGCGAACCCGGAGAGGCCATTGCCGAGATGCGCCGTTTGCTCGACGCGGGCTATCGCGAACTGGTGGTGTCCGGGGTGAACCTGCGCCAGTATGGCTGCGATCTGGCGGAACCTTTGGATTTTTGGGATCTGCTCGCGCGCGTGGAGGCCGAACTGGCCCCGCAATGGGCGGGCCGGGCGCGCCTGCGCCTGAGTTCCATCGAGCCCGGCCAGCTTGGCGCAAAGGCCTTGGACGTGCTGGGCGGTTCGCGCCTTGTGGCCCCGCACCTGCACATCTCCTTGCAAAGCGGCGACGCCGGTGTGCTGAGGCGCATGGGGCGCGGGCACTACCGACCGGAGCAGATGATGGAGTTTTTGCGCGAGCTTGCTGGCTGCTGGCCGCGCCTTGGCCTTGGCGCGGACCTGCTGACCGGCTTCCCTGGCGAGACGGCGGAGCAGTTCGAGACCACGCTGGCCTTTTGCCGCGAGCTGCCGCTGACCTATGCCCACGTGTTTCCCTATTCGCCCCGGCCCGGCACGGCGGCGGCGAAATTGGCCGACACCCTGCCCAAGGCCGAGCGCACGGCTCGGGCCGCCCGGCTGCGCGAACTGGCGGAAGCCAAGAAGCGCGCCTTTCAGGAAGAGCTGGCCGCTTTGCCCAGGCTCATGGTGCTGCTGGAAAACGCCGGAAACGGCCACGGCGTGTGCGAGTATTACACCGCCTGCCATGTCCAAGGGCTGCGAGGAGGGGAGAGGCTGAAGCCGGGCGCCCTGGTTCCGATGCGGCCACAGGGCATCGCGAACGGCAGGATCGTCGGAACCCTGGCCGGGGAGTCCGCGTGAGCACCCCGCGCGAGCCGCGGCCCGGCAAGGCCGTGCTTTCGGTGCTGGCCGCCGCCGACTGGTGGGAGCCAGGGCATCGCGGCGGCTG
The DNA here is from genome assembly GCA_050251495.1 of Desulfovibrio sp. Classification (GTDB taxonomy): domain Bacteria; phylum Desulfobacterota; class Desulfovibrionia; order Desulfovibrionales; family Desulfovibrionaceae; genus Humidesulfovibrio. The sequence continues at coordinate 178,804 of JBFWMQ010000003.1, read as the reverse complement.
GCTGCCCCTGCACGGCGAACTCGTGGAGCTTTTCGGCCCGGTGGATTACAAGTCCGGCTTGCTGCCCTTCGACCACACCGGGTATTACGAGGCGGAGCTTGGCGCGCCCTTGTTCCGGCGGCTGCTCGGCTTCGAGCGCCTGCTGCCCCTGGACGGCCTGCTCGGCTTCAAGCTCGCCACCAACGAACTGGAGCGCGCATGCGCCCGGTCCGATGGCTCGCGCCGGGTGAACCTGGACCCCGGCATCCTGACCCTGGAGCGGCTGGTGCTGGCCTCGGGCAAGAATTTTACGCATCGCGTGTACCTGGGAAGCGGCATCTGGGCCGATCTGACCCTCATCTACAACAAGCGCCAGGGCTGGGTGACGCTTCCCTGGACCTTCCCGGACTATGCCACGGACGGCATGATGCAACGCTTGACGGCGCTGCGCACCCTGTACAAAACTGCAATCGAGGCTGGAGACATCCGGCCCCCCCAAGGAGAGCACCCATGCCCATGAGCATGACCGGTTTCGGACGCGTGGAGACCAATGCCGAGGACTTCAGCCACGTCTGGGAGATCCGCAGCGTGAACAACCGTTTTCTGGACGTGAAGTGGCGCATGCCTTCGGTGCTGCGCAGCCTGGAGACGCGTTTTGACAAGCTGTTGCGCAAGAACGCCTCGCGCGGGCGCGTGGACATCAGCCTTTCGGTGGAGACCCGCAGCGCCGCGCTGCTGGGCGTGAGCCTGAACACGGCCCAGGCCGGGGCCATGCTGGACCAGTTGCGTTCCCTGGCCGCTGAGCAGGGCGTGGCCTTCGTGCCGGACATGAACCGGCTCTTGTCCGCCTCGCACCTCTGGCGCGACGACTCCGCCGAACCGGACCCGCGCCTGGCCAAGAGCCTGGAGGAGGGCTTCCAGAAGGCCCTGGCCGACTGGAACGACTCGCGCCGGGTGGAGGGCGGCGAACTGGCCAAGGACCTGACTGCCCGCTTCGCGCGGCTGCGCGAGCTGGCCGCCGCCGTGGGCGAGCGCGTGCCCGTGGTGCTGAAGGACAAGCAGGCGGCGACGGCGGAACGTTTGAGCGCCCTTGTGGCCCAGGCGGGCATGGCCTTCACCGAGGAGCGCCTGGCCCAGGAGGTGGCGGTTTTGGCCGACCGCCTGGACGTGAGCGAGGAGATCACCCGCCTGGCCGCGCATCTGGATCGCCTGGACGAGGCCGTGGCCGCCAAGGGCGAGGCGGGCAAGCGCCTGGACTTCCTGATCCAGGAGGCCTTCCGCGAGATCAACACCTGCGGCAACAAGGCTCAGGATGTCGAGGTGAGCCGGCTCACCGTGGATTTCAAGGTTGAGCTGGAAAAATGTCGCGAACAGGTGCAGAACATCGAGTAGGGCATGGACAAAAGCACACAGAAAACAACCTCGCGCCAGCGGCTGGTGAGCCTGGGCTTCGGCAACTTCGTGGTGGCCGCGCGCATCATCGCCATTGTGGACCCGGCCAGCGCGCCCATGCGCCGCCTGCGTGAGGACGCGCGCCAGGAAGGACGGCTCATCGACGCCACCCAGGGCCGCAAGACCCGCGCCATCGTGGTTACGGACTCCAATCACGTCATCCTCTCGGCCATCCAGGCGGAGACAATCGGCCAGCGCTTCCTTGCCGAGGACAGCGCGGCCAAGCGCGAGGAGGAATAATGCGCCCCACGGACGCTCCGCTCGACAATCTGCATGGGGGGCGCAAGGGCCTGTGCCTGGTGCTCTCCGCTCCCTCGGGCGCGGGCAAGAGCACGCTGGTGGCCCGGCTGCGCGCCGAGTTCCCCGGCTTCGCGTACTCAATTTCCTGCACCACCCGCGCCCCGCGCGCGGGCGAGCAGGACGGGGTGCACTACCACTTCCTGACGCGCGAGGAGTTTCTGCGCCGCCGCGAGGCCGGGCATTTCGCCGAATGGGCCGAGGTGCACGGCAATTTCTACGGAACGCCCAAAGGCCCGGTGGAGGAGAAGCTCGCCCACGGGCAGGACATGCTCTTCGACATCGACGTGCAGGGCGCGCTGCAACTGAAGCAGGTGTTCCCGCAGGCGCTGTATGTGTTCATCCTGCCGCCCTCGCGCGAGGTGCTGGAAAAGCGGCTGCGCGGGCGCGGCACGGATACGGAGGAGGTCATTGCCCGGCGCATCGCCAACGCCCGGGGCGAGTTGGAGCAGGCCGCGCACTTCGACTACCACATCGTCAACGACGACCTGGAAGAGGCGACGGACGAGCTGCGCGCCGTGTATGTGGCGGGCCGCGCGCGGGCCATCTGCCGTCCGGGGCTCTTGCCCGGGCTCATGGCCCAGTGGGAGAACGCCTGATGCCGCAGACGATGTCGCAGCAAGCGAAACTCGTGGTTGCCCTGGACTTCCAGACCGGGGCGGAAGCCCTGGACATGGCCCGTATGCTTGTTCCGCTTGTTGCGCCGGGACAGCCGGAGCTGTGGATGAAGGTGGGCCTGGAGCTGTTCGTGGCCGAAGGCCCGGAGATCGTCCGCGCCCTGAAGCGCCTGGGCTTCAAGGTCTTTCTCGACCTCAAGTTCCTGGACATTCCCAACACGGTGCGCGGGGCCGTGCGCTCCGCGGTCAAGAGCGGCGCGGACATGCTGAACATCCACGCCGCTGGCGGGCCGGACATGGCCCGCATGGCCGTTGCCGCGCGCAACGAGGCTGCGGGCGAAATGGCCTTGGCGGTGAAGCCGCTCCTGTTCGCCGTCACCGTGCTCACCAGCATGCAGGACGTGGACAGCCCTCTGCTGCAGGGCCGGTCCGCCGCAGAGGTGGCCCTGGAGCTGGCGCGGGCCACGCAGGCCGCCGGGCTGGACGGCGTGGTCTGCTCCGGCCACGAGGTCGCCCGCATCAAGACCGCGTGCGGTCCGGGATTCCTCTGCCTCACGCCGGGCATCCGCGTGCCCGACCCTGCCGCCGCTCCGGACGACCAGCGCCGCGTCATGACTCCGGAGGCCGCCGTGGCCGCTGGCTCCGACTTCCTCGTGGTGGGCAGGCCCATCACGCGTGCAGCGGATGCTGTTTCGAGCACTCGCGACATTCTCCGTCGCATGGTCCAGGGCTAGGCCGTCATGCCCTGCAACTGGAAGCTGCTTTCCGACGCGCCCGTTCCCGCCAACATCGGCCAGATCGCCGAGGATCTGGGCATCACGCGGGTCATCGCCGAGGTGCTCTGGCGGCGCGGGTTCACCTCCGCGCAGCACATGGACCGTTTTCTCTCCCCCGGCCTGCGGCATTTGCCCAAGCCCGACGCCATCCCCGGCCTCACGGAAGCGGCCCGCGTGCTGGCTCGCGAGCTCATGGCCGGGGCGCGCTTTTGCGTCTGGGGCGACTATGACGTGGATGGCATTACCTCCACCGCGCTCGTGAAGGACTTCTTCGCCAAGCGCCTGGGGCCGGAGGTCGCGGCCCAGCAGATCGGCCACTACCTGCCCAACCGCGTGGACGACGGCTACGGCCTGAACATGGCGGGCATCGAGCGCCTTGCCGCCGAGGGCGTGCGCCTGCTGCTCACCGTGGACTGCGGCATCAGCGCCGTGGCCGAGGTGGCGCGGGCCAAGGAACTCGGCATGACCGTGGTCGTCAGCGACCACCACATGCCCCCGGGCGAACTGCCGCCCGCTGCGGCCATCTGCAACCCGCGCCTGTGCGGCGGCGAGTGCGGCGGCGACTGCACCGGCCTGTGCGAGTTGGCGGGCGTTGGCGTGGCCTTCATGCTCATGGCCGCGCTGAACCGCCTGCTGCCGGGCGAGGCCGTGGACATGCGCCAGTTCCTCGATCTCGTGGCCCTGGGCACGGTTGCCGACGTGGTCAGCCTGACGGGCGCGAACCGCATCCTGGTCAAGAACGGGCTGCTGCTCATCAAGGACGCCAAGCGGCCCGGCATCGCCTCGCTCAAGGTCTACAGCGGCTATGACCGCGTGGCCGAGCTGGGCGCCGGGCAGATCGGCTTCGGCCTGGCGCCGCGCATCAACGCCGCTGGCCGCATGGCCGACCCGCAGGTGGCGCTGACCATGCTGCTGGCCCCGGACATGGACACCGCCAACCCGCTGGCGTCCAAGCTCGACGGCCTGAACGCCAGACGCCGCAGCGAGGAGCAGGGCATCCTGGAGGAGGCCCTTGCCCAGGCCGAGGAGCAGAAAGAGCGCCTGGGCCTTGTGCTGACCGCGGACCACTGGCACCCCGGCGTCATCGGCATCGTGGCCTCGCGCGTGGTGGAGCGGCACTACAAGCCCGTGCTCATGCTCTGCCGCGAGGACGACCCTGGCGATGAGAAGGGCGGGGGCCATTACAAGGGCTCCGGCCGCAGCGTGGCGGAGTTCGATCTGCACGAGGGGCTGTCCGGGCTTGAGCACTTGTTCCTGGGCTTCGGCGGGCACAAGCAGGCCGCCGGGCTCTCCATGCCGCTCGACAACCTGGAGGCCCTGCGCGAGGGCTTTCATCTGGCCGTGGAGGCCGCCCTCGGGCCGCTCCCGCTCAAGCCCTCGCTCAAGCTGGACCGCGAGCTGGGCTTTGGCGACATCTCGTTCACCTTGTTGAAAGAACTGGAGATGCTGCAACCCTTCGGCATGGGCAACCCGGAGCCGGTGTTCGTGTCGCCGCCGGTGCTGGTGAAGGACTACCGCGTGTTCGGCAAGGACCATGTGAAATTGCAACTGGCCGAGCAATTGTCAGCCGATCAGGCGGGCCTGCGGCCCGGCGCCGTGCTGCCCGCCAAGGCCTGGCGCAAGGCGGCGGACCTGACGCGCGAGGTGCAGGGCAAACTCATGCGCTTCGCCTTCACCCCGCGCATCGACCGCTTTGACGGCATTCCCAAGATTGAATTGCAGGTGAAGGACTGGGACGAGTAGGGCGCTGTATTGTGAATCTTCCGTGTATGCCGTGAGGATGTGACGCAGCGAGCGTTCTTGAGTCCTGTGCATCTGTCACTTTGTGTTCAAATCGTGAGGCAATCCAATGGCGAGTCGTCGGCAGGAATTCAAAGCGCTTGGGAAATGGATCAGTCAGCTTCGGCCCATCGGCGCGCTGCATACGTTTACGGTCAAGGGGCAGAAGGGGCGGGACATTGCCATCGGCTTCGGCGGGTTGGAAAACTTTCGCGGCACGGTTTCGCTGCCGCCCGACACGCTCGTCTGCACGGAGAGCAACTTTTTCGGGCTCATGACGCTCTTTGACAAGCACAAGATTTCGTTCAATGATGTTGTGCGGTTGAAGGGACTTATCAAAAATCAGGTGGAACGGGGCACGTGATGAGCGGGACGATCGGCACGGCGCAGGAGCATTACGAGGCGATTCTGGACGAGGTGTACCCCTGGATGATGGGGCCGTTCGACGTGAAGGCCGACGAGCAGCAGGCGCTGTTCGCGCGCCTGGGCTTGACCCCGCGCGGCTGCGCCCGGGCGCTCGATCTTGGCTGCGGGCCGGGGTATCAGTCCGTGGCCCTGGCGCGGCTGGGCTTCGAGGTGACGGGGCTGGACACCAGCCGCAAGCTGCTGGATTTGATGGCGCAGCAGACCATGCATTTGCACGTGCGCGGCGTGGTGGGCGATATCGGGCGTCTGCGCGACCTGGCCCCCGGGCCGTGGTCCGTGGTGGTGTGCATGGGCGACACCATCACCCATTTGCCCAGCAAGGACGCCGTGCGGCAGATGCTGCGCGATGTGACGCCCATGCTGGAGCCGGGCGCGTCGCTGGTCATCGGGTATCGCGACATGAGCGTGCTGCCGCAGGGGCTGGACCGGTTCATTCCGGTGAAGGCCGACGACGGGCGCGTGGCGCATTGCTTCCTCGAACACGAGAGCGAGGACACGTACCTGGCGCACGACATCGTGTATACGCGCGAGGGCTCGGCCTGGCGCTTCGCCAAGGGCTGCTACCGCAAGCTGCGCCTGGGCGCGGACTGGCTGGCCGCCGAACTCGCCGCCTGCGGCCTCACCGTGCGCCACCGCGAAGTTGATCGCGGCATGACGCGGCTGGTGGCGGGGTAGGGGGAAGGGACAAGCATCTTATTCCGCACCCAGGAGTCGCTCCCGTTTCGTCCGGACAGCCCGCCAGGGTTTGCATTATTGAGTGAATATATTTTTGCACTCTGTTCATAGTGTTAAGCGGAGGAAATAATCGGATGGAAACAAGAAATTCAAAAACAACAATATTAACTTTTTTTCTGTTTCTAAATTTGTATATAGCGCTTACTTTTTTTTGGAAGCTGTCGGAAAATTTTTATGAATCATTGGAACTAGGTACTATACTGAAAAGTAGTGCACCATTTTTGGCTTCGCTTCTCATAGTTATAAGACATGCCCAGTTAATAGAGGTAACATTCAATCTTTCAAAACAAAACGAATATTCATTAGGGATTCTTGGGCTGACACTGCCAATAATTTCTACACTTTTACAGCCAGACCTTACAATAGAAATAACAGGGTTACTGTTGACAGCCTTAGTTGTCTTTGAGTTTTTTCTTTTAAGACAACGAAGTCTGTGGTGGTTTATTTTGTGTAAGGGAGGCTTAGCTGTCGCTTGGGTGGCAGTTTTTTTGGCCTTACGAAAAGATATGTATATCACTACAAAAATACTAGAGACAACGCAGCTCACAGTAATATACTACACGTTTTCTGTTATATTCTTTGCGGAGATATTTCATACATGCAAATCAATGCCAGCAACCTTTAGGGATAGGTATGATCTTTACATGCTTGCGTATTTCTCTGTTGCGGGAGTTCTTTTTAACTATTGCTCTGAACACCTTGCAAATAATAGGCTGCGCGATATTATTGGGAACAGTATGGGCGCGTCAGATGCCTTATTGTTTGTTTTTTGGGTTGTTGTCCTTGTCCGGATAGTTCAGTCACTTCATTTGGCGGCATTAGACTATCATGACACGCAAATAAGAGGACTAGACCTTTTTATTTTGTCTGTTTTTTACGTGTTCATAACTGTGTATAGGGTGCTGGACAAAGATAATGTAAGCCTATATTTTATGTTGTTTGTGTTATCTTCTGTGGCTGCTGGATACTTTTTGTATATGAGACTCGTACGAATCCGACATGAAAATAGCATTAGTATTCGGCATGATATGCGAATACAGACTGTCAACACAATTACTTTTTCAATTGTTGCGATTTCGAATGTGATAATGATGTTTAATGGATATAATGAGTATTTGCTTTTGCTACAACTTTTAATGTTGTTGTTTAATATCTTTCATTCTTATAGACTCACAATGTGGGTCAAATTTGACCTTTTGCAGCGTGTTCATGATGATTCCTTGTCATTTATCCCAGTTCAAAGAAGCGAAGTACGAAAAGTTGCAGCCATTGTGAACAGGAACTTTGGGTATGTTTACGCATACGCCATTGGAAAGCCAAATCATAGAAAGGATTCGTTGAAACTAGTATATGCGCTACTTTCTTCTGGGTCAATTTTTAGTTGGTTTGGTAGCTCTCACTATTACTGGATTTATGACAAGTTACAGAACAGGAATGTTGGCCTTGCGTGTCTCAAAACACAGCACAACTATTGTTTTGCGTATACTACTTTTTCGGCAATTGCTTTTGTGATAAGGTATTTGTCGATTACGAGCATTCGAGCAGGTTTGACAAATATTCATGCTTTGATCCAAAATGCTCATTATTTGAAAAGGCTAGATTTGAGTAGCCAATTTGGCGTTGAGGTTACGTATCTTGTCATTCACCCGAATAAACGACGTCTCGGATACGCAAGAAAAGTGATGGAGGCTCTTCTTCAAGCAAAGATTTATAGCAAATCTCTGTACCCGTTAAAAAATACGCCATTAGAACACGTGGACATTTTGGTGCGTGAGACTAATGAACCAGCTCTCACTTTTTTCTCAAACTTAGGATTTCAGTTGCGAGCCAAAATTCAAGATGCAAGGTTTGATAGTGAAACAAATGCTGGTGGAGCATTTGTTATGAGGCACTCAATGTTTTCTGCAAGGAATGGTGTATGAATATCCGGGTGCTTGTTGAAATATTCATAATATACTATTTGCCAGTTTCACTGATTTTGATCGGGATTTTAGACTTTGGTAACAGGTTTGTTTATTTAGTCCTTGTCGGTCTTTTGGTGATTTTCATTTCAAAACTAAAAAGACTTTCTTTCTTTGACTTGGGGCTGCGCCCAAGAAGTTTAAAAGCGGACCTGGTTCTTAATGCGTTGCTGAGTTTAATTTTTATACTTTTTTTTGTCAGCGCTTATTGTCTAGGTTTGATCGGTAGAAAGTATGTACCACAAGATGTTATGTTTTATATTTTTTATGTTTTCATTTCTTGCCCATTGCAAGAGTTTTTGTACAGAGGTTATTTTTTTTCTTTACTGAACAAAGCTAATATAATTAAATCGAGTCACAGGATATTCTTAAGTGCTTTATCGTTTTCATACTTGCACTCAATTTACTTAGATTTTTTTACTCTTGTAGTTACGTTTGCAATCGGGGCGTTGTGGTCATATATATACCAAAAAACAAATAGTATTTACGGTGTTTGTCTTTCGCATATCGTGTTTGGGACAGTAACCATACTCGCAGGCTTGGTATGAATACTTTTTTACTTTGCGTCTCTTGAAGGCCCCGAAGCTCGCGCTCCGGGGCCTTTCTCATTTTCAAGCTCACGCGGTCTACTCCGCCCCAGCCAACTCCGCAGCGTGGTAGCTGCTTCTGACAAGCGGTGCGCAGAACATTTTGGGAACCCCGATGGAGCGGCCGAATTCGGCCAGGGCGTCGAACTCTTCCGGCGGCATATAGCGCTGCACGAGCGGATGGTTGCGCGAGGGGCGCATGTACTGCCCCACCGTTATCATGGTGCAGCCCGCGCCGTGCATGTCGCGGATGACCTCCCGCAGCTCCTCGTCCGTCTCCCCCAGTCCCACCATGAGCCCGCTCTTGGCCGGAATGCCCGAGCCATGCGCCGCCACGCGCCGCAGCAGCTCCAGGCTCTGCGCGTAGTCCGCCTGGGGCCGGATGGCCGCATACAGGCGCGGCACAGTCTCCACGTTGTGGTTCAGCACGTCCGGCCCTGCCGCCAGCACAATCTCCAGCGCGTCCGCGTCGCCCTGGAAGTCCGGGATGAGCACCTCCACGGTGCAGCCGGGCAGACGTTCCTTCACCAGCCGGATGCACTGCGCGAAGTGGTCGGCCCCGCCGTCGGGCAGGTCGTCGCGCGTGACGGACGTGATGACCACGTGCTTGAGGCCAAGCCTCGCCGCGCCCTCGGCCACGCGCCGGGGCTCGTCGGCATCGGGCGGCAGCTGCGTGCCGGGATTGATGTTGCAGAAGGCGCAGTTGCGCGTGCACTCGCGGCCAAGAATCAGAAACGTGGCCACCGAGCGCGAGAAGCACTCCCAGGTGTTGGGGCAGCGCGCGCTCTGGCACACGGTGTTCAGGTCCAGGTCGCGCAACAGCGAGCTGGTGCAGGCAAAGCCCTTAGTGTTGGGCAGCTTCACCCGCAGCCAGTGCGGAATGCGCAAAACAGGCGCGGAATTCTCTGGCAAGGACATCCTTCACTTCCTTCATGTCGATGGGGGACTGTGCCGGGCGAGCAGCCTGCCGGGCGGCCTCCGCGCTCAGGGAGGTGGCCTGGGCATCGCCGATGCCGCACAGGGTGATGAGGTCGAACAGGCTCACGTCCGGGCCGACGTTGAGCGCCAGGCCGTGGTAGGTGACGAAGCGCTTCACGCCGATGCCCATGGAGCAGATCTTGCGCGTCAGGCCCGCACTTTCGGCGTCCCCTCCGTCGTTGGCATCGCCGGTCCACACGCCGGGAAAGCCAGCGCGCCGCGCCGCGTGGACGCCAAAGGCGGAGCAGGTGCGGATGACCGCCTCCTCCATGTCGAAGAAGAACTGGCGGATGCCGCCGGGCCGCTTCTCCACGCGGAAGATGGGGTAGGCCACCAGCTGGCCGGGAAAATGGCAGGTGATGTTGCCGCCGCGCAGGGTCTGGGCAAGCTCGATGCCCTGGCTGGCCAGGAACTCCCGGCCCACGTGCAGGTTCTCGCCGCCGCCCTGCCTGCCCAGGGTGATGACCTTGGGGTGCTCCAGCAGGTAGAGCACTTCCTCGGCCCCCTGCTGCACCTCGGCCAGGGCGGCCAGCTGCACGGCCTCGGCCTCGTGGTACGAGATGAGTCCAAGATCAACGATGCGCACGGTCTGCTGGTCCTAGGCCTTGCCCTTGGGTTTGGCTGGCTTTTTGCCAGCGGGCTTGCCCTTTGATTTGCCGACGGTTTTGCCTGTGGCCTTGCCGGGGGCGGAGCCAGCGGCCTTGCGCTCCGCGCGCGAGGCGTGCGGCTTGTCTTTGGATTTGGATTCGGCCTTGCCCTTGGCCGGGGCGGAGCCGGAGGACGCGGGCCTGCCTGCCTGCTTGGCTGGCTTGCCTGCCGGTTTGACCGGGTCGGCCGGGCGCTCGGAGGGCAGGCGCTTGCGCTTGGGCGGGGCGGCGGGCGCGCCCGCTTCCTCGGCGGCGATGATGCTGTCCACGGTCAGGGCCTTGCCGGTCTTCGCCGGCTTGCCTGGCGTGCCGGGTCTGCCGGACTTGTCGGCAGGGGCAGGCTTGCCGGGAGCGCCGGGCTTCGCGGGCCTGTTGAAGGTGTCGGTCCGGTCGCCGGTCTTGGCGGGCCTGGCCTCCCCAGCGCTGGCCGCCCCAGCGGGCTTTCGGGCCGGGGCGTGGGCCTGCCTGGCTTCCGGGGCTGGGCGCATGGCGGGCAGGGGCACATCGCCGCCCAGGGGCAGGATGAGCGCGTGGGACTTGGAGTCCGTCTCGGGATAGTCGGGCCATGCGGCCTCAAGGAGCGTGCCGGGCAGGGGCACCAGGTGCTTCTTGGGCAGGCTCAAGAGGGTCAGGCCGCGCTCGGAGCAGGCATACTGCCCGAAACGGTGCGGGGCCATGCCGTCGGGAGCGGGCAGCTCGAACGGGCCGGACACCGCGCGCACCAGGCTCTTGCCCTCGCCGGGCGCGAGCTTGCGGCCCTTGGCCGAGAAGTGCAGGAAGCTCAGGCTCACGTTGTCCTTGGGCAGCTTGGCCTCGTCCGAGAGCTTCTTGAGCCAGCCCGGTGCCGCCTCGGCGTCGAAATTGAAGTGGCACCAGGCCGTGTACCCGCGTCCGCTCATGGGGCAGGGCTCGGTGTGCGGGCAGGGGGCCAGGGGCTTCAGGCCGTGGTGCAAAAAGCCCCGGCGCAGGGCGGCGAGCAGGTGCGCGGAAGGCCGCACGCCGGGCTCCACCACGCAGAGCGCGCCCGTGGGCGTGAGCATGGAGGAGAGGTGCCCGGCCATGGCCTCGGCGGTCTCAAGGAGTTCCTCGCTCTCACCCCGGTGCAGCACCTCGTTGAGGGCGTTGGCCACGAAAATGAGGTCGGCCTTTTCGCGCAGCCGCGCATCCAGCGGTCCTTTCACCAGGGTGATCTTCCAGGGCGCGAGACCGCCTTGGGCCGCGGCCAGGCTGTGCAGCACGTCGAGGCCCAGGCGCATGGGCTTGGGCGCGCGGTCCACGCAGATGAAGGTCAGCGGGCGCTTGCGCAGGCGCGGGCGGCTGAGCCACAGGGCCAGCGGCGCGGTCAGCGGGCCAGCGCCCAGGTCGATGATGGTCGCCGCGCCGTTGGGGTTATCGCCGCCGGGGTCGAGCCCCAGCCCGGCGAAAAGCACGCCCAGGCGGTAGATGTTCCAGGGCAGGAAATAGCGCAGGTAGGCGGACAGGGTCGCCGGGTCGGCCAGATAGTCGCGCTTCAGGTCGCCGCGCTCGTCGGTGAGCAGGTGCGAGAGGTGCCGGATCTCGCCGGGCAGTTCGCGGCGGTGCTGCCGACGCATGGGCATGGCCGCGTCAAGATGCTTGGGCAGACCGGCCAGCTGGGTCAGGAAGTCCCGGCTGGGGCGCGGGAAGAGTTGTTCAGGCGACATGGCGCAGCACCATCCTTTCAACATACAGGGAGCCGAAGCCGGGATCGGCGGTCAGGTCGAGCGCCCGGCATTTGCCGGGGAGCGCCCGCACCCAGTCCCAGGCCTCGGCGGAGTTCAGCAACAGGGCAGCGCCCTTGAGGGACGTGTTCCCGGCGCGTTCCAGGCGTCCGGCCAGCACCTCGGGCAGAAAGCCCAGGCTGGCGAGGTCGCGCGCGTCCACATGCTCGCCCATGGCCCCGGCCAGATACACGCGCGCCAGAGCACCGGCAGGCAGCCCGGACTCGGCCAAGAGCCGCGACAGGGCGAGGTTGAAGGCCGCCTTGACCTTGACCAGTTCCTCCACGTCCGAGGCTGGCAGGCTGAGGCCAGCGCCCACGTCCAGCACGGCCTCGCCGCCGTCACGGGAAACGCCTTTGGCCAGCCGTTGGCCCAAGGGCGTGGCGGGTACCACGAAGCGGCCCGACTCGTCCAGCACCCCGGCCCGCAGGAGCGCGGCCACCAGGGACAGGTAGCCCACGCCGGTGATGCCGCCGTCCTCATCCGGGAGCGGGGCGCGTTCGATGTACTCCGGCTTGAGGCCGGTTGGGGTGAGGCTGAAGGCGCGCACGGCTCCGGGCGCGGCGGTGCGGCCATGGCGCAGGCCCACGCCTTCCAGCGCAGGCCCCATGGGTACGCTGGCCAGCAGGTATTCGTTCGGCGAAAGCGCCAGCACGAACTCGCCGTTGGTGCCCAGATCGGCCAAAAGGAACGGGTAGTGCGGCGCGACCGGGCCAAAGGTCAGGGCGGCCAGGCCCGCGCTCAGGTCCGCGCCCACGAAGGGGGCGAGCAGCGGCGGGATGCGCGTTTGCGGCAGGTCGGGCGCGATGTCGCGGTCGTCGCCACCGGTGTAGTCCAGGCGATAGGGCGCGCGCGCCAGGCCGTTCACGGGCAGGCCCAACAGAAGGTAGGTCATGGCGCTGTTTCCGGCCACGCACAGGCGCGCAACCGGCTGGCCGGTCTCGGCCTCGGCGCGCTGCGCGAGCTGGCGCAGGCGGTTCAGGACAAGGCGCTGGAGGGTTTCCCCTCCGCCGGGGCGGGCGGCGAAACCCAGGCGGGACATGACCTCGCTGCCCAGGCCCATCTGCGGGTTCAGCTCCTGTCCGGAGGAGAGCGTGGTCCCGCCCGCCAGGGCGGTCCAGTGGACGCTGGTGGTGCCCAGGTCCACGGCCAGGGCCACCTCGTCTTGGGCGCGAGGCGCAGCCCCCGGTTGCACGTGCGGTCGTCCGGAGCGTTTGGGCTCGGGCAACACGATGTGGCAGGCCGTGGCCGGGTGCAGGCAGGCCAGCCGCCAGCCCTCCGCCAGGGCGGCCTCGCCCAGGCGACGCCCCTCCTCCGGCAGGGGCTGCGGCGGCGCGGAGAGAAAGCGCACGCGGCACAGGCCGCACTTGCCCAAGCCCGCGCACAGGGGCACGCCGTCCCAGAGTCCGGCCCCTCCGGTTGGGGCCAGAAAGATGGCCTGGGCCAGGGTCAGCATCGGATCGGGCTGGAGCGTCATCTCCTGCCCGGCGTGGGTGATGAGGCGGATCACGTCCGCACCTCCGAAATCTTGCGCGGCAGGCGCACGGTAAAGGTGGTGCCCTTGCCGAGTTCGCTCTTCACGTCGATGCGCCCGGACATGCCGCTGACCAGATTGTGGCACAGGGACAGCCCCAGGCCCGTGCCCTGTCCGGGGGGCTTGGTGGTGAAGAAGGGGTTGAATATCTTGTCCATGTGCTCCGGCGCGATGCCTGGACCATTGTCCGCGATGCTTATGGCAAGCGTGTCCTCATCGGCCCAGGCGGAGACGATGATGGTCCCGCCTGGTTCCACGGCCTGCAGGGCGTTGGTCATGAGGTTCAGCACCACCTGACGCAGCAGCGGCGCGTCGGTGCGCAGGCGGGGCAGGTCCTCGGGCAGTTTCCGGGTCAGGGCGACGTTCTTGTATGACGCTTCCTTGTCCACCAGCCGGGCCATGTCGTCCACCAGCCGGGCCACGTCCACATCCTGCAGCACGGGCTCGCGTTTGCGGGCGAAGTCCAGCAGCTTGTGGGTGATGTTCTTGCAGCGGTCCACCTGGGCGCGTATCTCGCGCAGGGAGTCGCGCACCTCGGTGAAGTCTCCTCCGGTGCCCGCCTCAGCCTCGGAGAGCAGGTGCGCCGCCCACTCGGTCTCCTGTGAGATGATGGCCAGGGGGTTGTTGATCTCGTGCGCTATGCCTGCGGAGAGTTCGCCAATGGCGGCCAGCTTTTGCGACTGGATGAGCTGTGCGTTGAGCGAGCTTTTGGCTTCTTCCGACTCGGTGAGGCGCGCGAGGAGGTTGCGAGCCGAGCCTGCGGCCATGATCAGGGCCGCCATGGCCAGCAGCGCCGCAAGCGGCAGGCTGGCGAAGGTCGCGGCCACCACCAGGGCGGCGAGCGCCGGAGGAAGAAGGAAGTGCAGCCACAGCGCCCAATTGGGCTTCACGCCGAGCCGAGTTCCGGTGGCCCTGGCGAACAGCTTCCGGGCGCTTTCCGGCAGGCTATCCCCTGGCCTGGGCGCTGACATTGAGGGCCTTGCGCTCGGCGGCCCGGCGCACCTTGTCCAGCAGATCGTCGAAATCAGCCGGCTTGAGCACATAGTCGTATGCGCCAAGGTTCATGCCCTGCATGCCCGCATCCAGCGAGGCATGGCCGGTGAGCATGATGACTTCGGTGAACGGGCGCTTGACGCGTATCTGCCGCAGCACCTCAAGGCCGCTCATTCCGGGCATCCGCACATCCAGCACGACCACGTCGAAGTCCTGCTCATCCAGAAGCTTCAATGCCTCGGCGCCGCTGCTTGCCGTAGTGATGGGCAGCTTGCGGATGCCGAAGCGCTTGGTCATGGTTTCGACAAAGTCGGTCTCGTCGTCCACCAGCAGGATTTTTATTGCCATTGGGGCTCCTTGGCGCCGTGAAGGGCTAAATTTTGTTCAGCGGCAGGCTGATGATGAAGGTGGCGCCCTGGCCTTCCACGCTCTCCACCTTGATGTTGCCGCCAAGCTTCTGGATGATGCTGAAGCTGATGGTCAGCCCGAGCCCCGTGCCCTCGCCGACCTTTTTCGTGGTGTAGAAGGGGTCGAAGATGGTGCTCAGCTTCTCCTTCGGGATGCCGGGACCGGAGTCCTTGATCGTGATGACGACCTCGTCCGGGTCGTGCACGGCCATGGTGCGGATGTGGATGTGCCCATCCTTGCCGATGGCGTCGATGGCGTTGTCGATGATGTTCAGGAACACCTGCTGCAACTGGGCGGAGTCGCTGGCCACGAAGGGCAGGTCCTTCTGGAAGCCGGTATGGATCTCGATGGCGCGGTACCTGGCCTCGTTCTGCAGGAAGGTGATGGTCTGCGCGATGACCTCGTTGACGTTCACATCCTCGTGGATGGGGTCCATGCGCCGCGCGAAGCCAAGCAGCCGGTGCGTCACGTCCTTGGCGCGCGTCACGTGGTACTCGATCTTGGCGATGGCGTCCTCGAACTCCTTGAAGTTCGGGCTGGCCTTGATGTCCTCCTCGCCAAGCAGGTCGCGCATCCAGCCCGCCTTCTCCTTGATGATGGCCAGCGGATTGTTGATCTCGTGGGCCACGCCCGCCGCCATTTTGCCCAGGGAGGCCATCTTGCTCGACTGGGTGAGGCTTGCGTTCAGCGAGGCCTTTTCCCGTTCGGAGCGGATGAGTTGGGCCAGGATGGTGTTGCTGGTGAGGATGGTGCCGCCGGCGATGAGCAGGAAGCCGCCCGCCAGGATGATCCAGACCAGGGAGCGCGTATGCGCCAGCGGCATCAGCTCCTCCGAGGGATCATCGCGGATGGCCAGGAGCCAGTTCTTGTTTTCCAGCCAGGCCAGACCAAAAAGGAATGGCTTTCCCTCCACGGCGATGGTCTCCGTGCGGACGCCGGTGAAGCGCGGGAAGGAGCCCAGGTTCATGCGCCCCAGCAGCTTGGGGCCGAAGCGGGGCTTGGATTGGAGCACCGTGTCGGAGTTGAGCAGGAAGGCGTCGCCGTTGGCCCCAAGCTGGTCGCTTTGCACCAGGGAGTCGAAGACGTCGGAGTCGATGGTGGCGCGCAGCACCCAGGTCTGGTCGCCTTCCCGGCGGCTGACGGCGATGATGAAGTGGGGATAGTTGCGGCGGCCCAGGAACACATCGCTGATGTAGAAGCCCTTGGCCTGCACCTGGTTGAACCACTCCTCGTCCTTGTAGTTCGCGGTGCGGATGGCCTGGTAGGGGCCGGTGTAGCTGACGTGATCGCCGTTCTGGTTGATGATGCCGAGGTCGATGTAATACTTGCTGCGCGCCTGCATGAGGGTGAATACGCGCTCAAGGGTGCCGTCCTCCAGAAAGTATTGCATCCTGTGGGTATAGGCGATGGCCATGAGCTGCGAGAGGCGCTCGTTCAAAAACAGATCAATGGTGCGGCGCTTGTTTTCCGTCAGGTGGTTCAGGTGTTGAACGACCTTGCCGATGTGCGCGGCCTCGAACTGGCGGAAAATCGTGTACCCCAGGATCAGGAGCGGGATCAGGGAGAAGCCGAGGGTGGTCAGGACCATCTTGATGCGCAGCTTTGTGTAGCCAGAGCCTTCGAGCATGCGTGTCACCCTCGTTGCGGAAAAGGTTGCGGAAACCGGGCAGCTTCAACGCGTGCTCCAAAGCCCCCGCCCAGCATGGAACATTACCCCCTGCCCCGGCGATGTGCAAGGGGTTTCAAGGGGATTGCCCCGCCTTGCGGATCCTTGCCGGAAGCGGCCCTTGTCTCGGCGGATGTTTTCTGCGATTGCTCTGTCATGGCAAACCGCCCAGGTTTTTTCAGCCGCATCATGCAGACGCTTCGCGGAAACGCAAACGAGCCGACGCCCAGCAACGAGGAGCTGCGCGCCCTGTTTGCGGCCCGCTCCCAGGCCTTCATGCGTCTGCTCGAGGCCAACAACAAGGCCCTTGAGATCATGAGCGACCTGGAGGAGGCCCTCAAAGGCTCCACCATCTTCGGCATGAGCTTTGTGCGCGCAAGCGCAACAGCCGTGGGCGTCAACGTGTTCAAACTGGTGCGCGCCCTGACCGAGCTTGAGCCCGGACGGTACGAAGCCTTGTTCTCGCGTCTTTCCGCCATACAGTCGGGCATTGAGGAGATGCTGAACCGCAGGAGCCGACCCCAGGGCGGTCCGCTGGTGCTGCATTTTTCTGAAATAGACCGGCACGCCGCCGACCACACGGGCGGCAAGATGGCCAACCTCGCCGACATGCGCACAACCTTGCGCCTGCCCGTGCCCGCCGGGTTCGTGGTCACGGCTGCGGGCTACGAGGTCTTCATGGCCGCGGGCGACCTGCAGGCCGAGATAAACGCCCGGCTGCAAGGACTGCCGGAAGACTCCGGCGCGACCGGAGATACCGACGCCGTTGCCGCGCGCTACCGCGTCTCCTCGGACATCCGGCAGCGCATCATGGCCGCCGAGGTGCCCGAGGAGCTTGCCCAGGCCATACGTGACGCCTACGCCCGCCTCTGCGCCGAGGTGTCCGGCCCGGACGGCGGGCGGGTGCGCGTGTCGCTGCGCAGCAGCGCCCTGGGCGAGGATGCCGCGGGCACCACCTTTGCCGGGCAATTCAAGAGCCTGCTCAACGTGCCGGAGGAGGCCCTGCTTGACGCCTACAAGGAGATCGTGGCCAGCAAGCACACCCTGCACGCCATGACCTACCGCCTGAACCGGGGCATCCGCGACGAGGACGTGGCCATGTGCGTCGGCTGCATGGCCCTTGTGGACGCCCGCTCGGGCGGGGTCATGTATTCGCGCAATCCGCTGGATGCCCGCGACGCGTCGGTGTACATCAATTCAGTATGGGGACTGCCCACGGCGGTGGTGGACGGGACCACGCCCACGGATCTGTTCATCGCCGAGCGCGCGGGCGGGGGCTTGCGCGTGCGCGAGCGGAGCATCAAGCGGAAGTTCGAGCGCACGGTCCCCGACCTTGGCGCGGGGCTGCGGCGCGAGCCCCTGGACCCGGCCCTGGCCGAGGAGCCTTCCCTGACCGACGCCCAGGCCCTTGAGCTGGCGCGACTGGCCGAAGTGCTGGAGGACGCCTATGGCGGGCCCCAGGACATCGAATGGGCTGTGGACCAGGCCGGGCAGGTGTTCCTGCTGCAATGCCGCCCGCTCAAGCAGCAGGCGCCCGAACCAGACGCCGCGCCGACCGGGCATCCCGCCGAGGGCGCGGTGGAGCTGTTCGCCGGGGGCACCACGGCCTGCGGCGGGGTGGGGGCGGGGCCGGTCTTTGTGGCCCGCAGCGAACTGGACGCCCTGCGTTTTCCCCAGGGCGGCGTGCTGGTTGCGCCCATGGCCTTGCCGCGCTGGGCCTCGCTGCTTTCCCGCGCCTCGGCCCTGGTGACGGAGCAGGGCGGCATCACCGGGCACCTGGCCAACGTGGCTCGAGAGTTCGACGTGCCCGCGCTCTTCGACGTGCCGGACGCCTCCACGCGTTTCGCCGAGGGCGAGACCGTCACCGTGGACGCCCTGGGCCGCCGCGTCTATGCGGGCCGGGTGGAGGAGCTCCTCGCCCAGGCTGCGCCGCACCCGCCGGTGATGTCTGGCAGCCCGGTGTACGAGACCCTGCGCGAGGTGGCGCAGCTCATCCTGCCGCTCAACCTCACGGATCCCGAGGCGGCGAGCTTCAAGGCCGAGGCCTGCGCCACCTATCACGACATCACGCGCTTCGCCCACGAGATGAGCGTGCGGGACATGTTCGACTTCGGCTCGCGCAGCGGCCTGGCCAGCCAGGCCAGCAAGCAGCTGGTGTGCGAGGTGCCCATGCAGTGGTGGGTGGTGAACCTGGACGATGGGTTCTCCCGCCCGGTGCCGGAGCGCTTCGTGAACCTTGCCGACATAGCGAGCCCGCCCATGCTGGCCATCTGGGCGGGCATCGTGGCCGTGCCCTGGGCCGGGCCGCCGCCCGCCAGCGCGCGCGGCATGATGAACATCTTTCTGCAGGCCACCATGAACCCGGAGCTTGCCGAGGGCGGGGCGGGCGGCTTCAATGAGCGCAACGTGTTCATGATCTCCAAGCGCTACGCCTGCCTGAACTCGCGCTTTGGTTTCCACTTCACCACCATCGAATCCATGCTGACCGAAGGCGACTTCGACTCCTACGCGGGCTTCAAGTTCAGCGGCGGCGCGGCCGACGAAAGCCGCCGCGTCCTGCGCGCGGAGCTCATCGGCGAGATCCTGGAGCGCTACGGCTTCCAGACCAAGCTGCGCGGCGACAACCTTTTCGCCAAGGCCGAAAGCCGCCGCCACGGCTTCATCCTGGACCGCCTGCGCATCCTTGGCTACCTGCTGGTGCATACCCGGCAGTTGGACATGGCCATCGCCGACCGCGGAGCTGCGGACGCCCTGCGCCAAAAGATGCTTGAGGACATCGAGGCCATGCTGCGTACGCCGTTCGTCACGCCGGTCACGGCTCCGGGAGGCGCGCAATGACTCGGGAGGGGACTGGCCGCGTGCGCGTGCTGCATGTGCTCAAGTCCCTGGGACTGGGCGGCACGGAGAAGGTCGCCCAGCTGTTCTTGCGCCACCTGGACCCGGAACGCTTCGAGACCGCCGTCCATTGCCCGGTGGACGGCCCCCGCGCCGCGCAGATTCGCGGCGGCGGCAGCGCCACATACATCGGCATGGACCTGGGCCGCGCGCTAGCCGTTTTCCGCCCCCAGGTCATCCACCTGCACCGGGCTGGCTGGCCCGAACCGGACTTCATGCGCCCGGTGCGCGACTATGCCGCCACGACGAGCGTGGCGGTCGTCGAGACCAACGTCTTTGGCCGCCACGACCCCTCGCCTTCCGGCGCGGTCATCGACACGCACCTGTTCGTGTCCCGTTTCTGCGCCGAACGCTTCGCCCGGCACACCGGCATCGCGCCCGAGTGGCCGCGCTACGGCGTGCTGTACAATCCCGTGGACACGGACTTCTTCACCGTCGCCTTGCCGGATGGTCCCCTGACGCACAGCCCGGTGCTGGGGCGCATCTCCCGCCCTGATCCGGGCAAGTGGTCGCGCCTGGCCTTGGACATCCTGCCTCTGCTGGCCCGCGACGTTCCGGGCTTCCGCTGCCGCATCGTCGGGGGCATCCCCGAGGCCGAGGCCTTTGTGCGGGAGCAGGGGCTCGCGGCCTGCGTCGAGTTTTTGCCGCCCTTGTCCACTGATGCCGAGCTGGCCGGATTCTATGGCGGGCTTTCGGTTTTGGCCCACGCCAACGACACGGGCGAAAGCTTCGGGCTGGTCATTGCCGAGGCCATGGCCTGCGGTCTGCCCGTGGTGACGCATCCGTGCCCGGGCGAGCGTGACAACGCCCAACTGGAGCTTGTGGAGCACGGAGTCACGGGCCTGGTGGCGCGGACGGCGGAGCAATACGCCGCCTGCGTGCGCCGCCTGTTTGAGAATCCGCAGGAGGCGCAGGCCATGGGCCGGGCCGGACGGGCCAAGGCGCATAGGCTCTATCGCGCGCAGGGCGTGGCCACGCGGCTGGCCGAAATGTATCTGGAGCTGCTGGAGCGCAAGGGGAGGGCGTCGTGAACGGGGCGGACCTGCTGTATGACTACGCTGCGGAAGTGCTTTCCTTCGATTTCAAGGATGCTGTCTCCGCGCCCTTGCCCGTGCCGCCGGACAATGCGGCACTGGAGCGCATGGCCGGGCGGTGTCTGGCCGCTTTCCGGCGTTCCGGCAAGACGCGGCTGGTGCTTTTGGGGCTGGGGTCCGGCGCCGTGGCGGCGGCCCTGGCCGAGGCCCTGCCTGTGGGCGCGCTGATTGTTTGCGAGCGGGATCTGCCGTTGGCGCGAGGGCTCAGGGAGGTCGGCCAGCTTGGCTGGTGGCGGCGCGAGGGGGCGGCAATGCTGGCCCTGGACGCCTCGCCCTGGGCCGTGCTGATGCTGCTCGACCGCGCCGCCCAGCGTCAGCGGGATCTGTTCGTCCTGCCCAACCCGGAGCTTGGCCCGGAGGCCAAGGCCCAGTTCAAGTCCCTTGAGCTTCTTCTCTCGCGTTCGCGCTTCCTGGACCCGCCCACGAGCATCCAGGCCCCGCGTCTGTCCGTGGCCGCCATCCTGTCCCCGACCGAGCCCGACCTGCCGGACTTTTTTGCGCAGTTTTCCCCCTGGCTCCACGAACTCGTGCTGGTGTGGGACGCGAAAACCCTCCCGCCAGTGGCTGTTCCGACCGGCATCACCGTGTGGCAGACCGCGCGGCCCCTGGAGCACGATTTTTCCGCCCAGCGCAACGCCATGCTGGCGGCCTGCGCCGGGGACTGGGTGCTGTTTCTCGACGGCGATGAACGATTTTCCGCCGAGAGCTGGGCCGCATTGCCGCTTCTCTGCGCCGACCCTGTGGTCGCGGGCTGGCACTTTCCCCGCATCACGCCCTATCCGACGCGGGAGAGGGTGCTCGCGGGCTTCGGCCTGTGGCCGGACATCCAGCTGCGGCTGTTCCGGCGCGCACAGGGGCTGTGCTTCGTGAACCCCGTACATGAGCGGCTCACCGGTCTTGTCGGACCGCAGGCCCTGGCGCTGGATATTGAAATCGAGCACCTGAACCGTCTGCGCAAGAGCGAGGTCGAGATCCGCCAGAAGCTCGAGGGCTTTGACCAGGCCGGCGGGGGGCGGGTACATCATGCCTTGAGTCCGGAGTATCCCAGCGTGCCGCGTGAGCTTGTGGCCTCGCGCCGCATCGGACTGCCGCGCGGGTTGCTGCTGCCTGACATCGGCTGAGCCGCCAGCCCTTGATTCCACGGCCCGAAGCGACTAGACTCAACGCGTTCCACCAAACCTCATCATCAAAGGACCACGGATGCGGATTCTCTGCCCCTTGTGCGGGTTTGCCCGGGAAATGGACGAAAGCAAGGTCCCCCCGCGCGCTCAGATGGCCACTTGCCCGAAATGTTCGCACAAGTTCCGCTTTCGCGTGGTGGACGACCTGGAGCCCGATTCCGCTTCGGGAACCCCAGCCGGAGCGCAGAACGCCACGGGCGGCTTTCCCGGCGGCCCGGCCACGGCGTCGCCGCCCCTGCGCGACCCTGTCGAGCAGGCGGACCCCATGGCCGCTCAGCGCAGCGCCGCCGCCGAAGCCTGGAAGCGCCTGCAAGGTCCGCGGGCCTCGCAGCCAGGTCAGCCTGTCAAAACCCCCGGGGCTGAGGGGGACGCGCCCGTTCAGGCGCCAGGGCAGGATTTCGCTGCCAAAAGCGGCCTTGAACAGCCTCTTGAGTCCGGCGAGCCGCTGCCGCCGCAGACAGACCTTCAGCAGCCCGAGGGCCAGTTCTGGCCCTCGCCGGATGCGCCCAGGTCCACTGGTTCGCCGGTGCCCTTCGAGGATTTGCCGCGCCACGGCTTCTTCCCTGGCCTGTGGGGCACCATCCGCTTGGCCCTCACCGCTCCTTCGGCCTTTTTTCGCACCATGCCCGTCAGCGGCGGCATGACCAAACCGCTCATCTTCCACCTGCTGCTGGCCGAGTTCATGATGGCCTGCCAGTATCTTTGGGGCTTGGCCGGGCTTGGGGCAACGGCGGAGTATCTGAACAGCCCGGAGCTCATGGACCTGGGCCTGGGTTCCGCCGAAGCCGCCCCGGTGCTCCTGTTCATCATCTACCCGCTGCTGCTCGTGCTGCGGCTCATGCTCATGACCGGCATCATCCACTTGCTGTTGCGCCTGCTGCGTTCCGGAAATTCCGGGGCCGAGGCCACCTTCCGGGTGCTGTGCTACTCCGCCGCGCCGTTGCTGCTGGGCATCATTCCCGGCTTTGGTCCGCTCATGGGCGGGGTCTGGAGCATCGGGCTCACCATCCTGGGCCTCAAGGAGGCCCACCGCACGAATATTTCCGCGGCCATGTTCGCCGTGCTCGTGCCCATTCTTTTGCTGCTCGCGGCTGTGGTCGGGCTCATGCAAGGCATGGTGGGGGCGGGCTGAACGCCATGAGCCAGGACCGCCCCGTTGTGCTGCATTGGCTGCGTCGCACATGGCGCGCCCTGTGCATGGCCCGCAAGGCCGCGCAGGAGCAGAATCCCGGCGGACTGCTGCGGCTGGCCCTGGAGGTGCGCACCCTGGCCGAGGCCGCGTGCCGGGTCTGTCCGCCGGAGCGCAAACTCCAGTCGCGCATCCGCGCCGTGCACGAGGAGATGGACCGCCTGGCCTCCCTGGCCGTGACCCCGGAGTTCCGCCGCCTTGACTCCGGCAGGCGGCAGCAGCTGCGCAAGGGGCTTGTGCGCTCTCGCGAGCAGCTCCTGCGCGTCATGGGGCAGGTTCCAGCTCCCACCCGCCTCTTGCAATAGCCCCCGCATCGTCCTCCTGCCGATTTCGGCGGTACGCATTTTGCTTCATGCCCGGCAGGGCCCGCGCAAGCGTCGGAGTTTTGTCGCGCGCGGAAAGAAGCATCTTACAATCGAGAGTTGCCCATGAAGCGAATCCTCTGCACCATTGCCCTGGCCGTTTTTGCCGCGCTGGCCGTGTCCGGCTGCGGCCACGTGGAGCCGGGGGTGACCCAGCAGACCAAGGTCTACCGCGACGCGCCGGTGGAAAAGTCCAGGCTCGCCATCAACATGCGGCCAAAGACCCCGCTGTCCGAATCGCCGCAGGTGCTCATGTATCCGTTCTGGGTGGCCCAGAAGATGGACAACCACATGCTGGTGGGCCGGGAGCTTGCGCGCATCGTGCACCAGACCTGGACCGGCCTTGAGGTGTTCCAGACCATCGCCTACGACCCGGAGCTCGTGTACCGGGGGCCGGAACAGGCGGTGAGCGTCGCCCGCGCGGCCGGGGCCGACCTTGTGGTGGTGGGAATCGTGCCCTATCTTATCACCGGCGGCACGGTGGACAGCTCGGCCATCACTCTGCAAATTCGCATCTACGAGACCAAGGGCGGCAATCTTTTGCTGTCAATGGACCAGAGCGCGCGCGTCAACGCCAAGCGTACCCAGGATTGGATCCTGTTCACCATCGAGACGCGCCTGTCCGATTCGCCGCTCACCGAGGCCATGGCCTCAATGGCAGCGGACATGGCCGTGCCGCTCAAGTCCTGGCTGCCTCCCACGGACGAGTCCATGGGCTTCGCCGAGACCGCCCAGGGCATGACCACGCGCATCCTTGCCAGCGGCGGCGAGGGCGATGCCAGAGCAATGGCCTCCGGGCTTCAGAAATCGGCCAACGGCGTGCGGCTCAAGGTCGAGTTCGACGTGGACTCCGCGCGCATCCGCGAGTCCTCGTACCCGCTTCTGAACGAGCTGGCCACGTCGCTCAAGTCCGAGGCCCTTAAGGGGCGCAAGGTGGTCATATCCGGCCATGCCGACTCCGACTATACCAAGGAATACAATCAGAAGCTCAGCGAGCGCCGGGCCGCGTCCGTAAAGGCCTATCTGGCCGAGAAGGGCGGCGTCAGCCCGGAGCTGATGCGCACCCAGGGCTTTGGCGAGATGCGCCCCCTTGTGCCCAACACGAGCCTGGCCAACAAGCAGCGCAACCGCAGGGTCGAGGTGCGTCTGGACGTGGCGGGCAAGTAAATTCCACTTTACCTTTTCGGCAATGATTCCTATCTAGGGCGGCGCGGCCGCCCTTTTTTTCGGCTTTGCGCCCGGGCGCGATTGTGGTAAGAATCCGCTCCGCGACACCAAACGTTTTCAAGAACGAGGTTTTCATGATCGGCATATCCAAGCTCTACTGCGGAGCCGTCGAGGCTTCCGATGCCCTGCGCTACAACCGCGAGTCCGGCAAGCTGCCTTCGCACCTGCTTCAGTTCTCCAAGGACAAGAAGCCCGTGGTGGTCTGGAACATGACCAAGCGCTGCAACTTGAAGTGCGTGCATTGCTACGCCAAGGCCGTCGATCCCGAAGGCATCGACGACATCAATACCGAACAGGCCAAGGTGCTTATCGACGATCTGGCCGCCTACGGCGCGCCGGTGATGCTGTTCTCCGGCGGGGAGCCCCTGGTGCGCCAGGATCTTGTGGAACTGGCCAGCTATGCCACCAGCAAGGGCATGCGCGCCGTCATCTCCACCAACGGTACGCTCATCACCAAGGAGAAGGCGAGGGAGCTCAAGCAGGTGGGCCTGTCCTACGTGGGCATCTCCATCGACGGCGGCGAGGAGATTCACGACAAGTTCCGCGCCGTGCCCGGCTCCTTCAAGAAGGCCCTTCAGGGCGTTGAGAACTGCATGGCCGAGGGGCTCAAGGTCGGCCTGCGCTTCACCATCAACAAGCGCAACCAGGGCGAGGTGCCCAAGGTCTTCGAGATCGTGCGCGAGCTCGACGTGCCGCGCATCTGCTTCTACCACCTGGTGTACTCCGGCCGTGGTTCGGAGCTCATCAAGGAGGACCTGGACCACGCCGAGACCCGTGACGTGGTGAACCTCATCATGGACGAGACGCGCGCGCTCTTCGACGCCGGCCGCCCCAAGGAGGTCCTCACCGTGGACAACCACGCCGACGGTCCCCTTGTGTACTACCGCCTGCTCAAGGAGGACCCCAAGCGCGCGGAGGAAGTCATGGAGCTGTTGCAGATGAACGAGGGCAACAGCACCGGCCGCGGCATCGGCTGCATCTCCTGGGACGGCAAGGTCCACGCCGACCAGTTCTGGCGCCAGCATGTGTTCGGCAACGTGCTTGAGCGCCCGTTCTCGCAGATCTGGGACGATCCGAACATCGAGCTGCTGCACAAGCTCAAGGACAAGAAGCCCCACGTGAAGGGCCGCTGCGCCGAGTGCCGGTTCCTGAACATCTGCGGCGGCAACTTCCGCGCCCGCGCCGAGGCCTTCTACGGCGACGTCTGGGCGCAGGATCCCGCCTGCTACCTGACCGACGAAGAGATCAAGAAAGTCTAGCCATCCTGTTGCGGGGGCCGTGTTCAAGCGGCCCCCGCGGTTTTCCCACCGGCGCGCCCCTTTGTCGGGGGCATCCGCCGCCACACGAGGAGACCCGCCATGCTTGATTCCGACTTCCACAGGGGACGCCGCTTGCGCATGAACCCGGGCGTGCGCGCCATGGTGCGCGAGAACGAGATCCGCCCGGCGGACCTGGTGATGCCCTATTTCGTGGTGGAGACCGACGACGCCGGCTTCAAGAAGCCCATCGGCTCCATGCCCGGGCAGTTCCAGCTCTCCCTTCAGGAGCTGGAAAAGCAGGTGGCCAAGGCCGTCAAGGCGGGCCTGCAAAGCGTGTTGCTCTTCGGCATCCCGAAGGAGAAGGACGAGGCCGGCTCCCAGGCCTACGCCGATGAAGGCATCGTCCAGGAGGCCGTGCGCCGCCTGAAGGACAGCCATCCCGAGCTTGTGGTCATCACCGACGTGTGCCTGTGCGAATACACCTCCCACGGGCATTGCGGCCTTGTGCAGAAGGGCGGCGAGATCCTGAACGACCCCACCCTGGACCTGCTGGCGCGCTCGGCCCTTTCCCATGCGCGGGCCGGGGCCGACATGGTCGCGCCCTCGGACATGATGGACGGCCGCGTTCTGGCCATCCGCGAGACCCTGGACGACAACGGCTTCGCGTCCACGCCCATCATGAGCTACGCCGTGAAATACGCCTCGGCCTTTTACGGGCCGTTCCGCGAGGCGGCGGAGAGCACGCCCAAGTTCGGCGACCGCAAGACGCATCAGATGGACCCGGCCAACAGCCGCGAGGCTCTGCGCGAAGCCGCCGCCGACCTGGACGAGGGCGCGGACATCCTCATGGTCAAGCCCGGCCTGCCGTACCTCGACATCATCCGCCAGCTGCGCGACACCTTCGACACGCCCATCGCCGCGTACAACGTGTCCGGCGAATACAGCATGGTCAAGGCCGCGGCGCAGAACGGCTGGGTCGATGAGGAGCGCATGGTCATGGAGACCATGACAAGCTTCAAGCGCGCGGGCGCGGACATCATCCTCACGTACCACGCCGAGGACGTCCTCGGCTGGCTGAATAAGTAGGCGAAAGCATGAGCGAGCACATGAAGGGACATCCGGGCGGACACCCTCAAGGCCATCCGGGCGGGCATCCGGGCAGAATCGACAAGCACCCCGGCGAGCACGCCATCGGCCAGGGCGTGGACGGCATGCCGCCGCTCCGGCTCATCGCCTGGGAAGTCACGCGCTCGTGCAACCTGGCCTGCAAGCACTGCCGGGCCGAGGCGCACCCCGAGCCCTACGAAGGCGAGCTGTCCACCGAGGAGGCCAAGGCGCTCATCGACACCTTCCCGGCCACGGGCAGCCCGATCATCATCTTCACGGGCGGCGAGCCCTTCATGCGCCACGACATCTTCGAGCTCATCCCCTACGCCAAGAGCAAGGGCCTCAGGTGCGTCATGGCGCCCAACGGCACGCTCCTGACCGCAGAGAACGCCCGGCGCATCAAGGACTTGGGCATCGAACGCTGCTCCATCTCCATTGACGCGCCGGACGCGGCGGGCCACGACGAGTTCCGGGGAGTCAAGGGCGCGTTCGCGGCCTCCATGCAGGGCATCAAGCATCTGAAGGCCGTGGGTCTGGAATTCCAGATCAACACCACGGTCACCAAGGACAACCTCCACCAGTTCAAGGAGATCTTCCACCTTGCGGAGAACCTTGGGGCCTCGGCCTGGCACATCTTTCTGCTTGTGCCCACGGGCCGCGCGGCCGAGCTTGGCGCGCAGGTCATCAGCGATCACGAGTACGAGGAAGTGCTCAACTGGTTCTACGACTTCCGCAAGACCACGGACATGCAGCTCAAGGCCACCTGCGCCCCGCACTACCACCGCATCCTGCGCCAGCGGGCCAAAGAGGAGGGCGTGCCGGTGAACTTCGAGACCTTCGGCCTCGACGCGGTGTCTCGAGGTTGCCTGGGCGGGGTGGGCTTCTGCTTCATCTCGCACTCGGGCATCGTGCAGCCCTGCGGCTATCTGGATCTCGACTGCGGCGACGTGCGCAAGACGCCTTTCCCGGAGATTTGGCGCGCGAGCCCGCAGTTCCTGAACCTGCGCAACCCCAAGGTCTACGAGGGCAAGTGCGGCGTGTGCGAGTACGAGAAGGTTTGCGGCGGCTGCCGCGCCCGCGCGGCCACCATGCGCGGCGGGTATCTGCGCGAGGAGCCTCTCTGTTCCTACACGCCGGTGCGGCTGCGGGAAAAGCAGGGCCAGGAGGGCTGATGGACGCCTACGACAAAGAGATTCTGGACATCATCCAGTCAAGCTTCCCCATCGACCCGCGCCCCTACGCCGTGGTGGGCGGGCAGGTGGGCCTCACCGAGAGCGAGGTGCTGGCGCGCGTGCGCCGCTTGAAGCAGGAGGGCGTCATCCGCCGCATGGGCGCCAACTTCGGCTCCCGGCAGCTGGGCTGGCGCTCCACGCTCTGCGGGGCCGAGGTGCCGCAGGAGAGGCTGGACACTTTTGTGGCCGAGGTGAACAAGCACCCCGGCGTGACGCACAACTACCTGCGCGACCACAGATTCAACGTCTGGTTCGCGCTCATCGCGCCCTCCACCGAGGCCATCGAGGCCGTGCTGGCGGACATCACCGCCAACACGGGCGTGGAGATCATGAACCTCCCGGCCAGCAAGCTGTTCAAGATCAAGGTGGACTTCGCCATGGGCGAGACCGCCGACTAGCCGCGCATCCGACTCGCCGCGCATAAAAGGAGTTCGCCATGATCCTTTCGCCCTCGCTTCTTTCCGCGGATTTCGCCCGCCTGGCCGACGAGTTGGCCGCTTTGGAGTCCGCCGGGGTCAAGTGGGCGCACCTGGACGTCATGGACGGGCATTTCGTGCCCAACATCACCTTCGGTCCGCCGGTCATCGCGGCCATGCGCAAGACAAACAGGCTTTTCTTCGACTGCCATCTGATGATCGACGAACCGGGCCGCTACATCGACGAATTCGCCAAGGCCGGGGCCGACCTCATCTGCGTCCACGCCGAGGCCACCAATCACTTGGAGCGCACCTGCCAGGCCATCGCCCAGGCAGGGGCCAAACCGGCCGTTGCCCTCAATCCGGCAACGCCCCTTGAGGTTGTGCGCTACCTCTTGCCGCAGCTCTCCATGGTGCTCGTCATGAGCGTGAACCCCGGCTTCGGCGGCCAGAAGTTTATCCCCTTCTGCATGGACAAGGTGCGCGAGCTCAAGGCCATGATCCGCCAGGCCGGGACGGACACCCTCATCCAGGTGGACGGCGGCGTGACCCTCGACAACTGCGCCGAGCTTGTGCAGGCCGGGGCCGATGTGCTTGTCTCCGGCTCGGCCTTCTTCGGCTTCCCCCCCTATGCGGACCGCCTGCTCCAGTTCGAGGCCCGCTGTTCATAGGTAGTTCTTTGCTTCCCAGTGGGTTGCATAATAGGTGCAGGCGGGCTATGTTCTGCACAGGATGAGGATTGTTGTGCCTTGTCTTTCCCACAGCCCGCCGGAGAGCCCATGCTGCGACTGCCCCGACTCGTTCTCGCCCTGAGCCTGGCCCTTGCCGTGTGCGCCGCCGTGGCCCCGGTCCAGGCGGCGGAGCGGCTGGGCGTCGTGTTGCTGCACGACAAGAACGATCCCCCGGACAGGCACCTGGCGGAAGTGGAGCGGCTGTTGCGCAATGTCGGCTTTGACGTGCAGTCCCCGGAACTGCCCTGGTCCAAGAAGCGCGGGTTCGACGCCACCTACCAGCAGGCCCTGGTGGAGATCGGCATGGCCGTGGAGGAACTGCGCCTGGGCGGCGCGACGCGGGTGGCCCTCGTTGGGCACGGGCTGGGAGCCAATGCGGCCCTGGGGTATGCGGTGACCAGGGGGGGGGTGTTCGCCATTGCCGCCCTGGCGCCGTCGCATGATCCTGAACGGCACCGCGAGGTCTTTCTGCCCGATGTGCGCAAGGCCCGCTCCCTCATCAATTCCGCTGGCGGCCACGCCCGTTCCCTGTTCATGGACATCATCCAGGACAAGGACTACGACCTGTCCACTACCGCCGAGGTCTACTTAAGCTTCAACGACCCTGATGGCGCGGCGGTGATGCCCCGGACCTGCGCGGCCCTCAAGGAGCCCGTGCCCTTGCTGTGGGTGGTCGGGCTCGGCGATCCGCTCAGCCACCTTGGGCGCTCCTATGCCTATGCCGAGGCTCCCGCCCACCCGGAGAGCCGGTACGAGGAGGTCCAGGCCGACCACCAGGGAGTGCCCCGCCAGGCCGCCCGCATAGTGGCCGAGTGGTTGCGCGGCCTCGTCCACCAGGAGCCGGGGGAGTAGCGTCCGCTAGTCCTGGGCGATGCGGCCCGGGTCGTTGTAGACCCAGAAGCTGTCCGCCTTGATGTTGCCGATGAGCGTCAAGCCGATGGTGCGGGCCAGCTGCACCGAGAAGCTGGTGGCCACGGCCGTGGAGGCCAGCACGGACACTCCGATGCGCACGGTCTTGAGCAGGATCTCCGACGCCACCCGGCCCGTGGACACGATCATCTTGTCCTCGGTCGGGATGCCCTCCAGAAAGCATTCCCCCACGATCATGTCGATGGCGTTGTGCCGCCCGATGTCCTCGCGGAACAGCAGCATCTCCCGCGGGGTGCACAGGGACGAGTTGTGGCAGCCGCGCGTGCGCCCATAGAGGGTGCTGCGCTCTTTGAGCTCCCCGGCCAGGGCCAGTATCTGCGCCGGGCTGACCTTGAGGTCGGAAACGACGCGGCGCTTGGAGATGGTGGCCACGTTGCGGTCGAAATTCGTGCCCTTGCCGCAGCCGGAGGTGATGGACCGCTGGATGGTGCGCCCTTCGGCCCAGGGGTCGTGGCTCACGGTGACCTTGGCCGTGATGCGCTCCGTGTCGTCCGTGATGTCCACTTCAAGCAACTGCGCAGGGTCGGTGATGAGCGCGTCGCTCTTGAGGAAGCCCACGGCCAAGTGGCGCGGATACTTTCCCGTGCACAGAAGCGTCACCACCTCGCGGTCGTTGAGGTAGATGGTCAGGGGCACCTCGCGGATGGCCTCGATGGCGATGGGCTTGTGCCCCGAGGCGGAGTATT
This sequence comes from Desulfovibrio sp., assembly GCA_050251495.1. GTDB lineage: Bacteria > Desulfobacterota > Desulfovibrionia > Desulfovibrionales > Desulfovibrionaceae > Humidesulfovibrio. The sequence continues at coordinate 147,921 of JBFWMQ010000003.1, read as the reverse complement.
CCTTGATTTCGTAGGGGACTCTGTCTGTCATCCTCTCTCCGTGCTCAGTTGGTCGGCGCGTGCTGGGGCTTGAGGCGCGTGCGCAAGAATGCGGCAAGAAGGGGCTTTGGATGAGCCTCGCTTCGCATACCCTGTTAGCGTGAAACGCCAGCTTTCGCCAGTAGGCGCGCGCTGTTCTCGTGTTGGCACCAAGTCTTTGCCCGGCTGGCCCCGTGTTTGCAGTTTCCGCAGGAAGTCCTGGCCAGAATTCTTGCGGCTCTGCCAGGGCATCTTCGCACGCTGCTTCGGCAACTCCCCGTGCTTTCAGCAATTGCCAGAAACAGTAGGGTCACGTATGGGAAATTCAAGCTTTATCGATCGCTTCATCAATCAGCACCGGGAGACGTGATGCGCCGACCGCCAGGACTCATCTCTGCGCTCTGCGCACTTTTCTTGCTCACTTTTTTGTTACCGTGGCCCGCCAAGGCCGATATGGGTGGACGCTACGCCCTGGTCATCGGCAATTCCGCCTATAGCCAGAAGCCGCTCAAGAATCCGTCCAACGATGCCCGCGATGTGGCCAAGGCGCTAGAACGCCTGGGCTTTGAGGTCCAGCTTAAAACCGACATCGGCCTGCGGGCCATGGAGGACTCCATCCGCGACTTTGGCGTGAAGCTCAAGCGTGGCGGGGTGGGCATCTTCTATTACGCTGGACATGGCATCCAGGTGCAGGGGGTGAACTACCTCGTGCCCATCGGGTCAAAGCTGTCCAGCGAGTCCGACGCGCGGTACGAGTGCGTGGACGCGGGCCGCGTGCTCGGCAAGATGGAGGACGCGGGCAACGAGCTGAACATCGTCATTCTGGACGCCTGCCGCAACAATCCGTTTGCGCGCAGTTTCCGCTCGGCCGACCAGGGCCTTGCGCGCATGGACGCGCCCACGGGTTCGCTGGTGGCCTACGCTACCGCCCCAAACTCCGTGGCCTCGGACGGCCGCGGCCAGAACGGGCTGTACACCAGGCATCTGCTGGAAAACATCAATACCCCGGGCGTGCCCATCGAAGAGGTGTTCAAGCGCGTGCGCATCGGCGTCATGAGGGAGACGGACAAGAAGCAGGTGCCCTGGGAGTCGTCGTCGCTTGCCGGGTATTTTTATCTCGCTGGAGGTCTGCCCCAAGGTGTGGCCCCCCAGGCGGCCAAACAACTCTCCGCAGCCCAGGCGGCCCAGCAGCAGCGTGAGCTGGATAAGCGGCTCAAGCAGTACCTTGCAGGCCTGGAGGCTGAGCGGAACCATATCGAGCGGGAGAAGGCCGAGCTGCTGCGCCGCAGGGAGCAGCTTGACGCCGAGGCCGCCCAGAGGCTCAAGGCGGAACAGGCTCCGCAAGAGACGCGGCTCAAGGAACAATTGGCCATTCTGGAGGCTGAACGCCGCAAGCTGGAAACGGAGCGCGCCGAACTCGCCGCCGCACGCGCCAGGGTCGAGCAGGCGCAAGCTGGTGTGCAGCAGCCCCAGAAGCAAGGCCAGAAGCCGGCCGCCAGCATGACGTCCGTTTCCGTCCCGGTGCCCGCGCCGACTTTTTCGCGGCCTCGCGCCGAGGATCGCGCCACAGTGCTCAAACGTTTGGCCGGGGTGTGGCGGCTGGAAACGGATAATGGAATGCCCATGCCGCTGCTGGTGTTGAGGCCTGGCGGCGACACCCTCTATGGCAGCCTGGAGGATGACTCACGGTCCGGTGGCGCGATGAGCCTGACGGGTTTGGCCATGGAGGGGGGCAACCTGCACCTGCGCTTGCGGAATGAACCGTCTCGGACGGGCCAGAACGATCCTGCGCGCTTTGTTCTGGAAGCCTTGCGCGGCGGGTATTCGCAGCAGGTGATCGAGTGCGTGGGCTATCTGCGCGCTTCGGGCGACGCCGGCATTCCCCTGTTCTGCCAGCGCGTGGACTCCGGCGCGCGAACCCCAAGCCAGCGCCAGCGGATCGCCGGGCGCATGACGCGGGTTGCGCAGCCGCAGGACAGGTAGCCTTCTCTCCCCTGTCCCTCCCCAGCCGCATGGGGGGCGGGCTTGAGCGCAATGGCGGCGCTGGCGGATTTATCGGGAAGAAAGAATGTCGGCCAGGGCCTCGACCTGTTCCAGGCACTGGGCGATGGACTGCGCGGACGCGTCCTCGTTTTCCAGCACAGCCTCCAGGTATCCTGCCAGGGGCCGCCAGAAGGGCGGTGTCTGTTCCAGCAATATTTGCGGACGCAAGCCCTCCAGGCCAATGCGGGCGATCCTCTTGCCAAGGCCCGGCAGCGAGCCGCGCAGGCTTTCGCCCAGCAGCGGCTGCGCCTCGCACAGCCCGCGCCAGGCATCGCGCACCGGGGTTTCCTCGGTCCCGGCCAAACGCCAGAGAAAGAAGGCGCGCCAGAACAGCCCGCCCAGCTCATCCGCGTTTGGCGCATGGTTTGTCTTCAGCGCGTCCAGGCGCCGCATCCAGTACAGGCCTTCCTCCGTGCGCTCGGTGCCAAAGAGGTTGAGCCCCGGCATGTTGAGGCGCTCCATGCGTTCGCGCGGGCCACGCAGGGCGATGGCCGCCAGGGCCGCCACGCGGCTTGGCGTCAGCGCTTGTCGACACAGAGCGCTATGCCGGGTGCAGGTCCAGCAGCCGCGGGCGCAGGAGATGTTGGCCCGCAGGACATGGTGCCCTGGCTGATACGGCCCGGTTTCCCAGGGATTCACGTTGCCCACCGAGAGGTTCAGGGTGTGGATCCCGGTCCAGGCCGCGACATGCATGGGGCCGGTGTCCGGGGTGATGAACAGCCCGAGCGTCTGGCCCACGGCAACCAGTTCGGCCAGGGAGAGCTTGCCGACCAGGTCCAGGGCCGGATGGGCGAACAGACCTCGGATTTCCTGGGCCACGGGCACGTCGTTCGGTCCGCCGAGCAGAACGGGCCGAAGCCCGCGATCAAGCAACTCCCGCAGCAGCGCGGCAAAGAAGGCCGCGTCCGGGCGCTTGCCCGGTTCGCTTGCGCCCACGAATACCCCGACGGACTTGGTTTCCTTGCCCTGGGGATCGCGCGGCGGGCTGTAGCGTGTTTTTTTTGTGACGGCCAGGGGCACGAGGTCCAGGGCGTTCAGGTCGGCCCAGTGGAAGCGGTTGTGCCGGTTGTTCTGCACCAGGCTCGTCCGGTAGAGCTGCCAGGCGCCGCGCACACGCAGGCAGCCGTCCGTGCCGAGCACAGGCCCCACGACCTCATCCGAGGCGAGCCGTCCGGCAAGCCGCGCCGCCTCCTGGCGCACGCTCAGATTGATGACCATGCGGAAGTGTTGCGCGTCCAGCGCGCCGGAAAGCGCATCCTGGCTGGAGATGTACGCGGCGTGCGGGCTGACGCGCAGCAGCGGGTCGGAAAAGCTCTTCTCCGCCACCACGTGCAGCCGGTACTCGGGATGGCGACGCGAAAGCCAGAGCAGCAGCGGAAAGGTGAGCACAAGGTCGCCCATGCGCTGCATCTGCAAGACAAGAATCGTCCCGGCGGACATGCATTGCCCCTTGCTCAGCTCACCAGCATTCCTGCATAGCCGACCACGCGGCGCGTTTCGCCGTTCACCTGGCCCGAGGTTGCGTAGGCTGTGATCTCGGTCTGCGTTGCGCCAAGCTCCAGCGCCGCCGCGATGCCCACGGTCATGGGAAGCACGCCGCACATGCTGATGTTTTCGCCGCGCACGGTCTCGAAAAAGCGAGCGGGGTCCAGGTGCAGCGCGGGCTCAAGGGCCTGGGAGTCCAGCTCCTTGGCCATGTCGTGCGGCACGAAGTGGCTCATGTCGGAACTCACCAGGATGCTGACCGGCCGCTCGAAGCCGCGCAGGGTGCGGCCAATGGTCTTGCCCACGCCGAGGAGCGTTTCCAGGCTGGGATGCGAGACGCTGATCGGCACGATGCGCGTCTCCGGGTTCAGCGCGGCCAAAAACGGCACCATGACCTCCAGAGAGTGCTCGCGCTGGTGCGCCAGGGTGTCCGGGGTCAGCAGGGGTTCCTTTTCGCACAGCAGGGCGGCCAGTTCGGCGTCCACCTGGAGCGCCCCGCCGGGGTAAAGCCAGCGGCCATCGGGCCAGACGGCGAAGGGCTTGCCCAGGCCGGTATGGTTGGGACCGAGCAGCAGCACCGTGTCGGCAAAGTTGGCCTGGCCAAGGGTGACGCCCGCGATGATGCCGGAATAATAGTAGCCCGCGTGCGGGGCCATGGCCAGGATGGTGCGGGCCTCGTCCCTGGGCTGGGCCTGGGAAAGATAGCCCTTGACCTCGTCCAGCAGGGCCTCGGCGTCGTTGGTGTAGAACTGCCCGGCCACGGCTGGCTGGCGGTCGTGTGTCTCCACAAAGGGCATGGGCATGGCGGGCTCCTTGGCGTTTAGCGGGGCTGCTTGGTGAGGTAATTCTGAAGGCGCTGGTCCAGGGCGTTGCTCTCCAGGGCCTGGCTCGCCATGCGCGCATACACCGTGCCGGGCTTCTTCTTCGCCACGTCGGCCAGCAGGGCCTTCCATTCGTCGAGCTGATTGCCCCGGCGGTAGATCTCCGCCAGACGCAGACGCATGGGCGCCCAGTCTGGGTCGCTGTCCGGGATGATGCGGTCGAACTCGCGGGACCACTTGAGGGTCTCGGCAAAACGGCCGGAGCGCTCCGTGGCGGTGATCGTCATGAGCAGGCAGTCCTTGATCTTGTCCTTGTCGCCGCCAGCGGTCAACAGCTGGCCCAGGGCCTCCTGCGAGAGGGCGAAAAGGCGGTGCATGTCCTGTTTGCGCGCGGCATCCTTGGCGAGCACGTAGGTGGCGTGGGCGCGGGTGGCCGGGTCCGTGGCCGGGTCGGCTGCGATGCGTGTCCACAGGGGCAGGCTCTTCTCCGTCTCGCCCTGGTTTTCCAGGGCCATGGCGCGCGCGGTCTCGAACTGGGCCTTTTGCCGGGGCGAGAGCTTCCATGCCTTGTCGGCCCTGGCCGCGAGATCGGAAATGCGCTTCCACTCCTTGCGTTCCACAAAGACGTTCATGGCGAGGTCGAGGGCCATCTCGGAATACTTCGGCACCTGCTTCTTGCCCAAAAAACGCCCGGCAAGCTTCAGGGCGCGCTCGCCCTGGCCGCGCTTCCACGCGCTCACGGCAATGGCCATCTGGGCCTCGTCGCCGATCTTGTCGAGGTTCTCCTTCACGAAGATCTCATTGTCGTACAGTTGGAGAATTCGGGCAAAGTTGCCTTCCTGCGTCAGGCCCGGCAAAGCCAGCAGAAAGGACTGGAAGCCAAGCTCCTTGGCCTTGCCCACAAGGTTGCTCTTTGGGTACTTCTGCAAAAAGGTCGATGCGCTGTGCATGGCTGAAATATAGGCCTTGGTGTGGAACTGCCACATGCCGAGCTTGATATGCGCCAGAGGGGCCAGGGGGCTCTCCGGGTGCTTGGTGATGATGTAGTCGTAGGTCTGGTCCGGGCGCTGGGCCTTTGGCCGCTCGAACACCGAGACCATCTCGGTCATGGTCGGATCGTCGTAGATGCCTTCCTCGGCCAGGCGCATGCGCGCCACAAGCCCGCCCTCCTGGTCCGGGAAGTCGTGCACGGCCTTCTGGTACACTTCCTTGGCCGGCGCGCGCTTGTTCTGGCGCAGGTAAATGTCGCCGATGCGCACCAGGGTGACGTCGGCGTATTCGTTGTGCGGGTCCAGGTTGTAGAAGGTCCAGTAGTGGTCCTTGGCCAGGTCGAGCTTGCCGACCTTCTCCTCGACCTCGGCGGCGAGTTTCAGGAAACTGGGGACGTCCATGTAGAAGAGCGGCCAGCGCTTGTCGATGTAGTCCACGATCTGGAAGGCCTTTTCGAAATTCCCCAGCTTGCGTAGCGTTTGGGCAAGAATGTGGGCGGTGTCCTTGGTCAGGCGCGAATCGGGATAGTCCTGGATCAGGTTTTGATACTGCTCCGCGGCCTGCTTCAAATCGCCCTTGGCGCGGTAGTATTCGCCCAGGGAGAAGGGGATGAGCGAGGCGTTCTGGTCCTGGGGGTATTTGCGCTTGATGATGTTGAAGTAGGCCTTGGCCTCCTTCAGGTTGTCCACCTTGAGATTCAGCAGGCCCAGGTTGATGAGGGCGCGCGGCACACGCCTGGATTTCTGGTTGGAGTTCATGGCCGCCATCTGCGCACCGGCGATCCGGTCAAAGTGGGCCGCCATATTGTCCTTGTAAGCCTGCATGTAGGTGTCGGCCAGCGCGTAAAGGGTCTCTTCGCGCTGCTCGCCCTTCAGGTTCGGCTCCCGCAGCAGGGCCACCAAGGACTTCGCCGCAACGTCCCACTTGCCGCCCATCATGTCAGACTGGGCCTGGAGCAAGGCGTCCTTGAGCTCCTGGGCTGAAAGCGGTCCCTTGGGCCCCTTTTCCTTGCCTGCCTTGTCCGGCGTTGCCTGTTCCTCTGCCGGGCTCGTGGCGTTGTGCGCACTGGTCGCGTTGTGGGCTTGGGTCGCGTTGGCGTCCGACTGCGGCCCGTGACCGTTGACCGGAGCCGTCGCGTTGTGCCCTGCGGCTGGAGAAGCGCCAGCTTGCGTGGTTGCGTTCGCGGCGTTGGTCACGCCGGTTCCCGCCGAGCTGGCGGCGCTGGTTGCGTTCGTCGTTGTTGTGGTGCCGACGGCAGGCGCGTCGCCCACCTGCGGCAGGGTCGCGTTGACCGGGGGCGCGCTGGCTGGCGGCGCCTTCTGCACGCTCTGGCGCACTTCCCACGGCTTGCCAGACTGGGCCTGGGCCACAAGCGGCGGCCCCTGCGTCGTGCCTTGAGCCGAGGGCGTCGCACTGTGGGGGGCGGCTACTCCGGAGAGCACCTCGGCCGGGCGCGGGTCGCCTGGGCCGCGTTGCTCCGCCCGGAACCGCACGGCCGTCTGGCCTTTGGGCGGGGCGACATCGGCGGGCTGCGCGGGAGGGGCAATCTGCGCTGGCGTTGGCGCGGAGAGCGTAACGGCTGGCGGCGGCGCGGACTCCGTTGGGCGCTGGGCCGGGGAGGCGGTGGTCTGCTCTTGGAGCAGCGGCTTCTCCACCACGCCGTCCGGGAGCTTGCCCCCCAGCTGTTTGCCCTGCACGGGTTTTGAGTTCGCTTGCGCCTCGGGCGCTTTCACGGATTGCTTCTGCTCCGTGGCCTGGGTTTGCCCGGCCACGTGCGGCAAGGTCGTCGCTGCGCCGCTGGGCGTTCCGAGCACGGTTTTGTTCACCGCCATGCGCATGGAGTAGGGCACGGAAAAGAAGGGCTTGCCATCGGTGCCGGGCGCTGGCGGCGCAGGCTTGCCAGCAGCCAGAGGCGCGGGCGCGGGCGTGATCTGCGCCGGAGCCGGTTGCTCCGTGCGTTGGGTCGGCTGCTGTGCGGGGAGGGCAGGTTGCGGGGCGGGCCGTTCCTGTGGCCGCTTGGAGTCTTCCGCCGCGCGCCTGGCTTCCGCCGTCGCCTGGGCCTTGGCCTCCCTGGCGCGCTTGGCGGCTTCAAGTTTCTCAGCCTTGGCCTTCTCGGCCCTGGCCTGGGCGGCTTTGTCTTGTTCGGATACTTTATCGGAGTCCTTTTTGCCCTGGCCCCAGGAAGCGCCAACGGCATCCTGGAAGATCTGTATCTGAAGCTGGGGCTTGCCCGAGACCGGGAAGTTCACGTAGCCAAAGGCGTTGGTTTTGAGCTGGATCTTGAAGCCGTTTTGCGTGGGCCGCACGCCGGACACGAGCCTGGAGCCGCCAAGGCTCGGGGCGATGGGAGGCTTCTCGCCCGCCGCCGCATCGAAGCTGACGGTGAGTTCCTGCGGGCCGGTGCGGCGAACGGAATACTTCGGCAGTGCGCCGCCCTCGGCGGATACGATGAGGGTGTCCGAGTCCGCCCCGGCGCGAAACGCCGTCTGCAGGGCGCACGCTTCCCAGGGCTGCGAGGCATCCGTTGCAGCCAGGGCCGCCAGGAGGCCGAAGGTGGCAGAAAGACGTCGTAAGGACACGGGCCAGCCGATCCCCTGCAACCTCAAGATTCCAGGAGGTTGCGCTTCTTCAGTTTCTCGATGAGCGTCGTGCGCTTGATGCCAAGAAGTTCCGCGGCCTGGTTTTTGACGCCCGAGGCCTCGGCCAGGGCCTCTTGCAAGAGGCGCTCCTCAATCTCATCCAGGAATTCCTTGAGGCCCATTCCCTTGTCGCGCATGTCCTGAAGTTCTGGCCAGCGGAAGCCCTGCGGCGCGGGGGCTGTTGCGGCGGCGGGGGGCGCGGGCTCCAGGCCCGCTGCGCGCTGGATCTTTTCCGGCAAATCCGCGGGGGTCACTTGCGGGCCTTCGCAGAGGATCGACAGGCGCTCCATGAAGTTTTCCAGCTCGCGCACATTGCCGGGCCAAGTGTAGTTGATCAGCATGGCTTTGGCCTGCGAACCGATGGAAAGGGGCTTGCGGTCCTTTTCAAAGCAGAAGCCATGCAGGAAGTGCTCAGCCAGCGCCATGATGTCCTCGCCGCGCTCGCGCAGGGGGGGCAGATGCATGGGGATGACGTTCAGGCGGTAGAACAGATCCTCGCGGAAGCGCCCGGCCGCCACCTCGATCTCCAGGTCGCGGTTGGTGGCGGCCACCACGCGCACGTCCACCTTCTTGCTGCCTGTGCCGCCAACGCGCTCGATTTCCTTCTCCTGCAACGCGCGCAGGATCTTGACCTGAAGGCTCAAGTCCATCTCGCCGATCTCGTCCAGGAAGATGGTGCCGCCGTCGGCCAGTTCGAAACGACCAGGCCGGGAGCGGATGGCGTGGGTGAAGGCGCCCTTTTCGTGTCCGAAGAGCTCGGATTCCAGCAGCTCCCTGGGGATGGCCCCGCAGTTGATGGGCACGAAGGGCTTGTCGTGGCGCTTGCTGTTCTTGTGCAGCGCGCGCACCAGCAGTTCCTTGCCGGTGCCGGACTCCCCGGTGACCAGCACGGTGCTGTCGGTGGGGGCCACCTTCTCGAGCATTTTGTAGACCTCGCGCAGGGCGGGGCTGCTGCCAATGATGCCGTCGATGTTGAGGGCCATCGATCCTCCCCTGAGAGTGTCCCTGATGGCGGGCGAAAAGCGTTCGCCCGCAAGGCGTTCCTCACTCCCTGTCAAGGAAATGACACGAAGTCAACCGTTTTTCTAGATATTATTTAACAGTGAGCCTGAATGTGCGGGAAGGATGCTCATGGACGCGCGTTCAGGGGCGCTTCCACCATCGGGTAGGATTCAGGATTCACCTTTCCTGGCTGCATGTTGACGATGAAATCGTCCACGAGCCGCGCCATTTCCACAGGGAACTGGTGCATCATCCAGTGTCCGCCCTGGGGCAGCACCGCCAGGCGCGCGCCTGGAATTTCCGCGGCGATGCGGCGGCTTTGCTCCGGCGGGCACACCCAGTCCTGCCCGCCCGCCAGGACCAGCACGGGCAGCCGCAGGGCGGGGAGCCTGTCCAGCGTGGGCTGCCAGTGCTTCAGGGCCGCGTACTGCCGGGCGATGACGTCCATGTCGGCTGGCCGTGGGCGCGCTGGCAACCGCGAGAGCGCGTCCGGGTGCGCTGCCGCCCAAGCCGCCGGGAAGATGTTTTGGAGCAGTTCCGGCAGCGGCATTGCGGCCATGCGGTCGAGCACGGGCATGAGCTCCGCGTTGTCGGCGACCGTGGCGTAGAGTGTCAGGGTGCGCACGAGCTCCGGTCGCTGGAGCGCCAGCTCCTGGGCGATGATGCCGCCCATGGACCAGCCCAGCACGTCCGCCCGATTGATGCCGAGTCCCTCTAACAGCGATGCCGCGTCGCGGGCCATGTCGCTGATGCCGAAGGCCGCGTCGGAGGCCGGGCTTGGACCCATGCCCCGGTTGTCCATGAGAACGACCCTGCGGTGAGCGGAAAGCGCGCGCACGAAGTCCTGATCCCACATCTCCTTGGTCACGGCATAGCCGGTGATGAGCAGCAGCGGAGGCGCTGCGCTGGCGGCTTCGCGCGGGGGCAGGTCCAGATAGTCGAGCGCCACGCCGCCAGTGCTGAGCGTGCTGGCGCAAGCGCCCGGGTGGGCGTCTTGAGAAACCGGGAACTTGGCGGCGCAGGCGCAAAGCAGCGATATCAGCAGGGCCGACAGGACTGGGGCCAGCCTGCGCAATGACGTGCCGGGCAAGACGCTGCGATGGGCGAGGGATTTCCTGCTTGCTTCAACCATGATGTTCTCATGGTAAGTGCTTCGCCGAACTCTTTCAACTGCGGGAGCAATGCTCGGCTAGAAGGTCCAGCGGCAGCCCAGCTCCACGCTGTGCACCTGGGAACGGTCGCGCAGCATGCCAGAATACCGCGCAAAATGGGTTGGGCCTTCACTCGTGCTGTGCAGCAGCCCAGCGCGAAGCGTCAGGCTGTCGCGGGCCGTGTCGTCGCCAGAAGTCTGGAAGCTTTCGGAATAGCCGCTGAAGGAAGCCCGCGTGATCCTGTTGTCCAAAGGGGTCTCGCGCAGCCAGCCAAGGGCCGCCTCCGGCGAGAGGACGGAGCCGTCAGCCAGGGCGAGGCGGAAGCCAGCGGCAAGCTCCGCCCCGGTGCGCAGGGTCTGGGCTGTTGCCGCGCGCACGTCCAGGTTCAGGTCGCCTGCGCCGTTCTCCGTGAAGGCGTTCTGCCTGTGCAGGCCGTAGCCGAGCTCCACGGATGGGGTCAGGGTCCAACCGCCGTCCTCCAGCGCAATGCGCCTTCCTGCCCGCATGCGCACGCCTGCTCCCTCACCGCTCTGGCTGGAGCGCGCCACCCGGTCCGTCACGGCGGTCAGGATGCGCCGCCTGGCCTGGGTGAAGGCCGCATCCAACGTCAGGTCGGCGTTGACGAAATACTCGCCGCTGTTCCAGAAGCCGTAGCCTGCGAGGCTGAGGGTGCTGGTGACGCTGTCGCCGCCGTCCTGTTCCCAGTCCAGCTGCGTTCGCGCCAGGCCAGCGCCCAGGCCGAGGATCAGTTCCGGGCTGATGCGCTTGTCCGCTCCCGCGTGCACAGCCCCTGTCACGGCCGAAAACGGGGTCTGGCCCTTGGCGTTGTCGCGCAGGTGTTCGCCGGTGCCTCGCAGCCACAGGCCCCACTCGCCCGCCTTGGTCTGGCGCTGCCCCAAGCGTGGCAGCACGGCGGCAAGCTCCTCCAGTCCGCCTGCAAAAGCGAGCAGAACCGGTTCGCCGTTTTCCGCTTCCTCCCCATCGGCGGAAGCAATCCCCTGCGCGAGCGCGGTCGCCCGGGCGTCGAGCGAGGCCGCCTGGAGTGCGCTGCTGCGCTGGTGCACGGTGTTCAAGGCGTCGAAGCGCGCCGGGGAGAACTGGTCCATGGCCTGCCCCACGCTGGATGGCTGTCCGGTCAGGGCCAGGGTGTCCAGGGCGTTGTAAATTCCGTCCAGGTCGCTGTTGGCGTGGGGGGAGAGGGCGTCCATGTATGCGCCCATGCTCGCAGCCGCCCCGGAGCCGGAGGTTGCGGAGCGGTACGACAGCACCGGGGCATCGTTCAAGGCCTGGGCGTACTTGTAGTTGGCCGCTGGCAGCCAGTCGTCGGCAGCGATTTCCGCAGGATTCTTGTTGGCCATGAGCCGGGTCTGCAAACCGCCGCCGTCGCCCCAGCCCGCGATGGGCGCGGCGATGCCCGTGTACAGCGCGAAGCCGGAGGGCACGATGACCTGCACGATGTTGGTGGGCAGGGCGGGAAGGGCGAACTTGTCCCGAATCTGAGCTGCCGTAAGTCCGCGCACTTCGCTCGCACGCATGAGCCATGAGCCCACGGCGGAGGAGGGGTTGAGGGCGTCTGTCGGATTGTAGAAGCGCACAAACTGGTGGGTTTGCGTCACGCGGATGAGGGTGACGCTGGTGCCGGAATCGAAGGGGGCGGTGGCGGGCAGCAGCAGCGTGTTGATGGTGGCTGGAGCGTAAACGCCGGAAGGATTGGCCGTGTTGCCCACAAAGGTTCCCACTGGCTGGGCCAGGGTGGTCCAGTCCAGGGCGCGCGCAGGCGCTGCGGCAAGAGACAGGACAAGCAGCAGCTGCGTGCACAGCAGCCAGCTCAGGTGCAAGCTTCTTGAGAAAGCATGCTTGAGGGCAACGGACAGCATGCGGTTCAGCTTGACGTTCCGGACTGCCCGCCCTCGACACGCCGCAGGAAGTCGGACACGGCGCTCAGGTACGCTTCCGGCTGCTCCAGATGGTGCGAGTGCGAGGCGTTTTCGAACACGCGCAGTTCCGCGCCGGGAATCAGGGCCTGATAGCCCGCGACCGTGGCCGGGGTGGCCTCGTCCTGCGCGCCGCAGGTGAACAGCACCGGGACGCGGATGCTCCCCAGTTCGTCCCGCCGCCCATGTTCCTTGAGCGTTCCGGTGCAGGTGAACTCGCTTGGTCCCCACATGTGCCCGTAGACCGCCATGTTCATCTTCTCCACCGCCCGGTTCAGGCACTCCGGCCAGGGGTCGAGCCGGCACACATGCTTCGCATAGTAGGCTCCGATGGCCTCCTGGTAGGTGGCGGCCTCGAAGTCGCCCGTGGCCTCGGCCTTCAGGATGGCTGCCTGGACGGGCTCTGGCATGTGCGCAAGGTGGACGCGCTGGTCCGCCGCAAAGCGCCGGGAGTCGAGGCAGGGACCGGAGAGCACAAGACTCGCGATCCCCCGCGGGCGGTTCTCAAGATAATACTCGACCGCCAGCATGGCCCCCCAGGACTGGCCGAGCAGATGCATGCGCTCAAGGCCAAGCTCCCCGCGCACAACGGCCAGTTCCTCCACGAAGCGCGGCAGGGCATACAGGGAGAGGTCATCCGGCCTGTCGGAGGCGCCGCAGCCGAGCTGGTCGTAGAACACGACAGGCCGCTCGCGCCCCAGGGCTTCCAGGGGCTCCAGGTAGTCGTGCGGGATGCCGGGGCCGCCGTGCAGCACCAGCAGGGGAATCCCTGGCGCATCCTCGCCCACGGTGCGGTGAAACACCTTGCCGCCGGGAACCGTCACAAACCCTTCGCGCATATGCCTCCCTCTTGTGTGTTGCCTACCCGTTCAGGCGGCGGGCGATCTCCTTGGACGGAATGAGCCCCGTGGCCGCTGCGGAGACGATGTTTCCGGCCACGCCAGGGCCGTCGCCCGCCACGAAGAGCCCGGTCACGGCCGTCTCCAGGTTCGAGGTCGTCTCGATCTGCGTGGCGAAGAACTTGATCTCCGGCGCGTAGAGCAGGGTTTCGTCGTTGGCCACGCCCGGCACCACCTGGCCGAGCTTCTCCAGCCCCTCCACGATGTTGGTCAGGATGCGTTCGGGCAGGGCCATGGCGATGTCGCCGCAGACCACGTTCTTGAGCGTGGGCTCGATGCTGCTGTTCTTGATGCGCTGCCAGGTGCTGCGGCGTCCGCGCTTCAGGTCGCCGAAACGCTGCAGGATGGGCTTGCCGTCGCCGATGAGCGAGGCCAGCCGCCCGATATGTTCGCCGTAGGCCTGGTTGTTGGTCACCGGGTCGTTCAGAACCACCTTGGACAGGAAGGCGAAGTTGGTGTTGCCGCTCTTCTTGTCCATGTAGGCGTGGCCGTTCACGCACACGAAGTCCTGGTAGTTCTCCAGCGCAACGAAGCCGCCGTCGTTGGTGCAGAAGGTGCGGGTCTGGTCGTCGTACTTGCTGGTGCGGATGAAGAACGTGGGGTCGTAAATGACCTCGCAGATCTCCTGCATCACCTCGCGCGGCACCTCCACGCGCACGCCCACCTCGATGCCGCGCTGCGAGAGCGACAGCCCGAGCCCACGGGCCTGGGCGCCCACCCATTCCGCGCCGACGCGGCCAGGGGCCAGGATGACGGCGCGGGCGGAGTACTCGCCCTTGTTCGAGACCACGCCCTTGACCACGCCATCTTCCGCGATGACGCTCTTGACCTCCTCGGAGGTGTGGAAGGTGACGCCCCTGGCCTTCACGTAGTCTGTCATGTCGCTCATGAGCCGGGGCAGGTTGTCGCTGCCCAGGTGCTTCTGGCGGATGATGAGCAGGTCGATGCCGGACTTGCGCGCCTGGGTGCGGATCTTTTTGGCCCGCTCCATGTCCGTGGGATACACCGGGCCGTCCATGCCGAAGCGGTTGAACATGGCCTCGGTCTCGTCGATGAGTTCCATTGCCGCGGACTCTTCCATGAACTGTGTCAGGTCGGTTTTGCCCAGCTTGTGGATGAAGTTGAGCTTGCCGTCGGAAAAGAGCCCAGCCCCGCCGATGCCAGAAAGGATGTTGCAGGGCTTGCAGTGGATGCAGCCGGTGCGGCCCACGGGGCAGTCGCGCTTATGGGCCTGCTTGCCTTTCTCGATGACCAGCACGGAGAGGCTCGTGTTCTCGCCAAGCCAAGCGGCCGCAAACAATCCGGCGGGTCCGCCGCCTACGATGATGACGTCGAAATCCGTGCGTGTGGTCTTGCCAGGAGTCATTGTGAAACCTCGTGCCCTGGATTGATGCCCGCGCAAGCGCGCGCGTCTGGAGCATATGGTCTGTAGCATCGTGCCGGGCGGTCCCGCAAGTCCGCCGGGCCGGGAGAAATCCTGTCCAGGGGCGTAACCACCCGCGCAGCCCGCGCGTCATTGATGCTGAAAGGACTCCAACGCGCCCCTGGGGAGGGGAGGCGGTGGAGGATGCCGATGCAATGACCATGCTTGCGGCCTGGCGCCGTACCACAACGCTCAACCGTTTCTGGCAACGCGTTCTGGTGTTTTTATGCCCTCCTACATTGGCGTGAGGCGGGTGAATTTGGAGATATGTATGCAAATCAACACCTCAGTAAGCAGCACAAGCTCACTTTACAGCATGGACGAGATGGACACGAAGCTGTCCGCGAGCATCATCTCGGAGAAGGATACGGATTCCAGCGGCGACGTCAGCGCCTCGGAGCTTGGAGTCAGCGCCTCGGACATCGCCGAGTTCGACACCGACGGCGACGGGGTCTTGAGCGGCGCGGAGCTTGCGGCCGCCCTCAAGAGCAAGCGCGAAAAGATGCAGGCGCAGATGAGCTCCCAGATGGAGCAGAGCAGCCAGCTCGGGATGCTCCAGTCCACCCTGGGCGGAGCGTCCACCCAGGGGACCGACTCCAGAACAGAGTCCAGTATGGACCAGCTGATCGCCGGTCTGTTCAGCGATGGGACGGAGTCGTCCGCCGCTTCGGCAACCGCCGCCGGGTCCGCGCAGACCGCGAGCAACGCGGGCGGCTCCCTGTCCGAGTATATGGAGCAGATGGACGCGGAGATGGCGGAAACCATCATGTCCATGAAGGACGCGGATGGCGACGGCAAGTTGAGCGCCGAGGAGTTGGGCGCCACCGCCGAGCAGCTTGCCAAGCTTGATGCCGACGGCGATGGCGTTCTGAGCCAGAGCGAACTCACGGCTGGCCTCAAGGCCGAGCGTGAGGCCATGCTGGCCGAGAGCGGCGCGGTGATGCCGCCGCCGCCCGCAGGCGAGGCGTCCGGAACCGGCTCCGCCACGACGCCATCGAGTATGGATTCCGCCAGCATGGACGCGCTCATGCAGAGCATGTTCAACTCCAGCAGCGCAACCAGCGCAAGCGACGGCACGGGAGCGGTCGGCTTGAGCGCCAGCGTTCTGGCTGAGTTCCAGCTGCGGCAGAAGGCCAGCAGCGCATATCAGAGCATGGACAATCTCATCGCGGGCCTCTTTGGCGGCGATGCGAGTTCGCAGTCGGTTTCCCTGGACGCGTGAGCAGCCAGGCTCGACTGTGGCCCTCCCGGGGGCCGGTCTGGTCAACCGGCCCCCCTTTTGACAGTGGCGCTTCTCAAGGGCTAGACAGAGGGCGGAGCAGGGCGCGTCAAACAGGGCGTCCGGGTGGCGACACAGAGATGATGGAATGAACGACGCCGACATAGTGCGCCGTGTGCTGGATGGAGATGTGAACGCCTATGCGCTGCTCGTGGACGCGCATTCCGCGCAGATCATCGGCATCACCTCGCGGCATGTGCCGCAGGACCGCGCCGCGGAGGTCGCCCATGAGACCTTTGTGCGCGCCTTCGAGCGGCTGGGCACCTTCAAGGGCGAGAGTCCCTTTGTGCACTGGCTTACACGCATCGCCCTGCGGCGTTGCGCCGATTTCTGGCGCGGGCGCGCCAAGTGCCGGGAGACGCCTTTCAGCGCTCTTGGCAGCGGCGCGCGGGAGTGGATAGAGAGCATCCCGGATTCCTCCTGCGAAGGGTTGGACGCCCATGCCGAACGCGGCGAGGCCGGGGTCATCCTGGACTGGGCTCTGGCGCAGCTGACGCCGGACGACAGGCAGGTGTTGGTGATGACGCATATGGAAGGCCAGCCGCTCGGCGATGTGGCCGAGCTCATGGGCTGGAGCCTTTCCAAGGTCAAGGTGCGCTCGCACCGGGCGCGGCGCAAGCTGCGTGGCGTGTTGGGCGCCATGCTCGACTGAACGGATTGCAGGGGGTGCGATCATGGATGATGGCAGACTCGACAGAATCGAGCAGGCACTGGTGCGCGGCGCGCGTTTGCGCGCCCAATCTGTGCCCGTGCCGCAGGATTTCACGGCCCGGATCATGCGCGAGGTGCGCGCCAAGGCGTCCGCCAGGGTGGAGTTCTGGGACGTGTTCGGGCGCGCCGCGCGCCGGTTCGCACCTGTGGGCGCCCTTGCGGCCACCGGGGCCTGCGGCTACGCCCAGGTCATGGAGCGCGTGCTCAACCAGGCCCTTGTGTCTCTTTCCCTGCATGGCGGCAGCTCGTTGACCCTTGCCGGGTTCATGCCTTGAGCAGGGACGCAGCCATGAAATCCTGGAAGGCCTGGCTCCTTGTGGTCCTTATCTTCGCAACCGGCGCTGCGGCGGGGGCGTTTGCCATGCGCGCGTACATGGCGCGCAACCTGCCAGAACTCCTGGCGGACACCCGCAAGCGTTTTGAAGTGCACTTCTTGGAGATGCTTGACCGCGAGTTGGACTTAAGCGAGGCCCAGGAGCAACGGCTCCTGCCCATATTGAAGGAGGCTGGGGGCAAGGGAGACGCGATCCACGCCTCTGTCCGCCAGCGTTTCGACGCCTTGCGTGAGGAGACGGATGGCCGCATCGCTCAAGAGCTCGACGCGCAGCAGCGCGTCCGGTTCGCGGCATTTCGAGCCCGCATGGAAAAAATGGCCCGTCGCGGCCCCGGCCCTGGCGGCGGGCACATGCCTCCTCCTCCCCCGGGTTTTGGCGCACCGCCGCCGCCCAAATAGCCGCCCCTCTTGTTCTGCTTGTATCCAGGCGCCTGCGCGTTTGACCGCGCGGGCGCTTTGGCCTATGCTAAAAGGCTTGGGGGACGACTGTTTCGCAGGTTCCCGCCATGTCCCGAAACGCCGAATCTTGAGAGAAGGATACCGCGCATGACCACGCCCGAAAACGCTCCCGGCGACGCCTGCTGCTCGTCCGCCCCCGTGAATTTCATCCGCGCCCGCGTGGCCGAGGACGTCGCCAGCGGCAAGAACGCCGGGCGCGTCATGACCCGCTTTCCGCCCGAGCCCAACGGCTATCTGCACATCGGCCATGCCAAGAGCATCTGCCTGAATTTCGGCCTGTCCAAGGAGTTCGGCGGGGTCACCAACCTGCGTTTCGACGACACCAACCCGGCCAAGGAAGAAGTCGAGTACGTCGAGAGCATCATGCGCGACGTGAAGTGGCTGGGCTTCGACTGGGAAGACCGCCTCTACTACGCCTCGGACTATTTTGAGAAGCTGTACGGCTACGCTGTGGAGCTCATCAAGAAGGGCAAGGCCTACGTGGATGACCAGTCGGCCGAGGAGATCCGCGTCAATCGCGGCACGCTCAAGCAGCCGGGAACGAACAGCCCCTGGCGCGACCGCAGCGTGGAGGAGAACCTGGACCTCTTCGCCCGCATGCGCGCCGGCGAGTTCCCGGACGGCTCGCGCGTGCTGCGCGCCAAGATCGACATGGCCGCGCCCAACGTGGTCCTGCGCGACCCGGCGCTCTACCGCATCAAGCATGTGCATCACCACCGCACGGGCGACGCCTGGTGCATCTACCCCATGTACGACTTCGCCCACTGCCTGTCCGACTCCATCGAGGGCGTGACGCACTCCATCTGCACCCTGGAGTTCGAGAACAACCGCCCGCTGTACGACTGGATTCTGGACGAGCTGGGCGTGTTCCATCCGCAGCAGATCGAGTTCGCGCGGCTGAACCTGACCCACACAGTGCTCTCCAAGCGCAAGCTCATCCATCTCGTGAACGAGGGCATCACCAGCGGCTGGGACGACCCACGCATGCCCACCTTGTCCGGCATCCGCAGGCGTGGCTTCACGCCGGAGGCCATGCGCGACTTCTGCGAGCGCATCGGCGTGGCGCGCAGCGACAACATGGTGGAGTATGGCTTGCTTGAGCACTGCCTGCGCGAGGATCTGAACGCCCGCGCTCCGCGCGCCATGGGCGTGCTGCGCCCCCTCAAGGTGGTCATCGAGAACTACCCCGAGGACAAGACCGACGACATGTTCGACTTCCCCTGGCACCCGGAAATGGACATGGGCTCGCGCAAGGTGCCTTTCTCCAGGGTGCTGTACATCGAACAGGATGATTTCCGCGAGGAGCCGCCCAAGGGATTTCACCGCCTGTACCCCGGAAACGAGGTGCGCCTGCGCTACGCCTACTATATCACCTGCCGCGAGGTGGTGAAGGATGAGGCCGGCAACATCCTTGAGCTGCGCTGCACCTATGACCCCGAAAGCCGGGGCGGCGGAACCCCGGATGGCCGCAAGGTCAAGGGCACCCTGCATTGGGTGAGCGCGGCCCACGCCGTGGACGCCGAGGTGCGCCTGTACGACCTCTTGTTCACCAAGCCGAACCCCGGCGCGGAGGAAGACTTCACGGCCTGCATCAATCCGAACTCTCTGGAAATTGTGCGGGCCAAGCTGGAGCCTGCCCTGGCCGACGCCGCGCCTGGCTGGCGTTGCCAGTTCGAGCGTCTGGGCTACTTCTGCGCCGACGAGAAGGACACGAAACCCGGCGCGCCGGTGTTCAATCGCGCCGCCACCTTGAAGGACACCTGGGGCAAGATCGAGAAGAGGCAGGGCGGCAGATAGGCCTCCACCAGAGCGTTGCTGACTAGGGCCGCTCCCGGACAGCCGGGGCGGCCTTTTTTTACGCCAGGACTTGACGCTTCGGCGGTGCGCCTGTTAGTTGTGCATACAATAGACGTGTCGGGGAGGTTCCGCTGCCCTGACGCGCTCAATTCCTGAGGAGACCGATCATGGCCAAGTCCTGCGACCTTGTGCACCAGTGCCTGTATTTCACGGCAGGCTCCTTGAGCCGCGCAATGAGCCGCATGGCCGACGAGGCCTTCCGCCCCACAGGGCTTTCGCCCTCGCACGCCTTTGTGCTCATGCTTGCCGCGGAGGAGCCCGGGATCGGCCCTGGCGAGTTGGCGGAGCGTCTGGCTCTGGCCCCATCCACGGTCACGCGCTTTGTGGATGCGCTGGTGGCCAAGGGACTGCTCACACGCACGGCGGAGGGCCGCGCGGCGCGTCTGGCCGCCACGTCCGCTGGCCTGGCCAGGCTCAAGGGCGTGGAGCAGGCCTGGAAGCGTCTGCATACCGCGTACACATCCGTGCTCGGTCCCGACGGCGACCGCCTTGCGCAGGAGATCGCCGCCGCTTCACGCGCTTTGGACGAGTCTGGAAACTAACTGAAATGTTATGAGTTCTTTCTGTTGCTGAACGCTTGTTTGTGCATACAACTGTAGGCAAGGAGTCTGTCATCATGAAGCGTAATCTCGGACCCGTCAATGCCCTGTACCCCTCGCTCACGACCATCGTCGGAGCTGTGGTGGACGACCGTCCCAACTTCCTGACCGTGGCGCATGTGGGCATCATGAACCACGGGCAGCCGCAGTATTTGTCGTTTGGAATCAACAAGAAACACTACACTGGCAAGGGCATTGTCGAGCACGGCGAGTTCAGCGTGTGCATTCCGGATCAGGGGCTTGTGGCGGAGACGGATTATGTCGGCCTGGTGAGCGGCAGGAACACGGACAAGTCCCGCGTGTTCGAGCTGTTTCAGGGCGAATTGGCCCACGCCCCACTGATCCGGCAGTGCCCGGTGTGCATGGAGTGCCGCCTCGCGCGGGTGGTGGATTTCGCCACCCACGATGTATTCATCGGGGAGATCGTGGCCACCCATGCCGACGAGGCCGTGCTGCGCGAGGATGGCGTTATCGACATCGCCAAGGTCCGGCCGCTTCTGTTCGACTTCTCCAGCGTCAAGTACTGGAGTCTGGGCGCGGAGCTTGCGCCGTGCTGGAGCGTGGGCAAGGCCCTGAAGCGCTCCAGTGGGGGCGAAATGGAGTAGTCTGTGCGTTGCGGCTATGCGGTCTGGATGCCGCTGCCCCAGCTCAGGAGCCTTGGGCTGCGCTGCGGCGGCTGGCCCGCAAACATGGCCTGCACATCGCGCGGTGCCGGGATGACGCCAGTGGCGAAAGGCTGCGCCCAGGCGTCGCCGCGCAGGTGCGCCAGGGCCCAGCGGCAGACGTCCGGCTCAAACGCGCCTGGCAGGGCGGCCACGAGCAGGGCCTTGGCCTGGCCGTCCTGCCAGGGCGGCAGCGTGTGCAGCGGGCGGCAGAAGGCCAGCAGTTCGGGCACGCGGGCGATGTTCCCGCCGGAGAGGGCCATGCGCAGCCAGAAATCCCACATGTTCAGTTGCACGCTTGGCCGCAGGCCGCCCAGCCGCTGCCAGGCTTCCCGCCGCACCAGCGCCGCCGGGCCAATGGGGTTGAGGCGCGCGAGCTGTTCCGTGTTGAAGGGGCGGGCCCGAACCTGGGGGGTGGCGTCTGGCGCGCCTGCCGTGTGCATGCAGTAAGACGCCTCGGCCTGCCTTGCGCTGAGCGCCCGCATGCAACTCACGGCAAAGAGCGGACTCAGGCGCGCGCCTTGGGGCACAAGAGCAAGAGTTTCCTCCTGGCCCTCGCGGGCCGCGAGGTTGAGCGCCTGGGCCGGATGCTGGCCCGTCGCGTCCAGAACCGCAACGCTCCTGAAGCCAAGGGAATCGTGCAGCAGCCTGGCTTCGTTTGTGCGGTGGTCCTGCGGCGCTGTGCTCGCAAGGACGATGTTCAACCGTTGCGGTCCGACAGTCTGGCAGGCGAGGGACACGAGCGTTCTGAAGAGATCCGGCCCCGCGCTGTGGCAATGTATGAGCACCCGAATGCGGGTATTGGCGTCCATAGGTGTCCCCTTCCCTGGGTGTTCGCGGGCAGGCACGATCCGTGTGCCGAAGATGGCCCCTATCGCCAGTCTTTTCGACAGACATGGCGGGGAACTTTAGCCCGCTGCTTAAAACAGTTCTGGCCGAGGCAGCCGGTTCCTGTCATGATCCTTGCATAGTGATTGCCCGGAAGGAACGCCATGAAATCAGCCAGTTCAAGCACCACAGATGCGGCCCAGGCCGTCACCCGCGCCGAAGCCGTTGCTGTGGACGGGCTGCTGGATGACCTGCGTCTTGCGGTGGGCGGCAAGTCCTGGAGTCTTTGGGGCAGGGGCGGGCGCGAGCGTGAGGAGGTTTTGGCCGCCTCGGTTCCCGCGCGAGGGTTGCCTGTGCTGGTTGGGCCGACCCTCGGACGCTGCCTGGAGCTTTTGGCCGGGGGCGGACGGCCTGTGGCCGTGGTGGACCGCGAGGCCGCTGTCTGGGAGGTCACGGGGCTGCGTCAGCGTTTCGGCGCTGCGCCCAATGTGCTCTGGCTTGCCGATGCGGACCCCGCAGCGGTTCTTGCCGCGCTGACCCGCTGGCAGGCCGAGCAGGGCGGTCTGCCCTTCGTCCCCCTTGCCGCCCCGGCGTCGCGCCGCGTTTCTCCGGACTTGTATGGAGCGCTTTTTGACGCCCTGGCCGCCAGCGCCAAGGCCAACTTCTGGGACAAGGTCGCGTATCCGAAGTTCCGCTCCGCCAAGCCTCGCGTGCTGTTTCTGGACCGCCCGTACTTCCTGAACCGCGAGATCAAGGACGCGCTGACACGGCTGGATATTCCCTGGACACCGCTGCCGGTGCCTGTGGAGGCGCAGGGCAGCACTGCCTTTGTGGAGTCGCTGCTGCGGCGCGTGCTTGAGTTCCGGCCTGATTTTCTACTCACGGTGAACCATTTCGGCATGGACAGCGAAGGCAGGCTTGCGGAGCTTCTGGAACGTCTGGGGCTGCCGCTGGCTTCCTGGTTCGTGGACAACCCGCAGCTTATCCTTTCGCGCTATAAGGGGCTGGCCCGGCCCGGCACGGCGCTGTTCACCTGGGACGCGGACAATGTGCCGGGCCTGCTGGCCGCGGGCTATGCACACGTCCACTACCTGCCCCTGGCCACAGACGCCCGCCGCTTCCGGCCTGGACTGGCTCCCGGCCCGGAGTCCTGGCGTGCCGGGGTGTCCTTTGTGGGCGATTCCATGACCCGCGCTGTTGCCGAGAGCCTGGCCGCCTGCGCGGCAGTGCCGGAACTGGCGGGGCAGTACCAGCGCATTGCGACCGGGTTCGGGAGATCGTCGGAGCGCGACGTGGACGCCTATCTTTCTCTCGCGCACCCGGCCCTTGCCGCCAGGTTGCGCGCCCTGCAGGAAACCGGTCTGCGGCTGGCCTGCGAAGCGCTCCTCACCTGGGAGGCCACGCGCCAGTATCGAGGGGCCTGCGTCGCGGCCCTTGCCCCCCTGTCCCCGGTCATTGCGGGCGACGAACCCGGCTGGCGCGCGATCTGGCGCGAACTGCCCGGGTCGGCGTCTGCCGCGCGCTTTTTGCCCCGGCTGGATTACTACGAGGATCTGCCCAGGTTCTACCCCATGAGCCGCGTGAGCCTGAACTGCACCAGCCGCCAGATGAAGGGCGCGGTGAACCAGCGGGTATTCGACGTGCCGGCCTGCGGCGGTTTCGTCCTCACGGACAGGCGCGAGCAGTTGGACCGGCTGTTCGAGCCTGGGCGCGAGGTCATGGTCTATGATGCGCCCGAGGAGATCACCGAGCTTGCCGCGCGCTGCCTCAAGGACGATGGCCTGCGTGAGCGCGTGGGCGCTGCCGCCAGGCGGCGGATACTGGCGGAGCACACCTACGAGCATCGCCTTCAGGAGCTACTGGGCATCATGCGGGCCAGCTTTGGATGAAATTGCGGTTGATGCTGCTTATGAGCATGCGCGGCCTTGAGAATTGCCGCATTGTTTGCCATAGTCTCAAAGGATTCATGTGACGCCAGCAGCGCGGAGGGCGAAGTGTCCGACGAGCGGAAGAATGATTTGAACCATGCGGCGGCCCCTGGCGGGGCCATGTTTCTCTGCGCGTCCTGCGGGCACAGCCAGATGCTCCCGGAGCAGCTCAGCGGACGCAAGGCCAAGTGCCCGAAATGCGGCCAGCTTGGCGCGGTGGGGCAAGGGGACAAGCCGGAGCCGGACATCAATGACGTCGCGCTGGATGATCTTGTCGAAGCCGACCCTGCTCCGATCGTGTCTGCCAAGCCAGTCCCCCCGGCGGACTCGCTCGCCCTGGACACCGCCGCCAGCCCGGTGACGCTGGCCGATCATTTTCGCCACTTCTTTTCCGGCAGCCTGCTGCGGAACTCCCTGGCCGGGGTCCTTGGCGGCGGGCACGAACTGCTTGCCTGTCTCGCGCTGGCGATGCTGGCCGGGCTTGTCAGCCCAGCCGCCGGGCTTGGCTCCCAGGCCCTGACCATGACCCTGGTTCCCGCCGTGCTCGGCTCGGTGCTTTTCGCCTTGCACGGGCGGCTGGCCGTGGCCCTTGGGGGGCCGGACCCTTCCGCCGTGCTCGCGGTGTTTTTGCTGTTGGGCGCCCTGGGGGCGGATCTCTCCGGTCGCGTTCCAGAGGCCGCATTGTCCGCCACCTTGCTGGCCGGCCTGTCCCTGGCCGTGCTGTTGCCTGGCGTGTTCGGCGTGCTGCTATCACGCTTTGGACTCGCGGATCGCGTGCGTTTTTTGCCCAACGAGGTCCTGGGCGGCATGATCGCGGGCTTCGGCCTGCTGCTGGTCAAGGCGTGGTTCCCGGTCATGGCCCACGTGGACCCTGCCCTGGCCGCCTTGCAGACCCTGCCCCTGGCGAAGGTCGGCCAGACCTTGTCCGACAGCGTCCGGTCCTGGGGGCCTGCCGTCGGGTTCGCCGTTGCGTATTTTCTGGTGCGCATGGGCACGCGCAGCCTTGTCTGGCCGCTTCTGCTTTCGCTTTTGGCCATCGGAGCCTGGAATCTGTTGGCGCTGCACCCGGGACTTGTGCCCGGTCAGCTGTCCGACCTGACGGCCTTGGCCGCGGCGCAGCCCAGCGTTCCCATGTTGTTGCGCGTGGACGGCTCCTTCGGGCTGTTCGATCCCCTGCATCTGGCGCACATCGACTGGCTGGCCCTGGGCTCCCGAGCGGAGTTCTTCGCGGCCGTGGCCGTCATGGGCATCCTGCCGTCCATTGTGCGCACGTCAATCCTTGAGTCCGTGCTCGAGCGCGATTCCGAGCCGGATGAGCAGATGCGCCTCGTGGGCGCGTCGACCATGCTGTCCGGTCTGCTCGGCGCGCTGCCGTCCTCGCTGTCGCTCTCCGGCAGCCTGGGCCTGCGCGCCTTGGGGGCCTCCGGTCCTTTGGCCGGATTTGTGGCGGGTCTCACGTGCCTGGGATTCCTGCTTGCCGGGGCGCCGCTTCTCCAGCATGTGCCCTTGTTCGTGCCCCTTGGCCTGCTTTTGGCGACGGGCTTCACCATGCCGGTGAGCTGGCTTATGCGCGATGCCCGCAACCCGCTTTCGCGTCGCGACGATCTGCGCGCGGCCTGGGCGTCCTGCCTGCTGGTGGCGCTGCTCGGTCCGGTGCTGGGCGTGTTTGCCAGCCTGGGCCTGGGCGCCGTGCTCAGCCTGTCTCGCGCCGCCTCCGGCGGCGGCATACGTTTCGTGCAGACCGGTGATGTGTTCCACAGCAACGTGGACCGCTCCCAGGCGGAGCGGGCCATTCTGCGCGAGCGCGGCGGCCAGATCCTTGTGCTGCGGCTCCAGGGTTTTGTTTTCTTTGGAACCCTGCATGGCCTGCTTCGGGTGATCACCTCGCGCATGGCCGTCCAGCCCTTGCGCTTCGTGCTGTTGGACTTCGGGTCCGTGGCCGGGCTTGGAGCTTCGGCGGCCATCGGGTTCCGGCGCTTGGAGGCCCTGGCGCGACAGCGCGGCCTGCTGCTCTTCCTCACCAGCGTTCCGTTTGAGCTTGAGGAGAACCTGGAGGCGCTGGGCTATCGCATGGCCGATGCCGGGGGCGTGTGCCGCGTGGCGCTGAACCTGGACTACGCTTTGGAATTTTGCGAGGACGCCATCCTGGCGGAAGCCGGGGTCCAGGAGCAGAGGCCGGACAGCCTTGAGGAACTGCTTTCCGCCACCTTCCCGGAGCCGAGGCTGGTGCCTGCGCTCATGAAGTGCCTGGAGCGCGTGGAAGCGCCGAGAAAGACCCGGCTCATTCAGCAGGGCGATGCCTCGGACTGTATGTACTTCCTGCAATCGGGCCGGGTTCATGTGGAACTGGCCTTGCCCGGCGGCAAGCTTTTGCGCTTGAAGAAGATGGGGCCTGGCACCGTGTTCGGCGAGATGGGCATCTACACGAACGCGCCGCGCTCGGCCTCGGTCGTCGCCACGGAGCGCTGCGTGGCTTACAAGCTGACTGTGGAGCGCTTCGCCCTCATCCAGCAAAAGGCCCCGCAACTGGCCGCAGCCGTGAACCGCTTCGTGGTGACGCTGCTGGCCGAACGCGTGGCCGAGGAAAACGCCAAGAACCGCGCCGCGCAGATGTAGCGCGTCCGGCCTGCCCTATCCTGGTTATCCCCAGGCGGAGAGGTCGATGTGTTCGCGCTTGCGGTAGGCCGTGCCCTGGAAGGTGGCGATGGTCTCGCCGTCCTCGTTTTTGACCTCCACAACATACGTCGCCAGCGGGCCGGACACCGCCGTCTCCCGGGCGTGGGCCGTCAGCCTGCCGGAGGCCGCGCCCTTGGTGAAGGCAATGGACGCGTTGACGCCCAGGGCCAGGGTGCCGTGGGAGTTCGCCGCCGCGCCAAAGGCCAGGTCGGCCAGGGTGAAGATGGTTCCGCCCTGGGCCACGTCGGCCCCGTTCATGTGCATCTCTTCCAGGGTCATGGCCGCGGTGGCCGCGCCCAGGCTGATGTCCGTCACCTGGATGCCGAGGGTCTTGCACAGCCTGTCGCGGTTGTTGAAGAAACGCTTCAGTCGGGCGTAGCGGTCAGCGCGTTCGGCTTCGGAGAGGTTGGCGGTCATGTGATTTCCTCCAGGTTGAAGAAGGCGCGGGCGTTGCGGCCCGTGGCGGCCCAGACCTCATCCGGCGCAAGGCCCTTGATCTCGGCCACGCACGTGGCGGTAAAGCCCATGAGGGCCGGGTGGTTGCGTTTGCCGCGCCAGGGTTCGGCGGAAAGATACGGGCAGTCGGTCTCGATGAGCATACGCTCAAGGGGAATCAGGGCCACGGCCTCGCGCAGGGGCTGGTTGCGGCTGTAGGACACAGGCCCGGGGATGCTCACGTGCCAGCCGTGGTCCAGCAGCCGCCTCGCTTGGGCCGCGTCTCCGCCGAAGCAATGCCAAAGCAGCTTTCGGCCCGCGAAGCCGGTGTCCTCAAGCACGCGGATGGTGTCGTCGAAAGCCGCGTGGCTCTCGGCCTTGTCGCGGCAGTGGATGACCGGGGGCAGGCCAAGCTCCAGGGCCAGGGCGAGCTGGGCGCGCAAAGCCTGGTCCTGCACGTCGCGCGGGTGGTCGTCCCAGTAGTAGTCCAGGCCGATTTCACCCAGGGCCTTGAGCCGGGAGTCGTTCCGGAAGGCCGCGCGCATGTCCGACAAGGCCTCGGGCGTGCACTGGTCCGCGTTGCCGGGGTGGATGCCGAGGAGGAAGAACACCTCCGGATGCGCGTCGAAATGGTGTCGGTTCTTGCGGTAGGCCTGCGGCCCCAGGAACACGTTGCCAACGCGGGCCACGCCGCAGGCGCGCGCGCGCGCGAGCACTGCCTCGCGGTCGACGTCGAAGTCCTCCAGGTCCAGGTGGGCGTGGGAGTCCACCCCGGCCAAAGGCAGGGCGAGGGTTTCCGGCTCGGGCCGTGGCGGCTTGTTCTTTTTTGACATGGTGCTCGGAGCGAGGTTCAGGCGGTTTCCAGCCGCGACCACAGGTCCAGCACGTTTTGGCGCTGGGTGTCCAGGCTGTACGCATCGGCGGTGGCGCGGGCATTGGCCAGGGTTGCGGAAAGCCTGGGGCTGGCCTCAATGAACCACTCGGCAGCGACTTTGAGGTGCAGGGCCGCGCCCAGGACGTCGGCGTCGGCGCTCCACAAGCCATTGCCGCCCCAGGGAACGGAACGCAGCGGCCACCAGGGCGCGAAGGGCGCAGGATCGTCCTGTGCGCCCAGGGCCTGGCGCATGTAGTCCGCCCCGCCAAAGCCCATGAAGCCCACCGGCAGGCAGCCGCAGGCCATGGCCTCCAGCGGCGGCAGGGGGCAGCCTTCGGGGAAGCCCGTGGCAAGAAAGATGTGCGCGGAAGCAAGCGCCTCGGCCACGCCATGGGCGGGCATTCCGGAGATTTCCAGCCACTCGCAGCGCGCGGCGAGCCCCTCGTCGAGGTTCTGAAAGGTCTCCTGGATCTGCCGCCCCAGCGCCTTGTTTTTGCGCGGCATCCAGGCGATGCGTGGCCTCGTCTCGGGCTTCTTCGCAGCTGCTTTGAACAGGCCCGTGTCGATGCCGGGCCTGAGCACAGGCGGAGTCTGGCCCGTGGTGGCGGCAACGAATTGGGCCACCGGGTCGGACACGGCCAGGAACTCCACGGGCAGCTTGCGCCAGGAGACCCCCTCGGGCAGGGCGGAGAGCAGGTAGGCCCAGTTCTGCACATACACCAGGCAGCGCGCGCCAGCATTCAAGCCCGGCGTCAAGGCGTTCACCCAGCCTTCCGGCACCACCCAGAGGTCATCGGGCGTCAAGGCAAGGGTGTCCCAGGCCATGACAGGCGCATCCACCCAGGCCTCGGACGGGGACCAGCCAGCGCCCTGGCCGGGCGTCTCGCGCGGGACCAGGAAGACCTCGCGCCCCGAGGCCGCGAGAAAGGCCGCCATGCGCCGGATGACGGTGATGCCGCCAGCGGCCTGGCGCACAGGGGGCAGAAAGAAGAAGGTCCGCATGGGCATTGGCAAACCACAATCGCCGGGCTTTGGCAAGCCGGGGTCAGACCTGGGAGGATGCCGCGCGTCCGGCCAGGTGCCCGGCCACGTATTCGGCCAGGGCCTCGCGCCAGGGGCGAGGGGTATAGCCCGCCACGCGCGCCGTCTCGGTCAGGTCGAGCACGGAGTAGGGCGGACGCGTGGCGCGCGTGGGGTAGCCGCTGGTGGGGATGGCGTTCACCCGGCAGGGCAGCTTGGCCATCTCGATGGCTGCGGCGGCCAGTTCGTGCCAGGTGGCCGGGCCGGAGTTGGCCGCGTGCAGCAGGCCCCGTGCGCCATTGTTCAACAGGGCCACAGTGAGGGCGGCGAGGTCCGGGGTGTAGGTGGGCGAGCCGTGCTGATCGGCCACCACGGAGAGTTCCGGGCGTTCGGCGGCGAGTTCGAGCATCCGCCGCACGAAGTTCATCTTGCCCGGGCCGAAGAGCCAGGCCGTGCGCAGGATGAGCAGCCCGGGGATGTCCAGGCCCAGCAGGGCTTCCTCGCCCGCCAGCTTGGAGGCTCCGTAGACCGAGAGCGGGTTGGTGGCGTCGGTCGGCAGGTAGGGCGTCTTCTTCGCGCCGTCGAATACGAAGTCCGTGGAAAAATGCACCAGTCCGTGGCCGCGCTCCTCGGCCAGCACCCCCAGCAGGGCCGGGAAGGCCGCGTTCAGGCGGTATGCCTCCTCGGGCTCGTCCTCGGCCTTGTCCACCTGCGTGTAGGCCACGGCGTTGACCAGGCACAGGTCGGCGTCCTCGGCCTCCTCATGCTCGTGCTGATCCAGGAAGTCCTCCAGGGCGTCGGCGTCGAAGTAGTCCACGTCCGTCCCGGCAACGGGGATGGCCTCCACGCCTGCGGCGGTGAGGGCCGAGACCAGCGCCCGGCCAAGAAGGCCGTTTGTGCCGCCGAACACCAGCGCCTGCTTCGGCAGGCCGGGCAGGGCCAGACTGTTCGACGGCGTCATGAGCGCTCCTTGTACCAGCGGTCCATGAATTTGAGGTATGCGCCGCTCTGCACCTCGTCGAGCCAGACCGAGTTGGCCTGATACCAGGCGATGGTGCGCTCCATGCCCTCGGCAAAGGTGACCGAGGGCGCGAAGCCAAGCTCCCGCGCGGCCAGGTCGAAGTTCATGGCGTAGCGCCGGTCGTGGCCGGGCCGGTCGGTGACGAAACGGATGAGCGTGTCGTTCTGCCCGGTGAGGCGCAGGATGGTGCGCACCACTTCGAGGTTCGGCATTTCCGCCGCGCCGCCGAAGTTGTACACAGCCCCCGGGCGGCCCTTCAAGAGCGCCAGCTCGATGCCCCGGCAGTGGTCGTCCACGAAGATCCAGTCGCGCACGTTCTGGCCGTCTCCGTACACGGGGAGATGCTCGCCCCGGATGGCCTTGGTGTACATGAGCGGGATGAGCTTCTCCGGGAACTGATACGGCCCATAGTTGTTGGAGCAGCGGGTGATGACCACGTCCTGGCCGTAGGTCTCGTGGTAGGCGCGGGCCAGCAGGTCCGCCCCGGCCTTGGAGGCGGAATACGGGCTGTTGGGAGCCAGCGGCGTGTCCTCGTGGAACTGGCCTGTGGGGCCGAGGCTGCCGTACACTTCATCGGTGGAAACGTGGACCACGCGGGCGATCCCGGCGCGGCGCGCGCAGTCGAGCACGTTTTGCGCGCCCAGCACGTTGGTCACCACAAAGGGCGAGGGGTCGTCGATGGAGCGGTCCACATGGCTCTCGGCCGCGAAGTTCACCACCGCGTCGATTCTGTGCTCGGCAAGCAGGGCGGACACAAACTCGCGGTCGCAGATGTCGCCGTGGGCGAACACATAGGCCGGTCCGGCCTCGGCTTCCAGGGCGCGCAGGCTGCCCAGGTTTCCCGCGTAGGTGAGCTTGTCCAGGTTCACCAGCTTCCAGTCCGGGTGGCGCTGGCGCATGGCGTAGAGAAAATTGGCTCCGATGAATCCGCAGCCGCCGGTGACGAGAAGGCGCATGGTCACTCCTTATGCAATGTGCTTCGCCGTGTAGTACCCGCTCACAGGGCGTTGCGCAAGAACGGGCTCGCCTATGGCAGGCTGTTCAGGCCGCCGGTCTGGCGCAGGGCCTCGTACAGCAGGATGCCCGCCGAGGTGGAGAGGTTCAGGCTGCGCACCGTGCCGAGCACCGGGATGCGCACACGCAATGGGCACAGGTCGAAGAGCGGCTCCGGCAGGCCGCGCGTCTCTGGTCCCAGCACGATGGCGTCGCCGGGTTCGAATCGGAAGCGGTGGTGCGGCGCGCCGTCGCGCGCGCTGGTGAGGATGATGCGCGGGCGCGGCGTGGTGGAGGCCAGCGCCGCCTCAAAGGCCGCCCAGTGCGGGTGGACCGAGAGGTTCACGCTCGGCCAATAGTCCAGCCCGGCGCGCTTCAGGTGCTTGTCGTCGATCTTGAAGCCGAGGGGCTCGATGAGGTGCAGCGGAGTGGCCGTTGCGGCGCAGAGCCGGGCGATGTTGCCGGTATTGGGCGGTATCTCCGGCTGGTAGAGCACGATGCGCATGGGGCTTCCTGGGTTGAGGGCAAGGCGTGGAAATGAAAAAGGCCCCGACAAGCGGGGCCGATTTCTCGTGGTGGGCGATCCGGGATTTGAACTCGGGACTTCCACCGTGTGAAGGTGGCACTCTAACCGCTGAGTTAATCGCCCGTTGGGAAAGCTTGTTTAAGGCAAGCCCAGGCAGCTTGGCAAGCGTTTTTTTGCCAGCGCCTCAAGAATTCTCTCCCGGTCCTGCGCCGTGGGGCCGTTGCCGGGGCCACGCCCCTGAGGCGGCGTGAAATGGCGGAAGCGTATAGGAGTCGAACCTACCGAACGCCTCTCGACGTTCCACTGGATTTGAAGTCCAGGCGCCACACCGGTGACGATACGCTTCCGTGCCGGGACAACCCTGTAACCGCTTTGCGCACGCGGTGCAAGGCCGCAGGTACTGGTTCCGCCTCCGTCTGGCCTGAACACCAGCCACAATCCCCTTGCCTGGGGGCCAGGCGGGGGCGAAGAGCGGGTCGTGCAGGGCACTGCATCAGGGGCAGCAAAGCGCGCTTTGTGCGGCGGCGCGCCGGTTTGGCTTGGAGGCTGGCCCCTTGCTTTTTCACACGTATGGCTTATCTTGCAGTCCATTGGCAGGGCCTTGGGCCGGAAACAGACAGCCTGAACCGGCTTGAGCCCCGATACCGATCCACTGCGCAAGCCCGCTCCCGGAGGTTCTCCTCTTGAATAGTTTCACAAAGAATTTGCTCATTTGGGCGACCATCTCTCTGGTCATGGTCGTCCTGTTCAATCTCTTCAGCCAGCCGCCCGCACCACAGCAGAAGCTGTCCTACAGCGACTTCGTGACCAAGGTGAAGGACGGAGAGATCGTTTCGGTCAAGATCCAGGGCCAGAAGGTCACCGGCGTCATGGCCGGGGACAAGAAGTTCGTCACCTTTGCGCCCGACGACCCGAACCTCGTGCCTTCGCTCGTCAGCAGCAAGATCCAGGTGACGGCGGAGCCGCCCGAGGATTCCCCCTGGTACATGACACTCCTGGTGTCGTGGTTCCCCATGCTGCTCCTGATCGGCGTGTGGATCTTCTTCATGCGCCAGATGCAGGGCGGTGGCGCTGGCGGCAAGGGCGCCATGAACTTTGGCCGCTCCAAGGCCCGGCTCATCAGCGAGGACACCCAGAAGGTGACCTTTGCGGACGTGGCCGGTGTGGACGAGGCCAAGGAGGAACTTTCCGAAATCGTTGATTTCCTGCGCGAGCCCAAGAAGTTCACCCGCCTGGGAGGCCGCATCCCCAAGGGCGTGCTGCTCGTCGGCCCTCCGGGCACGGGCAAGACGCTGCTCGCGCGCGCCGTTGCCGGCGAGGCCGGGGTGCCCTTCTTCTCCATCTCCGGCTCGGACTTCGTGGAGATGTTCGTGGGCGTTGGCGCGGCGAGAGTGCGCGACCTCTTCGTGCAGGGCAAGAAGAACGCGCCGTGCCTTATCTTTATTGATGAGATCGACGCCGTTGGCCGCCAGCGCGGCACCGGCATGGGCGGCGGCCACGACGAGCGCGAGCAGACGCTCAACCAGCTTCTTGTCGAAATGGACGGCTTCGAGTCCAACGACGGAGTCATTTTGATCGCCGCCACCAACCGTCCGGACGTGCTTGACCCGGCGCTTCTGCGTCCGGGCCGCTTCGACCGTCAGGTTGTGGTGCCCACGCCGGACGTGCGGGGCCGCAAACGCATCCTGGCCGTGCACACCAGGAAGAGCCCGCTGGCCGAAGAGGTTGACCTGGAGGTTCTTGCGCGCGGCACGCCGGGCTTCTCCGGCGCGGACCTGGAGAACCTCGTCAACGAGGCCGCGCTGCACGCCGCCAAGGTGGGCAAGGACCACGTGAACATGAGCGACTTCGAGGAGGCCAAGGACAAGGTGCTCATGGGCAAGGAACGCCGCAGCATCATCCTCTCCGACGAGGAGAAGAAGACCACCGCCTACCACGAGGCCGGGCACGCCCTGGTGGCCAAGCTCATCCCCGGCACGGACCCGGTGCACAAGGTGACCATCATCCCGCGCGGCATGGCCCTGGGCCTGACCCAGCAGCTGCCCGTGGACGACCGGCACAACTACTCGCGCACCTACCTTGAGAACACGCTGGCCATGTTCTTCGGTGGCCGCGTGGCCGAGGAGCTGGTGCTGAATCAGCTCACCACAGGGGCCAGCAACGACATCCAGCGCGCCACCAAGATGGCCCGCAACATGGTCTGCCAGTGGGGCATGAGCGAGAAGTTCGGCCCCATGAGCTACGGGGACGACGGCCAGCAGGTGTTCCTGGGCCGCGATTTCATGCAGCACAAGGACTACTCCGACGACACCGCACGGCTCATCGACGCCGAGATCCGCCGCTTTGTGGATGACGGCTACCAGCGCGCCAAGACGCTCCTGACCGAGAACATGGACAGTCTGCACCGGATCGCAGAGGCCTTGCTGGAGCGCGAGACCCTGAACGGCGAGGAGATCGACATGCTCATGCGCGGCGAGGTCCTGCCGCCCCCGGTGGACGAGGGCAGCGTGCGCCGCGCGGCCAGGGTGTACGAGGACATGAGCCGCAAGTTCGGCGATACGCCTCCGCCCGCAGGTCAGAGTGCGGACCAAGGCCCTGGCCAGGGCGCAGAGCCGGGCGCCGCCCCGGTTGTGGACGCGGGCCAGCCCGGACAGGGCGCTCCCAAGGCGCCCGAGGCCGAGTTCAAGCTTGAGGAAGCGCCGCCGACTCCGCCCAGGAAGCCCTACCGCCCTGACCAGGACGAGTAGTGATCGGCGCGGAGACCTGGACCATCCGAGGGGGCAGGGTGCTCGGCCCTGTCCCCTTTTTGTTGGCGGGCATCATCAATGCCACGCCGGACTCCTTTTATGACGGCGGGCGGCATTATGCGCCCGCCGCTGCCGTTTCGCAGGGGCGCAGACTGCTTGAGGACGGCGCGCACATTCTGGACGTGGGCGGGGAGAGCACCCGGCCCGGCGCCCAGCAGGTCTCCGAGGCCGACGAGTTGCTCCGCGTCGTGCCGGTGATCCGCGAGCTTGCTGGATTGCCGCCGCGCGAGTTGGACGGCCAGCCCGGTTCCTTCCCTGTGCTTGCAGTGGACACCTACAAGGCCAAGGTCGCCGCCGCCGCCCTTGAAGCCGGTGCGGCCATCGTCAATGACGTGTCCGCCTGCCGCTTCGACCCGGCCCTGCTCGACGTGGTGGCGCAGCTTAAGCCCGGCTACGTGCTCATGCACAGCCAGGGCGAGCCCAGGACCATGCAGAAGAATCCCCGCTACGGCGACGTTGTGGACGACATCTGCGCTTTTTTCGAGGAGCGGTTGGCCGTTCTCACTGCGGCCGGGGTTCCGGAGACGAACATCGTGCTTGACCCGGGCATCGGTTTTGGCAAATTGTTGGAGCACAATCTTGCCATCCTGCGCGGCATCGAGCGGTTTGGGCGGTTGGGGCGGCCCCTATATATGGGCTTGTCGAACAAGTCTCTCTGGGGCACACTGCTCGGGCTTGGCCCGCAGGACCGGCAACAGGCCACCGCTGTGGCCACGGCCCTGTTGGTTGCGCGCGGCGTGCTGGTGCACCGTGTGCACGAGGCGGCGCTTTCGCGCCAGGCCGCCCTGGTGGCTGTGGCCCTTTCGGCATAAGGCGAGGCGGATGGAGTATCTACTCGGGTTCAATGCGATCTGGCGCGAGGTGCTGGACATCCTGCTGGTGGCGGGCATCTACGCCTACATCATCCATCTGGTGCGCGGCACGCGCGCGGTTGCGGTGATCTATGGCCTGGTGCTGGTGCTGCTGGTCTACTACCTGTCCAACGAGCTCGGCCTCTATTCCCTCAACTGGCTCTTGACCAATTTCCTCGGCTCCATCGTGCTCATCGTCATCATCCTGTTTCAGGGCGACCTGCGCCGGGCCTTGGCCCAAATGGGCGCCGGGCGCTTCTGGAAAAAGGCCCAGCTCTCCGACGCCATCGTGGACGAGCTGGCCCAGGCCGTGCTGGCCCTGGCCAAGGCCAAGGTCGGCGCGCTCATCGTCATTGAGCGCTACGAGCCCCTGGGCGATGTGGCCGAGCGCGGCGTGCCCATGGACGCCGTGATCACCGCCTCGCTTCTGTCGACCATCTTTCAGGTGGGCACCCCCCTGCACGACGGCGCGGTGATCATCCGCCGCGGGCGCATCGCCGCCGCCGGGTGCATCCTGCCTCTGTCCTCAAAGCTCAAGGCCCAGAGCCTTTTCGGCACCCGCCACCGCGCGGCCCTTGGCATCAGCGAGGAATCCGACTCGCTCTCCATCGTCGTTTCCGAGGAGCGCGGCACGGTGTCCATAGCCATGAGCGGCAGGCTCACAACCTCCTTGAATGACCAGCGCCTGCGCCGGGTCATCAAGAACGCCCTGGAGCGGTAGCCGTGCTCAAGAACTGGAAAGACATCGCCATCGCCCTGGCCCTGGCCATCCTCACCTGGTACCTGCTCACCGGACGCGAGAAGGTTGAGGCCTGGGTGGACATGAGCGTGGAGATGACCAACGCGCCGGAGGGACTCACCATCCGCAAGGGCTTGGTGAGCAAGATCGAGGTGCGCGTGCGCGGCCCCAAGGGGCTTGTGCGCTCCCTGGACCGCCGCAAGTGGACGTACTCCCTCGACGTGAGCAAGCTCAAGGTGGGCGAGAACCTTGTGGACATCGACCGCGAGCGCATCCCGCTCTCCATGGCCTACGAGGTGGTGGAGGTGAAGCCCTCCCGGCTCATCCTGACGGTGGACCGCGTTTCCAAGAAGGAGGTGCCGGTCATCGCCGAATGGCGCGGCGCGCTCCGGCCCGATTTCCGCCTGATCGAGATCAAGACCGAGCCCGAGGTTGTCGAGGTGCGAGGCGCGGAGCGCCAGGTGCGACAGATGACCCAGGCCCGCGTGCTTCTGCAGATGGACTTCGACGACCCTCCGTCCCTCTGGTCCGAGGACGTGCCCATCAAGCTGGCCGAGGGGGTTGAGGCCAATCCCGGCCAGGTGAAGGTGAGCCTGCGCTTCGGGCCTGAGGTCAAGACCGCCTGGGTGCGCGTGCCCGTGCGGCTGGAAACGAGTCCCGACCTGCAAGCCCAGAGCGGTCAGAAAACCGTCCGCGTCCAGGTGGAGGCCCCTGTGGCCGCGCTGCGCGATGCCGAGGCCGGGCGGGACATCGAAGGCTTGGCGGCTGTCGTGGCCCTGCCCGACGGGCTCAAGCCCGGCCGCCATCCCCTGCGTTACGAACTTGAGACGCCTGAAGGCTTCCGCGTGCTTTCCCGGCAGACGGAAACCGTTGTTGTGACCATTCGCAAGTAGTGCCCGCTTTCGGCACAAGGAGATTCCCCGTTCATGCGTGAAAAGCTTTTTGGCACCGACGGCCTGCGCGGCCGCGTCAACGAATATCCCATGACACCGGAAGTCGCCCTGCGCCTGGGGCTTGCCGCGGGGCAGAAGTTCCGCAACGGCAAACGCAGGCACAAGGTCATCATCGGCAAGGACACGCGGCTTTCCGGCTACGTGTTCGAGACGGCCCTCACCAGCGGCTTTTGCGCCGTGGGCATGGACGTGTTCCTGGTCGGCCCCATGCCCACCCCGGCCATCAGCTTCCTGACGCGCAACATGCGCGCGGACCTTGGCGTGGTCATCTCCGCCTCGCACAATCCGTTCCATGACAACGGCATCAAGTTTTTCGACCACGAAGGCTTCAAGCTGCCCGACGAGGTGGAGAGCGAGATCGCCGCGCTGGTCCTGGCCGAGAGTCCCGCCTGGGACTTTCCCGCGCCGGAGCGCGTGGGCCGCGCCAAGCGCATCGTGGACAGCTGGGGCCGCTACATCGTCTATCTGCAGCACACCTTCCCGCGCGAGATGACGCTCTCGGGCATGAAGATCGTGCTCGACTGCGCCCACGGCGCGGCCTACGGCGGCGCGCCGCAGGTCTTTGAGGAGCTCGGCGCGGAGGTCGTCACCCTGGGCGTTGCGCCAAACGGGGTGAACATCAACGAGGGCTGCGGCTCGCTCTACCCGGACAAGCTCGCGGCCAAGGTGCGCGAGGTGGGCGCGGACATCGGCCTGGCGCTCGACGGCGACGCCGATCGGCTCATCGTGGTGGACGAGCAGGGCAAGGTGCTCGACGGCGACCAGATCATGGCCCTGTGCGCCCAGGACATGCTGGAGCAGGGCAAACTGGCCGGCGGGCTGCTTGTGGCAACGGTCATGAGCAACATGGCGCTTGAGATGTTCATGCGCGACCATGGCGGACGGCTCTTGCGCACCCCCGTGGGCGATCGCTACGTGGTGGAGGCCATGCGCCGCGAAGGCGCGGTCCTGGGCGGCGAGCAGTCCGGCCACCTCATCTTCATGGACTACTCCACAACCGGGGACGGCACCCTGGCCGCGCTGCAACTGCTGCGCATCATGTGTCAGAAGAATCTGCCCCTGTCGCTTCTGGCCCACCTCATCGAACCCTTCCCGCAGGTCATGGTCAACGTGTGCGTGGAGCGGAAGGTGCCCTTTGCCGATCTGCCCGAGGTTGGGCGGGCCATCGCCGCCGTTGAGGCCGAGATGTGCGGGCGCGGGCGCGTGCTGCTGCGCTATTCCGGCACCGAGCCAAAGGCCCGCGTCATGGTTGAGGGCGAGGACACGGCCAAGGTCGAGCTGTACGCCAACGACATCGCCCTGCTTCTGGAACGCAGCCTGCGTTCCTAGCATCGCCAGAGCATCAGGAGGAAGTCCATGGACGTGCGCAAGGTCGTCATTCCCGTCGCCGGTTGGGGCACCCGCTCGCTTCCCGCCACCAAGAACATCCCCAAGGAGATGCTGCCAATCTTCAAAAAGCCGGTGGTGCAGTATGTGGTGGAGGAAGCGCAGGCCTCGGGCATCAACACCGTGGTGCTCGTCACCAGCCAGAACAAGACCATCATCGAGGACCACTTCGACCACAACCTGACCTTGGAGAACTTGCTGGAGCGCAAGGGCAAGACCGCGCTTCTGCAAGAGGTCCGGGACGTTGCGAACATGGTCGAGATCATTTCCGTGCGCCAGAAGATCCAGCTGGGTTTGGGCCACGCCGTGCTTTGCGCTCGCGAGGTCTGCAAGGACGAGCCCTTCGCCGTCATGGTGGGCGACGACCTGATGTTCGGCATGAAGCCCGGCATCCAGCAGCTTCTTGATGTGGCCAATGCAGAGAACATGGCCGTGGTGGGCGTCATCGAGGTGCCGGAGAACAAGGTGGACCGCTACGGCATCATCGAGGGCGAGGAATTCCGGCCCGGCGTGTTCCGGGTTCGCAATCTTGTGGAAAAGCCCGCCCTGGGGACCGCTCCCTCGCGTCTGGCCATCGTGGGCCGCTACGTGCTCACTCCGGACATCTTCGACTACCTGGAGAAGCTTGAGCCGGGCGTCGGCGGCGAGCTGCAACTCACCGACGCCCTGCAGGGTCTGGCCGCCAAGAATCGGCTGCTCGCGGTCAAGCTGCGCGGCCAGCGTTTCGACGCGGGCGACTGGGTGGAGTATCTGACCGCGAACATCTACTTCGCCCTGCACGACGAGGATTTGCACGACGACCTTGTGCGGCGCATCCACGAACTTGTGCCCTGCAAGGGCAAC
The DNA here is from genome assembly GCA_050251495.1 of Desulfovibrio sp. Taxonomy (GTDB): domain Bacteria; phylum Desulfobacterota; class Desulfovibrionia; order Desulfovibrionales; family Desulfovibrionaceae; genus Humidesulfovibrio. The sequence continues at coordinate 109,735 of JBFWMQ010000003.1, read as the reverse complement.
TAGGGCCCCTTCGGGGGCTTTCAAGGGGTATTGCGTGAATTCTGGCCCGTCAGGCGCATGGAACGTGTGGCTGGCCAGCCCTCCCTACGCGGCGCTCACCTATCTGTGGCCCGACTGGCTGCCCGAGCCCGTGCCCGGACTGCGCGTTCTGGCTCCCTTGGGGCGGGGTCTGCGCGTGGGCGTGCTGGAGCGCCCCTGCGAGGCTCCGCCCCAGGGCATTGACCTGAAGCCGTTGCTCTGGCCGCTTGAGCGTGTTCCCGTTCTCGACCCCGACACCCTGGAGCTTGTGCGCGACCTGGCCTCGCGTCATATGGCGCATCCTGGCCGCGTGCTCGAACTCATCCTGCCGCGCGGCCTGCGCACGGCCCAGGTGCGCTTCGACGTTGACCACAAGGACTTTGCGCGCAGCTTGCCCCCCAAGGCCCTGGCCACGTTGCCTCCGGAGCGTCTGGCGGCCCTGGGGAACGTCTGGGCCGAGGGCCGGATGCGCGTGCGCATCAGCCTCAAGCGCCAGGCCGAGGAACTCTATGCCTGCCTGGCGGCGGATCCGCCCTGGCCCGTGCGTCCCAACGCCGTGAGCCAGCTGCGCCTGCTGGAGCGCCTGTTCGAGTCCGGCCCCATGAGCCTGGGCGCACTGCGCGCGGTCTTCGGCGATTCCGGCAACCAGGCCCTCAAGCGTCTCACCCTGGCCGGGCTGGTGCGCCTGGGCGATCCCGATGAGACGTCGGAGGGGATGGATGAAGTACCTACGGTGACGCCCGATCCGCCGGACTGCCTTTCCGGCGTTTCCGCCTTGACGGCCACTGACGAACAGCGGGCCGCCCTTGAGCGGCTGCTGCCAGCCCTCGAGAGTTCGGAGCCCAGAATGTCGCTGGTGCATGGGGTGACCGGCAGCGGCAAGACGCACATCTACCTGGAACTGACGCGCCGCGCCCTGGAACTCGGCCGCAGCGTGCTGCTCATGGCCCCGGAAGTGGCGCTGGCCAGCCAGCTGTGGCGGCAGGCGCGGGCGGCCTTCCCCGAGGCCGAAGCCTATTTTTCCCACGGCTACCAGACGCCCTCGCGCCGGGAGGAGACCTTCTCCCGCGTGGCGGGCGCGCAGGGGCCGGTGCTGGTGGTGGGCACGCGCTCGGCCTTGTTCCTGCCCCTGCGCAGGCTGGGGCTGGTTGTGCTGGATGAGGAGCACGACGAGTCCTACAAGCAGGAGGAGCGCCTGCCGTATCACGCCAAGGAGCTGGCCTTCACGCGCATCCGGCGTTCGGGGGGCTTGCTTGTGCTGGGTTCGGCCACGCCGGATGTGAAGACCTTCCATGCGGCGCAGAGCGGCCAGCTGCCGAGCGAAACCCTGGCGCGCCGCGTGGGCTGTCGGCCCATGCCCGCCGTGCGGCTGGTGGACATCTCCGGCGCGAAGTCCGGCGAGCCCTTTGCGCCGGAGTCCCTGGCCGCCATCGAGGCGACCTTGGCCGCTGGCGAGCAGGTCATCGTCATGCTGAATCGGCGGGGCTACTCCCCGGTGATGTACTGCATGACCTGCGAGGAGGTGCCCAAGTGCCCGGACTGCCAGGTGGGCCTCACGTATCACAAATTGCGCGAGCGCCTGGTCTGCCACTACTGCGGGTTCACCCACCCCTATCCCATGCCCTGCGCCAAGTGCGGCGGCACGATGTTCGTGCCCATGGGCGACGGCACCGAGCGTCTGGAGGAATATTTTCAGGGCGCGCTTGGGCACGATGTCTCCATCCTGCGCATGGACCGCGACAGCGCGCGGCGTCAGGAGCGGCTGGACGAGATCTTGCGCCGCTTCGCCGCTGGCGAGGCCCAGGTGCTGGTGGGCACGCAGATGCTCTCCAAGGGGCACCACTTTCCCGGCGTGACGCTGGTCGTCGTGGCCAACGCGGACATGGGCCTCAACCTGCCGGACTACCGCGCCTCCGAGCGCACCTTTCAGCTGTTGGTGCAGGTGTCGGGCCGGGCGGGCCGGGGAGAGAAGCCCGGCCAAGTGCTCATCCAGACACGCAACCCGGGGCACCCGTTCTGGAGTTTCGTGCTGAACGCGGACTACACTGGTTTTTATGAACGCGAGATCGCCCAGCGGCAGCGTTTCCGCTATCCGCCTTTCACGCGCCTGGCCTTGTTGCGCTTGAGCTGCCCTGCGAACGCGGAGCAGCTGCAACAGTGCCTCTCAAGCTTTGCCAAGGCTCTGCGCGAAGCCGCACGGCCGCTTGGCGTGGACGTTCTTGGTCCGGCCCCGGCTCCGCTGGCCCAGCTGAAGGGCCGCAAGCGCTTCAACTGCCTGCTCAAGTGCCAGGACTGGCAGCCCATCCGAAGCCTGTTCAGCGCCCTTGCCCGTGGCGGGGCCGTGCCGGAGGCCTTCCGCCTGGACCTGGACCTGGATCCCGTGAACATGCTCTGAGCCAGAGCCTCGACAAGCAGCGCAGCCGCATGTATCAAAACCGCATGAGCATATTCACCTTGTCGCGACGCGCCTGCGCGGCGTGTCTGCTTGCATTGCTGGCCCTTTTGCCCGCCGTGGCCCAGGCGCAGCAGAAGATCGGTTTCGTGAATCCCCAGCGCGTGGTGAACGAGACGCGCCTTGGGAAGATGGCCAAGGCCGACCTCGCCCGCTATGTGGCGGAAAAGGAGCGCCTGGCCAAGGAAAGCGCGGCCCAGGTGGCGGTGCTGCGCAAGGAGGCCGACGGGGTCGCCCTCTCCGCAGCTGAACGCAACCGGCGCGAAGATGCCTACCGGCGCAAGAGCCGCCTGCACGAGACCCTGCTCCAGGAGAACTCCCGCGACATCAAGGCCGAGGAGGCCAAGCTGCTGCAATACGTCATGCGCCGGGCCGATTCCGTGCTGGAGGACATTGGCAAAAAGGGCGGCTACGCCATGATCATCACCGATCCCGCTGCCGTGGGCTACGTGGACAAGGCCAACGCGGATCTGACGGATCGCGTGATCCGCGAGCTGGATTCCAAGGGCAAGTGATGCTGCGCCAGGAGCTTTCCATGCCTCGCATCAAGGGCTTGTTCCTGATCGCCGCGCTGCTTGCCGTTGGCTGTGCGCTGTGCGCCGCCGGCTCCGCCCTGGCGGAGGAACCTCGCTGGGGACGGCTGTACACCATCTCGGGCAGCATCCCCGTGCGCGAGAATCCGACCGATGACGCCCTCAAGGTGCGCGAGCTCAAGGCCGGGCAAAAGGTCCGGGTGGATTTCCAAGACGCGGGCTGGGCCGCGGTGTTCGACCCCAAGGAGCCTGTGCGGTCGGAACTCAAGGCCTTGGGCTATGTCCGCTTGGACGAACTGCGCTTTCGCGGCGCCGCTGCAACGGCGCGGGCCTCGTCCATCGAGGTGCGCAAGCCCCGGCCCGATGCCAAGCCGGAGGTTCTGGTCGATGGCAAGCCCGACGCGACTGCGGCCAAGGCTTCCAAAGCGTTGGTGAGCGCGGACAAGCCGGATGCGATTGAAAAGGCCGAGGGCGCCAAGCCAACACCCAAGCCAGCGCCAAAAGCCCCGGCCAAGCGTGACGACTCCTTTGGGGAGATACGCGTGCCTGACCGCGACTTGGCCGTGCGCGCCAGCCGCACCCCGGAGTCCGAGTTCAACAAGTTGATCCGGCCTGGGCAGCGCGTGCGCGTGGATTTCTGGGAGGACGGCTGGTTCGCCGTGTTCGATCCAGCGGAGAAGAAGCGCGATCTCGCCAAGGCCTGGGGGTACAGCCGGGACAAGTATCTCGTGCCCGAGAGCGCCTATGCCGGGCCGCCGCCGGGTTCCCCCTCCGCTGCGCCTGGCCCTGCGGCGGCTCCCGCCAGCCCAGCCCCCGCCCCGGTCAAGGCCGACAAGCCAACGCCGACCGATACGCCTGCGTCGACCGAAAAGGCCACATCGGCCGACAAGGCCAAGCTGGCCGAGGAACCCAAGGTGGGCTACGCTGTGGTGGAGCGCACCACCGGCCACGGCAAGCCGCCGGTTGTGAACCTGCGCGTGCGCCTTGAGCTTTCCGCTCCGCCCAGCCAAGAGGTTCTGCGCAAGGTGGTGCGCGAGATTTGGAAGGCCGAGCGCAAGAAGGACGAGGATCTCCATCTGGAGGTGCTGCTCATGGGCATGGACGCGCACGGGCTTTCCTACGCCACGGCGCGCTTCCACGCTGACGGGCGCATCCGCGAGTTCTGGTGGCGCGAGGTTGTGCTGGACAACGCCGAGAAGTGATTCGTCGCGGCGATGAGCAAAAGGGCCGAAGCAGCATCTGCTTCGGCCCTTTTGCGTATGGTGCTCTTTTCGCTATTTCACGAACAGCGGGATGGGCGGACGGGGCACAGCGGTGGGGAAATTGCGCCGCGCGACTGTTTCCTTCACGGCCTTGGCGTCCACAAAGACGTTGCCGCAGCTATGGCATTTCCAGTGGCGCTGCTGCTTCTGCAGGCGCATGAGCAGGCCGTCGCGATCGTAGCACAGCTGGCAGTAAGGGCCCTTGTTGCGCAGTTCGTCTGTGAGCCAGTACTTCTGACCGTCGAACTCCATGCACTCGGCCATGTCGAGCACCTGCGCGACCTCGATGATCTGGTTCTTCAGCGCCTCGTTTTCCTCCACCAGGGCGATGTACTCGTGCTGAAGGGCCTTGAGCAGCGCCCGGGCCTCCTCCTGCCTGTTCTCGCAGATGAGCTGGTGGATTCTGCCGAATCCGGTCGCATGCAGCAGCTTCTTGGACATGAGGCACTCCGTTGTGGCGTTCAAGCGTTCTGGCGTCTGGCGTTCAAGTGTCTGGCGTTGACGCTTCTCTTATCGGCACCGTGCCCGAACGACTTTAGGGAGACGCGCCCCGGCTGCGCCATGCCGAGCGGGCCGCAAAAAAGGGCGAAAGCGGTTTCCCGCCTCCGCCCCCTCGGGTGGATCTGGCTGTGCGCTACTTGGACTGGGCCTTGAAGCGGTCGCCCAGCACCGCCAGGGTCATGGCGTCCGGGTACTTCTTCATTGCCGCCTGGTTCTTGGCGATGCGCGAGGGCAGCGGCGGGTGGGTGGAGAACCAGGAGCCCTTCTTGGTGGACTTGGACTCCAGCTTGAGCAGGGCTTGCAGGGTCTCGGTGATGCCCGCCGGGTTGTAGCCGGTGCGGTAGGCGGTCTCCATGGCGCTGGCGTCGGCCTCGTACTCCATGTTCTGATCCAGGCCCTTGTCGAAAAGCACGTTCTGCAGGTCGCTGATCATGTTTTCGAACTGCGCGCCCTTGTCGCCCTTCATGGTGGCGGCGGTGATCTGCCCCACCCCGGTGAAGAACTGCGCGCGCTGGATGCTCTTGAGGGCGTGGCGAAGGGCCACATGGCCCACCTCGTGCGAGAGGATGCCCGCCAGCTGGGCCTCGGTCTGCATGGTGCCGACCAGGGCGGAGGTGACGAAGATGATGCCCCCCGGACAGGCGAAGGCGTTCTGCACCTGGCTGTCCACCACCACGAAGCGGTAGGGGATGTCGGGCCGGGGCGAGTTGGTGGCCACGGCCATGCCCACCAGGTTGACGTAGTGCTGAAGGTTCTTGTTCTGCACGGGCATTCCGTAGCGGCGCAGGCCTTCCACGGCCAGACGCTCGCCAATGGCCCGCTCGCTTTTGTAATCCATCTGCTGCGAGCTGGAGAGCACGTTCACCGCGCCGGAGAGGAGCTTGCTCTCCTTGGAGGCGGGGTCCATGATGGCGTCGAGGAACCCCGCCATCACAGAGCCGGGGAGCGCCAGGGGCAGGGCGGTTGCGGCGATGCCCAAGAGGAATTTTCTTCTGTCCATGTCCGGCCCCCTTATTTCGCGTACTCGCCGATGCGGCCAGCCTTGAGGAAGTTCTCCAACTCCTTCTTGTCCACCTTCTCGGCCAGCACCGTGTCCAGAGCGTGCTTATAGTCGGACAAGGGCCGGGGCGCCCGGCCAGCGTCCTTGGCCGCCTGCTGTTCGCTCTCGTTCAGGCCGCGCATGCTGCGCGCGCTGTCGGCCTCACTGACCATGATGGTGCTTGAGCCTGCGGCGCCGAAGAGGTTGTCGCCGCCCTGCTTCGAGACTTCGGGCGGGGTCGCCGCAACCTTGCCGCGATAGATCCAGCCGCTGTGGCTCCCGGCTGTGACCTTGTACCAGCTCTCCTCCTGGCCGTGCACGGTGAGCGGCGTGCCGATGGGCAGTTCGGCCACGGTGTTGGAGGAGGCGGATTTCTCGGCCTTGAGCTTGGCCCCTTCCGAGGCCACGTAGAGCTTGTCTTGGGCCAGTGCGGGAGCGGCCAGGAGCAGGGTGCCCGCAACGGCCGCGATGATGGGTGCGCTTTTGTTCATGCGTAAGCTCCCAGGTTGTCGGGTTGGTCCTACTCTATGCATATTGCGTCATCCGCCGGGCGAAAGCAAGGTCTGGATCATATCGCCCCGAAGGCCGTCCGGCGGGGTGTCAAGCCAGGCCCACCTTGCCCGCGATGCCCGCGATCGCGCCGATGGCCAGGGTGAAGAACTCCGCCTGCTCCAGGCCGAGCCTCTGGCATTCGCCGATGGTCTCGCGGTTTACGCTGGCGGCAAAGGCCTTGTCCTTCATCTTCTTCTTGAGGCTCTTGGCGTCCATGCCGTCCATGCGCGCCGGGCGTACCAGGGCGTTGGCATGAATGAGCCCGGTGACGGTCTCGCCGCAGCGCAGGGCGAAGTCGAGCGGGCTGGCCGGGGCCACGTTCGTGTGCTCGGCATTGTGGGCGCGGATGGCCTGGACCGCCTCGTCCGGCAGCTTGCCCGCCAGCAGGTCGGCGGAGTCGAGCCCGTGGCGGGCCGGGCTGTCCTTGGTCGTGGCGTAGTCCAGGTCGTGCAAGAGGCCGGTGAGGCCCCAGACCTCTATATCGTGCCCCAAGCGCGCGGCCAGGGCGCGCAGCACCGCCTCGGACTCCAGGCAGTGGGCCTGCAGGGCGGGTTCGGGCACGTGTGTGGCGAGCAGGGCGAAGGCTTCGTCTCGTGTGATCATGCGAGGTTCTCCTTGTGCTTGGCCTGGCTACGCGCTCGCGGCCTGAGCGCCGAACGCCGCGCGGACAGCCGCCGCCACTTCGTCAAGCCAGAGGGCGCGCTTGGCCGGGGTGCTGGTGCAGACCACGCCGAACATGCGGCGCTTCACCGTGCGCACCCCGCAGAAGTCCAGCACGCAGTCGCGCCAGATGCGCTCCAGCGGGTCGCCGAATGCATCGCGTTCGCGTTTTTCCGGCGTGTTCGAGGTGTTGAACACCAGCGCGGTCATGGGCTTGAGGAGCCCCAAAGGCACGCCCTCGCCGCCGTCGCCGGGGAGGAACTCGTAGGCCACGCCGGGCCGCAGCACCCGGTCGATCCAGCCCTTCAGGATCGCCGGGGGCATTCCCCACCAGTTGGGGTGCACCAGAATGAGCCCGTCTGCTTCGCGAATTTCTTGGCAATGGCGTTGCACCAGCGGTGGCAGCACCGCATCGCGCGCGATTTCGGCAGAGGGCAGCACGGGGTCGAAGCCCTCGGCGCAGAGGTCGTGCAGGCGCGCCTCGCAGCCCATGGCCGCAAGGGTCTGTGCCGCGGTTGCGGCGATGGCGTGGTTGAAGCTGTTCGGGTCCGGGTGACCGAGGATGATGGAAACGATCAAGCGAAGCTCCTTGCGTGGTTTTAGGCCGGCGCGTGCAGCCAGCAGTGGGCGAAGCGCGGGGCGCCGTCGTCCCGCGCTGTGTCGGTAGTGTCGAAGGAAGGCGGAAACTCCCGCGCGCAGCGGTCCATGACCCTGGGGCAGCGCGGGTGGAACGGGCAGCCGCTGGGCGGATTCAGCGGGCTGGGCAGTTCTCCCGTTAGATGCTGCCGCTTGCGCACATGGCCGGGATCGGGCACGGGCACGGCGGAGAGCAGGGCGCTGGTGTACGGGTGCTTGGGGGTGCGCACCAGGGCCTCGGACGGGGCGACCTCCACCACCTTGCCCAGGTACATCACCGCGATGCGGTCGCAGACCTGGCCCACCACGGCCAGATCGTGGGAGATGAACAGATAGGTGAGGCCCAGGCGCTCGCGCAGGTCCTGCAACAAAAGCAGCACCTGGGCCTGGATGGATACGTCCAGCGCGCTCACGGGCTCGTCGCAGACCACCAGCGCCGGGTTGAGCGCAAGGGCGCGCGCCACGGCCACGCGCTGCCGCTGCCCGCCGGAAAGCTGGTGCGGGTAGCGCCCGGCCAGGGATTCCGGCAGACCCACCAGGCGCAGCAGGTCAAGGGTCTTGGCCGTGCGCTCCGCGCCTGTGCCCACGCTGTGGATGACCAGCGGTTCGGCCACGATGTCGGCCACGCGCATCCTTGGGTTGAGGGACGAATAGGGGTCCTGGAAGACCATCTGCATCTGCCTGCGCAGCTCTTTTTCCGGCCAGGCGCTGATGTCGCGGCCCTGGAACTCCACGCGGCCGGCGGCCAGAGGCTCCAGGCCGAGCACGCAGCGGGCCAGGGTGGACTTGCCGCAGCCGCTTTCGCCCACAAGGCCCAGGCTCTCGCCCTGCTGGATGGACAGGCTCACGCCATCCACGGCGCGGGCCACGCCCTTGCTGAGGCCGAGCAGGCCGCCGGATATGGCGTAGTGCCGGGCGACGTCGAACAACTCCAGCAGCGCGCTCATGCCGTACCCTCCGCGCAGGCATTGCGCGCGGCTTCGCAGAGCCAGCAGCGCGCCGTGCGGCCCGGCGCCACCTCGAACAGCGGAGGGGCCTCCGCGCAGCGGGCAAAGGCGTGTGCGCAGCGGGGCCGGAACCGGCAGCCCTGCGGCAAATCGAAAATGCCCGGCACCATGCCCGGAATGGGGGCCAGCACGCGCTTGACGCCCAGGCGCGGCACCGAGGCCAGCAGCCCTTGCGTGTACGGGTGCGCCGGGTGCTTGTAGAGTTCGTCCACCGGGGCTTCCTCCACCACCTGCCCGGCATACATGACGGCCACGCGCTGCGCGGTTTCAGCCACCACGCCCAGGTCGTGGGTGATGAGCAGCACGCCCGAGCCTTTTTCGGCCTGAAGGCTGCGCATGAGGTCCAGGATCTGCGCCTGTATGGTGACGTCCAGCGCGGTGGTCGGCTCGTCGGCAAAGAGAATGTCCGGGTCGCAGGACAGGGCCATGGCGATCATGACGCGCTGGCGCATGCCGCCGGAAAGTTCGTGCGGGTAGCTCTGCGCGCGCGCCGCCGGGTTGGGGATGCCCACCAGGGCGAGCATCTCCACCGCGCGTTCGGCAGCCTCGGCCTTGCTGGCCTTTTTGTGCAAGCGGTAGCCTTCGGCGATCTGCTCGCCCACGCGGAACACGGGGTTCAGCGAGGTCATGGGCTCCTGGAAGATCATGGCGATGTGGTTGCCGCGCACGCCTTGCAGCTCGGCCTCGCTCATGGCCAGCAGGTCGCGGCCCCGGTAGAGGGCCTCGCCCTCGATGACGCGGCCCGGCGGGTCCGGGATGAGGCCCAGCACCGAGAGCGCCAGCACGGTCTTGCCGCAGCCCGATTCCCCGACCACGGCCAGGGTTTCGCCTTGCCGAACGCGCACGCTCACGGTATCAACCGCCCTGGCGATGGGCGAGCCGCCCCGGCCGCCGGACTGCCTGGCGAAGGCCGTGGTCAGCCCCCGGATGTCCAGCAGGATGTCCGGCCCAGGCGCTGCCGGGCTTGCGGGGCTCGTGTCGCTCATGTCGTGACTCGTTGGGCCATGCCGGGTTGCGGTTTCGGTGCTTCTATTGCTTGGATAACCTTTCATGAGGATAACGGAAATCATGCCGGATAACAACGAGGCTCAGGTGCCGGGGAAAGGGGTTGCGCCCTCTGTGGCGATCATCGGCGGCGGGCTGGCCGGGTGCGAGTGCGCAAGCGCCCTTGCCAGGGCGGGCGTTTCCGTGCGCCTGTTCGAGATGCGGCCGGACAAATCGTCGCCCGCGCACACCAGCGCGGACCTGGGCGAGCTCGTGTGCTCCAACTCCCTGCGCTCCGACGAGCTCACCACGGCCATCGGCATCCTCAAGATGGAGATGCGCGAGCTGGGCAGCCTGGTCATGCAGGCGGCGGACGCCACGCGCATTCCCGCAGGCAAGGCGCTGGCCGTTGACCGGGACCGCTTCGCCCGGTTCATCACCGAGCGGATCGCGGCTGTGCCGAACATCGAGGTTGTGCGCCAGGAGGTTCAGAGCCTGGATGCGCCGGAATTGTCCGGCTTCGACGCGGTCGTGGTCGCCGCCGGGCCGCTGGCCAGCGACGCGCTCGCCGAAAGCCTGGCCCAGGCCACGGCCACCGAGGGCGGGCAGCGCCTGTATTTCTACGACGCCATCGCGCCCATCGTGAGCCGCGACAGCGTGAACCTGGACATCGCCTTCTGGGGCAGCCGCTACCGGCCGGAGGAGGACGACTACCTCAATTGCCCCATGACCGAGGCCCAGTACGACGCCTTTCTGGAAGCGCTCATGGCCGCGGAGAAGGTGGCCCCGCGCGATTTCGAGAAGGAGATCCACTTCGAGGGCTGCCTGCCGGTTGAGGAAATGGCCGAGCGCGGACGGCTCACCCTGTGCTTCGGGCCGCTCAAGCCGGTCGGCCTGCCCAACCCGCGCACGGGCGAGGAGGCCTTTGCCGTGGTGCAACTGCGCGCGGAAAACGCCGAGAAGACCGCCTTCAACCTCGTGGGCTTCCAGACCAAGCTCAAGTACCCGGAGCAGCAGCGCGTGTTCCGCATGATTCCCGGCCTGGAGAACGCCGAGTTCCTGCGCCTGGGCAGCATCCATCGCAATACCTATGTGGACGCGCCCGCCGTGCTCGACGGCGAACTGGCGCTTTTGGCGCGGCCCGGCGTGTACCTGGCCGGGCAGATCACCGGGGTGGAGGGCTATCTGGAGTCCGCCGCGTGCGGGCTGTGGGTGGGGCTTTCGCTGGCCGCGAAGCTGACCTCCGGGGCGACCCTTGCCCCGCCGCCGGTCACCAGCGCCCTGGGCGCGCTGTTGGGGCATCTGCGCGCCACGCCGCCCAAGCGCTTCCAGCCGTCCAACGCGCACTTCGGGCTCATGCCGGAGCTGAACCGCCGCGCGGGCAAGAAGATTCGCAAGGAGCTGTATGGCCAGCGCGCCCGCGACAGCTTCGCCGCGTGGCTCAAGGAGCGCGCCGGTGAGCCCCTGGAGGAGTAGTGATTTCGCCGGGGGCGGGCGGAGGCGTAAGGACTGCGCCGATGAGACGCCGGAGGCTTGAGGACCGCGCCAGGGGCGGGCGAAACCGCTTCGGAGCGCGACGGCAAGAATACGGGGGACGTTTTACCGCGTCAGCCGGTGGAAATGCGTAATGATTTTGCCAGCGGAATACAGATGCCGTGCGTGAAAAATATTTTTTGTTTTTTTGGTTTCAGGACTTTACTTCTGTCAAGTGCAGGGTTAGTTAGCTTCATCTGGACACGCTGACCGGAGGCTATTTGCTCAGGCGTGATGAGCGAAAATTTTTTACTGTTTTCTTTAGGAGTTTTATCGCATGTCTAAGTCTATCTATGTCGGCAACATCGCTTTCAGCACCTCCGAGGACGAGCTCCGCAACGTCTTCGGACAGTTCGGTGAAGTCCTGTCCGTTAAGTTCATCAACGACCGCGAGACCGGTCGCTTCCGCGGCTTCGGCTTCGTGGAGATGAACGATTCCGACGCCCTCGAGGCCATTCAGGCCCTGAACGGCAAGGAAGTTGGCGGCCGTGCCCTGAAGGTCAATGAGGCCCAGGAGCGCGAAGCTCGTCCTCCCCGCCGCTACTAAGCCATATATCGAAGCACCTTATAAAGCCCCGGTCTGTGAAAGCAGACCGGGGCTTTTTCTGTATTTAGATGTTGTAGTCGGGGGCTTCGAGCACCCCGGCCTTTTGTAGTAATCGCTTAAGGCAAAATGCTGATCGTGAGGCATCTGTTTTGAAGAATCCGTAGTCAGAATCGTCTTCATATACTATATTGAAGTATGCGAATCCTACTGCTGAAACGAAATCTATGGCTAGTTTGGAAAGACTTTCTATGGCAACATATGAGACTTCAAAATCTCTTTTTTTTATGGCTTCTGGGTGTGCAACTAGCTTGTTGCGCACTATCATTATCTCGCGGATGTTCGTTTTGTGTTGTTGTATTAAGTCTTTAAAAATATTTGCTGTATGCTTAGTTAATTTTTCGTCACTGTATGCTGATATGGTTTTTGTTTTACATCCAAGCTTATCCAACGAACGAATTAAGCCATTCTTGTTTCTGAGTTCCAGATCTTGCGAAGTGGATACCATAAGGTTTACAGCTGAAAGTATGTTGCGAGTTTTGTAACGCCTGTCTGGCTCTTCATAAAGTTTTGCCGTCTGTAGCACTATAAATCTGCCAAGGATTACCTGAAGATTGCCAAAAAATTGTCCGTAGCTTGCGTCATTTATGGTTTCGGCATTGGTTGAGATGAAATCGATGAGCGCACGGGCTTCCTCTAAATGAAACAAATCATCAACTATGCCATATCTTAGAATGTCCTCCAACTTTTCCACCGTTGATGTTTGGGGTGAGTCATCATCTACCACAAAATCTTCTCCACCGGCCTTCTCTCCGGCACCACAACCTTCTCAATGGTCCCCTCAAGCCAGGCCTTGCTGACATACAGCCCGCAGAAGCACGCGCCGAACTCGGCCACATCCGCCTCGCGGTACTCGCACGGGCACACGATGTCCCGGTCGGCCTCGAACTCGCCATTGGCCAGCCTGCACGGGCAGGCCATGTACCCAAGCCGGTCCTTGTTGGTCAGCAGGCTCTCCATGAGCGGCATGGTCATGCTCATGTCCGGGTTGAAGAAATAGCCCTTGGGCTCCTGAAGCTTCTTCAGCTGCGCGAAAAGCTGTTCCGCGTTCATTTCTTCAGCGCTCCGTCGATCTTTTCCTGGTTGAAGCCAACGATGGTTTCGCCATTGATGATGATGGTGGGGAACGAGACGGACGGATTGACCTTCTTGACCTCTTCGACCATGTCCTTGCGCTCCTGCCCGGTGAGCAGGTCCACATGCACGCAGTCATACTTCACGCCGCACTGGTCCAGATATTCCTTGGCCTTCTTGCAGTGGATGCAGGTGGACAGCGCGTATACTTTCACTTCCGGGGCCATGCGGGCGCTCCTTCTGGTTGTGGCCCTGGCGCGAACGCCGAGGCCTGTGGTGTTTTATGGAACATGCGCGAAAATGGCGCGCCTGTCAAAGCCGCCGGAGCGTGGTAGCAGGAGCACGCCAGAAGGAGCGCGTCAGAAGGAGTGGGTCACGTGCGGATGCCGGAGCGTCAGCCGGGCGGCGTGGCGGCGGCGATCGCAGGCGTGGCGTCGTCCTCGTGCGGGCTGTCCTTGTCCGAGCGGGCGAGGCGTTTCTCCAGCGCGCGCGCGGCCATGGAGCAGGGCAGGCCCAGCGCCAGGTAGAGCAGGAACACCAGCGTCCAGACCTCGAAGGACAGGTAGGTGGCGCTCACCAGCTCCTGCGCCTGAAAGGTCAGCTCGGGTATGGAGATGACGGACACGATGGCCGAGTCCTTGAGGGTGGACACGAACTGCCCGGTGAGCGGCGGCACCATGCGCCGGAAGGCCTGCGGCAGGATGACGTGCGCCAGCGCGCGCCAGCGCGGAAAGCCCAGCGCCTTGGCGGCGTCCCATTGCCCGGTTTCGATGGACTCCACGCCCGCGCGCACGATCTCCGCCACATACGCGCCCTCGATGAGGCCCAGGGTGATGATGGCGGTGATGAAGCCCGGCATCTGGCCGACTGGCCCGAAAAGCGCCTGCGCCGGGCCGTGCAGCGCCTGCGGCATGTGCGCTGTCGCGGCGTCGAGGCCGAGGGCGGTGATGAGCTGGCCGGAGAGGAAGTACGAGAACAGGAAGATGAGCACCAGCGGGGGCGTGTTGCGCACGCTGAGCACATACGCCCCGCCGCACAAGCGCCAGAACAGGCGCGCGCTGACGCGCATCAGCCCGGCGATGGTGCCGAGGAGCAGCGCCAGCGCCCCGGCCCAGAGGCTCAAGCGGATGGTGGCCAGCAGCCCGAGCGTGAGCCGCCCGGCGCGCAGCTCGCCCGTGGCGGCGTCGGTGTAGGCCAGAAACTGCGGAATGGCCTCCCAGTTCCAGTGATAGTTGAGGCGCGTCGTGGCGCTGTGCCCCAGCCACCAGAGCCCGCCGCCCACGCACAGCAGCACGAGGGCGTCGAGCAGCCTGGCTGCGCCAGCGCCCGCTGCGCTGCCCGCGTTGGCAAAGGGACCGGGCATGGGCGCGGCTACTCCACCTGGTCCTTCCAGTCGTTGGTGCGGAACCAGTAGTTGTGGCGTTCCTCAAGCCAGCCTTCATCCGTCACCATGCGGATCCAGCCGTCCAGGAGGTTCAGGAAGTCCGGGTCGCCCTTGCGCACGGCAAAGGCGATGGGCTCCTTGGTGAAGGGGGCGGCCAGGGGCAGCGTCAACTTGTCCGGGTACTTCAGGGCCTGGAAGGCCGGGAAGGGGTCGGAGCCGATCATGGCGTGGGCGCGGCCGTTCAGCACCTCCTGGATGACCTGCGCCTCCTGGTCGAACAGGCGCACTTGTGCCTTGGGCATGTATTGCTTGGCTGCTTCAACGCCCGTGGTGCCCTGCCGGATGGCCAGAATCACCTCGGGCTTGTTGAAATCGGCCAGGGACTTGTAGCCGCCGGCCTTGGCCTTGTCCGCGGCGATGGACATGCCAGAGTACTCATAGGGGATGCTGAAGTTCACCTTCAGGCTGCGCTGGGGCTGGATGCCCATGCCGCCGATGATGATGTCGAACTTGCCGGACAGAAGCGCCGGGATGATGCCGGACCATTGCGTGGGCTCGAACTGCACGCTGACCCCCATGTCCTTGGCCAGCCTGCGCGCCACGTCGATCTCGAAGCCGATGAATTCGCCCTTCTTGTCCTGCATGGCCCAGGGCACAAAGGTGGAGAAGCCCACGCGCAGCGTGCCGCGCTGGAGAATCTGCTCCACCGTGCCGCCTTTCCCGGCCTCGGCGGCCGGGGTCTGCTGCTCGGCCTTGGAGCAGCCGAAAGCCACAAGGGCGACGAATACGAGTGCGGCAAGGCGTTTGCTGAGCATCATGCGTCCTCCTAGGGTTCAGGGCGGTTCAGGTGGGATAGGCGAGCCTGCGCTCCAGGGTCGCGGCCAGGGCGGACAGGGTGGTGGTGACAACCCAGTACAGCGCCGCCACTGTAAACCATATTTCGAAGCTGAGGAAGGTCTCGGAGACGATGGCGTTTCCGCGTAGGGTGAGTTCGCCGATGGCGATGACGCTGGCGAGCGAGGTGTCCTTGACCAGCGACACGCTCTGGCTGGCGAGCGGCGGCAGTACGCGCCGCACCGCCTGGGGCAGGATCACCAGCCGGTAGGCCGCCGGGCGGCTCATGCCCAGGCTGCGCGCCGCGTCCCACTGGCCGGATTCTATGGACACGATGCCCGAGCGCAGGATTTCGGACACATAGGCTCCCTCGAAGAGCGAGAGGCCGAGCACCGCGCTGGTGAGCGCGTCCATGTCCAGGGCCGGGCCAAGCACGAAGTACAGGAACAGCAGCTGGATCAGCAGCGGGGTGTTGCGCACGGCCTCGACATAGGCGCGCGCCAGGGCGCGGGCGGCCAGGGAGCGCGACAGCCGCAGGAGCGCGGAGACCACCCCGGCCAGCAGCGCGCCCAGGCCGGAAAGCGCGGTGAGCTTCAGGGTGATGAAAAGCCCCAGCACAAGCGGGCCGGGACCGCCATCAGGCCGGAGCAGGAACGCCGGGACGCGGTACCACTGCCAGTTGTAGCCCAGGCTGCCGGCCCCGCGAGCGATGAGCCACAGCAAGACCGCGAGCGCCAGCAGGAAGCACAGCCAGTCGCGCAGGACTGGCCAGAGTGTTCCGGCGATGCGTGCGGGCTTGGGGCGGTCAGGCATTCAAGCGCGTCTCCGGCATTTTCTCGGCCACGAGCCGCCAGACGCTTGCGGCGATATCCTCGGGCGCGCCCGAGGCGTCCACAGGCTTGATGCGCTTGGGGAAGCGCTTGGCCCAAATTGTGTAGCCCTGGCGCACGCGTCCGTGGAAGGCCAGGCTCTCGGCCTCGAAGCGGCCCTCGGCCACGGTCTTGCCCTCGGCGTGGTTGCGGGCCACGGCGCGCCTGAGCCCCACCTCCGGCTCCAGGTCGAGCAGGATGGTCAGGTCGGGCCAGAGGCCGTCCACGGCGAGCGTGTTCAGGCTGTGCAGCAGTTCCGGGTCCAGGCCCCGGCCAAAAGCCTGGTAGGCCACGGTGGAGTCCGCAAAGCGGTCGCAGAGCACGATTTTCCCGGCCTCAAGGGCGGGCCGGACAACCTGCGCCACGTGCTGGGCGCGGTCCGCCAGGTAGAGGAAAAGCTCGGCGCGGGGGCAGAGATCGCGGTTTTCCAGGGAGAGCAGCACGCGCCGCAGTTCCGCGCCGATGCGGCTGCCGCCGGGCTCGCAGGTGACGAGCACGCTTTTGCCTTGGCCCTCCAGGCGCTCTTTCAAGAGCACGATCTGGGTGGACTTTCCGGTGCCCTCAATGCCTTCAAAGGTGATGAACATGGGCTAGTCCGATCCCAGGGGCAGCAGCAGGAAGCGGTCGTCGATCCTGTCGTCCGGCTTCTTCTGGTCGGCCTTGGGCTCCTTGCCGTCGCCCAGCAGGCTCAAAACCGGGGCTGGCGGCGCCGGGGTGTGCGGCGCGCGGTACAGGTAGCGGTCCAGGTAGCGCTGGAAGGGCGTCCAGGACTGTTCCGTGCCTTCAAGTTCGGCGTAGGCCCCGGCCATGGTGTTCATCTTGGCGTCGATGTTGTCCGCGAAGTGCAGGATGAAGGCTTCCGGGGTTTTGGGGCGCTTGGGCGCGCCGAATTCGTACTCGCCGTGGTGGCTGATGATGAGATGCTTGAGGTGCAAAATGAGCCCCTCGTCCAGGTCCTTGGCCTTGGCCAGGAAGGGTTCGATGCGCGTGAGCCCTATCTGGATGTGGCCCAGCAACCGTCCCTCGTCGGTGTACTCGCAGGCCAGGCCGCTGGTGAGCTCCCAGGCCTTGCCCAGGTCGTGCAGGATGGCTGCGGCCAGCAGGATCTGGCGGTCCAGGTGCGGGTACAGGTTCGCCAGGGCGAGGCAGGCGCGGGCCACGCACAGGGTGTGCTCCAGGAGCCCCCCGGCATAGGCGTGGTGCACCGCCTTGGCCCCGGTGGCGGGCAGCAGGCGGCCGCGCACCTCCGGGTCGCTCAGGATCTTTTTGATGAGCGACCGCCAGGGCTTGTGCGTCAACTCGCGGCGGCACAGATCCTCGATTTCCGCCAGCAAAGCCTCGGGCTTGACCGGGCTGGGCGGCAGGAATTCGGTCAAGTCGACCTCGGCCGTGTCAATCTCCGAGAGCTGGTCGATGGTCAGCTGGCACTTGTCGCGATAGGTGGCGGCCTGGGCGCGCACCCGCACGATCTGCCCGGCGGAGAGGCCGGGATGCGCTTGCGAGAGCGGGCTCCAAATCTTGGCCTCCATCTGTCCGCTGGCGTCCTGGAGCATCAGGCTCCAGTACGGACCGTTGCGCGACTGGCCAGTCCTGGCCTCGCTCAAAAGAAAGTAATCCTGTATCGTTTGTCCCGGGCTAATGTCCCGTATGTACACGGCTTTCGCTATCACGGCCTTGCCAACTCCCTCGTGTTGGGGTACTGCGCCTGTACCGCGCCGTGCGGCGGGCAGGAAGTCCCTTGTGCCGCATCATTTGCCCTCAAGGGGCGCGGCTTGTCAAACTGAACAGCGGCGGATCGCGTCGATGCCGCCCAATGTCTTCAACACCCGGAGTTCCCATGCGCATCCTGCTCACCAATGACGACGGCATTCAGGCCGTTGGCCTGCGCGCCATGCACAAGGCCCTTGTCCTTGCCGGGCACGAGGTCCATGTGGTGGCTCCGGTGACGGAACAGTCCGCGGTCGGGCACGCCATCACTCTTTCCGCGCCGCTGCGCGTGAAGGAGTTCCGCGACGAGGGCTTCTTCGGCCTGGGCGTCACCGGCACCCCGGCGGACTGCGTGAAGCTGGCCCTGTCCACGCTCGTCACGGACAAACCGGACATGGTGGTTTCGGGCATCAACTCCGGGGCTAACGTGGGGGTGGACCTCTTGTACTCCGGCACGGTCTCCGCCGCCACGGAGGGGGCGTTCATGGGCTTTCCGGCCCTGGCGGTGTCCGTGGACGACTTCAATCCCACGGACCTTTCCGGGCAGGCGGCCTACGCCGCCGCGCTTCTGCCCCGCCTGGCCCTGGACCGGTTGCCCGAGAAGTGCGTGCTGAACCTGAACTTTCCGGCCCGGCCCGTGGCCGAGGTTTTGGGTCTCCGGCTCTGCCCGCACACCCGCGTGGCCTACGAGGACTGGTACGAGGAGCGCCTCGACCCGCGTGGGAGGCCCTACTACTGGATGTGCGGGGAGCTCAAGGCCGAGCGCATCAGTCCGGGACGCGACCGCCGGCTGCTTACCGAGGGCTATGTGACACTGACTCCGCTCAAATTTGATTTTACGGATCATGAGACTCTGGGCCTCTTGGAAACAACGCTTTTTGAGAAGCTCGGTTGACAGGAAAACTGTTGCGTGAGAAGAATTCACTGTTCAAAGTCCAGCTTTTTTCGCCCCCTTCACGATCGCCAAGGAGGAATCCATGCCCCTCGTTTCACCTAAGGAAATGTTTGCAAAAGCCTATGCCGGCGGTTACGCCATCGGCGCGTTCAACGTGAATAACATGGAGATCGTCCAGGGCATCATGGAGGCGGGCAAGGCCGAAAAAGCGCCGCTCATCCTGCAGGTCTCCGCCGGGGCGCGCAAGTACGCCGGACAGAACTACATCATCAAACTGATGGAGGCCGCGCTGCAGGATACGGATCTTCCCGTGGTGCTGCACCTGGACCACGGCCCGAGCTTCGACCTGTGCAAGGAGGTCATCGACGGCGGCTTCACCTCGGTCATGTACGATGGTTCGCACCTGCCTTACGAGGAGAACATCGCCGAGACCAAGCGCGTGGTGGAGTACGCCCATGCGCGCGGCGTCTGGGTCGAGGCCGAGCTGGGCCGCCTGGCCGGAGTGGAGGAGGACGTGAGCTCGGACGAGCACATCTACACCGACCCCGATCAGGCCAAGGATTTTGTGACCCGCACCGGCTGCGACTCGCTGGCCATCGCCATCGGCACCAGCCACGGCGCATACAAGTTCAAGGGCGAGGCCAAGCTTGACTTCGACCGTCTGGACAAGGTCAGCAAGCTGCTGCCCGGCCTGCCCATCGTGCTGCACGGCGCGTCCAGCGTGCCCCAGGAATTCGTCGACATGGCCAACAAATATGGCGGCCACGTTCCCGGCGCGCGCGGCGTGCCCGAAGATTTGCTGCGCAAGGCCGCGGGCATGGCCGTGTGCAAGATCAACATCGACACGGACATCCGCCTGGCCATGACCGCCACCATCCGCAAGCACATGGCCGAGAACCCCGCGGACTTCGACCCCCGCCAGTACCTCACTCCGGCGCGTACGGCGGTGAAGGAAATGGTCCAGAGGAAGATCAAGAACGTCCTCGGCTGCTCCGGCAAGGCGTAAGGACGCAAGCACCCCAGCGAAGGAGCTGAAGATATGGCGACGAGAATCGGCATCAACGGCTTTGGCCGCATCGGCCGCTACCTGACCAGGCTTCTGGCCGACCAGCCGGACCTGGAGCTTGTGGCCATCAACGCCCGCGCTACCAACAAGGACCTGGCGCATCTGCTCAAATACGACTCCGTGCACGGGACGTTCCCCCGCGTGGAGGGCAATGACAACGGCTTTCTGCTGGACGGCAAGCAGGTCAACGTGACCCGCTTCGCCACCGGCGAGTGGAGCTGGAAGGACATGGGCTGCGACATCGTGATCGAGTCCACCGGCAAGTTGAACGATCGCGCCGGGTGCTCCACGCACCTCGCCTGCGGAGCCAAGAAGGTCATCCTCTCCGCCCCCGGCAAGGAGATGGACTCCACCGTCGTCGTCGGCGTGAACGACGCGGACCTGAAGGCCGAGCACCGCATCGTGTCCAGCGCCTCGTGCACCACCAACTGTCTGGCCCCGGCGGCCAAGGCCTTGAACGATGCGTTTGGCATCAAGCACGGCCTGATGACCACCATCCATTCCTACACCATGGACCAGCGTCTGCACGACGGCTCCCACAAGGACATCCGCCGCGCCCGCGCCGCGGCCCTGAACATGGTGCCCACCACCACCGGCGCGGCCCGGGCCTTGTCGCTGGTGATTCCGGCGCTCAAGGGCAAGCTCGACGGTTTCGCCATCCGCGTGCCCACCCCGGACGTGTCCATTGTGGACCTGACCTGCGAGCTTGAGCGCGGCACCACCAAGGAAGAGGTCAACGCGGTGATGAAGGCTGCGGCGAACGAGAGCTTCGGCTACTGCGACGAGCCGCTCGTGTCCTCGGACTTCGTGGGCAGCACCTTCGGCGGCGTGCTTGATTCCGGGCTCACCACGGTCATGGACGGCACCCAGGTCAAGCTCATCGTCTGGTACGACAACGAGGCCGGGTTCACCAACCAGTTGGTGCGGCTCATCCGCAAGGTGGCGCAGTTTGGGTAGAGCAAGCTGTGTGTGATAGTTTCGGGGGGGGCTTCGGCCCCCTCTTTTTTATGCGCCATTCCCCGGGTGCGGGAGAAGGCGGGAAGCGCCGGGGATTTCCGTGATCCATGTGTTCTTGCATATTTTTGCTGACTTCCGCTGCCTTCGCGGGTACATGTTTACCGTAACCCGAGGAGGCTGCCATGACGAAAGCGCCTGATCGTTTCGAGCGTTATTTCCGCACCTTGGCCGATGTGGCCCGGGTTGTGAATTCAAGCCTTGAGACCGCGCGAGTCCTTTCCGCAGTCACGGAGCAGACCACAAAGGCGGTGCGCGCAAAGGGCTGCACACTGCGCCTGCTGGACCGTTCCGGCAAACGCCTGCTGCCGAGCGCCGCGTATGGCCTTTCCAAGGAGTATTTCCGCAAAGGCTCGGTTGAGCTTGAGCACAGCGAGGTGGACCGCGAGGCCATTACCGGCAAGACCATCCATATCGAGAACGCGCAGAGCGACCCGCGCTTCCAGTACGGCGAGGCGGCAAAGAAGGAAGGCATCGTCACCGTGCTCGTGACGCCGCTCATGGTCGATGGCCACGCCATCGGCGTCATGCGCATCTATACCCCGTCCGAGCGCAGCTTCGACGCACCTTCCCTCGATTTTTTGCACGCCGTGGCGGACATCTCCGCCATGGCCATCGAGAACGCCCGGCTGCATCAGGCCCTGAAAACCGATTACGAGATGTTGGCCTCCTACGAGCACCGCATCTTCGAAGACTAGGGGGGGGCGACATGCTGCGCATCGGAATCAACGGCTTTGGCCGCATTGGTCGCCAAGTTCTCAAGGCCCTGTACGACAACCACAAGGACGTGGCCACGGTCGTGGCCCTGAACGACCTGTATGACGTGAACACCAGCGCGCATCTGCTGGAATTCGACTCCACCTATGGGCGTTCGCCGCACGCAGTGGCCATCACCGGGGCGGGGGGCATCTCCTACGGCGACTGGGCGGTTGCCTGCTACGCTGAGCGCGACCCGCGCAATTTGCCCTGGGGCGAACTGGGCGTGGACGTGGTCATCGAATCCACCGGGCTTTTCACCACCGGGCCAAAGGCCCAGGCCCACCGCGACGCCGGGGCCAAGAAGGTCATCATCAGCGCCCCGGCCAAGGAAGAGGACATCACCATCGTCCTCGGCGTCAACGAGCACCTGTACGACCCTGAAAAGCACCACATCGTCAGCAATGCCAGCTGCACCACCAACTGCCTTGCCCCGGCGGTGAAGGTGGTGAACGACGCCTTCGGCGTGGTCAACGGGCTCATGTGCACCATCCACAGCTACACCAACGACCAGCGCATCCTTGACCTGCCGCACCGCGACCTGCGCCGCGCCCGGGCCGCCGCGCTGAACATCGTGCCCACCTCCACCGGAGCGGCCAAGGCCGTGGCTCTCGTCATCCCGGAGCTCAAGGGCAAGGTGGACGGCTACAGCTTGCGCGTGCCCACGCCCACCGTCTCCATCGTTGACTTTGCCTGCACCCTGGCCACGCCGACGGACACGGCCAGCCTGCGCGCCACCCTCAAGGCCGCCAGCGAAGGCCCGCTCAAGGGCATTCTCGGTTTTTCCGAGCGGCCGCTGGTCTCCACCGACTTCCGGGGCGATTCCCGCTCCAGCATCATCGACGCCGAGTATACCGTGGTTTCGGGTTCCGGTCTGGCCAAGATCGTCACCTGGTACGACAACGAATGGGGCTATTCCTGCCGCGTGGCGGACCTCATCAAGCTCATGGCCGACAAGGGCCTTTAGGACAAGACATGCTGTATCTCAAGGACATCGACGTCTCCGGCAAGAAGGTTCTCATCCGGGTGGACTACAACGTGCCGCTCGATGGGACCCGCGTCACCGACGACACGCGCATCCAGGAGAGCCTGCCCACCCTGCGCCACATCCTGGCCTCGGGCGGGGCAGCGGTCGTCTGCTGCCACCTGGGCCAGCCCAAGGGCGAGGTGAAGGCGGAGTTCTCGCTTGCGCCCGTGGCCGCGCATCTGGCCGGGCTGCTGGGGCAGAGCGTGCCCCTGGCCGCCGATTGCGTTGGCGCGGAGGTGCAGGGAAGAATCGCCGCGCTGAAGCCCGGCGAGTTGCTGATGCTGGAGAACCTGCGCTTCCACAAGGCCGAGACCTCCAAGGACCCGGCGGAGCGCATGGCCTTCGCGCGTGAGCTGGTGGCGGGTCTGGACCTGTACGTGAGCGATGCCTTTGGCGTGTCGCACCGGCCCAACGCCTCGGTCTCCGAGGCTCCGCTGGCAGCGCCCAAGGCCTGCGCGGGCTTTTTGATGGAAAAGGAATGGACGTATCTGAACGGTGCGCTCAAGAACCCAAAACGGCCCTTTGTGGCGGTGTCCGGCGGCAGCAAGGTGTCCAGCAAGCTGGCCCTGCTCAAGAATCTGCTGGGCACGGTGGACCACCTGATCATCGGGGGGGCCATGGCCAACACCTTTCGGCTGGCCCAGGGCATCGACATGGGCGACTCCCTTGTGGAGCGCGAGCTGCTGGACGAGGCCCGGAGCATCCTGGACGCGGCGGCCGACGCCCGCACCCACATCCACCTGCCGGTTGATTTCGTGCTCGCCACGAGCTTCAAGTCTGAGAAGGCCGAGGTGGCCTCGCACACCGGACCGGTGCCCGCCGGACTCATGGCGCTGGATATCGGCCCCAAGAGCGTGGTGGCCTTCGCCAATGTGCTGAAGGGAGCGGGCACTGTGGTGTGGAACGGCCCCATGGGCGCGTTTGAGAACCCGGCCTTTGCGGCAGGCTCCATCGGCTTGGCCAAGGCCATCGTCGACTGCGGCGCGCTGTCCATCGCGGGCGGCGGCGACACGGACGCCGTTGTCCATGCGGCGCACCTGGGCGACAAGTTCAGCTTCATCTCCACCGGCGGCGGCTCGTTCCTGGAATTCCTGGAAGGGCGGGAGCTCCCCGGCTTCAAGGCCCTGGAAGACGCCGCGAAGTAGCACATGTTCTTTCGCCACAAAAAGCCCCTGCCAGGTCTCACCTGACAGGGGCTTTTGGCGTCGCGCGCCTGCGCTATTTCGCCTCGCGCTCGGGAAAGAGCAATGTGCCCGCAGTGAGCAGCGTCTCGGCCTTTACGCCGAGCGGGGCCATGCGGCGCTGCACAAGGGCGATCTCGTCCGCCGGGTCGAAGAGCGGGTAGTCGCTGCCGAAGAGCAGTTGGTCCGCCGGGTGCTTTGCCAGCAAGTCGCGCAGGGTGTCGTCGTCGATGAAAGACAGCGAGCTTGAGGAGTCAAAGAAGACGTCGAGCCCGGCCAGATGCTCTACGGAATAGCGCCAGTGGCTGAAGCCGCCCAGGTGGGCTGCGATGAGCCGGGGACCGGGGAAGGCGTGGCGCAGCTTGGCCATTTTGAGCGGGCAGGATGGGTTCTTGTCTGGCGGCAGGGTGTCGCCCACGTGGATCATGAGCGTGAACTCGTCGCCAACGATCTCCATGAGCTTGTAGAATTTCGGGTCGTCGAGAAAAAAGCCCTGGAAATCCGGGTGGAACTTGAGGCCCTTGATGCCGCCCTTGCGCAGGCGCTCCAGCTCCTTTTCCGGCTCCGGGTAGTCCGGATGCAGGGTGCCGAAGGCGGTGACGCGCGTGGACTGGCGCTCCATGTCCAGCGCCCAGTTGTTGGCCGGGATCACCTGCGAGGGATCGGTGGCGGCGGTGTGGACCACCACGCGGCCTATGCCGGCGCGGTCGGCCCGGGCGAGCAGATCGTCCAGCACCCCCGTGCCCCGCGGATGGATGCCGTAGTGCGTGTGCAACTGGTTGATCGCCTTCTCAGCGATTTTGGGATGGAACACATGGGTATGGGTGTCGGTGAACACGGCGTTGCTCCTGCTTGAGTGGCGGTGTTCACCTACACCCGCGTTTTTGGCGGGGCAAGAAAAAGAAAGCGAGGAAGTGCTTACTGTTGCGTGGTGTGCGGAGCAGGCCTGCTTTCGCAGAGCTCCTTGAACCAGTCCGGCACGGCGACAGGCTTGCCCTGCGCATTCACCATCGGATGCTCGGTGGAGCCCTGGGCGGTTATCCTGGTTTTGCCCTCGTCCCAGATCTCGTAGACGATGAGCATGCTGGCCCGCCGCCACTCGGCCACGCCGCTGTGCACCCACAGCAGGTCGTCGTAGCGGGCGGGAACGCGGTAGCGGCACCAGGCCTCGCGCACGGGCAGGATGATGCCGCGCTCTTCCACGACATTGTAGCCCATGCCGCGTTCGCGCAGGAACAGGCTGCGGGCGCGCTCAAAAATGTGCAGGTATTCCGCGTAGTACAGCACGCCCATGGCGTCGGTCTCGCCGTAGGAGACGCGGTGGGCGTACCAGCTGTCCGAGGTGGGGAATACCTTGGGGAAGTCCATGCCGCGTTCCTATGCCAGTTGGTGGCGCACCCAGGCGAGCAGTCCGTGGCCGCTCTCAATGACCAGGCCGGTGCTGCGGGCCTGGGCCTCGGAGAAGGCGGACAGGCCGCTCGGTTCGCCGCCCTCGCGCCAGAGCACGAAGGGCACGGGGTCCGGGGTGTGGGTCTTCTCCGCAATGGGGGTGAAGTGGTCGCAGGTGACCACAAAGGCGACGTCCTGCCCGGCCAGGGCGGCGCGCAGCGGGGCCACGATGCGCGCGTCGAAGCGGCTGATGGCCTCGGCCTTTTCCGCCGCATCGCCCGCGTGGCCGCACTCGTCCGGGCCTTCCAGGTGCACGAAGGCGAAGTCGCCGCGCTCAAGGTACTTCAGCGCCGCGTCCACCTTGCCCTGGTAGTTGGTGTCGATGAGGCCCGTGGCGCCGGGCACCTGGATGACCTCCATGCCCGCCGCGCGCCCCAGGCCGCGGACCAGGTCCACGGCGGAGATGACCGCGCCGTTGAGGCCGAAGGCGTCCTTGAACTTGGGCAGCATCAGCGGCCTGCCCTGGCCCCAGGGCCAGATGCTTCTGGCCTTGGTGTGCGTGGCCGTGCGCTCCAGGCGTTCCGCCGCCAGGAACAGCAGGTCCCACATGCGGGCCGAGCGCGAGAACTCGCGCATGTCGGCGTAGATGGGCTTGCCGGTAATGTCGTGGGGCGGGTTGATGCGCAGGCGCGCCTCGTCCTCGGTCGCGCCGCCTTTGTGCACCAGCAGGTGCCGGTACTGCACCCCGGGAATGAACTGGAAGTTCTCGTCGCCCAGGTGGGCTTGCAGGTCCTCCACCAGCGGGGTCGAGGCCTCGGTGGTGATGTGCCCGGAGGAGTAGTCGAGCATGGTGCCCTGGGGCGACAGTTCGGTCAGGTTCACCAGGTTCATGCGCCACACCAGGTCGTCGGCGTCGAGGCTGAGCCCTTGCGCCGCCGCCTCGATGGGGCCGCGCCCGGTGTGGTGTTTGGACGGGTCGAAGCCCAGCAGCGACATGTTGGCCACGTCGGACCCCGGCGGCATGCCTTCGGGAACCGTGCGGCAGACGCCCGCCGTGCCGCTGCGGGCCATCTCGTCCATGCTGGGCGTGGCCGCGGCCTCCAGGCAGGTCTTTCCGCCCGGGTGCTCGTCGGCCCAACCGCCCATGCCGTCGGCGATGAGGAAAAGAAGCTTCATGTTCAACCGCCTACAGGATGGGGAAGTGCACGGTGGGCCGCAGGGTGAAGGGCATGGCGTCGATGGCGCGGATGGTCTCGGCCACGGCGCTTGCCCGGGCGCTGTGCGTCAAAAACACGATGGGCACGTCCGAGGCGAGGTAGTCGCCCTTTTGCACCGCCTGGGCGATGGAGATGTCGTGCTCGGCCATGGCCTTCGAGATGGCCGCCATGACGCCGGGCCTGTCGGACACGGTGAAGCGGAAATAGTGCATGGCCACGCCCTCGGAGGAGGGCAGGATGTCAGCCAACGGCAGGGGCTTGTTGCCGAAGCCCGTGTTGTCGAAGGCCGCGCCAGGGCAGGCCAGACCGCGGCATAGGGCCATGATGTCGGCCATGACCGCGCTGCCTGTGGGAAGCGCGCCCGCGCCTTGGCCGTGGAGCATGATCGGACCCACGGCGTTGCCTTCCACGCGCACGGCGTTGTAGTTGCCGCCCACCCGGGCCAGCAGATAGGTGTGCTTGACCAGGGTCGGCTCGACGCCGGCCTCGATGTGTCCGTCCACTTCGCGCGCCTGGGCGAGCAGCTTGATGCGGTAGCCGAACTCGCGGGCGAACTCGATGTCGAGTCCCGTCACCTGAGTGATGCCGCGCACCGGCAGGCGCGAAAGCGGGAAGTCGCGCCCGTAGGCCAGGCGGATGAGCACCACCAGCTTGTGGGCGGTGTCGAAACCCTCGATGTCCAGGGTGGGGTCGGCCTCGGCATAGCCAAGGTCCTGGGCCTGCTTGAGGGCCGTGGCGAAGTCCAGATGATTTGTGGTCATCTCGGACAGGATGTAGTTGGCCGTGCCGTTCAGGATGCCGGTGAGCCGCTCGATGCGGTTGGCGCCAAGGCTTTCGCGCAGGGTCTGCACGATGGGGATGCCCCCGGCCACGCTGGCCTCATAGAAGAGGCCAAGCCCCTTGGAGGCCGCCAGGGCCGAGAGTTTCGGCCCGTGCAGCGCCAGCAGGTGCTTGTTGGCCGTGACCACGTGCTTGCCCGCCTCGAGCGCGCGGGTGATGAGGGAGAGCGCGGCGTCCACGCCGCCCATAAGCTCCACCACCACGTCCACGTCGCCGCCCAGCAGGTCGTCGGGGGTGGCGGTAAAGCGCACCTCGGGTCCGGTCTCAACGGCCCGCTTCTTGGCCAGGTCGCGCACGAGCACGGTGGTGATGGCGATGGGCCGTCCCGTGCGCGCGAGGATGATCTCGCGGTTTTCGTGCAGGATCTGGGCGAGCCCTGAGCCGACCGTGCCGAATCCGGCGAGTCCGAGGCGCAGCGTCTTCATGTGGCGACCTATTTCCCGAAGAACTTTTTGAGGTTGCGCGTGGCCTGGTTGATGCGGTGGCGGTTCTCCACAAGGGCGAAGCGCACGTGGTCATCGCCGTAGTTTCCGAAGCCGAGCCCCGGCGACACGGCCACTTCGGCCTCGCGCAGCAGGAGCTTGGAGAACTCGACGCTGCCCATGTGCTTGAATTCGTCCGGGATCTCCGCCCACACGAACATGGTGGCCTTGGGCGGCTCGACCATCCAGCCCGCGCGGTGCAGGCCCTCGATGAGGGCGTCGCGGCGGTCCTGGTGCACGTCCATGATCTCGCGCACGCACTCCTGCGGGCCGTTCAGGGCGGTGCAGGCCGCGATCTGGATGGGCTGGAAGATGCCGTAGTCCAGGTAGCTCTTGATGCGGGTGAGGGCCTGGACCATGTCGCGGTTGCCCACGCAGAAGCCCACGCGCCAGCCGGCCATGGAGTAGCTTTTGGTCAGGGAAAAGAACTCGACCGCCACGTCCTTGGCGCCCTTGGCTTGCATGAAGCTGGGGGCCACGTAGCCGTCGTAGGTGAAGTCCGCGTAGGCCAGGTCGTGGATGATGTACATCCCGTGTTCCTTGGCGAAGTCCACGATCTTCTGGAAATACTCCACGTCCGCACAGATGGTGGTGGGGTTGTGGGGGTAGTTGATGACAAGCAGCTTGGGTTTGGGCCAGGTCTGCTTCACCGCGATTTGCAGGTCTTCCAGGAAGTCCCGGCCCTTGCCCATGGGGATGCGGCGCACGTCCGCCCCGGCGATGATGGCCGCGTACGGGTGGATGGGGTAGGCCGGGTCCGGGGCGAAGACCACGTCGCCGGGGGAGAGCATGACCAGCGCCAGGTGCGCGAGGCCTTCCTTGGCGCCCATGGTGACCACGACCTCCTGGTCATGGTCCAACTCCACGCCAAAGCGGCGCAGGTACCAGTTGGCGATCGCAAGGCGCAGGCCCTTGATGCCCTTGGAGGCGCTGTAGCGATGGTTGGTGGACTTCTGGGCCGCCTCCATGAGCTTTTCCACGATGTGCTGCGGGGTGGGCAGGTCGGGGTTGCCCATGCCGAGGTCGACGATGTCGGCGCCCTGGTGGCGCATCTTCATCTTGAGTTCGTTGACCTGGGCGAACACATACGGCGGCAGTCTGTGGACTCTGGGAAATTGCTCCATGGCGCGCTCCTTACTCCCCCATCAAAGGCTGGAGATGATTATTCTGTAGTCCGGGACCATATATGCGCCGGGCCGGGTCTGTCAAAAGCAATGATGATGGGAGGAGCCTCGTTGTGTTGCAACGCGCGGAACCCGGTGATAGCTTTTGGAAAAGCTGCGAGGAGGCCCGCATGACCAGGGAAGAGTACGCACGGATGCTTGATGTGGCGCTTGATGAGGCGCGCCGGGGACTGGCCGAGGGTGGGGTGCCCATCGGCGCCGCGCTGTTTGACGCGTCGGGGAAGCTCCTCGGGCGCGGCCACAACCGGCGCGTGCAGGACAATGACCCGGCCATGCACGCCGAAACGGCGGCCTTCCGCAACGCCGGGCGGCGCAAGAGCTACCGCGACACCATCATGGTCACCACGCTTGCCCCGTGCTGGTACTGCTCGGGCCTGGTGCGCCAGTTCGGCATCGGCACCGTGGTGGTGGGCGAGAGCGAAACATTTCAGGGCGGCATCGGCTGGCTGAAGGAAAACGGAGTCGCGGTCATCGACCTGGAGAGCGCGGAGTGCAAGGCGCTCTTGGGCGGTTTCATCGCCGCCCGGCCTGAGGTCTGGAACGAAGACATCGGAGTGGAGTAAAGCCTGTTGATCCACCACTTGTTCATGAACCGTTGGGTGCTGTGAGTCCCATGTCCCGCAACATGGGAGCCCGCTTGAGGCTCCGTGTAGCCTGCTTGTCGCTCTGGTTCCTAGTGGGGATGGCCTGCGCCCCGGAGCTTGTGCATGCGGCGGACGAACAGCCCTGGCGCGTGGAGCTCAAGACGAAGTACATGTTTGACAGCCACACTTCCTATGAGTTCGGCAATCCCTATGCTCCCTATCAGTCGCCGCTCAGCAGGCTCGAGTTCGACATGGACTCCATCTGGACCGGGTTTGAGGCGCGCCGGAGCTTTGGGCGGCTCTCGGTCGGCGTAGGCTTTCTGTCCACCCTGCGTGACCAGGACTCCGGCCAGATGAGGGACTCTGACTGGGAGGACGACACGATACCGACGCGTCTGTCCATTTTCAGCGCGTCAGACTGCCGGATGCGGCCGAGTTACCAAGTGACTCTGGATGTCGATGCGCAGGTAGCCGATCTCTTGCACTTGCCCGCCTCGGTCGATCTGCGCCCGGTGATCGGATTTCGCGGGCAGCAGCTGCGGTTCATGGCCCACGACGGGGTCCAGTACGAATATGACGCTGCCGGAAACATCATCAATACAGATCCGATCCCGGGCGACAGCATCAAGTACAAGCAGAACTGGTACCAGTTCTTTGTGGGCGCACGCGTAGGGTACGAGTGGGCCAATCCGCCGTTGCTGCATCGCATGCGGTTCAATTCCCAGTGGGACTGGAGCTACGTGGTGGGAAAGGACCGGGACGATCATCTCTTGCGGGGGGACCGGGTCACCCGTGACGAGACCGATGGCCATGCCTGGCATGGCATGGTGGGAGTGGGCCTTGGCTTGACGGAACAGCTTGACCTGGATGTTGAGGTGGATCACCTGCGCATTGAAACCACGGGCACGCACAAGCATATCGACAAAACAACCGGGGTTTTTTTGAATTGGCAGCATGGAGTCAAGGCCTGGTCGGAGCAAACCTCTTTTTCCGTCAATCTGACGTACCGGTTCTGACGCGCAAGGAGTGGCGCAGACTGCAACTGCGCAACTTGTCGCCTCCTCTGCTGGAAGTCACGCTTGTCTCGGACGAGGCACCCCGCGCAAGGCTGCGAAACGCCGGAAGCAGCTGTGCGAATGGGGGGTCGGAAGACGGGGCGGCAGGTGCTGAATTGTGCGTGGGTTTGCTTGCAGCCAGCCCAATCGCATGCAATTGAAAAAGGGCCTACGGAAATCTTCCGTAAGCCCTTGATCTTGCTGGTCGGGATGAGAGGAGTTGAACCTCCGGCCCCCTGAACCCCATTCAGGTGCGCTACCAGACTGCGCTACATCCCGTGTTGCGAGGTGAGTCTCTACCCCTGACCCGGTTCCCTTGTCAACAAAAAGCCACAGAAAAAAGCGCAGAGGCAGGAAATAAGCCGGGAGCGCTGGCGTTGCCTGTTTTATGCCCCCAGGCAGGCCTCAAGTTCAGCGAAAGTCTTGTGGACATCGAAGTGTGCGACAACACGCGCCCGGCCTTGCGCTCCAAGCCTTGTGCGCAGGCGCTCGTCCCGCATCAGGCGCAAAAGGTTGCGGGCAAGCGGACCCGCGTCAGGCGGACAGAGGAGTCCCGTCTCACCGTCCGCCACCACCTCCGGGATGCTGCTCACGTCAAAGGCCGCAACGGGCAGGCCCATGCACATGGCTTCTGCCAGCACAAAGCCGAAGCCTTCCCACAGGGAGGGCAGGGCAAAGATGTCCAGGCTCTGGTGGAACGCCTTCATGTCCGTGACAAAGCCGAGGAATTCGACGCAGTCCTGCAGGGCGAGACGTTGCACCTGGGCCTTGAGTTCAGCCTCCAGTTCACCGGCGCCAGCGATGAGCAGACGGAAAGGCGGGGCCTCGGCGCGCAGAAGCGCCGCGGCTTCGATGAGCAGGTGCTGGCCTTTCTGGGCCGTAAGGCGGCCCGCAGTGCCGATGACGAGTTCTCCGGGCCTGCGTTGAGCCAGCGGGGCGCTCCGCCTCGCGTCAAAGGCGGCGACATCGAAGCCGTTGTATATGAGGTGGATGCGCTCTTGCGGCAAGAGCTGCTTGTTCTCGCTCAACACGCAGCGCCGGGTCTCCTCGGAGTTGACGATGAGCTTTGTGAGCACCTGGCGATACAGGAACCGGTTGAACAGGCTGTCCTGGACCGGCACTGCGATTCCCCGGCGGTAGATGATGTCGCGGACCCCAGCGAGTCTCGCCGCCATGCCGCCTGCCTTGACGTCGCGCGGGAGGCAGAGCAGCACCGCGTCCACCTGCTGCTGGCGAAACAGGCTGACGAGGCGCAGCATGGCGTGCGGGTTCAGGAAGGCCAGCGCGCCAAGCTCAACGGCGAACAGCGTGATGCCCTTGTGCTCCTTGACCCTTTGCGCCAGGACGCTGCCCTTGGCCGCGACGACGCAGACCCTGTAGCCCTTGTCCCGGGCGAGCAGAGCGCTTTCAAGGTGCCAGTGTTCGCCACCGCCCCAGGGGACGTTGGTGTTGAAGAAGCACAAGGATTTTGGCTGCATGGTTTTCCTTGAAGGCTTGGGGCGGGCAAGCGGTTTTTTCCCTACCGCTTTGGGGCTGCGTGGGCAAGCTGGTTGTGGTGCGTGTGCGTGCTCCGGCGGTCGAATGCGTTGCATATGCCCTGTGAATGGCGTAGCAAATCATAGAATACAGAAACAGGCGGGGCAGGCGTGGACCGGTATAAATCCCTTGCAGTGGCTTTGGAATCCGAGGTGCTCTCCGAGATGGCGGGCACATTCTTTGGCGCCCGCAAAGCCCTTGAGGACCTGCACGAGGACTTTCTCCTCCGGGTGGAGGCGTTGCGTGCCCTGGCCGCCCAGGTGCACGCCCGCATATTCTTCCTGCGGTCGCTTCTCCTCGGGCTTGAGGGCGAGGCGGCCCTGTTCGCGGCCCTTGGGCTCCCGCCACAGTTCGAGGACGTCGTCGCCCCGCCCGGCATGCGCGCCTGGAGGCCGGAGCGGATCCCCTTTGCTATCCTGCCTTCCACGCGTTTCACCAAGCTCGTGCTGGTGGCCTATGCGGAGATACAGCATGCCTGCGAAGTCTACAGGAACGGCGAGTACGAGGACGACCCGCAACGCAAGGGCCGCAAGCGCATGAGCCTGCATTTCAAGATGGTCGAGAGCATGGGGCAACGCTTGAACGAAGGCATCGAGAAGCTGAACGCCGACATGCCCCCCTCGTCCGTCCTGCTCTATGCGCGCGGCATCAGCACCACCGAGGCGCCGGGACAGGGCGCCATAACCAATGCCCTCGGGGCCGAAAGCCTGGACAAGGGGCTTGAGTTCACGCCGTTGGACTTCGCGGCCCTGAAGCTGTGGCGCGCGCCGGAGCTGCCGGCCCCGAAGGATTGCGAAGAGAGGCTGCGGACCTTTGCCGCGGCCTACTACGACGCTCATTCGGAAAGTATCCGTCGGGTGCTTGGACAGCTGTAGGCGCTCAGCCCGCGGCGATGATGGTGGCGGTGAGGGTTTGTATCACGCTGTCCGCCTGCTCGACAGGCACCTGGCATGTTCCGACCTTGTCATGGCCGCCGCCGCCATATTCAAGCATCAGCTTGCCCACATTGGTCTTGCAGTTGCGCTTGAGCACGCTGTGGCCCACCGTGATGACCACGTTCTGTCTGCGCACGCCCCACATTATCTGCATGCTGATGTTGCACTTGAGGAAGAGGGTGTGGATTATGAAGCGGTTGCCTGCGTAAATGACGTCCTCGCCCCGCAGATCGGTGATGATGAGATTCTCGTGGGCCGTCGAGTTGCGGCGCAGCATGTCGATGAAGAGCCGCGACTGCTCGTTGTAAACGTCCACGCGCTCCTCGACATCCGGGAGCTTCAGGATCTCCTCGGCCTTCATGGTGCGGCAGTAGTCGATCATGTCGATCATGAGCTGATAGTTGCTCACGTGGAAGTCTTTGAACCTGCCCAGGCCTGTCCGTGGGTCCATTATGAACCCGAGCAGAATCCAACCCTTTGGTTCGACGATCTCCTGCGGTGTCAGTGTGGCGCTGTCAACCTTGTCCACAGCCTCGAGCAGGATGTGCAGGTGTTTGGGCAGCTTCTTCTCACATTCAAAATATTCCCAGATGACGCGCGCGCAGCTCTTGAGCGGCTTGCTCGCGCCCTTGTAGGATACGCCCTTGTCAAGCAGGCGCGCCATCTCGCTGGTGTGGTGGTCAAACCACATGCCGCAACCGGGAACGTAGGGAACATTGGCCAGGATGTCGTTTTCTGTGACCGTGATGAGGCCGTCCTGCAAATCCTTGGGGTGGGCGAACAAATAGTCGTTGATAAGCCCAAGTTCCTTGAGCAGCACCGAACAGGCCAAGCCATCGAAATCCGAACGGGTCACGAGTCGCATGGGTATTCCTTTGGCATGTGTTGTCAGCGACATGAGTCGGCCATTTCAAGCAATACCCTGCTGGGAAAGGCGCTGTCAACAGACGCCCAGGAATATGCGCTTCTCAGATAAATCTGCTTGCGCTGCAAGCAGGGCAGGCCTGCATGGAAAGCGGCGGTTCAAGAGCGCATTCGTACAGCAGGTCAGAGTCATGGAAAATGGATACGGTCGGCCCATCAGCCATAATACGCCCTTCATGCAGCACGATGGTGCGCTCACAAAGGTCCAGCACAAGGTCTAAGTCATGCGTCGCCACTACTTTGGTGTGCGTGAATCCCCGTAAGAGCGTGATGAGCAGCCGCCGCGAGCGTGGGTCAAGATTCGCCGAAGGCTCGTCCATGACAAGTATGTCCGGGGAGCAGGCTAGCACGGTGGCGATGGCGACCCCACGTTTTTCTCCACCAGAAAGCCGATAGGGGGGGCGGTTCTTCAGGTGTTCCGCACCTACCATGCGCAGGGCCTCGTCGACCCGCACAGTGGCTTCCTCCGATGTCAGACCGATGTTTAATGGGCCAAAGGCAACATCCTCGGCGACCGTAGGCATGAAGAGCTGGTCGTCAGGATCTTGGAAGACCATGCCTACGGTGCGTCGCACCTCATGCAGGGTTCCTGCGCTCACTGGCACATCGCCCACACGGATACGACCGGATTGGGGCAATAGACTTCCGCACAAGTGCTGAAGCAGAGTGGATTTGCCTGCCCCGTTGGCCCCTACAAGCCCAACTGATTCTCCGTGGTGGATGGTTACGTTGATGCCTGCCAGGGCCGGGGTGCCGTCCGGGTATGAGTAGCAGAGATCCTTCACTTCCAAG
Organism: Desulfovibrio sp.; assembly: GCA_050251495.1. Lineage (GTDB taxonomy): Bacteria > Desulfobacterota > Desulfovibrionia > Desulfovibrionales > Desulfovibrionaceae > Humidesulfovibrio. The sequence continues at coordinate 75,209 of JBFWMQ010000003.1, read as the reverse complement.
ATGTGGTGGCTCATTGAAACAACCCTCCGGCCAAGCCGCCCAGCAGAAGCGGCAAATCAAAGATGCGTACGGCGACAAGATACAGGCCGCTGACGAGGCAGAATCGCCACTCAGCTGCGCCAAAGGTGGTAATGTGGGCGTATTCCGGCATGTTCCCATCAAAGCCTCGGCACAGCATCGCTTGATGCACCCGCCCGGCACGATCGAGGGTGCGAAGGAGCAGGCAGCCCAGCAGCGAGCGGTATTCGTGAAGGCTTGGACGCGAGGACTTGGCGGAGCGCAGGGATCTGGCATGCATCATGCGCGTGGCTTCCGCAGCCAGGACAAAAATGTACCGGTAAAGAAACTGTAGCTGCACGAGGAAGACGTTTGGCAAGCCCATGCGGCCAAGAGCCTGGCAGATGCGGTCAAAACCAGTAACCGCCACAAGTGCAAGGCCTGTGGATACTGCGAGAAGTGCCCGTAGCACAATTGAGGCGAAGGAGAGCATTCCCCCGGACACAGCCAGCGGACCAAAGTGTAGATGAATCGTGCGGTCGAGCAAAGGATTGAAAATTCCCACCATGAGAACAAAGGGCAATGCTACTGCGGTACGTCGCATTATCAATGAAAAAGGCGTGTTGCCTAGTGTGGCTAACAGCCAGGGAAAGGCGGCGTACGGCAACAGCCGGGCCACCTCATAACGATCCAGGGAAAGCATGCTGATGAGAAACAGAAGGGTTACCAGCACCTTGGCCCTGGCATCCAGGCGGTGCAGCGGGGTGTCCTGGCGAGCGAGATCATCCAGGCGTCGCAACTCGAGTAAGGCGTTTTCGATGCTCATGAGGGTCCGTGAAACAGGTGCGGGCAGGGAGAATTCCCTGCCCGCGAGAAGGTAGCTCAAAGAAAGCGTTATCTCAAGCCCTGGCGTGGAATCTGCGTATGGCAAAACCGAGCAAGCCAGCCAGGCAAAGCGTCATAAATCCTCCAAGCACTCCAGAAAGGCTTGTGCCTGCCGCCACATTGGGCCACGGCTCAGGCGCGCGGGCATCTTCGTTGCCGACTTCTGCCTTGGGGGCTTCGTCAGGCTTGAAGTTGTAGTCTGGCAAGAAGGCTATGCGTTTCTGCAATGCGTCGAGGGTGCCATGAACTCCCAACTCTGGCGCTTCGAGCTCTTCCTTGCCGCTCACCTTGGCCATGGACCATTCCAGACCGTCGGGATCGGCGGAGGCGAACCAGCTCATGGCTCCGCCGATGATCACCGCCGCCAGGGCCAGTCCAACAACAATCGGGCGCAAAGGCCGTGCTTGGGCTTCAGGATTGGTCGCGCCGAAAAACTCAGGCCGCACGTTGTGCAGGTAAGCGAGCAGCAGCGCTGTGACGACGCCCTCGACAAGGCCGATGCCAAGATGAATGGGCTGCATAAGCAAGACGAAGGAGCTGAAGGGAAGTTCGCTGATGCCCGAGGCGACGGTTTCAAGGACGACGCCAAAGGCTCCAAGCTGAAGGCCCGCTATCGCGGCGATGACCGAGGCTGTCATGAGTCTGCCTCGGCTCGGGTTGGAGCCGGCGATGGGCTTGAAAATTAGTGGATACGTCAGGTAGCAGGGGAAGAAGCCAAGATTGAAGATGTTGCAGCCCATGGCCAAAAGGCCGCCATCGGCAAAGAAGAGGCCCTGCACGGCAAGTACGGAAGCAATGGTTAGGAAGGCTGCATGTGGACCCAGGAGAGCGGCCAGGATGAGGCCGCCTCCCAGGTGTCCGCTGGAACCGGTTCCGGGGATGCTGAAATTGATCATCTGGGCGGCGAAAATAAAGGCGCCGAGCACGCCCATGAGGGGGATGCGGCTATCGTCAGTGCTGGCCTTGAGTTTGCTCGAAGCATAGCCGAGCAGGCACGCTGTGGCGCCCCACATGACGCCGCCAACGGCGGGGGAGAGAAGAGCATCTGCCATGTGCATAGAAGGGCCTCCACGAAATGTGTGTTTGTTGGAAAATCCTATGCACACGAGATTTCGTGGTGTCAACAAAAAATGTGACGTTTTGCGTCTTCGTGTTACGCTGGGATTGGAATAAAAATGTCGTTATGCGCCAGCGCGCTGTTTTAGCGCCATGATGCGCAGGTTGCGGAGTTTTTCCGCGGAGAGCTGCCCCAGGCCGCAGTCCTCGGGCGGCAGGCGCACGGCCAGGACGGCTGCGAGGTCATCCTGCACGAGGCCGGAGTGGTCGCGGCTCTTGTCCGCAATCTCCAGGCGAAACATTTCGCGCAGCACGCCCCGGCTCTTGAGGCGCATGAGCAGGTCCACGCGTGTGGACTCCCGGAGTTCCGGGTAGTTGCCGGCGATCATGTGCCAGCGCGCGGCGTCTGCCCCGGCGCGGATGAGCCGTGTGGGCAGGCGAAGGCGCTCGCCCAGCGCAAGGGCCGCCGCTTCGCCGCGCAGGTCGTGGCCGATGTGCCGGGGCAGCATGTCCTTGGGCGTGCTGACCTTGCCGAGGTCATGGCAGAGCGCCATCCACGCGCTCAAGGGGTCGCCCGCGAGCCTGTCCATGACGCGGGCCGTGTGCTCCAGAACGCTGGCGTCGTGGTACTTGGGCGGACCGGCCGGGATGCGGGACGCGCCTTCAAGCTCGGCCAGCCAGGGAGACAGGCAGCCGCCCCGGTCAAGCACGCGCAGGAATTCGCCGGGCCGTTCGCCAGCCATGGCTTTCTGCACCTCCTGGCCCACGCGCTCGGCAAAGGGCGAGGCCAGCGCTTCGGAGGCGGCCAGGGAGCGCATGGCCTCCAGAAGCTCCGGGTGGGCGCTGAATCCGGGCATCTGCGCGGCGAACCGGGCCGCCCGGATGGCCCGCAAGGGGTCGTCGGGCAGGGAGTTTGCGGAGGCAGGGCGGATGACCCTGGCCTGGAGGTCCTGCAGGGCCGTGGGGTGGCAGAACAGGCGGCCATCCTCGTCCATGGCCAGGGCGTTGATGCTGAAATCGCGCAGGGCGAGATCCCGCTCCAGGGTCGCGGCCCTGGGAAAACTGTATTCCTGGTGGTCCAGAATGAACACGGGAAAGGTCTTGCCCACGGGTTTGGCCGAGGGGTGGGCTGCAAGGAATTGCTCGACAGTGGCGTCCAGCACAAGGTAATCCCTGTCCCGGACGGGAAGCCCCAGGAGCGTGTTCCGAACGGCCCCGCCGACGAGAAGGATGCGCATTTCCGCTTGGTATCAGGCTGCGCGTTGAAAGAAAAGCCGCCGTGGCAACCTTGCCGCGGACAGGAATCCATGTCCCGAAATCTCGCGCTTCTTGTAAAGGGCCTCCCGGGCCTGGCAGAGCCCGCCACGCAGGAGAGTCTGGCCGCGGCGCATCCCTTGTGGGCTGCGGATGTGGCCGCGCTCGCCCCGTTTGCAGATGCCGACGGCCTGGGCCGAAACGGCGCTGACGCCGTGCTGGTCTGCGGACCGTGCGCCAGCACCATGGATGTTGCCCGGCATTTGGCGGGACAGGGAGTCCTCGGGGCCTGGGGCAGCGTGGTCGCGCCCGTTCAGGCTTCCGGTCGCGGACAGCTGCGTCGGGCCTGGCTTTCGCGCCCGGGCAACGTGCTGGCGACCCTGGTGTGTCCACCGGCCACAGGGCTTTGGAACGATCTTCGGCCTCTGGTGTTCGGCTACCTGTTCGCAGAGGCGCTCTGCGACCTCGGACAGACTGTTCAGGTCAAGTGGCCGAATGATCTTCTGTGCGAGGGGCGAAAGGTGGCGGGAATCCTCGTGGAGGAGCGGGGCGACTGCGTTCTTGCGGGCATCGGGTTGAATCTGGCCTGGGCGCCGCCACCAGAGGCCCTGCGCGAAGGCCATTGCGTTGCAGCCGGGGAATTTCACACGTCAGTCGTGGGGCTTGGCCCCGCGCGCCTGTGGCTGGCTCTTGTAAACCGAGTGGAAACGGGTTACGTAACTCTTCTTGAGGCTTTTTCTCCCCATGAATTCTTGACGATTTTCCGCACCAGGATGGCTTGGCAGGGAAGGCGTGTGCTCGTACAGGAAGGCGCAAGCGTTCGGTACGAGGCGATCGTCAGGGGCATTTCCGGGGAAGGGGGCCTTGTCTTGGACCGCGCAGGGCAGGAGGTTGTCCTCCTGGCGGGCGACGTGATCCCGGTTTGAGCGGGGCTGGTCCAGGCACGGCATAGCGCATTGCAACAGCAAGGGGGACCGTTTTGGCCATGAGACCGAAGTCGTTCGAGCAGGTTCTGGAAGAAGTCAAGGGCAAGCCCATTCTCGTGGCCAATCGGGGGATTCCCGCGCGCCGCATCTGCCGCTCCATCACCGAGATGTTCCAGGCCGTGGCGGTGATGACCGCCACAGATGTGGACAAGACCTCACCCGCCACCACCGGCGCCCATGAACTGCTCCTGCTCGGCGAAGACCCGCGCGCCTACCTCGACCTTGACCGCATCATCAAGATGGCCAAGGACAGGGGCATCGTCGCCATCCACCCCGGCTGGGGCTTTGGCAGCGAGGACGACTCCTTCCCCAAGAAGTGCGAAGACGCGGGCATCATTTTTATTGGCCCCAACCAGGGACCCATGCGCCTTTTGGGAAACAAGGTTGCCGTGCGCAAGCTGGCCGAGGAGATCGGCGTGCCGGTCGTGCCCGGTTCCCCGGAGGCCGTGAGCATCCCCGAGGCGCGCAAGATCGCCAAGGAGATCGGCTTCCCCATCATGCTCAAGGCCGAGGGCGGCGGCGGCGGTCGCGGCATTTACGAGGTCTATGAGGATTCGCAGCTCGAAAGCGCGTTCTCCAAGGCCTCGGCCCTGGCCAAGGCAAGCTTCGGCAACCCGCGCCTGTACGTGGAAAAGCTTCTTACCAGCGTTCGCCACATCGAATTCCAGACCGTGGCCGACATGTACGGCAACGTGTTCGTGTTCGACGAGCGCGACTGCACGGTGCAGCGCAACCACCAGAAGCTGGTGGAGATCACTCCCTCGCCCTGGCCCAAGTTCACCCCGGAGTTGCGCAAAGAGTTGAAGGGGTATGCCGAGAAGCTCATCAAGGCCGTTGGCTACCATTCGCTCGCCACGGTCGAGTTCCTGGTGGACAAGGATGGCCGCCCCTACCTTATTGAAGTCAACACCCGTTTGCAGGTGGAGCACGGCATCACCGAGTGCCGCTATGGCATCGACCTTGTGGAGGAGCAGATCGCCATCTCCTTCGGCTCCCGCCTGCGCTTTGGCGAGCAGAACACCAAGCCCTACCTGCACGCCATGCAGGTGCGCGTGAACTGCGAGGACCCGCAGGACAACTTCTCGCCCAACGCCGGCGTCATCACCAGCTACGTCTCCCCTGGCGGGCAGGGCGTGCGCATCGACTCCTGCGTCTGCGCGGGCTACCGCTTCCCCTCGCGCTACGATTCCGCAGCCTCGCTCTTGATCACCTACGGCAGTTCCTGGGACAAGACGGTGATGCTCATGCGCCGGGCCCTGCGCGAGTACAAGATCAGCGGGGTCAAGACGACCATCAACTTCCACCGCGAGGTGATGAAGCACCCGGACTTCGTTGGGGGCGACTACGACACCAACTTCGTGCGCCTGCACAAAGACGAGCTCATGGCCTACTCCGACCAGGAGGCCGAGCCCTTGCGGCTTGCGCGCCTGGTGGCCGAGATCAGCGCGCGCGGCTACAACCCCTACGTCTCCCTTGGCGAGTACCGCACGCGTGCGGATAAGCGCCTGGGCCGCTTCCAGCTCTCCAAGGCCCCGGACGCCACGGACGCCGCCTTTGAGCCGCGCATCAACCGCACCATGAAGCGCGACGCCATCCTGGACGCCCTGCGCGAGGACCGCGCGGCGGGCATCGTCCACTTCAGCGACACCACCACCCGCGACATCACGCAATCCAACAGCGGCAACCGTTTCCGCCTTGCCGAGGACCGCATCATCGGACCCAGCCTGGACAAGTGCGGCTTCTTCTCCCTGGAGAACGGCGGCGGCGCGCACTTCCACGTGGCCATGCTGGCCAACATGACCTATCCCTTCACCGAGGCCAAGGAGTGGAACCAGTTCGCTCCGAACACCCTCAAGCAGATCCTCATCCGCTCCACCAATGTGCTGGGCTACAAGCCGCAGCCCAAGAATCTCATGCGCTTGACCGGGGAAATGATCTGCGAGCACTACGACGTCATCCGTTGCTTTGACTTCCTGAACCATGTCGAGAATATGCGTCCGTTCGCCGAGGTCGTGCTGCACTCCAAGAAGCACATCTTCGAACCCGCGCTGTCCATGTCCTGGGCCAAGGGCTTCGACGTGCCGCACTACCTTGGAGTGACCGAGAACATTCTCTCCATGTGCGCGGATGTCATGGGCGTGAACAAGAAGAAGGCGGCGCAGTCCATCATCCTTGGCTTGAAGGACATGGCTGGCGTGTGCCCGCCCAGGTTCATGCGCGAACTCATCGCCGCGCTGGTCAAGAGGTACCCGGAGCTGGTCATTCACAGCCACCGCCACTACACGGACGGGCTCTTCGTGCCGACCATGGGCGCGGCGGCTCAGGCCGGGGCGCATATCGTGGACGTGGCCATCGGTTCCAGCGTGCGCTGGTACGGCCAGGGCGAGGTGCTCTCCACCGCGGCCTACATTGAAGACGAGATGGGCCTCAAAACCGTGCTCGACAAGGACATGATCCGCTCCACGAACTTCACGCTCAAGCAGATCATGCCCTATTACGACCGTTACTGTTCGCCCTATTTCCAGGGCATCGACCATGACGTGGTGCTTCACGGGATGCCCGGCGGCGCAACCTCCTCGTCGCAGGAGGGGGCCATGAAGCAGGGCTACATCCATCTGCTGCCCTACATGCTCAAGTTTTTGGCCGGCACGCGCAAGATCGTGCGGTACCACGACGTCACTCCGGGTTCCCAGATCACCTGGAACACCTCGTTTCTGGCCGTCACTGGCGCGTACAAGCGCGGCGGCGAGCGCGAGGTCCGCCGTCTGCTGAACGTGCTCGACATCGTGAACCTGGCCCCGGATGCCGACCTGACCGCGTTGGAGCGCGAGGCCAGGCTCGACCTGTACCGCGACAGCAACGACGCCTTCCGCAATCTGCTGCTGGGGAAATACGGCAAGCTGCCCTTGGGCTTCCCGCCGGACTGGGTCTACCAGAGCGCCTTCGGCGCCGAGTGGAAGAGCGCTGTGGCTTCCCGCACCGAGGTTTCGCCTCTGGAAACGTTGCCGGATATGGACCTGGCGGCCGAGGAAGGCATTCTTGACGCCCGCCTGGGGCGCAAGGCCACGCCAGAGGAGTTCGTGCTGTACCTGAACCACCCCGGCGACGCGCTGAAGACCATCGAGTTCTGCCAGACCTTTGGCGACGCCAACAACCTGCCGCTCGACGTCTGGTTCGAGGGGCTGGAGAAGGGCGAGACCCTGCTGTTCCAAAGCCGCTGCGGCAAGCCCCACGTCATGCGCATTGTGGATATCTCCGACCCTGACGACCAGGGCTGCATCACCGTGCGCTACTCCGTCGACTCCGAGACCATGAGCCACAAGGTGAAGGTGCGCGAGGCCACCGGCGCCGAGCGCGAAAGCCTGGAGATGGCCGACCCCAAGAACGTGAACCATATCGGTTCGCCCAGCAACGGCGATCTGTGGGTCATGCACGTGCGCGTCGGCGATGTGGTGAAAAAGGGCGAGGAGATTTTCAACATCTCCATCATGAAGCAGGAGAAGAGCGTGTATGCCCCTGTGGGCGGCGTTGTGAAGCGCGTGCTCAAGAACGCCAACTACCAGGAAGACAAGATCATGGTCCCTGTGAAGGAGGGAGAGCTGCTTGTGGAGCTTGGCCCCGCGCAGGCGGGTTGCCCCACCTGCAAGGCTCCCCTGGCCAGCGCGGACTTCCACTTCTGTCCTGTGTGCGGCCAGAAGATCTAGCCAGTACGGCTAGTGCTGGCCCAGTATTGTTGCGTATACAAACAAGCCCGCGCCGACCCACGATGACTGGGCGGCCGTGAACTGACGAGACGAGAGCACGCATCGCAAGGCGCCGCGTGTGATCACAAAATGCCCATCCCAGGCTGTTTCCCCGGCCTCGGATGGGCATTGTTGTATGCGCAATTGACGAAGGGCCGGAAAACGAGATATCTGCGACCAACGGCTGTATACGCAGCGCGTTCCTCCTCCGCTGGCCCGGAAAGGGCATGGGCGGGAAGGGCGTGCTTGTGTCGAGTTCTGTAGGTCTTTTAATCGACGCAACGGGCCGCTCGCAAGCAGCGCTGCCCAGGAGGAGAGCATGGCCAAAGTCCAGAAGGATCAGAGCGCCAAACCGGCCCCCGCCCCCGAGGCCAAGCCCAAGGCCGCGAACAAGGCTGAGCTGACGAAGAAAATCGTGCTCACGGGCGCGGACATTGTGGCCATCGGGCCGGATGCCGAACTCATCGTGGGCGGCAAGAATTACAACACGGCCATCATCAGCCAGGTCGAGGGGATCCGCGCGCCGCAGTTCCGGGCCATTTCCTCCATCGCTTTCCATAAGCTTTTGGATGAGACCAAGGTCAACGCCTCCCTTGTGCGCAGCCTTGTGGACAAGGAATATAACGCCACGGATTGGACCGATGACGAGGTCAACCGCGATCCGGAGTTTTTGCGCAAGTTTGTCCGCAAAATCGCCAAGCGCGTCACCGCGGAGTCCGTCAAGAGCACTGGCACTCCCATCAAGCTGCGCACTTTCGTGAACAACGTCGTCGAGGGCTTCGCCACCAGCCCCGAGGGCATCGACCAACTGCGCAAGCGCTCCGTGCTCGTCCAGGCGGCCATCCTCTCAGTGGACCCGCCTGCCGAGGTCAAGGAGTCCGTGCGCAACGCCTATCTCGAGATCTGCGGCGAAGCCGGGCTGGAGAACGAGCCCGTGGCCGTGCGTTCCTCCGCAGCGGGCGAGGACAGCCGCAAGAAGGCCTTTGCCGGCCTGCAGGATACCTATCTGAACATCGTGGGCGAGGATCGCTGCGTCGAGGCCTATCACTGGGACTGTTCCTCGGCCTACAATCTGCGCAGCATGACCTATCGCCGCGAGGCCATCCTGGACGCCGTGAACCGCGCCGAGGAAACCGGCGACGATTCAATCGCCGAGACCGCAAAGAAAGAGTGGGCCATTGAGAACACCTCGCTCTCGGTGTGCATCATGCGCATGATCAATCCGCTCATCTCCGGCACGGCCTTCAGCGCCGACACCTCGACCGGCTGCCGCGGCACGGACCGCAACGACCTTGTGTCCATCGACGCCAGCTACGGCCTGGGCGAGGCGGTCGTGGGCGGCATGGTCACCCCGGACAAGTTCTACGTCTTCCAGCGCGACGACCACTCCGAGGTCGTTGTCCGCTTCATGGGCTGCAAGGACAAGAAGATCGTCTACGACGAGGACATGGGCGGCACCAAGGATGTCGAGGTCGACGAGAACGAGGTCTACCGCTGGGCGCTCTCCCTTGCCCAGGCCGAGGAGGTGGCGCGCGGCGTGCGCAACATCTCCAAGGCCTATGGCGGCATGATCATGGACACCGAGTTCTGCATCGACTCCTCCGACCGCCTGTGGTTTGTGCAGGCCCGGCCCGAGACCCGCTGGAACGAGGACTTCGACCGCCATCCCAACACGATCTTCATGCGCCGCAAGGAAGTGGATCCCAAGGCCCTGGCCGATGCGGAGCTCATCCTTGAAGGCAACGGGGCCTCGCGCGGCGCTGGCCAGGGTACCGTGAAGTTTCTGCGTTCCGCCCTGGAGTTGAACAAGGTCAACAAGGGCGACATCCTGGCCGCGGAACGCACCGACCCGGACATGGTGCCGGGAATGCGCATCGCCAGCGCCATCCTGGCCGACGTGGGCGGCGACACCAGCCACGCGGCCATCACCTCGCGCGAGCTCGGCATCCCCGCCGTCATCGGTCTGCAAAGGCTGGAGGTCATCCGCTCCCTTGACGGCCAGGAGATTACGGTAGACGGCTCGCGCGGACGCGTGTACCGCGGCAGGCTTCCTTTGGTTGACGTCGGCGGCGAGATCGATGTCGCGGCCCTGCCCGCCACCAAGACCAAGGTCGGCCTGATTCTGGCCGACATCGGCCAGTCGCTGTTCCTCTCCCGCCTGCGCCGCGTGCCCGACTTTGAGGTGGGCCTGCTGCGCGCCGAGTTCATGCTCGGCAACATCAGCGTGCACCCGCTGGCTCTGGAGGCCTATGATCGCGGCGTGCTCAGCGCCCTGGTGGACGCCAAGCTGCGCGAACTGGACAGCCGCCTCTCCAAGGTCATGAAGGAGCAGCTGGCCACAGGGCTCATCAACCTGCGCCTCAAACTGCGCGATTACGTGGGCATCATCACCGGCTTGGGCAAAGAGCTGGCCTCCCTGTCCGAGCGCGAGGGCACCAAGGGCACGGACGAGGTGCTGGCCATCCACCGCCGTCTGCGCGAGTTGGACAAGAAGCTCGACGAGCACATCGGCTACGCCACCGAGCGCCTGGAGTCCCTCAAGACCTCGGTTTCTCTCAGGAAGCACATCGCCATCATCATGGGCTACACCGATGTGGTGGACAACACCAATGAGAACTACGCCGAGGCCAAGAAGCTCAAGCAGGATCACGAGCGCGAGATCGAGAAAATCGAGGCCCGCATCAAGGACGACCCGGAAGTTCGGGACGTTCTGAACCGGATCGCCGCCCTGCGCGAGGAAGTGGCTCTCAAGATGGGCCTCAAGGGCGAGATGGACGAGGTTCGCACCCTGCCGGAACGCATCCGCAAGCTGCTCGAGTCTCGCGGGTTCCGCACCGGCAAGGAGCATTACATCCAGACCCTGGCCCAGGGACTGGCTTTGTTCGCAATGGCCTTCTACGGAAAGACCATCGTCTACCGCACCACCGACTTCAAGTCGAACGAGTACCGGAACCTCATCGGCGGCCTGCTCTTTGAGTCGCACGAAGACAACCCCATGCTCGGCTACCGCGGCGTGTCGCGGAACATCCACGATTGGGAATTGGAGTCCTTCAAGCTCGCGCGGGGCATCTTCGGCGGCAAGAACCTCCAGATCATGCTGCCCTTTGTGCGCACCCTGGAAGAAGCCCGCAGCATGAAGCGCTATCTCAAGAGCGTGCACAACATCGAGTCCGGCAAGGATGGCATGAAGCTCATCCTTATGTCCGAAATTCCGAGCAACGCCATTCTGTGCAAGGAATTCATCAAGGAAGTCGACGGATTCTCCATCGGCTCCAACGACATGACCCAGATGGTGCTGGCCACAGACCGCGACAACTCGCGCTTGCAGCACATCTACGACGAAGAGGATCCGGCGGTGGTCTGGGCCATTCTGGTGACCATCTTCGCCGGGCAGAAGTACTGCAAGAAGGTCGGCTTCTGCGGCCAGGGCGTGTCCAACAGCGAGATCCTGCGCGGGCTGGTGGCCATCGCCGGCATCGACTCCGCCTCGGTTGTGCCCGACACCTACCGCAAGACCAAGGTGCAGATGGCCGAGGTGGAGGCTCTGAACATCCCCGTGTCCGGCCTGGGCGAGTGGCTGCGCGAACAGCACTTCAACCGCCTGGAGATTCTGCTGGAGGAGAACGGCTACGGCCACATCCTCAAGCGCTACAAGACCGCCGAGGACCTGATGGAGTGGTACGAGGGCGAACTGGACCGCTTCAGCGAGCAGCTGCGCGACAACATCGAGAACCCCAAGGAAGCCTTCTACCGCCAGGAGATGGAACGCTTCCGCGCCATCTTCCACAAGCCGGTGATCTACTCCAGCTGGGACTGGACCTTCACGGTGGAGGACGCCATGCACCACGCGGGCTTCGCCACCTACGAGGAGCAGGAGCAGGCCCTGGCCGTGAAGCGTTCCATGAAGTGGTAGACGCCTTGTAATTCGAAGCGCATCGACGGCGGTCCGAGCTTTCGGGCCGCCGTTTTTTTTATGCGCACAAGGCGCCAGAGTCGGAGGATGCGGCTATTCGAAGGCGGGATGTCGCAGTTCGGCGTCGATCTGGTCGGCGTCCGGCGCGTTGTAGCGCACGAGGTTGCGCAGGTGCATGAAACTCTCCGGCTCCATCCCGAGGAAGTCGATGGCCAGGCCCGTGGCGTCGCTTCGGATGATCCTGCCCTCGATCTCGATGAGCGCGTCTGGCGAAAGCTCGATGCGGACAAGGCCCACGGCTCCTGGCTTGAGCGTGGCCTCGGCCACGGCGAGCAGGCCTTTCAGGCTGATGTTGCTGATGCCGAGGCGCAGTTCTTCGCCATCAGCCTGGATGAAGCAGGCCGGGATGTTCGTGTCCACCCTGCTGCGGCGGCGGCGATTGGCGTCCATCAAGCTCCTCCGTCTCGTGCCGAGGGTCCGGGCCACGCTGGCAGCCCAGCCTTCTCGACGTTTCAAAGCTGTGCTCAGGATATGACTGGAATGCCCGGGAGCGTCAAGAACGTTTCAGGCGCGCGGCCTGTGCGTTGGGCAACACGATGCCGAACAGTATCAAGGCCATGCCGGCAATCTGAATGGGCATCACGGCTTCGCCCAGGAGCAGGGCCGAGGCCAGCACCGTGGTGATGGGCTCCAGGGTGGAGCAGATAGACGCGCTGGAGCTGCCGATGAGGTCCACCGAACGGTAGAGCAGAGTGACCGCCAGGGCCGTGGGCACGAGGCCAAGGGCCAGCGTCAGCGCTTTGGTCTGCATGTCGAATTCCATGAAGCGCACGGGCGGGCTTACGATTGTCCAGACAATCGACGCGGCAAGCACGCAATAGAAGGACACTGTGATCGGGTTTTCTCCGCGCAGCAGCCATTCCAGGCAGATGAGGTACGTGGAGAAGATGAGCATGGACAGTGTGGCCAGCATCAGCCCGGTGCGGCTTATGTCGCGCAGAAAGGCGTCGAAGAAGACGAGCCCGCAGCCGGCCACCAGCAGCAGCAGCGAAATGCCCACGACCCTGTCCAGCCTCGTTCTGAAGATCAAGGCCGAGAGCAGCGTCACCGCCACGGGATAGAAATAGAGGATGAGCGAGCTGGTGGCGGCCGGGACATACTTGAGCGAACTCATGAAGGACAGGCTCTGCACCGGGTAGAGCACGACGCCGAGGAATCCCGCCTTGAGCAGGGTCTTGGGGCCAGCCCGCAGTACGCTCCGGTTGGTTGCCGCAAACCAGACCAGCAGCATGAGCGCGCCAAAACCGAAGCGGTACTGGAGAATCTCCGCAGCCTCGAAGCCCCTGGCGTAGGCCAGCTTGCCGAGCACGGCCAGCATTCCGAAGCAGGCCGCCGAGAGCATGGCGGATATGATGCCGGTAAGCGAGCCCACAGCCCCTCCGTCAACTCAAACGTGCACTGTGGGCTACGCGAAGAATTCCCAGGGCGCAAGTCCCTGGGATGAATGTTTATGCGCTATATTTCCGTGCTGAAGGCGTACTTGAGCACCAGCGGCTTTCCGTCCTCGCTGCTGGGTACGTCCACCTGGAACTCCAGCACGTTGGCGGAGGCCCTGGTCCACTTTCCGGAAGCGCTCTCCACCTTCCACTTGCCCGGAATCTGCTCCTGCAGCACGATCCTCTGGGTGTCCTTCTTGGCGTTGGTGATGCGCAGTTCCCAGGCGGCGCGGAAGCTGTTCTTGCCGGTCTTCTCGAAGTCTGTGACCACCCGCTCCACGTTCACGTCAAACGCCTTGCCAAAGCCAAGCTCCACCAAGGACCCGACGGCCGTGCGCTCAAGGGGAGCCTCGCCCAGGAAATGCCTGGTCTCGCCCTGTTCCTGGAAGGCCCGGACCGTGCCCCTGGGCAGCGGGGACCCTAAACCCAGGGCGGCGGTATTCCGAAAAGAGATCACCACATCCAGTTTCTGCTTCAGGGGATCGGCCTCGCGGCCAGAGGGCAGGGCGTTCGACCGGCCGATGAGCTTGCGGGAAATCGGAATTGTGGCGGACTCAAGGAGTTGTGTCTGGCGGGACTGCTGGTTTGCGATGCTGAGGGGTCTCTTCAAGCGGTACAGGTGATATTCGAAGAGCTCTTCTTCGTTGTTTGCGGCAAATTCGGCCTTGGCCAGCGTTATGGTGTCGGCTGCGTAGGCGCGGCCAAGCATGGGACGCCGCTCGCTGCGCGGTTCGCCGGCCAGCAGTTCAATGTCGGCGTTATTGAAGTCCCTTCCGGACCGGTTGCTGATGGTCGCCCAGCCGGACAGGAGCGCGCTGGTTGCGGCCTTGTTCATAGTCAGCACATAGTCCATGCGCCAGGCGATCTCGTTGGCGAGATACGTGAGCTCCAGCGTCTGCTTCGCCGGGCCTGAGTTCATGACGCTCAGGCTGAGGCGGGGCCGGGAGGCGAGTCCATCCGGCAACTCGGGGTAGATGACGGCCTCGACAGGTCCGGAGTAGACGCGTCCCTCCATGAGGTACAGCGGGGCTTCCTCGGTGGACAGGACCGTGGCCTCCTTTTGGATGCGCCCGTCGCGGGTCTTTCCATCGGGCATGATCAGCGTGACCTGCTTGCCCACATACCTGCGGAGCAGGCTGGATGGAGTGAGCAGTTCGCCGTCAAAGGCGAGGTCGAGAATCTTCAGGCTCTTGGGGGATGATTGTGAGCGCACTTGCAAGGTCTGGGCCTCGAGGCTCGTGGGCAGGTTGGGCAGAACCACCTGGCCAGCGCCTTTGGGGAGCAACAGGGAGCGCTGTTCATTCACCAGGGACTGACCGTTCTGTTGCACCACAAGACGAAGGTGTTCACCGCCCTGGGCCGCCAAAGACGCGGGCGCGACAACAAGGGCGAAAAGGGCCAGCAGCAGAGTCCTCATGCCTAACCTCCTGCGGTCAATCCATACGGGTACCGTCTTGTGTACCATTATCAGCTTTCAGTAGGATGTCGAGAGCCGGAAATACGTATTTGAGAATGTCTAGTGTTTCTCTAGTATCTATTTTTACAGTATAATTTCTTTAACGTAAATGAAGGCTTTACAAGCGGGTAGTACTTGATTCAATATTAAGTTGGCCAAGCTGTTTGCTGCTGGATAATGTGACTGAAGCGGTGCTCGGCCGATCCCTCAGGAGTTGTGCATTCTATGTTTGCGATCCTTGGCGTCTTGGTTGTTTTGGGCTGCGTCGTCGGCGGATTTGCCCTTGAGGGCGGACCGCTTGGTGTGCTTTGGCAGCCCATTGAAGTTCTCATCATCGTCGGCGCCGCGGTAGGCGCGTTTTTCATCGCGTCGCCAAAGAGCGTCATCTTCGGCACCCTGAAGAAGACCTTCAAGGTGTTTACGGCTTCCGAGGCCGGCAAGCAGGCGTATCTCGATATCCTTGCCCTCATCTATACGCTGATGAACATGGCGCGGCGAGACGGCATCGTCGCCATTGAGCAGCATGTGAGCAAGCCCGAGGCCAGCGCGGTGTTCTCGCGGTTCCCTGCCCTCATGAAGAATCACGAGGTCCTAGAATTCATATGCGACAACTTCAAGGTGCTGCTTGCGGGCAACATCGAACCCTATCAGTTTGAAGCCGTCATGGACATCGACATGTCCGCGTCGCACAAGCACGAATCGAACGCCCCTTCGGCCCTCAACAAGGTGGCCGACTCACTGCCGGGTCTCGGCATCGTGGCCGCTGTGCTTGGAATCGTTCTCACAATGGGCAAGATCAACGAGCCGCCCGAGGTCCTTGGCCACTCCGTCGGTGCGGCGCTGGTCGGAACCTTTCTCGGCATTCTCTTGTCCTATGGCTTTGTCGGCCCCATGGCCCAGAATTTGGAATACCAGGTGAAGGAGACCCACTCCATGCTGGAGGTGGTCAAGGCCGGGCTTGTCGGCTTTGCAAGCGGCTTCCCGCCCATGCTCGCTGTCGAGGCGGCCCGCAGGGCCATTTCCGGCCACGCGAGGCCCAGCTTTGAGGAGCTGGAAGGAGCGTTGAAGAGTGGCCAAAAGTAAGGGGGGCACCACCATCATCATCAAGAAGGTGGTCGATGGTCATGCTGGGGCGCATGGTGGCAGTTGGAAGGTGGCCTTCGCCGACTTCATGACCGCCATGATGGCCTTCTTCCTGCTTTTGTGGCTCATTGCGGCGTTGAAGCCGCAGCAGAAGGAATCCTTGGCCAACGAATTCAAGCAAGACAAGAAAAGCCAAAGCGATATGAAGCAGGCCGTTTCGGCTACAACCTTCATTCCGAAGGACGCCAAGGTGGGCATCCCGGAAATGGACCTCTCGCAGCAGGACCGCTTGAAGTATGAAGTGGCCTTGATGATCAAGGAGCTGCTGGCCCAGGACCAGGAGGTGCAGAGCAATTCCGGCATCAGTTCCGACAACGCCGGGGTGCTGATGCAGGTGAACAACTCGGTCATGTTTGCGCCCAATTCAGCCGTCCTCAAGCCGGAGGCCGCCAATATCCTCGATGGCGTGACCAATATCCTGCTGAACCAGAAGGTCAATCTGATCATTCGCGGCCACACGGACGACACCGAGAACGGCAGCGGCCTGTATCCATCCAAATGGGAGCTTTCCGCCGCCCGGGCAGCGGTGACGTTGCGCTACATCCTGGCCAAGGGCAACGGCGCAATCGCCCCGACGCGGCTGCATGCGGTGGGGTATGCCGACAGCCGCCCTCTGGTGCCGGTCATCAATGACGAGAATCGTGCCACGAACCGACGCGTGGAATTCTACTACCATAGCCCGGAGGCTGAGCGCTGGTAGGCTGCGGCTGCGGCGAAGCATGAAAAAAGGCGCCTCCGTGGCGCCTTTTTCGTTTTTTGGCCCTGACCGTTCAGCAGGAACGGAAGTTCAAGTCCACGACCAGGGAGCGGTGCTCGTCGTGCTCCTGAATGCGTCCCTTCTTGATGGCGTCGTAAATGTGCAGGAACACCTTTCCGGGCTCTCCCTTGTCGTCTGCCAGGAAATACGTGTGCCCATTGGGGCGGTCGTACTTGTTGTTCACGTCGTCGCAATCCACGGTGAAGACGTTTTTGGGCGTCAGGGCATAATGCTCCGGCCCGGTGTGTCCGAGGCGGCGTGACGCCGAGTCCGCGGCGAGGGCGCCTACGCTGCCCGTGCCCAGGATGCGGTCGTCCGCTGCGTAATACACCACCACGTTGCGGGCGCTGTGGCAGATGTAACGCCCGTCGCGGGTGTGTTCAAGGGACTCGTTGAAGACATCCGCAGCGACCATGAACACGTTGCGCATGAGCAGCGGCACCTGGCCTTTGCGGTGATAGTCGGCCCAGCTGGACAGGGTTTGCCGCAACACGCGGTTGCCCATGGAATGCGCCAGTATGTTCATCCGCTTGAGACACGGGGCGTCTCCGGTCTTTACCGATTCGCGCCAGACGAGGAACTTTTCGAGGGCGCGGGCAAAGGCAACGCCGCTGGCTTCCGCGGAGATCTGGTCCTCGTGGAAGTCCTTCATGGGGCTGTTGCCGTTGTCGCAAGGCCATATGACAGGCACCACGTCCACCAGACCCTTGTCCTGGTCGTCAAAGAGTTGCTGGAGCTTTTCCGCTGCAGGGAAGATGTGCTCCTCAGGAAGCTGGGCGGAGTCGTGCACATAGAAGAGGATTTGCCGCGCCGGCGATTTGCGCAGGGCCTTCATGAAGTTGTCGCTGCCGAGCTCCACGCAGGCCTTTTTGGCGTCATCGCGCCAGCAGAAGAAAACGGACTGTCCGGCCTCGTTGTTGTCCAGGTCGAAAGTGACTTTGCGCATGTCCGTGGTGAGGTTTCCTTCAACAAAAGCCCTGTTGGTTATGAAGAAC
Source organism: Desulfovibrio sp. (assembly GCA_050251495.1). GTDB lineage: Bacteria > Desulfobacterota > Desulfovibrionia > Desulfovibrionales > Desulfovibrionaceae > Humidesulfovibrio. Next base: position 57,528 of record JBFWMQ010000003.1, on the reverse strand, counting down.
ATGCGTGTCTCCTTCAGCTCTGTATTGATAATGCTTGTACGTATTTTCATACCCTCAGCTTGCGCCCTTGTCTAGTGGGGGAGCGGTGCAAGAGCTGGCCATGCAAGGGCTGCCGGGGCGACAGAGCAATCGCGGGCATGACTGGTGCAGCGGTGGGCGCCACGGTGCAGGGCGTAGTGCACAAGCGGAGCCCCTGTCGCGTCCGACGTTATGCGCTAAGGGCGGAACCCCTTGCGGCTTCTGCTTCTTTGTTTTTGCTTGTGCGAGTGACGGGGATGTTTCAGGACGTGAAAACAAACGCAACCACCTGCGATAACAGATGGTTGCATGAGTGGACTTCTGGTGGGCGGAGTCAATTAAATATATGTCGCAATATGCTATGATCGTGGTGTTTAATTGCTGTGACTTTTACAGTTGCCCCCAAAGTTGCCCCCAGGTGGGAAGGGCTGCCCCCTTTTATGCCCTCAAAGAAACCTAAATCTGTTTCCACTCGGAAGGCAATGGCGCAGGCTTGCCGCCGGTCTTGAACATGCTGGCAACATACTCAAAGGCGGCTGCCAGGTTCTTCGCCGTACAGAGCTGGGCAGTCACTCCCTTGTCCGTCAAGGTGACTCGCACGCAGTCCCGCAGCTCCACAATGTCGATCTCGAATTTCTTCGCTTTGTCCACGTATGTGTATGTACTCATTGCCCCTCGCAGTCTGAAGAAATGGCCTTGTTACGCCACCAAATACTCCCCGCCCTCGCCCACTCGCACAAACCCCTGCGCCGCCAGCGTCTCCAGAATCTCCTGCACCTTGGCACGCGGTGCCCGTGCATAGGCCTGGGCCACACGCTCGGCTGTTGCGGGCTCGCCAAAGGAGGCCAGGACGGAGCGCACGGCCTGGAATTGCTCCGGCAGGGTGGCGGGCCAGATGCGCGGCGTGGTCTTGGCCTTGCGCTTGGCGGGCGCGCCCTTCTTGCCCGGCTTGGTGGGCTTGGCCGGGGTTTCAATACCCAGCTTGGCCTGCTTGACCGGCTTGGACTTGTCGCGGCACTGGTACTCAGGCCGAAGCCAGCGGATGATGCCGTCCTTTTCCTCTTCCGCCCGCTTGTGGTTCAGCTCCACCAGCCGGGCCAGAATTTCCGCCTCGGGCAGGTCGGCGGGCCAGCCGTAGGCCTGGGCCACGGCTGCGTCCAGTTCGTCGTGCAACTGGCGCAGAATGGCCACCAGCCCCTTTTCGTGGATGTCCCGCTCTTTGGCGGTCAGCTCCCGCCCGGCGCGCAAGGCCTCCAGCACGTTGTACATGCCCGTCAGGGTCACGTCCGGGTGCAGGGCTTGCCGAGCCTTGCGGTGGGCGTCCAGCCGCTCCCCAAGGTCGCGTATGCGCTCTCTCAGTTCCGGCGTGGGGTCGGGGAAGGGGAAGGTCTCAAAGCAGACGGAGTTGTTGTAGCGGGGGTCATTACCAACGCCTAAACGTCCACCAGCCGCTAAGGCCCAGGCAACATGAATGCGGCTGGAGAGCACTCCCAAGTGGTAGGCATCAGCACTACCAAAGGCGACCAAACCTTGATCCGGCAGGTAATCAATATCTAAGAAAGTGAATGTTCGATGCTTCGCCGTCATGCAAGTTGCAAAATATCGGGGAAGGCATTCAAGAGCTGGCCGGAATGTATCTCTTGGCCTGCCAAAGAGCCACCATTTGAGTGCGAAATTTGCGGTATCTTTATCGCGGCTTGCACAGGCATCACGCTCTGGCTTTACTCGCTCAAGTAGCCATTGGTAGACCTCTGGAAAGCGTTGCCTAGTCTCTTCTTCAGATAAACCAAACAAGTCAATTACCATTATGTCTCGCGGTTTATCCGTTATATCTCTGCCGTTTCGATATGGCCGAATATGCTTTTCGAGGCCAGGAATGCGCCCAAGGCCTAAACCTTTTGCTTGGGAAGGAGTTACCACAAAGCCTTGTCCGATAAGAATAATTCCACGCGTAGAAATACCGGAATTTGCCTTAAGCGGTATACTCCCAGCGACATCAACCCCAACGCTCAAATCCGCATTGATACGCCCAACTTGTTCGGTAAAGGTGACGTGTATTTCCGGGCCGTCGGTCGGGGTTTCAGAAATGCTGGTCGCCAGGGTGCCGTCCAAAGTGCCAGGCTGGCCCACTGTCATAGAGATTCGCACAGCGGCCCCGCCGGTCGCGTCCACCCACGGGTGGTCCGGCACGGCAAAGGCCAGAGACAGGGGCGGGGTTGCCGAAAGATGCAGGGCCGTCACGCGGCGGTTGAAGACCTGGCCAAGGCTGTTTGTCGTAATGAAGCCGAAACGGCGGGCGGACTTCCCACCCCGCACAATGCCTGCCGCCTTGTGCCACCAGTACATGACGAAATCGCAGGCCTCGGGCAGGTCGGTGTAGCACTTGGCCAGGGCGTCGAAATAGCCGGAGCCAAGGGCGGCGCGCTTCATGCCCCCGCCGATGAACGGTGGGTTGCCCACGATGAAATCCGCTTCGGGCCAGTTGGCCGGGCGGGGCTTCTCATACACCAGCTCTTCCACTTGCGCGCTCTCGTCCGGCACGTCGCGGCCCGTCACCGGGTCCACCTTCATGCTGTGCCCGTCCCAACGGCTTATGGCCTTGCCGTGCCCGTCGGTGGCCGTGCGGAACTTGTCGTATTCCAGCACGGCGTCCCGGCATTCGATGTTGTGAAAGCTGCGGATGATCGGCTCTGGCGGTTCGTCCATCTTGCCGTGGGTGCGGTAGAACCACTGCCAGTAGCCTATCCAGAGCACCATTTCCGCAATGTGCGCGGCGCGCGGGTTGATCTCCAGGCCAAGGAACTGGTGCGGGTCAACATCCTGCAACTTGGGCTGATACGCGCCGTAGGTCTTGGCCGTGGCCACCACCTCGCTTTCCAGGCGCTTCATGTGCTCCAGGGTGACATACAGGAAGTTGCCGGAACCGCAGGCCGGGTCCAGCACGCGCACGGCGCGCAAGCGGTCCAGAAAGGCCAGAATCTCCACCTGCGCCTCAGACGCCTTGCCTTGGTCGGCCAACAGCTTTGCGGCGGACTGGACGTTGTTCCAGTCCTCACGCAGGGGATAGATGACCGTGGGCAGCACAAGGCGTTCCACATAGGCGCGGGGCGTGTAGTGCGCGCCAAGCTTGTGGCGATCGCGGTCGCTCAGGGCGCGCTCCAGCAAGGTGCCGAAAATGGCGGGCTCCACCTCGCGCCAATCGGCCTTGGCGGCGGCGAGCAAAATGGCGATGTGCTCCCCGGACAGGGGCAGGGCCTCGGGCTTGGCAAAGACGTTGCCGTTGAAGCGGCGCAACTTGTCGCCAAGGGCCACGGAGACTTCGCCCGTGTTCATGGCGGTCCAGAGGTCTTGCACCAGCGGCGGGAACAGCTCCGGCTTCACGGCGGCGCGGCCAAGGATGTCCTGAAAGCTGTTGGCCGGGAGCAGGCCCACGTCTTCCGCAAACATGGTGAACAGGCAGCGGATGAGGAAGGCCGCAACCTTGGCCGGGGCGTGCCCATCCGCCTCAAGGGCGCTGGCCAGCTTGGCCAGGTAGTCGGCTATCTCCGTGGTGACGCGGGCGGCGCGGCGCGAGGGGTCCAGGGAAAACGGGTCCGTCCACAGGGCGCGGAAGAACTCCTGCACCTCTTCTTTGGCCAGGTCTTCCAGCTTGATCCGACTGGCGCGCTGGTCTGGAAACGGAATGTACACGCCGCCAGTGCAGGAAAATTCGGCGTAGATGTCGAAGCAATAGCCCACGTCCGCCACGATGATGAAGGGCGGGCGGCCCTCGGCAGGGGGCAGAACGCGCACGTACTGTTCGGCCTGCCGCTTGGCGCGGCCCATTGTTTCTTCCCAGGCGCGGGAGCCGCGTTTGACGGCGCTGGACTGCGTGAGGCCCTGAATGGGCAGGGCGAGCGGCGTCCTGGCGACGACTTCCTGGCCTTGCTTGGACTCCAGCACGAAGCAGCCGCGCTTGTAGAGGTCCAGGCGCTTCATTTCGGTCTTGCCGCCGCCAATGGGCATGAACACCTTGCGTTCGAAGCAGTAGGCGTTGTGTTCGTTGGCGGCGGTGGCCGGGTCTGGGGCGGGGAAGTCAAACAGGGCGCAGAACTCACCCAGGAAAAGCTGCGAGTTCGCCAGCTCATTGCCGCCAGACGCGGACCAGCGTTTGATGAAGGCGGCAACGGCGTTGGAATCAGGCATGGCGCGGCAATCCCCTTATTTGGCGGGACTGTACAGAAAGAGGCGTTGGAAGGCTAGAGGGGAAGGCAACCATTCCGCTAGGCAAGGTCGATTGGTGGCGCACACGGACCTGCCCCCACTTTTCCCCTCAGTTTTGACATAGCGCGTAAATGAGAGACCACCCGGTCTAAGGGCTAGAGGTCCAGACTTTTAGCCCCCCCCTGGCTAAGGCTGGGGGCGCTCAAGCTCAGGATCAACCTCAACGCGCATACGTGCCAGGAATTCCAGAAAATCATCCCGGCGAATAAGGATCGTGCTGCCGGGGCTCTCTTGGTGAAACGCGATACGCCTTCGCTTGATGATGCGGCGGAACATGGTTTTGGGGTCCATGCGCAGCACTCCGGCCACCTCCGCGAGGGTGTAAAAATCCTGGAGCGGGAGAGTTTCAAGGCTGTATTCTTTCATGGTGCTTTCACCCTTGGATTTTGAGGTGTGACGCAAAGTTGTTTCTAGGCACGTTTGGTGTCCTCTGGGGCTGCAATGCAACGTTGCCAAGTTTAGGAACATTGTTTCGCTTGCCCCCCTGGCCAGGAGGTATGCGCGAGCCAGAATCCCTATGCCTGAATCCCTGGAAGCTACAGCCTGGCTATCATCCCAGGCGGGCGCGGGTCTTTGCGGCGTGGGCTTGGCCGTCAAGGTCAACCCGAGCTGCCTTGTGGGGCCTTGTGCCAATTCGTGAGGCGATGCGAAGAGGCGGGCAACTGTCGCATAATCCCGCACGTGGGATACTCTTTCCGCCCGACCTGTCGCGTGTTCTGTCGCATGCCTGTCGCGCATGCACGGCGTTCAATGCCCTGAAAGTAATATGCTTTCCTGTCTGCCAAGGCGCATTGTCGCAGTTTGTGTCGCGCGCTTGATGCTTGTCGCGTTGTCGCATTGTCTAAGGTTTGCGACAATGCGACAGCAGGCGATAAGCTCTCAGTCCTTCTCTTCACTTGTGATTAAGGGTTTCAGGCGACGTGAGACGGTGGCATGGTGTTTCCCTGTCGCTTTGGCAATATCACGCGCTGATAAACCTTCATTATGCAGAGCAAGGATGCGCGCATTAAGGGCGTCCTCAAGGGGACGGGTGATCCAAACCGCTGCGTCATTTTCTAAGGTCAGTGCGGCTTCAAATGGTTTTGCCTCGGCACCGCATAAACCACGCGCCTTTTCCAAATGTACTTCAAAACGCGCCCCTTCTTCGGCTTGGTAGTCATCGGGCCGCTTCATTGCGATGACCGTATCCAGGATGTCCTCGCGGGCGCTGGTGCCCCGCTGTTCGCCATTCTTGCCCGAGTGATGGACAAGTAACACGGACTTGCCTGCCCGGCGCAGGCTGAGAAGCCAGCCCTGCACTGGTGTCCAAGATTCCGATTCGTTTTCGCGTCCGTGGCGGCCTAGTGTTGCAATGTTGTCCACAACCACAAAATCAACGCCATTCAGGATCGGCGCAAGGTCAGCCTGTCCCTCAAGCGTTGCGATGTTCGGCATGGAGTTGGATTGCAGGTCGGGTGTGAGGATGCGCAGGTAATCGGCCTCATGTAAGGAATCCTTGAAGCCAGCGGCAATTGCGGCCAGGCGTTCTTTCATGGTGCGCGCTGGCATTTCTCCGTCAAGGTAAAGCACTTTGCGTGGCCTCTGAGCGTTCCACCCACTAAAAACACGTTGGCCACTGGCAACGGCGTATGCAATGGACAGCGCTGCCCATGTCTTGCCAAGGCCACGGGGGGCGTAGAGCATGGCAAGGCCTTGCTCCGGGATAACGGGATTGAGGATATGCCCACGTTCCGGCAGGTCCATCGTGAGCAGGTCCGCCACGTTCACCACATGCAGGCTTTGCTTATCGGGTTGGCCCTCTGCATTTTTCTGGCTCGAGTCGGCAAGCATGACAACCTCTGCCAGTTGAGCCCGCACCATTTCCTGCCCTTCCAATGAAACCAGCTCCGCAAGGTCGCAGGCCTCACCATTGGCGCGCCGGGGGGTGAAGACGTGGCCTCGCACAGCCTCACCCGCCCGCGCGGCTTCCCCGGATGCTCTCGATAATGAGTCGGAAACCACGATAATGGGTCGCTTCTCTGGCAATGCTCCGAGCATGCTTGCAGCATGCAGCAAGCAAAAGTCCCCAGGCTCCCAACAGTCACAGCCTGTATTGGTTGGAATAATGGCTTGGGCCGCTAGGTCTTGAGCAATGAAAACCGGACCGGACGTGGCTGTGCCTCTCCGACAGATTGGGCCGCGTTTAAGGTTCATGGCCCTAATCTTCATTTTGGTCTGAAAGGCGTGCCAGCAAATCAGCAATATCAGAAGCCCGCCATGCGGTCGTCCGGGGGCCAAGCTTCACAGGCTGGGGGAAATCCCCGGAACGGACGCGGTTCCACCAAGTTGAACGTGAAACGGGGATAACGGAAAGAACTTGAGGAAGGCGTAGAAGGCTTGCGGCAGAGAGAATTTCAGGGACAGGTCGGTATGCTTGGTCTTTGGTCATGGCGGTATTCTCCTTTGCTGGGGAGGTCCGCCACACAACAACTTCGGCGTAGTGGCGGAGCATTCCCGATTAAAGAAACCGCTCAACAACCACCAAGAATGTCCAGCAAGGGCCAATGCGGGTCAAGAACTTTGGTGTTGGATCCAACATATTTCTTTTTGAGGTCGTCCTTATTCAGCTATTTTGAACAGCGGCACGATCCTCCCCCCTTCCCGCAACGCGTCCAAGTTGTCCGCCCAAGCCTGCATCATCTTCCGGCGCTCGGGCAGGAACTCCGCAAAGTTATAGGCCGCCCGGACGTTGTTCCGTTCCGCATGGGCAAGCTGGCGTTCGATTGCATCCCGATTCCAGCCAAGCTCATTCAGGAGTGTTGACGCCATTGACCGGAAGCCGTGGCCGGTCATTTCTTCCTTGGTGTACCCAAGGCGACGCAAAGCGGCGGTGACGGTGTTTTCGCTCAAAGGGCGTTCTGAGGTGCGCTCGGACGGGAACACGAAGCGGCCAGAGCCAGTGAGGGGGCGCAGTTCTTCCAGCACGGCCAGGGCTTGCCGGGAGAGTGGGACAATATGCTGGACGCGCATCTTCATCTTGGCGGCGGGGATGCGCCATTCTGCGGTGTCAATGTTGATCTCGGACCACTCCGCATGGCGTAGTTCACCGGGACGGACGAATACCAGCGGGGCAAAGCGAAGGGCGCAGCGGGTTACAAGAGAGCCCGAGTAGGTTTCAATGGTCCGTAGCAGGTCGGCAACGGCCTTGGGGTCTGTAAGGCTGGCATGGTGCTTTTCATTGGTGGGGGAGAGCGCCCCGCGAAGATCGCGCGTAGGGTCCGAGTCCGCCAAGCCAGAGGCCACGGCGTAGCGGAATACCATGCCGACATTGCCCACAAGCCGATGCGCCGTCTCGATAGCCCCGCGAGATTCAACGCGGCGGGCCACGGACAGCACTTCGGGGGGAAGGATTTCACGGATTGGCCGATGTCCAAGCCAGGGAAAGGCATCTTGTGAAAGGCTAGTGAGGATGCGGGCAGCGTGGCCGGGCGTCCAAGAGGGGGTGAACTTCTCATGCCACTGGCGGGCCACCAGTTCGAAGGTTTCCGCTTGGGCCTGCTGTTCGGCTTTGGACGCTTTGCGGACGGTGGACGGGTCCGTGCCTTCCGCCAACAATCGCCGGGCTTCGTCTCGCCGCTCCCTCGCCTGGGCTAGTGAAACGTCCGGGTACACGCCAAGGGATAGACGACGTTCCTTGCCCCCAAATCGGTACTTGAGCCGCCACCACTTGCCCCCAGCGGGGGCAACTTCCAGGTACAGGCCCCCCCCGTCAAATAAGCGCTTGGGTTTGGGGTCTGGCTTAGTATTCTTAATCTCAGTGTTTGTTAACGGCATGGGGGCAACTCCTTGCTGTTTTTGGGGCAACTACCACTGTTGCCCCCATTCTTGCCCCCAGTTGCCCCCGGATGTCAATGTGCCTTATTGGACGGCATTAGACCATTAGACAACAAAAAACCCCGCGTTAGCGGGGCTTTGTGGACTAAATTCTTCTTGTCTGGATGTTTTTTTGGTGGAGGCGGAGGGAATCGAACCCTCGTCCGAGAATGCTTTGCGCGCGGCGTCTACAGGTTTAGAACAGGTACAATTCTCGTCGTCTCAATGGCCCCTGTTCAGGCTTGGGACGACATGTCCGCCTTGTGCCGCGTGCATACGGCGGACGCCATCTGCACGCCGTCCCGATAGGGTTTTGTCGATCCTTAAGACGTATCGGACGTCGGTCAGAAGAATCGTGACTGGTTATTAAGCAGCCAGAGCGTAATCGTAGTCGTTGGCACTTGAGTGCTTGCCGCTTTTTACGAGGCCAGCGGCGCCTCGACCTGCAACCACGGCATCGACTGTCCCCGTCGAAACCGGTGCGCCCCCTTTCAAAGAACAGTATCAACTTTTATAAAATAAGCTCGGTTTGCCGTTTGGCAAGGGCAATCCGTCAAGAGGTGTGAAACTGCCTGGGTGGGCTTCTGGTGTCAAGACAAGTTTATGCTGCCCTGGCAGGGGGAGAAGGGCTTCAAGAGTGAGGCGCACGTCAGCGATGCGTACCGCTTCGGCCTTTCTTGGGAAAATGAAAAAACCCCTGCCGAAGCAGGGGTTTATTTTTCTGGTAGCGAGGGAGGGAATTGAACCCCCGACACTGCGGATATGAGCCGCATGCTCTGACCGACTGAGCTACCTCGCCAGATTCCCGTAACGGGAATGGCCTTATAGCTATTCCTGGAGCGCTTTGCAAGAGTGAAACAGGGGGCTTGGTCGGAGATTTTCATTTTTTTTCTTTCCGCCTTCAGGCCGGACGTTTCGTTGCCAGTCAGACCTCTCTGGTGTAGGAATTGCAAAGACATTTCGGTCCAATGAACAGCAAGGGGGCAGACATGACCACGGTTATTCCGCAAAACGAGCTCACGCGTCGCGCCATCGATTGGATATGTGAGAAATGCGGCGCAACTCCGAGCCCGGAGAGGCTGTCGCCGCTCATTGAGGAGGCCGCCATGCGCTTCAACCTGGGTCCTCTCGAGGTGGAGTTCCTGGAGCGTTTCTACGCAAACGAAGCAGCGGGTGAGAAGTAATCTTGAAGATCATTCACCGCCAGATCCTCAAGGAACATCTTCATCTGTTCCTGCTCATCGGCTCTTGCCTGCTGGGTCTCATCCTGGTTGGGCGGATGCTCCAACTGCGCGAGATGCTTCTTTCCCAGAATCTTGGCGCCATGGATATCCTACGTTTATTTGTGTACTTGAGCCCTTTTTTCATGCTGCTGCTGACGCCGATCGCCTGCATGTTGAGCGTGTTTCTGACCTTCCTGCGCATGGCTGCGGATCGGGAGCTGACGGCCCTCAAGGCCAGCGGGGTCAGCCTGTACCAGCTTTTGCCCGCGCCCATCGTTTTTTGCAGCCTGTGCACGCTCTTCAGCCTTTACGTGTCACTTTTCGGCGTTTCCTGGGGAATGGAGCAGTTCAAGCTTTCGCTCATGGAGTTTGCGCGCACAAAAACCAAGCTGTCCCTCCAGGCCGGCGTGTTCAATCAGGAATTTCCCGGCCTCACCATCTATGCGCAGCAGGTCGATCTGGACTCCGGTGATATCCGTTTCGTCTTTGTGCAGGACAAGACCAGCAAGGGCTTCACCACCACCGTCGTCGCCCCGGAAGGCTCCGTCACCACCGACCCGGCCAAGGAGCAGATCAGGGTTGAGTTCAAGAACGGCAAGATTTTTCGGCGAGAGGGGGAGAAGCTGGATGTGCTGCACTTCGGCTCGTATCTGGTCCGGCTGCCTTTGGGGAACATGCTCCGGAAGATGGGCTTTGAACGGCTCTCACCCAAGGAGTTGTCCTTTGCCCGCCTGCTGGAGTTCGACCGAAACGAGCAACTCATGCTGGACACCTTTGACCAGGACCGCGCCCGCAAGGTCAAGGTGGAGATACAGAAGCGCCTGGCCTTGCCGCTGGCCTGCCTGGTGCTGGGGCTCTTTTCCGTGCCCATCGCCTGCGTGTTTCGCGCTTTGAAGCAGCAGCACGGGCTGGTGCTGGCCCTGGGCGTGTTCCTCGTTTACTTCTCCATGCTTTCCGTGGCGGAGAGCATGGGGGAGTCGCGCCTTGTGCCCCCTGTCATCGGCATCTGGATTCCGAACATCCTGTTTTCCGGCATGGGGTTCATGTTCTTGCGCCAAGCCGTGCGTGAGCGCGTACCCTCCGCCGTCCTCTGGTTCGCCCAGCGTCTGCAGCGGAGGCGTGCGTCATGAGCTGGTCCTGGCCGCGTCTTGGCGCGCTGAGCGGATACCTTGTGCGCCAGAACCTGTTCCTCATGGCCACGTGCCTGGGGGCGGGAGTGTTCATCTATTTGTTGACCGACCTTTCTGACAGGCTTGAGCATTTTATCGACGCAGGCCTCGGCGTACGGCAGACGCTCACTTACTTCCTGGTGAAGATGCCGCTGATTTTTTCGCAGATCCTTCCTGCCGTGTTTCTGCTTGCGGTGGTCATCCAGGTTGGGCTCATGGTGCGCAACCGCGAGATGATGGCCTTGCGAGCGGGCGGAATGTCCATGGGCTGGTTCATCCGCTTCTTCGTGACGTACGCCTTGGTCTGGAGCCTGGGCCAGCTGGTGTTCTCCCAGTTCATCGCTTCCTACGGCGAGCAAGAGGCCTCGCGCATTTGGCGCGAGGAGGTCCGCAAGCGCCAGTTGGACAAGCGCGTGGTGAAGAATCTCTGGTTTCGCGAAGGCTCCTATATCGTCCACGCCACGGAGGCGCAGCCGACGCAGAGCCGCGTCAACGACGTGACGGTCTACGAGTTCGACCGCGACTCCATGCGCCTCCAGCGGATCATGACGGCCAAGACCGGGCTGGTGGACGAGCACGGCTGGGGGCTGCTCGACGTGTGGGAGATAGAGACCAAGGACTTCATGACCAGCAAGCTGTTGACGAACTTCATCCCGCTCCGCCAGGACATGCGCGGCTTCTTGAACGCCGACGTGGCGGACCGTTCGGATCTGCCGCTGTGGCATCTGGGCAGGGTCATCGATGAACTGCGCGAGTCGGGCTCGAACGTCGAGCGCCTGCGCACGGCCTGGCATGGGAAGTGGTCGTACGCCTTCTCCATCGTCACCATGGCGCTGCTGGCCCTGGCCTTGTGCACCCTGTTCGAGAACCTCTACGTCAATCTCGTCTTGAGTCTTTTGGTGATTTTCAGCTACTACGGCCTCTACGTGCTCGGCATCACCACCGGACAGAAGGGGCTTCTGGCCCCGGTGGCAGGGGCTTGGCTGGCCAACGCCACGTTCAGCATTTTCGCCGCACTGCGCCTGGCCTGGGTCACCTCGCCCCGGTTGGCGGCTCGGGCTCACCGCTGGCGCGTGGGCCTCTCCCGTCGCCTGAGCAGCTTCAGGCCCGAGGAAGAGTAGCTTACAACGCCGCGCCGACCTTGTCGTCCAGCGCCGCCCACAGCGCGTCGCGGCCCTGCCTGGTGACGCTGGAGAAGCAGATTGGCGTGGCGGTTCCGCCCAGCAGGTCGCGCCACTCGCGCTGCCGCGCCGCCTGCTCGCGCTGGTTCACCTTGTCGCATTTGGTAAGCACCGGGAGGATGGTGATGTTCTCGTGCCTGAGCCAGCTTACCATCTCAAGGTCGCTCTGCTGCGGGGTGACGCGCACGTCGAGCAGCACGGCGACCGCCTTCAGGCCCGGATTGTTTTTGAGGAAGTGTTCGATGAGCGTGCCCCACTTGGCGCGTTCCGTCTGCGAGCGGCGGGCGTAGCCATAGCCCGGCAGGTCCACCAGGGTGTAGTCCCCGGGCGAGATGCGGAAGAAGTTGATGCTCTGCGTCTTGCCCGGCGTGGAGCTGACCTTGGCCAGGGCCTTGCGCCCGGCAAGACAGTTGATGAGCGAGCTCTTGCCCACGTTGGAGCGCCCGGCCAGGGCAACCTGCGGCTCGTCCGAGGGCTCCATCTGGGAAATCACGTAGGCGGTTTTGACTAAGTCGAAAGTTCGATTCATAATGCTCCAGGGCGGGTTAGCGCGCACTGCGTGTGCGGCCCCTGTATTGTTGTTGGCTTTTGGCCTCCGCGTCAAGCCTCGCACATGACCTCCAACCTCCAGGCGGCAGCTATGAGCACCCGCAAGTACCTGATTCTCAACGGTCCCAACCTCGGGCACATCGGCTCGCGCCAGCCGGAAATATACGGCTCCCAGGGGCTGGATTCGCTCCCGTCCCTGCTTGCCCCCATGCTGGGCGCACAGGCCCAGGAGGTCGAGCTCCTGTTCCACCAGTCCAACCATGAGGGCGACCTCATCGACCGCCTGGAGCAGGCGCGCCAGGAGAGGCTGGACGGCATCGCGTTCAACGCGGGCGCCTTCACCCACACCAGCCTGGCCATTGCCGACAGCCTGGCCTGGATCGGAGTGCCCTGCGTGGAGGTGCATCTTTCAAACATCTTTGCCCGCACGGACGAGCCCCTGCGCCAGAAGAGCCTGATGGGGAAAAGCTGCGTCGGAGTTGTTGCCGGTTTCGGCATTCTCGGGTATGCGTTGGCCGTCCTGGCGCTGGAGCGTCACGCCGCAAGGCTTCAGGATAAAAAATAATCAGGTGAGACAATTGTTTGTTCGCCAGAATGCCCCGGAGGTTGAATGTATTCCACGTCTGATTTCCGTCGCGGTCTCAAGATCGAGATGGATGACAAGCCTTACGAAATCGTCGAATTCCAGCATGTGAAGCCCGGAAAGGGCGGCGCTTTCGTGCGCACCAAGCTGCGCCACATCCTCACCGGCCGCGTCATCGACGAAACCTTCCGCTCCGGCGAGAAGGTCGGCAAGCCTGACATCGCCGTGCAGGACATGCAGTTCCTGTACCGGGAGGGGTCCGACTTCGTGTTCATGGACCTCGAGAGCTATGAGCAGAAGAACATCCCCGCCGCCCAGGTGGGCGAGAAGGGCGGCTACGTCAAAGAGGGCGAGACCGTGAAGGTCCTGCTCTACAATGGCGAGCTTTTCGACATGGATCTGCCCGCCTCCGTGGTGCTTGAGGTTGTTGAGACCGAGCCCGGCCTGCAGGGCGACCGCGTCACCGGCGCCTCCAAGCCAGCAAAGCTGGAGACCGGCATCAGCGTCAACGTGCCCCTGTTCATCACCCAGGGCGAGCGCATCAAGGTGGACACCCGCACCGGCGAATACCTGAGCCGCGAGTGATCCCACGGCGTTTCTGAGCATGTCCGATTCTCGAAAGCCCGCCCCCAAGCGGGGCGGGCGCAATGCCAAGGCGGCCAAGGCGGAGGGTAGACCAACGGACACCGTAAAATTCCGCATGGAGATACGAGGGCTGGCCTACCTGTTCGTGGCCGCCTTCCTCTTTTTGTGCGTCTTTTCCTTTGATCCGCTGGACCCCACCTTCAACCAGGCCGTGAGCGCGGCCCGCAAGACCAGCAACCTTGCCGGGGCCGTGGGCTCCTATACGGCGGGTTTTTTGGTGGAGCTCTTCGGCATCGGGGCCATGGCCTGGCCGCTCATCCTTGCCTATGTGGGCTTCGCCCAGTTCGCCGAGCGTTTGCGTCTGGGCTGGTTCCGCTGGTTTGGCGTGGGCCTGCTCATCCTCTGCGTCATGGCCTGGGCCGCCAAGCCCTGGGCGCTTCCCGTCAGCGGAGAGGCTCCGACCCTCGCGGGCGGCGGCGTCCTCGGCAAGCTGGCCGTGGAGGCCACCTTCACTTTTCTGAATCCCTGGGGCTCGGTGCTCTGCTGGCTGTTCCTCTTCGCGGTGTCCCTGCAGATCGGCTTTCAGGTGAGCTGGGGAGCCATATTCAAGCGCCTGCGCTCCTTCTTGTACGACCAGTGGTGCAAGCGCCGCGAGCGCTCCCTGCGCCACAAGTCCGTCGATGCGGGCAAGGCGGCCCCGCGCGCCGAGACTGACGCCGGACGCCCTTCGCTGCGCCTGCTGGAACGCCTGGGCGAGCGCTTGAACGCCCGTGCCGCCAAGGCCCAGCATGGTCCGGAAGGCAAAGGCGATACGGCCGCCGCCTCTTTCGCGCCCACGGGCGCGGACATGGTGCTCAAGCCCTTTGACGCCCCGGCCCCGGCCAAGAAGCCCGTTGCCGCCAAATTGGAGCAGGGCGTGGAACTGCCCAGCGCGGAACTGCTGCGCGAGGCTCCTCCCCAGCAGGCCACCTCCGACCCCAAGACGCTCCAGGCCAAGGCTCGGCAGCTCACGTCCTGTCTGGCGGACTTCAACATCCAGGGCGAGATCCAGCAGGTGATTCCCGGCCCGGTTGTCACCATGTTCGAGTTCAAGCCCGCGCCCGGCGTCAAGATCAGCACCATCGCCGCGCGCAACGACGACATCGCCTTGTCGCTCAAGGCCCTGGCCGTGCGCATCGAGGCTCCCATTCCCGGCAAGGACTCCATCGGCGTGGAGATACCCAACGAGCGGCGTCAGACGGTCTCCCTGCGCGAAATCATCGAACACCCGGTGTTCACAATGGCCAGGTCGCCGCTCACGCTGGCGCTGGGCAAGGACATCCAGGGCTCGCCGCAGATCGCCGACCTGGCCGCCATGCCCCACCTGCTGGTGGCTGGCGCAACCGGCGCGGGCAAGAGCGTGTGCCTGAACGGCTTCCTCGTTTCCATCCTGTTCAAGGCGACCCCGGACAAGGTCAAGCTCCTGCTCATCGACCCCAAACGCATCGAACTGGCCATCTACTCCGACCTGCCGCACCTCGTGCATCCCGTTGTCACGGACATGACCCTGGCCAAGAGCGCGCTCGAATGGGCCATGTGCGAGATGGACTCGCGCTACGAGACCCTTGCCCGCCTGGGCGTGCGCAACATCGAGGGCTTCAACCAGAAACTGGCCGAGATGGGCGACAAACGCCCGGAGGACATGGCCGACCTTTCGCCCATGCCCTACCTGGTCATCGTCATCGACGAACTGGCCGACCTGATGATGACCGCTGCCAAGGACGTGGAGAACTGCATCGTGCGTCTTGCGCAGCTGGCGCGGGCGGCTGGCATCCACATGATCCTTGCCACCCAGCGGCCCAGCGTGGACGTGGTCACGGGCCTCATCAAGGCGAATTTCCCCACGCGCATCTCCTTCCAGGTGACCAGCCGCCACGACTCCCGCACCATTCTGGATACCGTCGGGGCCGAGCGCCTGCTGGGCAAGGGCGACATGCTCTACAAGTCCGGCGGCTCCAAGCTGCGCCGCATGCACGGCGCCTATGTGGATGAGGCCGAGATCGAGGCGGTGGTGGCGTACTGGAAATCGCGCCAGCCGCAGCAGTTCGACCTTGATTTCAGCGAATGGCGCAAGGAGGGCGAGGCCTCGCCTGGCATGCCCGGCGAGGGCGGCGGCAACGGCGTGGTCGACGACCCCATGTACGCGGAGGCGCTCGAATTCGTCACCGGGCAGGGGCGTGCGTCCATCTCCCTCATCCAGCGCCGCTTCCGCATCGGCTTCAATCGCGCCGCCCGCTACATTGAGCAGATGGAGGCCGACGGCCTGCTGGGAGCGGCTGACGGCAGCAAACCCCGCGTGGTCTTGGGCAAGGGCCGCGACTAGCCATTGTTCATCAAGCAAACCAAAAGCCCCGGCGAGACGTCTCGCCGGGGCTTTTGGTTTGTTGGTGCAGCCGGGAAACGGCTCGACAGAATTACCTGGCCTGGTCGACCGTGGCGGCTTGCCCCGCGTTATTCGCCTCGGCCTTGGCTTCCGCCTGTTCGGGTGACCAGCCGCCGCCCAGGGCCTTGTACAAGGTGAGCGTGTTGGCCAGCCGCGAGAGCCGAGTGCTGATGAGGCCCTGGCGCGAGGTGGCGTAGGAGCGCTGGGCATCGAGCTTGGACAGGTAGGAATCCACGCCCGACTCGTAGCGCAGGGTGGAGAGCTCGTAGCTCTTGCCCGAGGCCTTGACCAGTGAGGTCTGCGCCTGCACCTGGTTTTCCAGGGCCGCGCTCTGGGCCAGACAGTCGGAGACCTCGCGGAAGGCCGTCTGTACGGTTTTCTCGTACTGCGCTACCATGATGTCGCGTTCGGCCTCGGAGGCCTTGACCCCGGCCCGGATGGCGCCGGCGTGGAAGATGGGCAGGGTGAGTTGCGGGGCGAAGGTCCACATGCCAGAGGCGGCCTTGAACAGATCGTTGACCTCGTTGCTGGCAAAGCCGTAGTTGGCGGTGATGCCGATGGTCGGGAAGTAGCGGGCGCGGGCCGCTCCGATGTCGGCATTGGCGGCCTTGAGCTGATGCTCCGCAGCCAGCACGTCGGGTCTGCGGGCCAGCACCTCCGAGGGCAGCCCGGCGGGCACAGGGTTCAGCGGAGCCACCTCCGCCAGGGACTGCGCGGGCATGAGCTCCGCCGACAGGGGGATGCCCACCAGCACGGAGAGCAGGTTCTCGTCCTGGGTCACCTGCGCGGCGTACTGGGCCGTCTGGACGCGCGCCGTGTCAACGGTGGACTGGGCGCGGCTCAGGTCCAGCTCGTTGGCCACGCCGAAATCGAAGCGATACTTCACGATCTCATACGATGCCAACTCTGTTTCAAGGATCTCCCGCGCCAGGGCCAGCTGTTCGCGGTCGGCGGCCAGGGTCAGGTAGGCCGTGGCCACCTCGGCCACCAGGGAGAGCTCCACGCTTTTTTTCGAAGCCTCGGTGGCCAGGAATGTCTCCAGGGCCTCGTCCTTCAGGCTCTGGATGCGGCCGAAGAGGTCCAGCTCAAAGGAACTGAAGCCTAAGCCCACGCTGTAGGCGTGGCTGGTGACGGGCTTGCCCGTGCTGGACAGCTTGGCCGGGGTGCGGCTCAGGTCCGCGCCAGCGGTCGCGTCGATCTTCGGGAACAGGTCCGCACGCTGAATCTGGTATTGCGCCTGGGCCTTTTCGATCTTCAGGGCCGCCACGCGCAAATCGCGGTTGTTCGCCAGGGCCAACTCAATCAGCCGCTTCATGGGCTCATCCGCGACGACCTGCCGCCAGTCCTGCGCCATGGCCCCGGGGGTCGACGCGCCAGCGCCGCCGGTGGTCCATTCGGCAGGCAGGGGAGGCTGCGGCTGCACGTATTTCGGGGCCAGGCTGCACCCTCCGGCAATGACCGGCAGCAGGGCGGCGATGAACGCGGTCGCCAGGGCGTGTTTGCTTGGGCGCATTATTTCACCTCATTGGAGGGGGCATTGTCGGTTGTCGTCTCGACCGTGAGCGTTGGGTTCCCAGCCGCGTCCGCTGTCGGGGGAATCTGGTCCGGGCCGGTGGCCGTGGCGGGCTGAGCAGTGGGAGCCTTCTTCCCGCGCGAGGCGAAGCGATACACGATGACGAAGAACACGGGCACGAAGTAGATGCCGAGCACCGTGGCCGCCAGCATGCCGCCGATGACGCCGGTGCCGATGGCCCGCTGGCTGCCGGAGCCGGCTCCGTTTGCGATGGCCAGGGGCAGCACGCCCAGGATGAAGGCCAGCGAGGTCATGAGAATGGGCCGCAGCCTGAGCCGCGCCGCTTCCATTGTCGCTTCGAGCAGGTCGTGTCCCTTCTCCACCAGGTCCTTGGCGAATTCAACGATGAGGATGGCGTTTTTGGCGGCCAGGCCGATGGTGGTCAGCAGCCCCACCTGGAAGTAGACGTCGTTGGTGAGTCCGCGCGCGAAGGTGGCGAGCACCGCCCCGATGACGCCAAGGGGCACCACGAGCATGACCGCCGTGGGCACGGACCACGACTCGTACAGGGCCGCCAGGCACAGGAACACCACCAGGATCGAGATGGCATAGAGTGCCGGCGCCTGGGAGCCGCTCATGCGTTCCTGGTACGACAGGCCAGTCCACTCGATGCCGATGCCCGCAGGCAGCTTGGCGGCGATTTCCTCCACGGCCTTCATGGCGTCGCCGGAGCTCAAGCCCGGGGCGGCCATGCCCAGGATCTCCACGGCGGCGAGGCCGTTGTAGCGTTCAAGGCGCGGCGAGCCGTAGGTCCACCGACCGGAGCAGAAGGCCGAGAAGGGCACCATGTCGCCTTGCTTGTTGCGGACGTACCAGAGGTTGATGTCTTCCGGCATCATGCGGAAGGGGGCGTCACCCTGCACGTAGACCTTCTTCACGCGGCCTCGGTCGATGAAGTTGTTGACATAGCTGCCTCCCAGAACCGAGGACAGGGTGGAGTTGATCTCCGCCTGGGAAAGGCCGAAAGCCCCAGCCCTGGCCTGGTCGATGTCGATCTGGAACTGTGGGGTGTCTTCCATGCCGTTTGGCCGCACGGCCATCAGGGCGGGGTTCTTTGCCGCCATGCCGAGCAGCTGGTTGCGCGCCTGGATGAGCGCCTCGTGCCCCAGGCCGCCCCGGTCCTGCAGGAACAGGTCGAAGCCTGTGGCGTTGCCCAGTTCCATGACCGCGGGCGGAAGGAAGGCGTAGACGTTGGCGTTCTTGATCTGCTGGAAGGCCATCATGGCCCGGCCCGCCACAGCCTCGGCGCTGGCGGCCGCGTCCTTGCGTTCGTCCCAGGGCTTGAGCTGGATGAACGCCAGGCCAGCGTTCTGGCCGCTGCCGGCAAAGCTGAAGCCCGCAACGGTGAAGAGCGATTTGACGGTCTGCTTTTCGTTCTCCAGGAAGTGGTGCTCCACCTGCTTCAGCACCTTGATGGTGCTTTCCTGCGTGGAGCCGGTGGGCAGTTGGATGAGGCCGAAGATGATGCCCTGGTCCTCCTCCGGCAGGAAGGAGGACGGCAGGCGCATGAACAGCACCAAAAGAGCGCCGATGATGAGCAGGTACACGAGCATGACGCGCTTGGTGCGGCCCAGCAAGCCGCGTACGCCGGAGCGGTACTTGTGGCTGCCCGCGTCGAACGTGCGGTTGAACCAGCCGAAGAAGCCGTGCTGCGTGTGCGTGTGATGCTCGCCCTTGCGGATGGGCTTGAGGAAGGTGGCGCATAGGGCCGGAGTGAGCACGATGGCCACCACCACGGAGAGCGCCATGGCCGAGACGATGGTCAGCGAGAACTGGCGGTAGATGACGCCGGAGGAGCCGCTGATGAAGGCCATGGGGATGAACACGGCGGAGAGCACCAGGGCGATGCCCACCAGCGCACCCGTGATCTGGCCCATGGACTTCTTCGTGGCCTCCTTGGGCGAGAGGCCCTCCTCGGTCATGATGCGCTCGACGTTCTCGACCACGACGATGGCGTCATCGACGAGCAGGCCGATGGCCAGCACGATGCCGAACATCGTCAGCGTGTTGATGGAGAAGCCGAATGCCGCCAGCGCGCCGAAGGTGCCCAAAAGGACGACCGGGACGGCGATGGTGGGGATGATGGTGGCGCGCATGTTCTGCAAGAACAGATACATGACCAGGAAGACCAGGATGATGGCCTCGATGAGCGTCTTGACGACCTCCTCGATGCTCACGCGCACGAAGGGCGTGGTGTCGTAGGGGAACACCACCTGCATGCCCTGGGGGAAGGTTTTGGAGAGTTCATCCATGGCGGCGCGCACGCCGTTGACGGTCTCGAGCGCGTTTGCTCCGGTGGCCAGCTTGATGGCCAGGCCCGTGGAGGGTTTTCCGTTGAAGTAGGAAACCGTGTCGTAGGATTCGCTGCCGAGCTCCACCCGGGCGACATCCTTCAGGCGGACCGTGGAGCCGTCCTGGTTGACCTTCAGGATGATCTGCTCGAACTGGGCCGGGGTTTCGAGCCTGCCCTGCGAGAGGATGGTGTAGCTCATCTGCTGGCCCTGCACCGCGGGGGTGCCGCCGATCTGGCCTGCGGAGATCTGGGCGTTCTGGGCCACGATGGCCGCTTCCACGTCCGAAGGCATCAGCTTGTAGTTGCTGAGCTTGTTCGGGTCGAGCCAGATGCGCATGGCGTACTGCGCGCCAAAGACCATGGCCTCGCCAACGCCGTTCACGCGGCTGATGGGGTCGAGCAGATAGGCCGAAGCGTAGTCGCTCAAGTCGCGGCCGCTCATGTTCGGATCATCCGAGACCAGCGCCACGATCATGAGGAAGCTGGACGAACTCTTGTTCACGGTGATGCCCTGGCGCTGGACTTCCTCGGGCAGCAGGGGCGTGGCCAGGGAGAGCTTGTTCTGCACCTGCACCTGGGCGATGTCCGGGTCGGTGCTGGAGTCGAAGGTCAGGGTGATCTCGACCTGGCCCGTGGCGTCGCTTGTGGCGGACATGTAGCGCAGGTCGTCGATGCCCTTCATCTTCTGCTCTATGACCTGGGTGACCGAGTCCTCGACGGTTTTGGAGGACGCGCCAGGGTACACCGCATTGATGGTGACAGCGGTTGGCGCGATGTTGGGGTATTGGGAAATGGGCAGTCTCAGGATGGAGAGCGCGCCAGCGAGCATGATGATGATGGCGATGACCCAGGCGAAGACTGGGCGATCGATGAAGAATTTAGCCATGTTATGTGCTCCAGGTCCCTGCTACTGCTCGGGTTTGGGGTCGGTGTCCCGGGCTGGGGCCGTGGGTGTCGTGGTTCCGGGCCAAGGTTCGTCCTTGGGGGGCGAGTAGACCAGGGAATCGCGTTTTTTTGCGGATTCCTTCGGCTTGGCAGCTTCCTTTGATTTCGTCGCGTCCGCCGACATGGGCGCATCCTTCGGCTTGGCCGGGACGCTCTTCTCCGGCTGGGGAACGGGCACCGGCGCAGGCTGGGAAGCTGCTTCGGCCTTGGTGGCGGGCTTGGCCGCCGGGGTGGGGCTTGTCTCATTTGCGGGCGTGGTGGCGTTCGCCTGGCTTTCCGCCTGGAGGGGCGCGCCAGCCGGGGCAGGTTGCGCACTTGGTTGCACAGGCTTGACCTTGGCGCCGGGCTTGGCCTTCTGCAAGCCTTCGACGATGACGCGGTCGCCTGCGGCGAGTCCGTCCGTCACCAGCCACCTGTCGCCCACAACGCGGCCCACCTTGATGGGGCGCGGCTCGACCGTGTTGTCAGGCTTCACGCTCATCACCAAGGGGTTGCCCTTGCTGTCGCGGGTTACCGCCACCTGCGGCACAAGAATGGCGTTCTCCTCGACGCCCTCCTCCAGCACGGCGCGCACGTAGAGTCCTGGCAAAAGGTCCTGATTGGGATTGGGGAACAGGGCGCGCAGGGTGATGACGCCGGTGTCCTGGTCAACCGTGATGTCCGAGAACTGGAGCGCGCCGTCATGGGCGTAGGGTGTCCCATCTTCAAACAGGAGTTTCACCTTGGCCCCATCGGCGCCGGCCCTGGTGAGCTTGCCACTGGCGAGGTCGCGCTTCAGGCGCAGCACCTCGGCGCTGGACTGTGTGACGTCGACGTACATGGGGCTGGTCTGCTGCACCGTGGCCAGGGCATTGGCCTGGCTCGCCGTCACCAGCGCGCCCGGAGTGACGCTGGATTTGCCGATGCGTCCGGCGATGGGCGCGGTGACGCGGGTGTAGGAAAGGTTGATGCGCGCGGTTTCTAGGGCGGCTCGCGCGGCGATGACCTCGGCCTCGGCCTGAAGCTTGGCGGCCTGGGCGTCGTCGTTGTCCTGCTGACTCACGGCATTGACCTTGGACAGGTTGCCGTAGCGGTCGCCCTTGAGGCGCGCGGGCAAGGCGTTGGCCTCGGCCTTGGCCAGGGCGGCCTTGGCGTTGTCATACGCGGCCTGGTATGTCGCCGGGTCGATCTGATAGAGCACTTCCCCCGCCTTGACGTCGGAGCCTTCCTTGAACAAACGCTTCTGGATGATGCCGCCAACCTGGGGCCGAACGTCGGAAACCTGGAAGGGCGAGGTGCGCCCGGCCAGAATCGTTGTCATGGTCACCCGTTCCGGGGCGATCGTGAACACTGTGACTTCCGGCTCCGGCATCTGGGGCGGGCCAGCCGCCTGATTGTTCTGGCCGCAACCGGCAAGGGAGAGCGTGAGGGCAGCGGCGAGAACAAAGGAACGCGGGGACAGTTTTTCTGTGCGCATGTGGGTGTCCTGATCTGTTTTGAATGTGCTTTGGAGCATGGGCGGCTAGTGCTGTCGCGCAGCGCGGATACGCTCTATTCCGCCCAGGGAAAACTGCATTATGAAGTTCGTCACATGTTCGAGATTGCTCGCCTTGAGGGACAACTCCGGACTCATCCGTGTGATGGCCTCTTTGGCGAAGTCAAACAGCACGCATTGGCCCATGATGCTTGATGCGCATTGTGCCACGGTCGATTCGTCAGCGTCGGGCAGCAGTTGCCGCACAATGTCCAGCAGCAGGTTGTGCGAAGGCCTGCACACGCGGTCAAATATTTCACCAAAGTGCAACGAAGGTTCAATGAACTCCTGGGTGAGCAGCTTGGCCAGGCGTTCGTTTTCCGGATCTTCGTCCCCAAGCGTTTGCAGCAGAAAGCTGCGGACAAAGGCCCGGAGCCGTTCTTCCGGGGCGCTTTGCGCGGTGACGCCCTGGTCGCGGGGGTGACGCCTGTTTTCGCGCTCGATGTAGTCCTTGAGCACCGCCACGTAGAGCTTGTCCTTGCTGCCGAAATGGTAGTTCACCGATGCAACGTTTGCGCCAGCAGCAACGCAGATGTCTCTGATCGTGGCATTGTTCAGTCCGTTTTCAGCAAATATCTTTCTCCCGGCCTTTAACAGCCGGGTCTTGGTGCCGGTCTCATGCTGCGGTGACGTCAATATCTACTCCAGTGGGAAACAGAGTTTAGAATCAAGATTTAAACGGCATTTAAATTTTTGTTTTCAGCTTGTCAAGGGCCAGGAAGCAAGGAAATGAAACATTTGTTTTTGCTTCGTTGTTTCGGATAGATAGTGCTTCTGCGGCATGGGAATTAAGCTTGAGCCCTGGGCCGAACACCAGAAAAGAAGGTGTTGGTGGGGCGTGAATGATCTGGGGTACGGTTTCCGGTTGCATGTGCGCTGGGACGTTGTGCGCTCGTGGCAAGGATTTGGCGTGCCCGGAGCGTGCCAGGGTTGAAGACCGAAAAAGGCCCCTGTGGAGGGTTCCACAGGGGCCGAAGCTGGCTGGTCGGGATGACTGGATTTGAACCAGCGGTCTCCGCGTCCCGAACGCGGCGCTCTACCAGGCTGAGCCACATCCCGTTGTCGAGAGGACGGCTTTTAGCTGAATCGAATCGAAAAGGCAAGCATCCTGTTTCAGCTTGAAGCATGAAACTGCACTGTTCCACAAGTGCTTCTGGTTGGACAACCAAGAGGAAATATGAGAATCTAGAGATGATTTAGCAGCCTTGATTCGTGCTTTTGTTGGGCGCTCGGCGTCCACCAGGAGAAGGAGCGGTTTGTGATTAAGGTAGTGGTCGTCGACGATTCTGCGTTCATGCGTAAGGCCATCAGCACAATGCTGGCCAAGGACCCGGAAATTGACGTTGTCGCCACGGCTCGTGACGGCGAAGAGGGTCTTGAGCTTATCCGCAAGCACAACCCCGATGTCGTGACCATGGACATAGAAATGCCGCGCATGGACGGCCTGACCGCTCTGCGGCACATCATGATGGAAATGCCCCGGCCCGTGCTCATGGTCAGTTCGCTCACCAACGAAGGAGCCGAGGCGACCCTCAAGGCCCTGGAACTCGGCGCCGTCGACTTCATCCCCAAGCAGCTCTCCAAGGTTTCGCTCGACATCGTCAAGATCGAGGCCAATCTCATTTCCAAGGTCAAGATAGTGGCCTCGCGCAAGCTTATCCACTCCAGGCCGCGCCCGGCTGGCATCGCCAGGCCAGTCACTCCGGTTAGCGTGCCCGCCTCGGCGCGTCCCGAATCCAAAGCGGGGGGCAGGCCGACCGGTCCCGCCACGTGTCCTGGCGGTCTCGCCAAACGCGATGTGGTCGTCATCGGGGTCTCCACCGGCGGCCCCCCAGCGGTGCAGAAGGTGCTCTCGGCCTTGCCCGCGAATTTTCCCGCCAGCATCGTCATTGCGCAGCACATGCCGGCGGCCTTCACCGGGCCTTTTGCAAAGCGCCTGGACGGCTTGTGCCAGATCAGCGTGAAGGAGGCAGAGCCTGGGGACCGGCTCAAAGCCGGCTGCGCGTTCATCGCTCCTGGCGGCAAGCACCTGCTGCTCAAGCAGATGGTGAGCCGCGTCGATCTTGAGATCAGCACCGAGCCAGCCAGCGCCCTGTACAAGCCTTCGGCCAACGTGCTCATCACCAGCGCTGCCGATGCCGTCGGCAGGCGCGCCCTGGGCGTCATCCTCACCGGCATGGGCAACGACGGCATGGAGGGCGTGCGCGCCCTCAAGCAGAAGGGCGGTCGGGCCTTGGCCCAGAGCGACGCCACATGCGTTGTGTACGGGATGCCAAAGGCAATTGTGGACGCTGGACTTTCGGACGAGATTGTTGATATTGATGACATGGCCCAGGCCATTATGAATAATTTATATGTCTAGGATCGCTGGCCGTAGCGTGTGGAATTCCTGGTGTATTCGCTGTGGGACAAGACCCTGGAGGGGTTCAAGCCGATGACTGACTGCAAAGAAATCCTGGCGATGCTCAAAAGCGCTGAGACGGATATGCTTCGCGAAGGGGCGTATCTGGCCGGAGAGGCGCATTGTGAAGATGCGGTGCCTCTTCTTGTGGAGATGCTCAAGAGCAGCAATATCGGTGTCCAGGAGTCCGCGGACAACGCACTTCGGAAAATCGGCGGGAAAGAGGCCGTGACCGGGGTGATTCCGCTGCTGCGTTCCGACGAGGCTCCGGTGCGCAACGGGGCGATGGACATCCTGCGGGCGTTGGGCGGCCAGGAGCTTTCGTCCATCATTCCGCTGCTGAAGGACGAGGACGTGGACATCCGTATCTTCGCCACCGACATACTGGGCTCTTCGCAAAACAACATGGCCCTCTCCCCCCTGTGCGACGCGCTCCTCAAGGACCCTGAGGTCAACGTGCGCTATCAGGCCGCTGTGAGCCTGGGCGATCTTGGGCTGTCCGAGGCCGCCAAGTGCCTGAACCAGGCCATGCGCGACGAGGAGTGGGTCCAGTATTCCGTCATCGAGGCCCTGGCCAAGATCCGCCATGCGAGTTCCGTGGACGCCATGGTCAAGGCCATGAGCCACTCCTCGGAGCTTGTGGTCTCCATGATCATCGACGCCCTGGGCGACATGGGCAACGTCAAGGCTGTCTCTCTGCTGCTCAGCCGCATGGAGTCCTCGCCGACCGCCCTGCGCAACAAGATCGTCAAGGCCATCGTGAAGATTCTGGGTGCCAAGCTGGTGAATCTGCTGCCTAAGGACGCCCGCCAGAATTTCCGCGACTATCTGCTTGTGGCCCTTGAGGACGAGGATACGGAGGTGCAGGACGCCGCCATCCTCGGCCTTGCCGTCATGGGCGGAGACGACGCTGCCGCAGGGGTCTTCGCCATCGCTGTCAAGCTCGACCCCGACAAGGACCAGGACCGCCTGGACAGCATCATCAGCAGCCTGGCCCAAATGGGAGTCACCGCGGTTTTGAAAAACGCCTTGCGCAACGACGACGTGCAGGCGGCCCTGTTGGCGGTTGAGACGCTGGCCCGCATCTCTGATCCGGAAGTTGAGGCGGTGCTGGTGAACGCCTTTTGGCAGGGCTACATCACCGTGCAGCGCGCCATCGTCAGCGTGCTGGCGCGCATCGCCGGGCCGGGCAGCACCGATTTCTTCATGGACCTCTTGCAGAAGCACAACGATGGAAAGGTGCTGAAGTCCGCTGCCAGCTTCCTTGGACAGAAGTTCAGGCATGCCCCTGCGGCGGACGCGCTCTTCGAGCTGCTGGACCATCAGTACGACGACGTCAAGGAGGCCGCGCTGGATGCCTGCGTGGCCATCGGCGGCGAGCAGATGCAGGAACGCTTCAGGGAGCTCTTCAAGGGCGATCAGCCGGTCAAGCGCCTTATGGCCGTCTATGCTCTGGGACGTATCGACGCCACGGCCAATATCGAGCTGCTCAAGATGGCGCTTGAGGACGAGAGTCCGGACATCCGCAAGCATGCCCTGGAGGCCATCTCGTCCCTGTGCTACCAGAACGACGTCTGGATCAACATGCTTGCTCCGCGTCTGCTGGACGAGAATCGCGACGTCCGGCAAACCGTCGTCGAGATCATGGGGCGCTGCTTTTCCCCCGAAATCGTTCCCCATCTGGTGCATGCCTTGGGCGACGACGACGACTGGGTGAAGGTGCGCGCGCTGGAGGTGCTTGGCCAGCACAAGGTGGTGGCGGCCATACCGGACGTCATGGTCCTGCTAGAGTATCCGAACAAGCTCGTGGCGATCCGCGCTATCGAATGCCTTGGCAGCATCGGAGGCACCGCCGCATTCCAGGCCTTGCTGTCAATCTCGAACAACGAGGACTATGAGTTGATGGAGGCCGCCGAAGCAGCCATCTCCCAGATCCAGGAAGAACAGGAAAGGGAAATGTAGATGTCAGCGCTTTTTTCGCCATCAGGGGCCGTTGGTGCGGAACTCAAGATCAGCGATGCTGAATTCGTGCAGCTGCGCGACTTCATCTACGCCCAATGTGGAATCTATGTCGCGGATAACCGGAAGTACCTTCTGGAAAATCGACTCGCCAACCGGCTGAAGCTGCTCAATCTGAAAAGCTTCGGCGAATACTATCACTATCTCCAATATGACTCCAACAAGAAGACGGAGCTCTCGAAGCTCTTTGAGGTCATCACCACAAACGAGACCAGCTTCTACCGCAACCCTCCGCAACTCAAGGTGTTCCAGGAGAACATCCTGGCGGAGGTCATCGGGGAGTTGAAGAAAAAGGGCGACAAGCGGCTCAGGATCTGGTCGGCGGGGTGTTCCACGGGTGAGGAACCATACACCATCGCCATCATCGTGGCCGAGGTGCTGCGGGGCGAGCTTCCGGCCTGGGACGTGCGCATTACTGCAAGCGACCTCTCCGAGCGCGTGCTTGAGGCGGCGCGCAAGGGGATTTACAACGAGTATACCCTGCGCACCACTCCCAAGGAGATCGTGACCCGCTACTTCGACAAGGACGGAGAGAATTTCCGCGTGAAGCCAGAACTCAAGCGGATCATCTCCTTCGGGCAGTTGAACCTGTCCGACCGCATGGCGCTCAAGCGCGTGGAGCGCTCGCAGATCGTGCTTTGCCGCAACGTCATCATCTACTTTGACGACGAGATGAAGCGCAAGGTCATCGGCGCCTTTTACGACAATCTGCTGCCCAGCGGGTATCTGCTTATCGGGCATTCGGAATCGCTGCACAACATCACGCGTTCCTTCAAGCCCATCCATTACCCCGGGGCCATTATGTACAAGAAGGAGGCCTGATGCGCCGACGTGCGGGCGTGTGCGGCCATCGGTTCGGGTGAAAATTGAGCGCCAGGGTCATCGCCATAGCGAACCAGAAGGGCGGGGTGGGTAAAACCACCACAGCGTTGAATCTGGCAGCCGCCCTGGTCCGGTTGAAGAAGCGGGTGCTGGTCATGGATCTTGACCCGCACGCCAACGCCTCGGTGCACCTCTCCTTCTTTCCGGAGACGCTTGAGGCTACGGCATATGATCTGTTTCAGACGGAGACGGCGGACGAGGCGATTTTCCAGCGCATCCTGAAGACCGGTCTCTCCGGCGGGTTCGACTTCGTGCCTGGCCACATCCGGCTTTCAGAGCTTGAAGTGGACCTGAAGGACCGCAAGAACAAGGGACTCATCCTTTCGGAGTTCCTGGTCGGCAAGCGCGAGGGCTACGACTATGTTCTGCTCGACTGCCCGCCGCATGTCGGGATTTTGCTTGTGAATGCCATCGTGGCTTCGGACATGGTGCTCATCCCCATACAGACGGACTTTCTCGCGCTGTACGGCATCAGGCTCCTGTTCGACACCATCCGGCTTTTGAACCGGGTGTTGCCGCGAAGCGTGCGCTACATGGCCTTGCCAACCATGTATGACCAGCGGACGGCGGCCTGTCGGCGCATCCTGCGGTTGATGCGCGACAAGTTGGGCGACCGGGTGTTTGAGACGGTCATCCATTTTGACACCAAGTTCCGCGAGTCGAGCGCCGGGGGCAAGGTTATTTTCGAAGTCGACGCCAAGGCTCGGGGAGCCGTGGAGTACCTGCAACTGGCAAAAGAGATTGACGCACATGAAAACGCCTGAGCAATATTTCGTGGATGATGTCCGTCTGCCCGACGTGGACGACGCCGGCCGTGTCCTCACCAGTGCGGAGCAGGCCTTCCTGGACAAGTATCTTGGCGTGGAGCGCGAGAAGGTCCTCGCCCAGGCCAAGCGTCTTGATCCGCGTGGCGAGGACGTGGTGGCCTCTCTCGGTTCCGCGGGCGCCCCCGCTGCGTCCGAGGAACACTCTGACGAGAAGATGCGCGGCCAGTCTGAGATCAGGCTGGTGAGCTTCTCTATTCTGGGGCGAGAATACGCGCTGCCGATCATGGTGATCCAGGAGGTTATCCGTTTCGTCAAGCCGACGAAATTGCCCTCCGCTCCCGCCTGTATATCGGGGATCATCAACCTGCGTGGCCGCGTGACGCCCCTGGTGAGCCTGCGCACCCTGTTGGACATGCCCGGCGAGCAGGAAGACCGATTCATCGTGGTGTGCCGCCACAAGGGACTTCAGATTGGTCTGATGATCAATGCTGTCTCCACGATGTACAAGGCCAGCGGTGATGACCTGGAGTGGAACGTCGAAGGCAACGTCGGCGTCAACGCTCACCTGCTTCTTGGACTCTATAAGTCCGGAGAAAAACTCATAAGTATCCTATCCATCGATAATCTGGTCCAGATTGTGCTGCAAGGGGGAAGGACACATGCCTAAACATATTCTGATTGTGGACGATTCTAAGACTGTACGGAACCTTGTGGCCTTCATCATGAAAAAGGAAGGCTTCAAGGTCACCACGGCCGAAGACGGGCTTGACGGACTGGAAAAGCTGTACGCCGCGGAGCAGGTGGACCTCATCGTGAGCGATGTGAACATGCCGCGCATGGACGGATTCACGTTCATCAAGAACATCCGTGAGCAGGAGACCTACCGGGATATCCCGATAATCGTACTGTCCACGGAAGGGCAGGACAAGGACATCGAAACCGGGTTGACCCTGGGCGCCAACCTTTACATGGTGAAGCCGGCCCAACCGGAAAAGATGGTCCGCAACGTGAAGATGCTCCTGGGGTGATTCTGCCGTATCCGGGGTTTGGGATGTGAGCGGCCCCGCACGGCTGGTTGTCGGATGGCGGAACAACGAGAGCAGGCAGGTATCTGAATGAGCCAGGATTATCTTGATCCAGAAATCCTTTCAGACTTCTTCGTGGAAGCCAAGGAGCACCTGGAGACCATTGAACCGAACCTGCTTCAGCTTGAAAAGAGCCCAGAGAACCTCGGCCTGCTGAACGAGATATTTCGCCCCATGCACTCGCTCAAGGGGGCGTCGGGCTTCCTCGGCCTGCACAAGATCAATGGGCTTGCGCACAAGGCCGAGAATATTCTTGATGAACTGCGCCAGGGGGCGATGGCCGTCAACTCCGGCATCATGGACATCATCCTTTCCGCCACGGATGCCCTGCGCACCATGGTGGACAACCTGGAGACCACGGGCCAGGAAGGCGATGTGGACACCACGGGCATCATCGCCCGCATCGAAAGCGCCCTGGCTGGCGAATTGTCCCCATCGGTCGCAGCCGCTGTGGCGGCCCCTGCGCCTGATCCGGACCCGGTTGCCGAGCCTGAGCCCGTTCCTGAGACCTATGCCGAGCTTGAGGCCCTGGACCCCCCTGCGCAGCCCGTCGGCCCGCTGACCATCCGCTGGCAGAACGTCACCTACGAACCCGCTCCGGACTTTGACCCCACGCCCTATGCCCTGACCACCGTGGGTGACGGCCACCTCACGGACTTCCTCGAGGAAGCGCGCGACCTTGTGGGCAATCTCAACCAGGGGCTGCTGGAGCTTGAGAAGAACCCGGACGAGAACGCCGAGCTCGTCAACGACATCTTCCGGTATTTCCACAATATCAAGGGCAACAGCGGAATCATCGGCTACCGCGACCTCAACGCCTTGACCCATGAAGCCGAGACCCTGCTCAACCGCGTGCGCAAGGGAGAGATGCGTACCAGCCGCGGCATTATCGACCTGCTTCTGGCGGTTGTGGATCTCATCGAGGAACTCCTCGGGCGCATTGATACCGAAAGCGGGAAGGCCACGCCAAAGGACATCAGCATGATGGCCTCTGTGCTACAGGCCACCACCGAGGCGGGCGCGCTGACCGTTCCCGAGCAGTATCTTGCGATTTTGGCGCCAGAGTTTGAGGGCGGCGCCCCTGCCGCGCCGGTTGCGCCTGTGGTGGCCGAGACGGTCGCCGCCCCTGTCGGGGAGACCGACGGCGAGGCCGGGGCGGAGCCTGCGCCGCAGCCCGCGCCAGCCTCTGGCGGGTACGATCCCGAGGATGTCGCCATTTTTGAGCAGGCCGTGGTGCACCAGCACAAGAGTCTTGATCTGGCGTTGGAGATGCTCCGCAAGGACCCCGACCAGCGCGACATTATCGACGGATTGTTCCGCAGCCTCACGACGCTGCAGAACTCGTGCGGGTACATGGGCCTCGCCGAGGTGAAGGGCTACGCCGAGCGCACGGCCGGACTTGTGGATCAGGCGCGCAAGTCGGACATGGGCTTTGAGCTCATGCTCGACATCCTGGAGCAGGAAATCTCCATTCTCAAGGACATGGTCTTTGCGGCCCTTGACCGCATCAAAGGGCAAGAAGCTGCGCCTGCACCAGCTTCAGAGCCTGAAGCCGCCACGCCGACGCCGGTAGCCGCCCCCGAGGCGCAGCCCGAAGCCATCGCGCCGCAGCCGGAGGCCGCTCCCGTGCCCAAGCTAGAAGCAGAGCCCGCGCCTGAGCCGAAGCCCGCACCCGCGCCTGAGCCGGAGCCTGCGCCTGCTGCCGCCCCGAGGCCAGCGCCTGCTGCCGGAACCAAGCCAGCGCCCGTTGCCACCCCGCCGAAGACCGCGGCCCAGGCCGCCTTCGAAGCCGGCCAGCCCCCGCCGCAGAAAGGCGCCACAACCATTCGCGTGGACCATGAGAAGCTCGACCACCTGATGAACCTTATTGGCGAGCTGATCATCAACCGAAACCGGTATTCAATGATCGCCCGCGCCCTGGCTGAAGGCCAGCAGGACGTCCCGGAAGTCGCACAGCAGCTTACGGAGACCACTTACGCCATGGCGCGCATTTCCGACGACCTTCAGGACACCATCATGAAGGTGCGCATGGTGCCGGTGCACACCGTGTTCTCGCGCTTCCCGCGCCTGGTGCGCGATCTCTCGCGCAAGAGCGGCAAGCAGGTGGAGCTCATCACCGAGGGCGAGGAGACCGAGCTGGACAAGAGCGTGGGCGAGGAGATCGGCGATCCGCTGGTGCACCTCATCCGCAATTCGTTGGACCACGGGCTTGAACCCGAGGAAGAGCGCATCGCCGCTGGCAAGAACCCCAAGGGCCATGTCTGGCTGCGCGCCTATCACAAGGGCAATTCCGTGGCCATCGAGGTCGAGGACGACGGACGCGGCATCGACCCGGAGAAGATGCGCCAAGTGGGCGTCAAGAAGGGGCTCGTCACGGCGGAGGAGGCCAAGCTTCTGGATGACCGCCAGGCCGTCGACCTCATCTTTGCGCCGGGCTTCTCCTCGGCGGAGAAGATTACGGACGTGTCCGGTCGCGGCGTGGGCATGGACGTGGTCAAGACGAACATCAAGAACCTCAAGGGCAACATCCAGATCAACACCGAAGCGGGGCGCGGCACACGCTTCACCCTGACCCTGCCCTTGACCCTTGCCATCATCGATGCCCTCATGGTTCAGATCGGCAAGGACGTGTACGCCATCCCGCTAGATGCCGTGAGCGAGACCACCAAGATCGAGGTGGAGCGCTTAAGCGAGGTGAACCACCGCAAGGCGCTCACCCTGCGCGGCGAGGTCCTCGGCATCATCGAGTTGTCCGACCTGTTGGGCTTGCCGCCCAACCCCGAACAGCGCGAGATCCTGCCCGTGGTCATCATCCACGACAATGACCGGCGTTTGGGGATAGTGGTGGATCGGCTGCTGGAGCGTCAGGAGATCGTCATCAAGCCCCTTGGCCAATATCTCAACACCTTTGAGATCCGGGGCATCTCCGGCGCGACCATCATGGGCGACGGCAGTGTTGTCCTGATCCTTGATCCGCACGAGGTCTATCGCCTTGCCACCGCCACCACCAAGCAGGGCGCGCACGGCGACTAGCCCGCGGTCTTTCGCTCTTTGAAAGGCGGTCTTCGGGCCGCCTTTTTTGTGGGGTTTGACCGGCTACGCGCCGTAGAAACAGAGCATCCCGGTGCAGAGCAGGGCGGTCAGGCAAAGCCATGTCCCGAACAGGATCGCATGAATGACCAAGGGGTGGGACCAGGGCCGCCCGCTTCGCGCCAGGAAGCCCACGCAGAGGACCAGGAGCAGCGCAAGGACGCCGACGAGCCCGAGCATGACCCGCACGGCAACGTCTGTTCCGGGCAGAGCGGACATCTCGGGCAGCTGCGTCCAGAGCACGGGGAGGAAGGCCGCCGCCAGCAATGTCGAGCGCAGGCTGCTGCGCGCGGCGATCCGGAGCATTTGGGTCAAGGCCTCGCGGCCAAAGGGTTCGCGGTCTCGCAGCAGGAGCAGGTATTCAAGGCTCAAAACACCGGCGCAGGCTATGCAAAGGGGCACAAGGCCAGCCAGGGCCAGCCAAAGCCGCGTCGTCATTGCCGAGGCGTCCGGCATGACAAGCGGTGCGACGCCCAGACCCTCTGCCACGGGCGCCCGCAACACGGCCTTTGCCTGCTCAAGGATGCCGTGCCCCAGAACCACGGCCAGCCAGAGGATGAAGAGCGCGAGGGCGGAAAGTATGAGCGCCTGCACAAAGGGGCTGCTTTGGCGGGCATGCCTGGGAGACGGACGCGACAGGCGTAAGGTCAGCAAGGAGGCGCAGAAGGCCAGTGCCGAAACGGCAAACAGGCTCGGAGCCACGGGGGAGGCCTGCAGCCAGTCTGTCACCCAGGGAGATTGGTAGGTCAGCAGGATTCCGGCCATGAAGAAGGCCAAGAGCGCGGGAACTGTGACCGTCAGGGCCATGCGCATCAGCCTGCGGGCATACGCCTCGATATATTGCGTGCTGCACAGCTGGCCAGACGCGAGACACACCAAGGCCAAAAGGGGCGCTCCCACCGCGGCCAGCGCGAAGAGCAGAAAAAATGCCGGCGCAGTCAAGGCCCCGGCAATGGGGAGCAGTTCCGTGAGGGGCATACTCAAGAGCCTCATTCACTTGATTGTGACTTTATGGTTCTGTGCCGTATTTTGCCTGTTCAGGCAAGGGGAGCGCCTGCCGCTTACTTGTAGGGTATTCTTGCAAAATCCGCCGCCCTGGCCTAAAGAACCGTGAACAGGGAGTCTCACATGCGAAAGTCAGGAATCTTCATTGCGGTGTGCGCCCTCGCCCTTGCAGGCTGCGCGGGCAAAATGGACGCCCAGCGAGGCCTGAGCGAGGAATGGCGTCTGCGCAGCCTTGAGGAGAATTTTCTGAATTTCAAGGAGAATCAGCGCGAGCAAGAAGAACGTGGGCGCGACCAGCAGCGCAAGCTTCTTGATCGCGTCCGCGTGGTGGAAGAATCCCTGACTCGCATGCAGGAGCAACTGGGCGCCGGACCCGTGGCTCCCCCCGCGCCACTGGCCTCCGCCCCGCCTGTCGCCCCTGCTCCTTCCGTCGCCGCCCCCGCGCTGGCGCATTCGCCGCAGGCTTCAGCCGGAGTAGGCGAACCTGCACTGGCACCGCATTCCGTCAGCACTCCTGCGAGTTCCGGGAAGGGGCTCTACGACCAGGGCATGACCCTGGTGCGGGCCGAGAAGGGCGAAGAGGGCCGCGTGCTGCTCCTGAAGTTTTTGGAGATCGACCCCAAGAGCGCCCTGGTCCCCAACGCCTTGTACTGGATCGGCGAAAGCCATTACCTGGACAAGAACTACGCCCAGGCCATCCTGAGCTTCAAGGACGTGACCAGGCGCTTTCCCAAGCATCACAAAGCGGCCGCAGCCCTGCTCAAGATCGGCATGAGCTACCAGATGCTGGGCGAGAAGGACAACGCCACGCTCTATCTGCGCGCCCTCTTGAAGGACCACCCCAAGTCCGAACCTGCGCCCGCAGCGCGCAAGCTCCTTTCCGAGTTGGGCGGTTGAGCGCTTCCATCCGGGACGCAGCATGAGTCTCGACGCGGCCAAGGAATTCTTCTCATGTCTTGCTCTGCGGCATACGCCGGGCCTGGGGCCACGTTCCTGGAAGAGCATCCTCTCCGCCTACCAGAGCGCCTATGAGGCTGTGAGCGATGCCCGCAACTGGGCAGCGCGCAAGGTCCTGCCAAGGAACCGGGCCGAGGTTTTCCTGCAGGAGCCCTGGCGACCGGAGGCCGAAGCCGAATATCGTGCCGCGCGCACGGCGAGAGTCTCCGTCCTGACATGGTTCGACTCCCGGTTTCCACAACGCCTGCGGGAAATTCCAGATCCGCCCGTGCTGCTCTATCTTCGCGGCGACGCGACCCTGCTCAAGAATCCCGCAGTGGCTGTTGTGGGCGCGCGGGAGTGCACGCTCCTCGGGCTTCAGAGTGTCGAGCGCATCAGCGCGGATCTGTCCCGCTTCGGCGTCACCGTGGTCTCTGGCTTGGCGGCAGGCATTGACCGCCAGGCGCACCAGTCGGCCTTGACCGGCATCGGCAGTTCCATCGCCGTGCTCGGAGCCGGGCTCGACATCCACTATCCGCCGGAGAACGAGGACCTGCGCCGTGTGCTGGAGGCCAAGGGACTGGTGCTGACGGAGTTCGGACCCGGAACGAGGCCCGAGGCCCGCAATTTTCCCTTCCGCAACCGCATCATCAGCGGGTTGTCCCTGGGGGTGCTCGTTGCGGAGGCCGCCGCGCGCAGCGGCAGTCTCATCACCGCCCGCTTGGCGACAGAGCAGGGGCGCGAGGTCTTCGCCCTGCCCGGCCCCCTTGGGCAACCCACCTTTGCGGGCTGCCACAAGCTCATCAAGCAGGGCGCGGCCCTGGTCGAGAGCGCGGAGGACATC
Source organism: Desulfovibrio sp. (assembly GCA_050251495.1). Taxonomy (GTDB): domain Bacteria; phylum Desulfobacterota; class Desulfovibrionia; order Desulfovibrionales; family Desulfovibrionaceae; genus Humidesulfovibrio. The sequence continues at coordinate 22,330 of JBFWMQ010000003.1, read as the reverse complement.
ATCCGCACCCTGCGCTTCCAGTTCGCGGCCGAGCTTGCCGCCGTGCCTTCGGCCTTGCCGACACGGCAGCCTTTGCCAGAAGCCGTTCGCCCAACGTCTCAGCGTCTTGTGCCCACACCACCACCCCAGCAGCAGCCCCAACGCGAGCTTCCCGAGAATCTGACGGACGAGGAACGCTCGCTCTTGTCCCTGCTCTCCGCTGACGCCAAGCTGCATATCGACACCCTTATCCAGAACCTTGGCGCGGACTGCGCCGCGGTGAGCAGGCGGCTTCTGGTGCTTGAGATGCAGGGGCTTGTCCGCCAGTGGCCGGGCATGTACTATAGCCGCGTGTAGTTGTTTTCTTCCCCAAGCACAGGACGCCGCATGCAAAAGATTCCCCTTTCCCTGGCCAAGCCGGGCATGAAGCTGGCCAAGCCGGTCACCAAGGCCAACGGAATGCCCATCATCGCCGCAGGCGTGGAGCTCACCGAGTCGCTCATCGATCGGCTTGAGGGCATGGGCATAGACAAGGTCTTTGTTGTTGGCGACGCCGTGGCCGCGAGCCAGAACCCGACAGAACGCGTGGCCCGTTTGGATCATCTTTTCCGCCGTCTGGAGGAGGACCCCTTCCAGGCCAAGGTAAAGCGCTACCTGCGCGAGTATTTCACCATCAAGGCCGCCGCGGATGCAGCCGCTGACACGGCTGCTGGCGTGGCCTCCAATCCGCAAGGCAAGGTGTAGCGCGTGGACGAGGATCTCAAGACCAGCGCCAAGGGACAGATTCTGTCCATCCGCGACCTGCCCACTTTGCCAAAAGTGCTGGGCGAGGTCTCGAGGCTTGTCCAGAACCCGAACACCTCCATCGAGGCCATCGCCAAGGTCATCTCGCGTGATCAGGTGCTCTCGGCAAAGGTGCTCAAGATGGTCAATTCCCCGGTGTATGGCTTTTCCGGCCGCATCAGCTCCATCCAGCACTCCCTCGTGCTGTTGGGCTTCAACGTCATACGGGGCGTCATCATCTCCACCTCCGTGTTCGACATGATGAGCAAGACCATGGAGGGACTCTGGGAGCACAGCGTGGGCTGCGCCATGGCCACAGGCCTGGTCGCCCGCCAAGCCAAGCTCAAGGACCCGGAGGAGTTCAGCGTGTGCGGACTGTTGCATGACCTGGGCAAGGTCGTTGCTGCGGTGCAGCTGCCGGAGCTGCACAAGGCGGTCGGCGAGGCAGTGCGCGCCCAGGACCTTCGTTGGTTTGAGGCCGAGAAGGCGGTGCTGGGCTTCGGGCACGACCGCATCAACGCCTGGCTGGCCGAGCATTGGCGCCTGCCCGCCACCATCAAGGAAGCCATGAGTTCGCACCACCAGCCGGAGCGCGCCCAGTTTTATCCGCAGCACGCGGCCGCCGCCCATGTGGGCGATTTCGTCGTGCGCGTTTTCGAATACGGCAACGGCGGCGACGACCAGGCCGCGCCCCTGTCCGAGCAGGCCCTCAAGATATTGGGAATCAAGCTTTCTGATCTTGACGTGGTCCTCGACGGCTTTGCCGAGAATTTGAGCGAGGTTTCCAGCGTCAATTTCGCTCCGGAAGAGCCCGCGCCGGCCAAGGGCTAGGCGAAGCAAGCGAGGGCAGCCCGTGGAACACAGCCTGTTTTCACGCCAGCAGCGCGGCATCCTGCTGTCCCCGGACCCGGATCTGGCGGCGCTTTTTCACGGCCTTTGGGATCCCAAGGACATCCAGTGGACCGTCATCACCCAGGGACGCAAGGCCATGGAGGTCATCTTCAACGAGCCGCCGGACCTCCTCGTTGTGGACACCCGGCTGCAAGACATCCCAAGCACGGAAGTGGCCGCCATCGTCAAGAGCGAAAATGTCTACCGCCAGCTGCCGGTGATTTTGTGTCTCGATTCCGGCGACATGGCGAAGCAATGGAACTGGAACGAGGTGGAAGCCGACGATTTTCTGGTGCGGCCCATCTCCGCGCAGGAGGCGCGGGAGCGGGTGCACCTGACCCTGTGCCGGGCCTCGCGCGCCATGGACGCCAATCCGCTGACCAAACTCCCGGGCAACACCAGCATCATCAACCGCATCCAGGACCTGATCGACCGCAGGGACGACTTTGCCCTGGCCTACTGCGACCTGGACCACTTCAAGTCCTTCAACGACAAGTACGGGTTCTCGCGCGGGGATGAGGTGCTCATGATGTCCGCCCGAGTCATCGTCAACACCATTCGCGGCTTCTCAGGCGTAAAGAGCTTCGTGGGCCATGTGGGCGGCGACGACTTCGTGTTCATCGTGCCCGCCGACATCGCCGAGGAAGCCTGCAAGCGCGTGGTCGCGGCCTTTGACGACATCGTGCCGCATTTCTATGATGCCGAGGACCGTGAGCGCGGGTGCATCGTCTCCACCGATCGCCAGGGGCAGGTGCGTTCCTTTCCGCTCATGGCCGTGTCCATCGCCGTGGTGTTCAACACCGGCGGTCGGCTCAAACACTATGGCGAGGCCTCGGCCATCGCCATGGGGCTCAAGAAGAAGGCCAAGGAAAACCCAAAAAGCAGCTATGTCCTCGACAGGCGCGCCGAGTAGCCCGGCGACGCAGCCCGGTGCCTCCCTCCCCGAGGTCTGCCGGGGATTTCTTGCCTTTCTCGAAGTGGAGAAGGGGTACAGCCCGGCCACGGAACGCGCCTACGCCGTTGACCTTGAGCAATTCGAGGCTTTTCTCGCCCGCCGGGGCAAGAGTCTGGGCGCTTTCGACGCCATCGCGCGCGAGGACGCCACCGGCTTTTTGGCAGAGCTGCACCGCCAGCGCCAGAAGAAATCCAGCATGGCGCGCAAGCTGTCCACCCTGCGTTCGTTCTTCCGCTATCTCATCCGCAACAGGATGCTGACCCAGAGCCCGCTGGCCGGGCTGCGCAACCCCAGGCAGGAAAGCCGCCAGCCGCGCGCGCTGAACGTCGACCAGGCCACGGCGCTCATGGATGCGCCGGGCAGGCCCGGGCCGGAGGGCATCCGCGACGTGGCGTTGGCCGAGCTCCTGTACGGCTCCGGCCTGCGCATCAGCGAGGCGCTTTCCTTGAGCGTGGACGATGTGCGCGCGGATCGCGGCTTTGTGCGCGTGCGCGGCAAGGGCGGCAAGGATCGGCTTGCCCCGCTGAGTGAGGCCGCCAAGCTGCGCCTAGGCGAGTATCTTGCGCAGCGTCAGACGCTTGCGTGCGACGCCGGTCAGCAGACGTTGTTCCTCGGCGCTCGCGGTGGGCCGCTCTCCCGGCGCGAGGCCCAGCGCATCGTGGCGCGCCTCGCGGCTCAGGCCGGGGTGGGGCAGAGCGTGCACCCGCACACCCTGCGCCACAGCTTCGCCTCGCACCTGCTCCAGGCAGGGGCTGATCTGCGCAGCGTGCAGGAGATGCTCGGGCACTCGCGTCTCTCCACCACGGAGCGGTACACCCACCTGGACATGCGCCGCATCATGGAGGTGTATGACAAGGCGCATCCGTATTCGGAAAAGCCCGGGCAGCCTGGACCGGGCGGCGAGGCCGCAAATGGCCGCAAGGGGGGGCAAGGCGCGGAACCTGATGAGCCAGAGAAGAAATGAAGTGATGCCCTTGAAGGACGATTTCACGATCTTGGCTGATGCCCTTCCTGTCTTGGTGAGTGCCTGTCTCGCTGGCGAGCCCTGCCGCTACGACGCGAGCGCCGCTGCGCATCCCGCAGTGCTGCAACTGGTGGCGGCGGGCCGGGCGGTATGCGTGTGCCCGGAGGTTCTGGGCGGGCTGCCCACCCCGCGAGAGGCCGTCGAGTTGCGCGCAGGCCGGGCCATGTGCCGGTCCGGGCGCGATGTGACGGGCGAATTTCTCGCTGGCGCACAGGCCGCCCTTCAGTTGGGGCTGGCCCGGGGGTGCCGCCAGGCCATCGTGAAATCACGTTCGCCCTCGTGCGGCTGCGGGCGAGTGTACGACGGCAACTTCTCTGGTGCTTTGGTGTCCGGCGACGGTCTCTTCACCGCGCTGCTCAAGGAGCATGGCTTCGGCGTCTGCACCGAGCTTGACCTGCCGCAGCCTGAAGAGTGAGGCTCCTGTCCCCTGGGCTTTGCTGATCGCCTGTGACCCGCGGAGCCGCGCACAAGGGTGATCAAGTCGTGAGCAGGAAGGCCAGTTGCGCCAGGACGGGGCCGCTCTGACGGCATGAAAAAGCGGCGCGCCCGATGTGGGCGCGCCGCTGTGCTTTTGGTTTTCTCAGCGCTTAGGCTTCGAAACGGCGGATGCTGATGATGGTGATGGGGTCGGAGGGCACGTCGCCGTGGCCAAGGTAGTTCTTGGTGCGGACAGTGCTGATCTTGGTGGCCACGTCCTGGCCCTCGATGACCTTTCCGAACACGGCGTAGCCATAGCCCTGGGCCGTGGGAGCTGTGAAGTCCAGGAAGGCGTTGTCCTTCACGTTGATGAAGAACTGGCTGGTGGCGCTGTGCGGGTCCATGGTGCGCGCCATGGCCAGGGTGAAGGCCTCGTTGGGCGTGTCGGCCCGGGCCTCGTTCTTGATGGGCGCCTTGTTCTTCTTCTCGCGCATCATCATGTCCATGCCGCCGCCCTGGACCATGAAGTTCTTGATGACGCGGTGGAAGATCAACCCATCGTAAAATTCCTCGTCAACGTAAGCGAGGAAGTTGGCGACGGTTTCCGGGGCCTTGTCGGGCCAAAGCTCCACAAGCATCTCGCCCATGGGGGTCTCGATCAGAACATTGGGATTGCTCATTCCTACTCCTGCTTCTGCCGGTGTCCGGCCTATTTATTGGCGAACTGGGCCATTTTCTGGTCCCAGAATTCCTCAAATTCCTGCTTCAGCCCGCCCATGAGCTCCTTGACGCTCATGATCTTGTCAACACGCCAGACGTTCTCGCCGCAGAAGGCGAAACCGTGCTTCAGAATGCCCTTCTTGGCGCTCACCAGGGCTTGGGAGATGCAATAGGGCGTTGTGGTGAAATCGCAGGACTTGATGCAGTGGAAGGGGCACTTGAACGGCTTCTTGCGGCCCTCGCGCACGGCCAGGAGGAACTCGTTGAAGATGGCTCGGCCAGGCATCCCCACAGGGCTCTTGATGACCGTGACATCCTCGCGCCGGGCGTTGACGAAGGCCTGCTTGAAGGCGATGTCGGCGTCGCACTCGTGGGTGGCCACGAAGCGCGTGCCCATCTGCACGCCGGAAGCTCCCAGCTCGAGGTATTTGGCGATGTCCGCGCCGGTGTAGATTCCGCCAGCCGCGATGACCGGAATGCGGCGGCCCGACTCGGCCTCAAAGGGCTTCACGGCCTCCACCACCTCGGGCAGAATCCTCTCCAGCTGAAAGTCGGGGTTGTCGATCTCGTCGGGCTTGAAGCCCAGGTGGCCGCCGGCCTTTGGGCCTTCCACAACGAATCCGTCCGGCAGGTAGTCGTAATGCATGAGCCATTTCTTGCACAGCACGGCAGCCGCGCGACCGGACGAGACAATGGGCACCAGCTTGGTGCGCGCCTTCTCGGCCAGCTCGCCGGGGAATTCCTCGCGCAGGTACTTAGGCAGGTCCAGCGGCAAGCCCGCGCCGGAGAAGATGACATCCGCGCCCTCGCGGATGGAGGTGCGGACAAGGTCGGTGAAGTTGGTGAGCGCCACCATGATGTTCACGCCGAGCAATCCCTCGGTCATGCGCGCCTTGGCCTTGCGGATTTCTTCGCGCAGGGCGCGGATGTTGGCTTCCGTGGGGTTTTGGGACACATCAGGCTCGCCCATGCCGATCATGGCTGCGGCGATGACGCCGACCCCGCCCTCGTTGGCGACAGCCGTGGCAAGCCCGGAGAGAGAGATGCCCACGCCCATGCCGCCCTGGATGATGGGCAGCCTGGCGATCCGGTCGCCGAAATGAAGTTCAGGGAGTTTCATTAGAAATCCGCTCCTTTTTTGTTGACGCCTTGTTTCGCGTTTTAGCGCTCTTGTCAAGGCGTCCTCAGGGGCGCGCTTGCTAGAGCTTCGCGAGTTTTTCCATAAGGTACTGTGTGTACAACATCTCGGAGAAGAAAAGCGAGCTGGTGAAGGCGGGAGAGATGGAATTCAGCACATGTAAACTATTATAAGTACCCTCTATGACGAAGTCCATGACCAGCTCGTTTTTCTTTACGTCCACCAGCTGCGGGCGGATGCCCGCCTTGGGCGTGGCCTCGATGTCGTCAGGCGAGAGTTCCTTGACCAGCCTCTTGGCATCGTTGAAGAAGTACGAAAATGAATACTTGCGCGGCTCCTCAAGGGCGACCTCGCGGAATTTCTTGTTCCGGAAGAAGAGCACCGCGTCACGCAACAGGATCGAGAAGGCTTCGGAATCGATGCCCGCCAGGATGCCGTAGTTCTCGCGGCCAAGGGCCGGGATGGCCGTGGGGCCGAGGTAGACGTCGCCGTGCGCCCCGCGCGTGAAGTGCACGCCCAGAAATGGGTTCTTTATGTTCGGCACGGGGTAGATGCTGCCCCGGATGGTGTGGGCCTTGTGGGCCTTGAGCTTCTTGTAGATGCCCTTGAAGGGGATGAGCTGATAGTCCTTGCCCAGGCCGAAGGCATGGGCCACCACGTCGCCGTAGGCGCCGGCGGCGTTGAGGAAGAAGGCGCAGGAGATGGGACCCGTAGTGGTCTCCACGCGCAGACGTTTGCCTTCCTCCTTGCTCAGGCCCATGAAGCGCGCGCCAAAGCGGATGGTGACCTTGCCCGTGGCCAGCAGCTCCGCCTGGATGCTCTTCAGGATGGCCTTGGGGTCCACCACGGCTGTGTAGTGGGAATAAAGCGCCTGCCCGGCGCTTTTGGCGTTGGGCTCAATCTCAGCCAGTTGCTTGTCGTCGATGAGCTCCACCTTGGCCCCGTTCTGGGTGGCCCGGTTGTAAAGCTCCCGCAGGGTGGGCAACTCGGACTCGTCACGCGCCACGATGACCTTGCCGGTCTTGAGCAGCGGAAGGCCGCGCTCCTCGCAGTACTGCTTCATGCGGAAGTTGCCCTGCAGGCAGGATTGGGCGCGCAAGGAGCCGGGAGCATAGTAGATGCCCGCGTGGAGCACGCCGCTGTTGCGGCCGGAGGCGTGTCTGCCTGCCTCGGGCTCCTTGTCGATGATCAGGATGTCATCGTAGCCTGCGGCCACGAGGTCGCGCGCAACGGTGAGTCCCACGATGCCTGCGCCGCAGATGAGGATGCTTGCTGTGAGCATTGTCTGTATTCCCGTCTTGCTATTTGGGTGAGAGCAGTTCAAAGCCCGTGGCCGCATCGCGCTTGCGCACAAGGTCCAGGCCGATAAGCTCGATGAGCACGAATTCGCCGATGGTCCAAATGTCGATGCCGGGCCGGATGCAGCCTGTTTTGACCGCATCGCCCCGGCCAAAGGTGGCGTGCATGTGCAGGCTGGGGCGGCCCGCCTCGTCCGGGAAAAGCGTGCCCACGGCGGCGGCCTCGTGCGCGCCCAAGAGCTCCGTCAGCACGGGCACGGGCGGCATGGCCACCGTGTCCTCCGGGCCGACCACGATGCGGCCGGAGCCTACGCCGCCCACCAGGGCGCAGAAGCCCTGGGCGACGCCGCGCTCGGCCGCGAAGTCCTCAATGCAGTCCGGAAGGCGATCGCCGTCCTCCAGCCGCAGCACGAACACCCTGCCGATCCGCCCTTCGGCAACCTTCATATCTGAGCCTCCACGTTGTCCCTACGCGCCACAGGGGCCGTTAAAGTCGCACCATTGGCAGTGTTTGCCGCTGCGCGCGGGCAAAATCCCGGACGCAAGCATGTGCTCCAGCACGAAACGCAGCAGGGCCGGGGCGCGCCGCTGGACCACCTCCGCGCGTTCGGCGCTCCCGATCTTGTCCGAGAACAGCGGTTTTTCGCCGCCATCGCTTTTAAGCTCGACCCAGGCCGCGTTGTCCGGCGCAAAGGCCGGGTCGTCCGCAAGCAGATGCAGATACAGCGGCATCTGCACATCCAGGCCGGTCTCCGCCAGTTCGTTGAAAAGCTCGGTCGCCTCCGGCGAGCCGGGGGAGCTTTGGGCCATGCGCTCGAACAGGCCCGCGTCGAGCCAGGCCTCGGCTCCGGACTCCTTGAACCCTCCGGTCTTGTAGTCCAGCACGAGATGTCCGCCAGCGCGCACGTCGATGCGGTCGATGCGCCCCTCGATGGTCACATTCAAGCACGAGCCATCCATGCCCGCGAGAGCAAGCCTGGTCAAGACAGGATGTTCCAGGGCCGCGACCGTTGTGGCCGGGAGATTGGCCAGGAAACGTGACAGGCGCTCGCGCCCGGCGGCCAGCAGGGCAACGCGCGCATCATAGGGCATTTGGAGCGAGAAGGCCTCCTCGGCCAAGGCGCTCTCAAACATCGCGACAAGGGTCTGGACGTCCAGCATTCCGCCGTGGATGGGCTTTCCGAGGTGCGGGGACAGGAACTCCTTGAGCACCCGGTGCACCATCTCGCCGAATCTGGCCCGGTCGCCGTCTTCGGCAACCTCCTGCATGGGCCGCAGGCCGAGCACCTGCGCATAGAACGCCTTCTTGGGGCAGGTGAGCCAGACCTCAAGGCCCGAGGGCGTCACGCCCTTGTCCACAAGGCGCTTGGCCAGCCGGGCGCGCAGGGCCGGGGTCATGGTCACGTCGTCGCGGTGGGGCAGAATGGGGCTGACCGGGAAGCTCACGGCCCTGAGCGGGGCCTCGGCAACGGCCATTGGCTGCGCCGTGACGAGCGCGCCCTGGCCCTGCTCCAGCTCCCACAGCATCTGCTCGACGTAGCGGCTGCGCTCGCTCTTGCCTTCCAGGGCGCCGGGCCGGACGCCCGCCTGGTAAAGCACCGTGACCTCGCGCGCGCCCATGAGCAGGCGGAAGAAGTTATGCGCGGCCACGTTGTCGCGCTCGCGCCTGCCCGGGAGGCCCAGCGCCTGGCGCAGGGGGTCGGGCAAGAGCGGGTCCGGGGCGTTCGCGCCGGGCAGCTTGTCCTCGGTGGCGTCCAGGATGAACAGCCGCTCAAAGGTGAGCAGGCGTGTCTCCAGCATGCCCAGCACCTGCATCCCGGCGAGCGGTTCCGGCTCGAAGGACACGCGCTCGGATGTGAGCAGGTGCCGCAGGATGAGGAAGATGAGTCCCTGGTCGTATTCCTCGTCCGCCAGAATGCTGCCCGTGAGCTCCGGCACCACGGATTGCCACAGCCGCAGCAGGCATTCGGCGTCGATGAGGTTGCGCCGCCAGGTATCGCCGCCGCGTCTGCGCAGCAGTTCGCAGAGGGCGTCGAGGGCCTGCCCGGCCTGGCGCAGCGTACGGATGCCCCGGAAATTGTCGAAGCAGGTGGTCAGCACCTCGGCGTGCAGAGCGCGGATATCCTCTTCCAGAGCGCTTGTTTCTTCGCTGTCGTAGGCGAAGAGCCATTCGTGCGGGGACTGGTGCGCCCCACCGGCTCGGATGTGACGCTCCCAGGCCACGTATGCGCTCTTGAGCGGCATCTCGTCGAGGTCGCCCTGGCCGCTGGCGTTCTCCGTCACTCGCAACATGCGCAGCAGCGGGTGCCGCACAAGGGACACCAGATCGCGCCAGGCGTAGCGGCCAGGACCGGAGGCGTCCGGCACCGCGTTCTCGTGCAGGGCCAGCACGGTCTCCACGAGCTGCGCCAGGGCGGAGCGCATAAGTGGGTAGCCCATGCTGATGTTCGTCTCGACAGCGGGCAGATGATGCATCACTGGCACAAGGGCGCCGGGGTCGGGCAGCACAATGGCCGTGGACCCGGTGTCGGGCAGGGCCGCCAGCTCGCGCTCCAGCACCGAGAGCTGGGAATGCAGATCAAAGCCTTCGTAAAAACGCCGGACTTGCGGGGAGACGCGCGGCGCGTCCTGCGTGAGCGTGGCCCGCGCGCGCCAGCGGGTGAGCCAGCGCTGGTGCTCCCGCGCGGTCCAGGCCGGAGACTCGCCACGAGCCAGCGCCGGGTCGGAGTGCCAGAAGAACTCGGCCCCGCGCTCCCAGAGCCTGCGCAAAACGGGTTCCTCAGTACCGCTCAAGGCGTGGAACCCGGCAAAGAGGAGCGCCTCGCCGGACAGGGCGTCGGCCACCTCGTCCACGTGTTCGGAGAGCCACAGGCTGTCCAGGCCGGGCGTGGTCCAGCCGCGTTCGGCAAGGGCTTGCTGGTAGGCGACGCCGATGGCGTCCAGCCGCCCAAGCAGGGCCTCGGCCCAGGGGGTCACTTCGCCGGAAAGATTGTGGATGGCCGCCGGGCGCACGCCTTGTCCGGCCATTTCCTCCAGCAGTCCGGCCAGTCGCGCGCCCCAGGGGAAGAAGTCGCGGGCCGAGCCGCCCAGCGCGGCCAGCGGGCCATCCGCCAGCCTGAGGCCGCACACGATGCCGTACAACACGCCGATGCGGTCCAGCTGTCCGGCGCGCAGCAGGGCGACGGGCGAGAGCTCCTGGCGCAGGGTGCGCAGGAAGTCGTCCAGGGACTGCATGCGCGGCAGCAGGCAGGGCCTGGGCAGGCCCGGATGCGCGGCCAGGGCGGCGCGCAGGTGCCGTGCCGGGCGGTTGTGCGGAAAGATGACCCTGGTGCGGGCAAGCACGCTGTGGCGGTCGGGCGCGGCAAGGCGCTCGGCCAGGGCGTCGATGAAGTCCTCTGTCCACGGGACGACCTGGATGGGCGGAGCGGAGGTCATTGCGCGGCTCCAGCGTGCAGCGACACGGGTTCAATGACGCGGCGGTCAAGGTACACGAGGTAGCCCTGGGCCAGGGACGCCTCGGCGCGGCTCAAGGCGATGGTTTGGGCCAAGCCGAGATAGGCGCGCAACTGCTTCGCGTGCTCCGGCGCGGCCTGCCCGGTCTTGAACTCCAGCACCACCGGCCCCTGCGGCGTGAAGGCGAGCAGGTCAGGGCGCAGGAAGCCGCCGTCCTCGGCCAGGATGGTCAGCTCCGCCCCGGACAGCCCGAGATGCGGCCGGGCCTCGGGCTGGGCCAGCAGCCAGCGCAGCATTTCCTCAACCTGGGCTTGAAGTTCCGCCCTGTGCGCGGAGGCAAGGGCGCGGAGTTCAGGGAATTCGCCCAGGGCGAGGGCTGCGGCGCGGCGGGCGTTGGCCGCGTCGTCGCCAGTTGGCCGCAACAACTCAACGGCCTTGTGCGCAAGCTTGCCGCGCGTGCGCTCGTCAAAGCCCGCATCCTCCACGGCATGGCGGAACACGCGCAGGCGCGGCAGCCAGGCCTGGAACTCCGGGGGCTCGGCGCGGGGCGGCACGGCGGTCCTTGCCACGGCAAGCCCTGGCGTGGTCGGGTCCGTCTTTCGCGTCGGTCCAACGGGTACGCGGCCCAGGTCGAGGTCCGCGCCTTCCTGCGGGATGTCCAGCAAGTGGTGCAGCATCACCGGGATTGCCCCCAGACGCTGCTTCTCCCCGGTGCCGGGGATGAAGGCGTACAGCTCCTCCTCGGCCCTCGTCCAGGCCACATAGAGCAGATTGGCCTGCTCCGTGAGCCCTTTGGCCTGATTCTCGAAATACGGTCGGCCCAGGGACTTGGTCAGGCTTGTGAGCACCCTGTGTCCGTGGATTTCCACCACGCCAAGTTCGGCCCGAGGCCCGTCGTTCCAGTTGTGGAAGGGGATGACGCAGACCGGGAACTGGAGCCCCTTGGACTTGTGGATGGTCAGGATGCGGATGGCGTCAGCGGATTCGGGCAGGGGGACCTTCTCATCTACGCCTGTCTGATCCCAGAATTCAAGGAAGCGCGGCAGAGAGCCCAGGCCTTGATTCTCGGCCAGATGCACCACCTCCAGAAAGCGGCGCACGTACAGCTCGGCTTCGGGGTGGCGGGCCAGCACCTGGAAGGTGTCCAGCGCGGCCCGCGCCAGATCGTAGGGCCGCATGAGCCCGGTTTGGCGCAGGAACGGGGCGAGCAGGCGCGCGTGAAGCTCCGGGAAGTCATCGCGGAAGCGCGAGAGCAGCCCGCCGCCGCGCGTGCCGTTCTCTCCGGCGGACCGGGCGCCAGCGGCCCAGTCCAGCACTTGCCCGAGGCTCAGGCCGGATTCCGCAAGAAAAAGTTCTCCGCCGCACAGGAAGGTCAGGAAGCTCACGTCGTCAGGCGGGGAGTCCAGAAGCCGCAGCAGGGCAACGAGCTGGCGCACGATGGGGTGCCGGGCAAGCAGCAGGCTGTTTTCGGTGATGATGGGCAGGCCCTCGCGCACCAGCCGCTCGCACACAAGGTCCGCATGTGCGCCTTTGCGCACCAGCACGGCCACGTCGCCCGGGGGGCGACGCAGGAGGATATCGTTTTTCAGAGTATCCACCAAGGCGTCCAGGCCGGATTCAAGCACTTCGCTGGTCTTGCCCAGGGGCAGCAGGCGCACCTGCACCCGGCCAGGCTCCTGCGCCTCATCGCGCCGGGGCACCTCCTGGCGGGAGTCGGCAAAGGCGCTGGTAAGCCGGGCCACGAAGCTGTCCACGATATCTTCCGGCGCATCCTTGAGCAGGGCGTCGGCGATGTCGCGGACCGTCGCTTCCTGGCCCAGGCGGCCGAACACGCTGTTGTTGAAGCCGATGATCTCCGGGCGGCTGCGCCAGTTGTGGGGCAGGGCGTCCTGGGCCAGTCCGCCGGACATGGCCAGCAGCTCGCCATCGTCGGCCACCTCGTCGAAGAGCCGGGCATCGCCGCCGCGCCAGCCGTAGATGGCCTGCTTCACGTCGCCCACGTAGAACAGGCTGCCGCCCTTGGCCAGGCACTCGGAGGCCAGGGGCAGGGTGGCGGCCCATTGGGCGCGGCTGGTGTCCTGGAACTCGTCCACAAGCAGGTGGTGCAGGCGGTCGCCCAGACGGCAGAAGGCATCGGGCACGCCCAGGTCGCCGTCCAGCACCTCGCCCACTATGCCCGCCATTTGCGAGCCAAAGAGGAAGCCCTTCTCGCGCTGCATGGTGTCAAGGTCGCGCAGCAGGGTTGCGGCGATCTGCGCGCAGGGCGCCAAAGCGTAAGCCGCGTTCAGGATCGCGTGGGAGCGGATGTGCTCCGCCGCTGCGGCCTTGAACTGCTCATACGCCCGGCTTGCCCTTGCGGAGCATTTGCCCTTGGACTTCGCCAGCAGGCACTCGTCCAGGCTGTCTTTGGCCAGAAAGGCCGAGTCCGCCGGGAGTTTGCCGAAAAGCTCGGCCTCGCCGCACTTGCGCAAAAGCGTGTTGAAATGGGCCTGGCAGGCCAGTTCCTCGCCGGTAATGGCCTGGGTGAGGGCGTCGAGGGCGAGGCGCAGTTCGCCGTAGGACAGGGCGAGCAGGTCGGCCATGCGCGCCTGGTCCGTGGTCAGTGGGCCGGGCAGGATGGGCAGCAGGTGCATGAGTTGCCGCGTCAGTTGCACCAGACGCTCGCGCAAGGGGTCCTGAAGCCAGAAGCCGTCCTTGTTCTCATGCTCGATGAGCGTGCGCACGGCCTGTTCGTACAGCGCCTCTTCCGGGCCTCCTGCCTCGCAGCGCGCCAGGAAGCGGTCCAGCAGAACCTCAAGGGCCTGCGCCTCGTCGAAAACGGTCTCGAAGTCGGGCTTGAGGCCCAGGTCCAACGCGAAGAGGCGCACCAGGAGCGAAAGCAGGCTGTCGATGGTGCGGATGCCGAGGTGCTGCGTGTGGCGTAGAATCTCCAGCAGAAGCCGTTCGGCCTTGGCCGCGTCGAGCCCCTGGCCGGGGCAGTCCGCGTGGCCCAGAGCGCGTTGCTTGAGGGCCTTCAGCACGCGCTCGCGCATCTCGGCGGCGGCCTTGTTGGTGAAGGTGACGGCCAGGATCTCCGGCCAGGAGTAACGGCGGTGCTGCGCCTCCAGTCCCGCTGCGCAGGCGCGGCCCAGGCCGGGGCGCGGGGACCGCTCGTCCAACGCCGGGGCGTCGTCTTCGGCGCAGCCAGCCAGCAGGGCCAGAAAGCGCAGGGTCAGGGCATAGGTCTTGCCCGAACCGGCCGAAGCCTTGACCTGCCGAAAGGGCGAACCCATCAGGACACGGCCTCCTGGCTCGCTTGGCCCGCCTGGCCCGCCTGACGCGAGGGGCCACGGCTGCCGCCAAGGATGGTGCAGAGCACGGCGGCCAGGATCAGCGCGCTGCCCGCATAGCCCATGATGTCGAAGCGTTCGTCCCACCAGACATAGGCCAGCGCTGCGGCCAGCACGGGCTCCAGGGTGGCCACGATGGCCGTGCGCGTGGCCGAGAGCCGCCGCAGGCCAGCGTAATACACGCTGTAGGCCCCGTAGGTGGTGGTCACGGCCAGGAGCGTCAGGAAGAGCCATGTCTCGCCCGACTTGGGCGTGAAGCTGACAAAGGGCAGAAGGCCCAGGCAGCCAACGGGCAGGGCGTAGAGGAACAGGGTGGGCGTGGCGTAGCGGCCCAGGTAGCGTTTTCCGAAGATGTAATAGGTGGCGTAGCTGAACCCGGACAAAAGCCCGAGCAGGACGCCGGGCAGGTTCACAGCGCCCAGACCCTGGCCGGAAACCAGGGCCGGGCCAAGGCTGACGCAGGCCACGCCGATGAGCGTCATGCAGAGCGCGATGAGCTTGTGCGCGTGCATTTCCTCGCCCAGGGTGAGCCAGGCAAGCACAGCCACCCAGGCCGGGGCCGTATACAGGAGCACGGAGGCAAGGGCCGCGCCGACCATGTTGATGGACAGGACGTATGCGCCGAAGAGCGTGGACACGCCGATGATGCCGAAGGAGGCCACGGCCGGGGCGTCCTTGCGTTGCAGGCGCCAGGCCCCGGTGGCCAGGGCGTGGACGGCGAAGAAGCTCCAGCCGATGGCCGAGCGCCAGAAGGCCGCCTCCAGCGGGGCCACGCCAAGGGCGATGACCTGCTTGGAGAGCGGCCCGATGAGCGCCCAGAGGGCTGCCGCGCACAGGACGTACAGGTAGCCGCTGGAATTCATGGGGCTACAGCTGCACCCAGGTGCCGATTTTCTTTTCCAGCGCCTTCTCATAGATGAGATGCCCGGTCATGACGTCGTCAAGGGCGATGCCCATGAGCACTGCGGAGCGCCGTCCCGTGCGGACGCCGACCTTGATGCCCGCGCAGATTTCGCCCATGTCGGAATGCAGTCCGGCCTTGGAGGGGTAGCCGTTCTGGAAATACGTGCCGTGCTCCTGGGTCCATAAATACTGGGTCTCGCTGTCCGTGGTGAAACTGGCGGCCTTGTTCATGGTCTCGGCGTCAAAGGCCGAATCGTAGTCCACGGCGATGGCCAGGACGTTCGGCTTGAGCCACTCGGACCTCACGAAGCGTTCCGGCTGTTCCACTATGGGCGAGCAGGTGATGACGACATCGGCATTGGCCACAGCCTCCCTGGGGGTGGCGCAGTCCACGAAGCGCGCGCCGGGCAGCAGCGGCTGCATGTCGGCCACGAAGCGGTCCGCCTGGCCAGCCACAGGATCGAACATGCGCACTTCTTCGATTTTTGGAAACACCTCGATCATTGCCCGCAGGTTCATGTGCCCCTGCACCCCGAGGCCGATGATGCCGACAGATGTCGTGTCCGGATCGCCGAAATGCCGCGCGTACACGCCGGAGGCCGCGCCCGTGCGCCAGGCCGTGATCCAGGCAGCGTCCATGACCGAGCGCACCAGGCCGGTCTCGGGGTCGATGAGCGTCCAGATGCCGGTGATGTACGGAAGGCCCTTTTTCTGGTTTGGCGGGTAGCCGGAGACCACCTTCACGCCCGCCATGTCCAGGGTCCCGGACACGTAGCAGGGCATGGAGTGGTTGAAGCAGTTCGTGCGGGTGTGGATGCCGATCTTGGCAGGCATTTCCACTTCACCCCGGCCCATGGCTGCGAAGCCTTCCTCAACCACGTCCATGATCTCGCGCATGGTGAGACTCAGGGAATCGATGTCCGCGCGAGACAGCCAGAGTACGTCGAAGGTCATGGGGGGATGCTCCTGATGTATTGGATTGACGGGGCTTGTTTCCCTTAGGCTGTTTCACCTGATTCGTCAAAAGCGGACACTCGCCTTGTGGTTGCAGAGCCTGTCCCAGACGCGTAGTGTTGATTGATGACAGCGCAGATGGATGCGGGCCTGCCCCGCGAATTTTTGGTGGATGCCGCCCTTGATGGAGCCAGGCTGGACCGGGCTCTGGAGCCGCTGCTTCCGGGCTCCGGCCTTCGCCTGCGCAGGCGGCTCCTGGAGACGGGCCGGGTGCTGGTGGAAGGCCGCGCGGCCCCGGCCGGGCTCAAGGTCCGCGCTGGGCAGAGGGTGACGCTTTTGCCGGACGCTGCCAACAACCTGGAGCTCGCTCAGGAGCCTCAGGCCCAGCAGCCTCTGACGGCTGTGAGGATAGTCGTTCGGACCCGGGACTACGCGGCGTTGGACAAGCCCGCCGGTCTGCACAGCGCGGCCCTGGCCGGCGGCGGCGGATTGAGCCTTGAGGCCATGCTGCCGGAACTTTTCCCCGGCCTCACGCCCCGCCTGTTGAACCGCCTGGATTTTCTCACCTCCGGCCTGGTGCTGGCCTCCATGAACGCACGCGCGGCCAAGGTCTTTGCGGCGCTCAAGCCCAAGGATGTGGTGAAGGAGTATCTCGCGGTGGTGGAGGGCGTGCTTGACGAAGCCCTTGTGCTCAAGCGCAAGCTGGACACCGACGACCGCAAGCGCACCCGGGTGCTTGGCAAGATGGAGAACGACGCGCGCGGCTGGACCCTCGTGTGGCCGGAGGCGGCCCTGACAGGAGGGCGGACCTTGGTGCGCGTGCGCATTCAGGCCGGGGCCAGGCACCAGATTCGCGCGCACTTGGCTGCGGCGAACCTGCCCATTGTTGGCGATCCGCTTTACGGCGCCCCGGTCGCGTCATTGACCGGGCGGCTGTATCTGCATCATAGACGTCTGGAATTTCTGGATTTCAAGGCCTTTTGCCCGCCGCCCTGGTTGCGCGAGTTGGAGAAGATTGCGCCACAGGGGGCGGCCATGCCCCATGCTGCAACGGACTAAGGAGGAGCCATGAAAAAAAGCCTCATCGCCCTGGCGGCCTGCGCGTTTCTGGTGGGTTCAAGCCTGCCCGCCCTGGCCGAATTGTCCAAGGGCCAGACACTTTACGTGCCCTGTTACTCGCACATCTACCATGGCGTGAAGACGCGGCCCTTTGATCTGACCATCACGCTGGCCGTGCGCAACTCAGATCCCAAGCGCGCCATGCGGCTTGTGAGCGTCGACTACTTCGGTTCGGACGGCAAATTGCTGAAGCGTTTTCTGGCAGGCGAGGCGCTTATGGGGCCGCTTTCAACGCGCGAGTTCACGGTCGAACAGAACGACACCACGGGCGGCGCGGGAGCCTCCTTTGTGGTGCGCTGGCGCTCCGACGTGGCCATGAACGAGCCTGTTGTGGAGTCT
Organism: Desulfovibrio sp.; assembly: GCA_050251495.1. Lineage (GTDB taxonomy): Bacteria > Desulfobacterota > Desulfovibrionia > Desulfovibrionales > Desulfovibrionaceae > Humidesulfovibrio. The sequence goes on along the minus strand of JBFWMQ010000003.1, from coordinate 5,028 downwards.
GTGATGATCGGCACGGCGAACAGCCAGGGAATCTCCTTCACCAGCCGCGCCACAACGGTGCGGGAGTAGCGCGATCCTGAAGGGGCGGGGCGCTGGGGCCAGCGCGGGCGGCAAATGCGGGACCGGGGCGTAGCCCCTACTCGCCGAGCAGGGCCTTGGCGAAGTCCTCGCCCACAAAGGGCCGCAGGTCTTCCATCTTTTCTCCCAGGCCAACGAAGCTGATGGGCAGCTTGTGGGTGATGGCAACGCCCACCATGACGCCGCCCTTGGCCGTGCCGTCCAGCTTTGTCAGCACGATCTCGTCAACGCCGATGGCCTCGTGGAACAGCTTGGTCTGGGACAGGGCGTTCTGGCCCGTGGTGGCATCGATGACCAGCACGCTCTTGTGCGGCGCGCCGGGGTGCTTTTTCTCCAGCACGCGCTTGATTTTGCGCAGTTCCTCCATGAGGTTGACCTTGGTGTGCAGACGGCCAGCCGTATCCAGCAGCACGAGGTCGTAGCCTTCCTTGATTGCCAGGTCCACGGCCTCGAAGGCCACCGCAGCCGGGTCCGAGCCCTCGGCCTTGGCGAAGATGCCCGCGCCCACACGACCGGCCCAGATCTCCAGCTGGCCGATGGCCGCCGCGCGGAAGGTGTCGCCTGCCGCGATGAGAACCTTGCGGCCCTGCAGACGCGCCCGGTAGGCCAGCTTGGCGATGGTGGTGGTCTTGCCCACGCCGTTCACGCCGATCATCATGACGACTTCCGGCGGGGCCGCGACCTTGGGCTTCTTGGGCAAGGGGAACAGTTCGTCCAGTTCGCGCCCCAGCACCTCGCGGAAGCGCGCGGCCTCGGTGACGCCCATGCTGTGTGCGCGGTTCTTCAGATTCGCAAGCAGCTTGCGCGTGGCCTCGGAGCCCACGTCGGCCATGATGAACAGCTCTTCCAGCTCCTCCCAGAAGGCTTCGTCCAACTCGCCCTTGCGGCCAAACAACGCGCCAAGCCCGGCGGACAGGCGCTCGCGCGTCTTGGTCAGGCCCTTGGTGAGCTTCTGGAACACGTTGCTGCGCTCTTCTTCCTCCTGCTCCAGGTCAAGGGAGAGGATGAGGCGGTAGCGCAGTTCGGAGCGGAACTCCTCAATATTGCGGAGATTCATTGCTTCAAGCCAGGTCTTGAACTCGGCGATGAAGGCCTCGGCCTCGGCTTCGGGCGCGCCAAGGGTGGCGAAGAGAAAGCGCAGGCGCGCCCAGAGCGCCTCGTCGGCAGCGGTGAGTCCCTTGAGCAGCAGGCCCAGCCATTCGGCGATGCGCGCCCGGGAGCCGCGCAGGGAGGCTTGCAGCTCAGCCTTCCAGTCGTCCGTGAGGGCAATGACGTTGGGTGTTTCATTGGCGTCAGCGGGCGTGGGCACTGCATCGGTCGCGGCGGAGGGTGCGGTCTCTGCCGCCAGCGGCTGGCCGGTGGCGGTTTCAACGGCGAGAACGGGCGTCTGCTCGGCGGCGTCGCCACCGCCCCAAAGCTTTTTGACCTTGCTGAAGAATCCCATGCGCGCGCTCCCTCAAGTATGATGTGTGGGCCGCTTCTACCCCAGGTGCGGAACTGACGCAACTCTGTTGAAATCCTGAGCCGGAGGCACTAGAAGAAGTCTGGTTCAAGGAGGGATTCATGCAGCGGACGCGAATAGTCGACATTTTGGCCAAGGAGACGGGCGGCCCGGTGCTGCTCAAGGGCTGGGTGCGCACCCGGCGCGACTCCAAGGGCTTCTCTTTTCTGGAGATCAACGATGGCTCCTGCCTGGCGAACGTGCAGGTGGTGGCGGACCACACAGCCGAGCTTCTGCCCGTCATCGAGGGGGCGAACACGGGCGCTGCGGTGGCGGTCACCGGCGATCTGGTGGCCTCGCCCGCCGCGGGCCAGCGCTGGGAGGTCCGGGCGTCGGGCCTTGAACTGTATGGTGGTGCGGATCCGGAGAGCTTTCCGCTCCAGAAGAAGCGGCACTCGGACGAGTTTCTGCGCTCCATCGCCCACCTGCGGCCGCGCACCAACAAGTACGGAGCCATGCTGCGTGTACGCTCGGAGATGGCCCTGGCCGTGCACGACTTTTTCCGGCAGCGAGGCTTCTTTCATATTCATGCGCCCATCTTGACGGGTTCGGACTGCGAAGGCGCGGGCGAAATGTTCCGCGTGAGCAATCTTGAGGCAGAGAAGGCCGCGAGTTTGACCGCCGCGGAGCGCGAGGCGGCGGAGTTCTTTGGCCGTCCTGCGGGTTTGACGGTCTCGGGCCAGCTGGAGGCCGAGCTTATGGCCCTGGCCCTCGGCAGCGTGTACACCTTCGGGCCGACTTTCCGGGCCGAGAACTCCAACACGCCAAAGCATGCGGCGGAGTTCTGGATGGTGGAGCCTGAGGTGGCCTTCGCCGAACTGGACGATAACATGGATCTGGCCGAGGAACTGGTGTGCTTCCTCGTGCGCCATGCTCTCACGCGCTGTGCGGCGGATCTGGCTCTCTTCGGCAGCTTTGTCGACAAGACCCTTCTCTCCACGCTGGAGAACATGCTGGCCGCGCCCTTTGCGCGCCTGCCCCATGCCGAGGCTATTCGCGTGCTTCAGACTTCGGGAAGGCGCTTCGAGTTCCCGGTGCACGAGAAGGCTGATCTGCAAACCGAGCACGAGCGTTACCTCTGCGAGGAGCACTTCAAACGTCCGGTCATCGTGTACGACTACCCAAAGGAAATCAAAGCCTTCTACATGCGGTTGAACGACGACGGGAAGACCGTTGCGGCCATGGACCTGCTGGTGCCGCGCATCGGCGAGCTGTGCGGCGGCAGTCAGCGCGAGGAGCGTCTGGACGTGCTCTCGCGGCGCATGGCCGAGGCAGGCCTGCAGCCGGAGCCCTATTGGTGGTATCTGGACACCCGGCGCTACGGCACCGCGCCCCACGCGGGTTTCGGCATGGGTTTCGAGCGCCTGCTCATGCTGGTCACTGGCATCGCCAACATCCGTGACGTGATCCCCTATCCGCGCACTCCGGGCCACCTGGAGTTTTAGGCGCAAGGCGCTCCATCCGCCTGGAGGGAGCGCCTTGTCGTTACTTCAGCGGGATGTGGATGTCGGTGATGAGTTGGGCCGGGGGCGTTGTCGAGGGATCGTTGCGGTAGATTTCGAACCAGGGCGTGTCGCGGAATTCCCGCTCGCATGTCGGCACCCACTGGCTCATGATGGTCTTGTACGTCTCCTCCAGGCCCGCGTGAGGCCCCTGGTGGGTGAAGATGGCGTACTCGCCGCCGGGAAGGCTGCCCAGCACCACGGGCGGCTCCACGGCGATGTCGTTTTCCAGGGCAATGGCCGCGTCGTAGCGGATTTCCTCCGGCGGAGTGGCCTGCGGGTCATCATGACTGATGCCGATCAGCAAGGTCCTCGGGGTGAAGAGCCCCTTGGGGCCAGCCCAGCCGCAGAGCATTCCCCAGGCGCGTTCCGCCGACTCCATGTACGGGCCTGTCTGCCGCACGCTTGCGATGCGGATATCCGGCAAGGTCTCGATGCGCACGTTCATCACTGCTTCTCCTGTCTCGTTGAGGAAGAATTCCACGATCTCGCCGGGGCTGTAGTGCACCCCGGAAGGCGCCTCGGGGTAGACCCTTGTCCACCCCATCTTGCGGCACTCCGTCGGCGAGAAGCCAAAGGTCTTGCGGAAGACGCGGCTGAAGGCTTCAAGCGAGTCATACCCGGCTGCGAGTCCTATGTCCGTCACCGGGTCCTGGGTCTGGGCGAGCCTGGCATAGGCTCGTTCCAGACGGATTCGCCGCAGGTGGTCCATGATGGTCTCGCCAAGCATCCCTTTGAAGACGCGGTGGAAATGCGAAACCGAGAAGTGGGTCAATCCCGCCAGGGCTTCCAGTTCGAGCGGTTCGTCCAGGTTTCGCTGGATGTGGTTGAGGACTTTCAGCATGCGCGCGGCATAGGTGTTTCTCGTGTCGAGCTTCATTGTGCGTTATCCATTGGCTTGGATTAGCAGAAGTGGGCGCGATCCGCCTGATTGAAACTCTCAATTATGAAGGTCGCTGCATGGCCAGCGCGCGCCTTTGCTGTGGCAGCAGCTCGATGGCGCAGCGAAGAGCCACGCGCGGCATCCTGGCCCGCCGGGTCATCACGAAGCTGAAAACCTCATCGGCCCTGGCCTTGGAAGCTTCCCGCAGCAGCCAGCCATATCCCTTGCGCACCAGGTCGTCTTTGTCCTCAAGCAGCAAGTCGGCCACGCGGAAAATATGTGTGGACAGCAGACCGCGTCTGGCTGCGGGGACGAGCGACACTGCTGCGCCACGTCGCACCCAACGGTTATGGCTCGTAACCCAGTGCGAAAGGCGGTCGGCGAGTTCGGGATGTCGGATCAGCAGTCCGCCAATGCAGCCGGAACAGAGCGTATCGCAGTGCGCCCAGTTGCCAACGCGTGTCTGCAACCAAGCCTCGAAGCGCGCGAAAGCGTCCGGACCCAGGTGGGACACAGCTCGTGCGCACCACTTGCTGGCAAGGACCGGCTCCTCAAAGACGTCTGAACGCCAGAGAGCGTCGCAAAGGTTCAGAAGCTGCTCGGGTTCGAGCCGTTTCAACTCCTGCCAGCGGCGCGCGGCCAGGGTGTTGAGCTCCTTCGAGCGCACACCGAGCGGGTTGATGGTCTCCTTGAAGAAGGCGCGCTGGCCTTTGGCGTGTGCGGGGTCGGCGTTGGCGAGGAGCTCCTGGTTGATGTCAGCAAGGTAGGGGAGGATGTTGTGCATGAAGGCACCATATAATAAGAGCGCATGGCGAGTCATCCCTTGAGGCAAGCACGGAAGGGCACCCTGAACGGGTTTGCCTATAGCTGCGGTTCAGGCTTGATACAGTAAAACATTATGACATTGCGAGAGTTTAACAAGCTTCTTCGCCGCTCCCCCACAATTCCTGTTGACTCTGGCCCTGGGTTCGCCTAGAAACGCCCCTCGCCGCTGTGAACAGCCGGAAGGCGCGGAACGGGTGGCGAAGGTTTTTTGAAAAGGGTCCAGAAAAGGGTTGACGAAG